>JBATTK010000113.1:0-34515 GCA_049670505.1 Saonia sp.
ATAGACATTAGTGCTAGTGGGGCCCCAAATAGCGTCTCGGTAATGGATGGTTTGCTGGCCGTTGCCGTAGAAGCCCCTGTTTCGCAAGACCCGGGGCGGGTGCTATTATTTGATACGGAAACCCAAACTTTGATTACAAGCTATACTACCGGATCTTTGCCCGATATGGTAACCTTTACCCCTGATGGTAGTTATATCCTAGCGGCCAACGAGGCCGAGCCCAATGATGAATATACTATAGATCCCAAAGGATCGGTGAGTATTATTGAAGTTATAAACGGAAATACGACCAATTTGGAATTCGATGCCTTTAACGCCCAAGAAGCAGCTTTGGAAGCTGAAGGATTCCGAGTGTTCGGACCGGGTGCTACCTTGGCCCAAGACGTAGAACCTGAATTTATAGCGGTTTCGGACGATTCTAAGACTGCCTTTGTAGTCCTACA
Organism: Saonia sp.; assembly: GCA_049670505.1. Taxonomy (GTDB): domain Bacteria; phylum Bacteroidota; class Bacteroidia; order Flavobacteriales; family Flavobacteriaceae; genus JBATTK01. The sequence goes on from JBATTK010000113.1 coordinate 444, forward strand.
GGAAAACAACGGTATTGCAGTTGTAGATATCGTATCCAAGCAAATTACCGACATTTTGCCTTTGGGCTTTAAGGACTATTCGCTTCCCGGAAATGAAATAGACCCAAGTGATAGTGATGATATTAAAGTACTAAGAAATGTTCCTGCCTTTGGAATGTTCCAACCAGATGCCATAGCATTTGCCAAAATAAACGGATTGGGTTATCTGGTAACCGCGAATGAGGGCGATGCACGGGATTATGATGGCTTTAGTGAGGAGTTACGGGTAGAAGATCTGGTTTTGGATGCTACGATTTTCCCCAATGCGGCCATGCTACAAATGGAAGCTAATCTGGGAAGATTGGAGGTGACCAATGCGAACGGGGATATTGACGGTGATGGCGATTTTGATGAAATTGTGTCCTTTGGGGCACGTTCCTTTACCGTTTGGGATACGGCGGGTCATATGGTCTATGACAGTGGTAATGAAATAGCGGCCAGAACACTTGAACTTACCCCGGATAGATTTAATGACGATGATGGCAGAAGTGATGCCAAAGGCGGTGAACCGGAAGCAGTGACGATACTTAATTTGGCCGATGAGCGCTATGTGCTTTTTGTAGGGTTGGAACGCAACGATCAGATATTGGTCTATGACATTACAAATCCGGCCGCCCCACAATTTATACAACTATTGGCTACACCAGGGGATGAAGCACCCGAAGGAATCTTTGTAATTCCCGCTGCCGATAGCCCAACGGGAAAAGATTTATTGATGGTAAGCAACGAGGATAGCGGTACCGTATCTTTCTACGAGAATTAAGGATAGCCTAGCAAATGATAACTTTTTATTCGGCGAAAGAGGGTAGGATTCTAAAATCCCGCCCTTTTTTTATCCGATCAAAGAAAACGAATGGTTCTTTAATACCTCTTCCATAAAAAGGTATAGACTGTTCATTTGGGGCCTACCCTTTCTTTTCCCTTCCCTTCCGGCTACATATAGTACCAGCCATATAAACACCATAAAGATCATAACCCCCAGTTGAATGCCATAGGGTTTGTTCAGTGCCCAGTTGGAGTATCCCCAGATACCGAAAATTATAAAAAGGGTGGCTATCCCAAAATGCAGGAACATAAAAAAGGTCCATAAGGTAGGGTTAGGACCGAACAATCCATAAAGTCTGGAACTGTGTTCATCTTCCTCATTCTCATTGATTTCCAAATGTAGTTGTGGTGACCAAAAATGCGTTTCCTCAGCGTTGAGTTTTATAAAGACATGGTCGTCCACACGTTTGATCAAAAAGGGCTTTCTTTTGATTTTCTCAAAAGATTGAAGAATAGTTTCCTTAGGTTCGTCCAGTTGCAGTTGAAACCGTGGTCTTAAAACAACATTATTGGGTAAAGTTTTCACAACATCAAATTCTTAATGCAGAATAATATAGCATTTTTTCTTCGGATATAAATGGTATTTTTGTCGCAAAATAAAGAAGCATGAGTGCTATTGTGGCCATTGTGGGAAGACCTAATGTAGGTAAATCTACTTTCTTTAACCGTTTGATCCAACGTAGGGAGGCTATCGTAGATGCCGTTAGCGGCGTTACGCGTGACCGCCATTATGGAAAAAGCGATTGGAACGGTAAGGAGTTTTCGCTTATCGATACCGGGGGTTATGTGCTCGGTAGCGACGATATCTTTGAACAGGAAATCGATAAGCAAGTAGAATTGGCCATAGGGGAGGCCGATGCCATTATTTTTATGGTGGATGTAGAAACGGGTATTACCGGAATGGACGAGGATGTGGCAAAGTTGTTACGAAGAGTGGACAAACCCGTTTTTCTGGCCGTCAATAAAGTAGATAATGCGAAACGTGCGGAGGATGCGGTGGAATTCTATTCGCTGGGATTGGGAGAGTATTTTACACTTTCCAGCATTAATGGTAGTGGAACCGGGGAGTTGTTGGATGCTCTGGTAGCGGTATTGCCGGAACATGAAGAAGAAACCGAGGAATTGCCCCGTTTTGCCGTAGTGGGAAGACCCAATGCCGGAAAATCCTCGTTTATCAATGCCTTGATCGGTGAGGAACGCTATATTGTAACCGATATTGCCGGGACTACAAGGGATAGTATCGATACGAAATATAATCGTTTTGGATTCGAATTTAACTTGGTGGATACGGCAGGTATCCGCAGGAAGGCCAAAGTACGGGAAGATTTGGAGTTTTATTCCGTAATGCGGTCGGTAAGGGCCATAGAGCATTGTGATGTTTGTTTGCTGTTATTGGATGCCACTCGCGGTTTTGACGGACAGGTAGCGAATATCTTCTGGCTAGCCCAACGCAATAATAAAGGAATCGTGATTTTGGTCAATAAATGGGATCTGGCCGATAAGGATACCCATTCCGTTAAAAATTATACCGAAAAAATTAAAGAAGCGATAGAACCTTTTACGGATGTTCCTATCCTCTTTATCTCGGTACTGACGAAGCAACGTATTTTTAAAGCAATAGAGACCGCTGTTGACGTCTATAAAAATCGTTCTAAAAGAATTCCCACCAGAAAATTGAACGACGTGATGTTGCCTATTATAGAGCAGACCACCCCGCCCGCAAATAAGGGAAAATATGTGAAGATTAAATTCTGCACACAATTGCCGACACCCTATCCTCAATTTGCTTTTTTCTGTAATTTGCCCCAATATGTTAAGGAACCTTATAAGCGTTTCCTGGAGAACAAACTGCGGGAAAATTTTGATTTTACGGGAGTGCCCGTAACTATTTTTATGCGCAAGAAGTAGGTTTGTTCAGAGTTCAGAGTTCAGAGTTCAGAGTTGAGAGTTGAGAGTTCAGAGTCATGTGTTCAAGGTTTTGGTTTCTAATCCCTAATCCCTAATCTCTGAATACTGATTTCTGGTCTTTTTTCTTTCATCTTTTCTCTTTTTTCCTTTGTCTTCGGTCTTTGGAAAGATAGTCTTCAGCAGGCAGTGACGGTCGGCAGTGGTATCATTTCTAACTTCTAATTTCTGAATACTGAATACTGGTTTCTGGTCTTTTTTCTTTCATCTTTTCTTTTTTTTCCTTTGTCTTTGGTCTTGGTTCAAAGTCGTTGACGGTTGATGGGGGTACATAGGTTAGGAGTTAAGAGTTATGAATTATGAGTTGTACATTCAAGGTTTAAAGTTCAAGGTTTAAAGTTCAAGGTCTAAAGCTCAAGGTTTAAAGTTCAAGGTCTAAAGTTCAAGGTTTTAGTTTCTAATCCCTAATCCCTAACCCCTAATCCCTAATCCCTAATCTCTGAATACTGAATACTGATTTCTGGTCTTTTTTCTTTCATCTTTTCTCTTTTTTCCTTTGTCTTCGGTCTTTGGAAAGATAGTCTTCATCAGGCAGTGACGGTCGGCAGTGGTATCATTTCTAACTTCTAACTTCTAACTTCTAACTTCTAATTTCTGAATACTGAATACTGAATACTGGTTTCTGGTCTTTTTTCTTTTCTCTTTCGTCTTTTGTCTTAGTTCAAAGTCTTTGATGGTCCATGAACGTATATAGGTTAGGAGTTAAGAGTTGGTTATGGGTTGAGAAAGTTATGATTTGTAAGTCAATTACAGGCACATAAACTTATGTTAAGGCTAGATATATTCCTTTTAGGTTGTTCTATTTTTAGAAAAAATTTACCAAACCAAAACCAAAACCAATCAATTCATGCAGAGAGTTTTATTAGCTCTTCTTCTCAGCGTTTCTGCTTTTTCATCTTCCTTTGCCCAAGAATTCAGTATAAGAGGGCAAGTGGTAGATTCCCACAGCAAATCATCTCTAGCGGCAACTACCGTATTTGCGGAATCTATCCAAGATAGCAGCCTAATAGCATACACCATATCGGACAAGGACGGTTTCTTTGAACTACAAGGAAAAACGGGATATAAGAAAATCAATGTTTTCTTTTTGTTCAATGGGTATAAGCCTTTGGCCTTAAAAATTGATGTACAATCAAGGATAGATTTAAAAACGGTACAGTTGCAGGAGCATGCCCAAGAATTGGAAGGGGTAAACCTCATTGGGGAAAGAGCTCCTATTCGGATAAAGAAAGATACGTTGGAGTTCAACGCGGACTCCTTTAGGACCAGACCGGATGCTACTGTGGAGGATATGCTAAAAAAAATGCCCGGAGTGGCTATTGATAGTGAGGGTAAAATTACGGTCAACGGAAAGGGGGTGGATAGGGTATTGGTAGATGGCCAAGTTTTTTTTAATGATGACCCTAAGGTTGCTACCAAAAATTTGCCCAAAGAAATTATAGACAAAGTCCAGATCACGGATACCAAAACAAAGGCGCAAGAGTTTACGGGAGAAGCTGGGAACGGGGAAAACAAGACCATCAACTTAACCGTAAAAGAAAACAAGAACAAGGGGTATTTGGGGAGACTTGCTGCAGGATATGGAACTGATGATACCTATCAGGCCAATGGACTTTTGAACTCTTTTAATGACAAGGAACGTATAAGCTTTATCGCCAGTAGCAATAATATAAATAACACAAGTTTTTCTTTCGATGAAATTTATGATATGGTAGGTAGCTCCAGGGGGGGTGCATCCTTTAATAGGCAAGGAGGGTTTTCTGCAGGTGGACTTTCTTCCGGTTTTGGACAGGGGATTACAACTTCTTCTACTTTAGGGGCCAGTTATGCAAATCAGGACAGGGGAAAGTATGTGGTGAACGGAAATTATTTTTTTTCCTACAGTGATTCTTTTAACGATGAAAAAACGGCTCGTGAAACTATTTTGCCCGATAGGCGTTTTTTTACGGACAGTGAGTCTAATTTTAAGGGTACTACCAATTCTAATCAAGGTTCGGCGAATTTGGAATTTAATATGGATAAAACGTTGCGTATTTCTTTGCAACCGTCCTTGGGCGTAAACCAAGCAAATTCATTTAATGTAAGGAATACCGTTTCCACGGACGAGGATGGAAACCTCATTAATGGCAATAAAACCGAAACGGAGGATGACGCACTACAGCGTAATTTTTCCAACGAATTGCACATTTTAAAGAAATTGGACCCCATGGGAAGATTTATCCGATTTTCCTTTAATAATACAAATTCTGAAAACAAGGGCATTTCCAATCTAAATTCACTTCAAGAGGTGTTTGGTAATGATGCCGATGAGGATATCCTAAACCAAGTCTCCAATGTTGACAATACCAATGATCGATATGAATTAGGAGTTGCATATAGGCAACCCTTGGCAAAAAAACTGTTTTTGGATTTTGGGTATGTATACAGGAACACTAAACAAAATAACTCCAAACAAGTTTTTGATTTCAACGATACAACTGGAGATTTCTCCATTTTTAATGAAACCTTGAGTTCCGACTTTAGTTTTCAAAATATCCAACAGCAACCTTCGCTTGGATTGATGGGCAATGGGGAAAAACTGAAATTTCTAATAACCGCAAATTATATAAACACTGATTTGGACAATCAGGATATGCTGCAGAACACTTCCTTTTCAAAGGCCTATAATAAGCTATTGTTTGCTGCATCCTCCTCCTATACTTTAGGAGAGAACAAACGGATATCGTTAAGGTATAATACCAATCTAGGTATTCCATCGGTAAACCAATTACAGCCTATTCCCAATGTAAACAATCCATTGAATATAGTTATTGGTAATCCCAATCTGGCACCTTCGGTATCCCATAAGGTAGATTTAAATTACGATGGCTATAATTGGAAAAATCGTACAGGTATTTTTATGTATGCAAGTCTAGACTTTCGGAAAGATGATGTTTCAGCGGTTACCACTACGGATGAGAATTTGTTAAGAACTACCACATATACCAATTTAAATGGTAATTATGACGGCTATGGCGGTATAGAGTATTCCAAACAAATAAGAAAAGACAGTACATTTACGGCTAAACTCAATATTAGACCTTCTATTAATGTAAGTAGGAATATAGTGTTTACCAATGGTGTAAGATTGGAAACAAAAAGAACTTCTATCAACCCAGCGATAACGACTTCCTTTAATTTTCAGGATTTGATTGAAATAGAACCCGGTTATATGATATCCTTCAATACCACCAAATACAATGTGGACAGTTTTGAAAATATAAAATTCATGGCCCATAATTTGCAATTGAAGGGAATTACATATTGGCCAAAGAACCTGATTTGGGGTAATGATATCAGTTATAATTACAACGGGAACGTTGGTCCGGGCTTTGATAAAGATGCTGTTTTTTGGAATATGAGCTTGGGCTTACAAGTCATGAAAAAAAGTGGAACGGTAAAGCTCTTGGCCTATGATCTTTTGAATCAGAATATAAATACCAGAAGAACCACAGGGCAGGACTTTATCCAAGATTTTCAGGGAACCGTGTTGCAACAGTATTTTATGATGAGTTTTACGTATAAGTTCGATCAATTTAGTGGTGAAAAATCCGGTGGTCGCAATATCCGGCATTTTTAACGAAACTCTTTTTGACGATTCATAAGGAACCCTATAAGCGTTTCCTGGAGAACAAACTAGGGGGTGCCCGGTACTATTTTTATTAAGAGTTAAGAGTTATGAATTATGAGTTGTTCATTCAGGGTTTAAAGTTCAAGGTTTCTAATCTCTAATCCCTAATCCCTAATCCCTAATCTCTGAATACTGATTTCTGAATACTGGTTTCTGGTCTTTTCTCTTTCGTTACTTTTGGGTTTGCGAAAAAGGGTAACCTATTTCAGGCCTAGTCAACCTTCTGAGGCCTCTCTGCCGTTAGAACTACGCCAGATATAATAACACAACCTATGTTGCTCAAAATGATAGCCATAAGTACAGGGCTAATCGAGGATAACAACAAATAGGCCAGAGGTATCGTCCCGTGAGGCTTCCATATCATTTATTCTGATTTCTTCTAAAATAGGAATATTACCACAGCACAGACTTTCTGAAATCACAAAGGTTGAGTTGATTGAAAATGAATCATTTGTATCAAGTTCTATGAGATATTCATAATCCCCCGAACTCCAATCCGTGTCCGTAAAGAAAAATATTGGGCCGTTTATTGAATCAAACACTGACTGTAGACCTAGTTCAGTGTTCGACGCATCTCTTCCCCGTACAGTTACATCTTCTAAAGCAATGGCATCGTCATCAAAAACGTTATCTCCGTTACGCGTAATCAAAAAACCTAAAGCCGGAAAACTAATGCAATCAATAAGGGCAGGGTCAATATCACAGGTATCCTCATCGTCATCACAACCATAACCAATTAAGAGGCAAGCCGATATTGATAACAAGAGGGTTCTTTTTAGTAGCATGGCTTTTATAGAAAAGATGTACAATTTCCCAAAAGGTTGCCTGTAGTATTTAAGAAAGCTAAAGCTACCATCCACCAGAAGCACCTCCGCCACCGAAACCGCCTCCGCCGAAACCACCGCCAAATCCTCCGCCACCAAATCCTCCGCCACTAGATGAGCCACCGCCAAATCCGCCACGGCCCATATTGCTCAGGATGATAATATCCCAAAGATCCATTCCGGAGGAACGTTTTCCGCCTCCTTTTCCACCTTTGTTCCGCCTATTTCGATTAGAGAGAATAATGACAATAATAAAGAAAATGATAACGGGCAATAAAGCACCAAAAGGAAAGTCAACGTCCTTGTCAAAACTGCGTTCCTCTTTAAATTCACCGGTGAGAACACTAAAAATAGCATCGGAACCCTTATCCAGACCGGCGTAATAATCTCCCTTTTTAAATTCAGGGATAATAACGTTTTCTATGATTCTTCTAGACATGGCATCGGTTAAGGAGCCTTCCGTTCCATATCCGGTGTTGATGGATACCCTACGGTCCCCCTTTGCCAAAAGCACAAGAATTCCATTATCCTTTCCTGCTTGACCAATTCCCCATTCCTGTCCCCATTGCGCGCCCAAGAAATTGATGTTTTCTCCTTCCGTAGAATTAATAATAGCAATGACGATCTGCGTTGAGGTGCTATCGGAATACCGTATGAGCTTCTGCTCCAGTGCACTTTTTTGAGCGTTTGGCAATAAATTTAGATAGTCATAGATACTAGTTTGTTCCTTTGGTTTTTCAGGAATTTTAAATTGTGCGGAACCTAGAGTACAACAGGCTAGAAAAAGAAGTAGAAAATTATGCTTTGGAAACCTCATTGCTCAGTTCGTTGGTATCATTATGGTTCCATGGGAAATGGGCCTCCAATTCTTTGCCGGCTTTCAAGATGCCCGCTATAATTCCCTGTTTAAAATTATTTTGTTTGAAGTGATGTTGTATGCTATCCTTGGTCCGGTTCCAAAAATCCTTAGGGACCACTTTATCGATGCCGCGATCGCCATAGATGACAAACTTTCTATCGAGCACGGCCACATAGATCAACACGCCATTTTCTTCTTTGGTGTTATCCATCTTAAGGTAATGGAACACCTCTTTGGCCCTATCAAAATGTTTCAGTTTTGTAGTTGCCTCAATATGTACCCTGATTTCCCCCGACGTATTTTTTTCAGCTTCAAGAATGGCACCCACAATTTCCTGTTCCTCTTCTCGAGTTAAAAAATCCTCTACTTTGGACATGCCGCTATCAATTAAATTCGAAATCGACCTCCGGAGCTTGATCGGCACCAGCTTCCGACTTAAAATAGGCCAATTCATCAAAGTTAAAAAGTCCGGCCAAAACCGAATTGGGAAAAGTCTTGATATGATTATTATAAGGCTCTACGGAGGTATTAAATCGGTCCCTGGCAACGTTGATCCTATTTTCGGTACCTTCCAATTGCGATTGTAGTTCCAAAAAGTTCTGATTGGCCTTTAAGTCGGGATAACGCTCCACAGTGACCAGCAAACTTTTTAATGCCCCGCTTAAGCCTCCCTGTACTTCATTGAATTTGGCCAGCTGTTCCGGCGTAATATTTGTTGGGTCCACAGATACCGATGTGGCCTTGGCACGGGCTTCTATCACATCCGTTAAGGTGCCTCTTTCAAAGTCGGCCGCACCTTGCACCGTTTTTACCAGGTTATCTATCAAATCATTTCTTCTTTGATAGGAGCTTTCTACATTGGCCCATGATTTTGTAGATGCTTCCTTGAGTTTTACAGCGGTATTATTGAAACCAACGCCCCATTGATATAGGCCAAAGGCTATGACCACTAGGATAATTACGGGAATTAACCATTTTTTCATACGTAGTGTTTTAAAGGTTGTGTTATAATTGACTTTTGATTTTAATCAGTTCCGCCCGTACCCTTTCCAATTTTTGGATGACTTCAAAATTGGAGAGCGTCTTTAGTTTTTCTTCTTTCAGATGTGTCTTGGCACCTTCCAAGGTAAATCCGCGTTCCTTTACCAAGTGGTAGATCAGTTGCAGATTGGAGATGTCCCGCGGGGTAAATTTTCGATTACCCTTGGCATTTTTTTTTGGTTTAAGTACATCGAATTCCTTTTCCCAGAAACGGATGAGCGAAGTATTTACGCCAAAGGCCTTGGCGACCTCACCAATACCGTAATACCTTTTTTCCGGTAGTTCTATGTGCATTAATCCAAGGATTGGTTTTCTTGTGTAGCGTATTTCAACATATTCTCAAATTCTTCCGCCGATAAACTTCCGTAGTAGAAATTAATGGGGTTGATGCGTTGATCGTCTTTCCATACCTCATAGTGCAAATGGGGAGCTTCGGAACGACCCGTACTTCCAACAAAACCAATAAGATCGCCCCGCTTCACTTTTTGGCCCTTTTTTACATTGTATCTGCTGAGGTGTGCATACAAGGTCATATACCCGTAACCATGTTCAATTCGAATATGCTTTCCATAGCCTGAGGAATTGTTGTCCGCGCGGGTTATTTTTCCATCCCCGGTGGCGTAGATAGGAACGCCCTTGGGAGCGGTAAAGTCCATCCCCCAATGCATTTTTCTTGCTTTTGTAAATGGATCGGAACGCCATCCAAAACCGGAGGCCATGCGAATCAACCTTTCGTTGTTCACTGGTTGTATGGCGGGTATAGCGGCCAATAATTTTTCCTTTTCCTCTGCTAATTTGGTAATGTCGTCCAAGGATTTGGACTGTATCACCATTTGCTTCTGAATGATATCCAAACGTTTGGTAGTAGAAACGATCATTTCCGAATTATTGAAACCTTCCAGGGATTTGTAACGGTTGATACCACCAAAGCCGGCTCGGCGTTGTTCTTCAGGAATAGGATTGGCCTCAAAATAAAGTCGGTAAATATTGTTGTCGCGATCTTCAATGTTGGCCAGCACCTGTTCTATCTGCTCCATCTTTTTATCCAGAAGTTCAAATTGAAGCTCGTAGTTTTTTACTTCCCGCTGCAGGGATAGTTCCTTTGGGGTGTTCAAAATATTGGTATTCAATAAAAAAGTAAGTCCCAAAAAGCCAAAAAGACCCGAGCCAAGTAAAAAGAAGAATACATTTCTATATTTTCTTGATTTCTTAGCTTCTATCTTTCGATACGAAAGCGTATCCGGATCGTAATAATACTTTACTTTAGACATGAATGGATTTTGTCCTATTTTTGTGCTTTCATTATATCAAAACAAACAAATATAAAAATTGTTTTGTATAATTTGTTAAAATTATAAAAAGCTTACGTTTTTCCTATGCATTCCAAAGACATTAGAGCAAAGTTTTTAGATTTTTTTAAGGATAAATCCCACAAAATTGTCCCCTCGGCCCCTATGGTTATTAAGGATGATCCTACCCTAATGTTTACCAATGCCGGAATGAACCAGTTTAAGGAATTCTTTTTAGGCCATAGGGAACCAAAAGATGCTAGGGTAGCCGATACCCAAAAGTGCCTTAGGGTAAGCGGAAAACATAACGATCTGGAAGAGGTTGGAAAGGACACCTACCACCACACCATGTTTGAAATGCTGGGAAATTGGAGTTTTGGCGATTACTTCAAAAAAGAAGCGATTACCTGGGCGTGGGAACTGCTTACCGGGGTTTATGGAATAGATGAGGATAGCCTCTACGTTTCCGTATTCGAAGGAAGTGATGACGCCGACAATCTGGAGATGGATAAAGAAGCTCATGCGCTTTGGAAGTCCATTGTTCCGGAAGATCGCATTATCATGGGCAATAAAAAAGATAATTTCTGGGAAATGGGCGATCAAGGGCCTTGCGGTCCGTGCTCGGAAATCCATGTAGACATTCGATCCAAGGAAGAAAAGGCTGAAATTTCCGGGGCATCTCTGGTCAACCAAGACCATCCGCTAGTGGTAGAAATTTGGAATCTTGTATTTATGCAATACAATCGCAAGGGCAATGGAACTTTGGAACCCTTACCTGCCAAACATGTGGATACCGGTATGGGTTTTGAGCGTTTATGCATGGTTTTACAGGGGGTACAATCCAATTATGATACTGACGTTTTTACCCCGATTATCCGTGAAATAGAAACCATCACAGGTACAAGATATGGCAAGGACGAAAAGACCGATATTGCCGTTAGGGTCATTGCGGATCATATACGTGCCGTAGCTTTTTCTATTGCGGATGGCCAATTACCAAGTAATACGGGGGCAGGTTATGTCATCCGAAGAATTTTGCGAAGGGCCATACGCTATGGTTTTACTTTTCTTGATACCAAAACGCCTTTTATGTTCCGTTTGGTAAAGGTGCTGACCGATACCATGGGAGATGGTTTTCCAGAACTCAGGGAACAACAACAGCTGATCGAAAATGTGATAAAGGAAGAAGAACACTCCTTCTTAAAGACCTTGGAACAGGGTCTGATTCTGTTAGATCAGATTATTATGGGTACCAAGGGAGAAGAGGTAGACGGTAGGAAAGCCTTTGAACTGTACGATACCTTTGGTTTTCCAATAGACCTGACCGCCCTAATTTTAGGTGAAAAAGGATATCGTTTGGACGAAAAGGGCTTTGAAGTTGCCATGCAGGAGCAAAAAGACCGATCGCGATCCGCTTCCGAAGTATCAAGGGAAGACTGGACCATAGTGGAAGATAATATGGAGCAGGAATTTGTCGGCTATGATCTTATGGAGGCCGAAGTAAAATTGGTGAAGTACAGAAAGGTAATTTCGAAGAAAGAAGGGGCGCAGTATCAATTGGTATTTAATCGTACGCCATTTTATGCGGAAGGTGGCGGACAAGTAGGGGATAAAGGTTATTTGGAAGCCATAAACGGCGATGTAGTCTATATTTTGGATACCAAAAAAGAGAATAGCGAAATTGTACACTTTGCGAAAAACTTGCCCAAGCACCCTACGGAAACGTTTAAAGCAGTTGTTGATGCAAAACAACGCCAACGAACGGCAAGCAACCATACGGCCACCCATTTATTACATCAGGCGCTTCGAGAAATTTTGGGTCCCCATGTAGAACAAAAAGGTTCTGCAGTACATTCCAAATACCTGCGTTTTGACTTTTCGCATTTTGCTAAAATGACCGTAAAGGAGCTAAGGGATGTGGAGAATTTCGTTAATGCAAGAATAGCCGGTCATTTGCCACTTCAGGAAAACAGAAGCGCTTCCATGGAAACAGCCTTAAAGGAGGGAGCCATAGCACTTTTTGGGGAAAAATATGGGGATACCGTACGCACGATCCGTTTTGGACAGTCCATTGAATTATGCGGAGGGACCCATGTGCAAAACACGGCAGATCTTTGGCATTTTAAGATTATATCCGAAGGAGCGGTAGCGTCGGGCATAAGACGCATAGAGGCCATTACTTCCGATGCGGTGAAAGGCTTTTACACTGAAAACAACAAAAGACTATCCGAAATAAAAGAGCTGTTGAACCATACGCCGGATCCGGTACAAGCGGTGAGTTCCCTACAGGAAGAGAATATAAAACTTCGTAAACAGATAGAACAATTGCTAAAGGACAAGGCCAAGAATCTAAAGACGGAGTTGGCCAATGAACTCACCGAAATCAATGGGATTCAATTTTTGGCCAAGAAACTGGATCTGGATGCTGCCGGAATAAAAGATCTTTCCTTTAGTATGGGAAATAATAGGGAGAACCTATTTTTGTTGTTCGCGACCGAACAAAATGAAAAAGCCCTACTGTCCTGCTATATTTCCAAGGAATTGGTAGCACAAAAAGATTTGAATGCAGGTGCTATTGTTCGGGAATTGGGGAAATATATTCAAGGCGGCGGGGGCGGCCAGCCATTCTTCGCTACCGCCGGAGGAAAGCATCCGGCGGGTATAACCGAAGCCCTGAATAAAGCGAAAGATTATATTAGTTAACAGTATATATCAAACTGATTACTGTTTATTACTGGTTAACTGAATGCCGATAACATGAAACTGCAAACGAATATTCCATTTTCCAAAGCTAGTTTTCCAATAGATTACGGGAGCCAACTATTTTTATTGGGATCCTGTTTCTCCGAAAATATAGGCAAAAAGTTGGATTATTATAAGTTTCCATCCTTATGCAATCCGTTCGGCATCCTATTTCATCCAAAGGCCATTGAAAGAATAATAACGGACGCGACCGAGGAAAAGCGCTATACGGAAAAGGATGTTTTTTTCCAGAACGAACGTTGGCATAGTTTTGATGCCCATTCTAATTTGAGCGATGTTTCAAAAGATACCCTACTGGAAAAACTCAATGATGGACTTGATGCGATACATCGGCAAATTTCAAAAGCTACGCATATCATTATTACATTAGGGACCGCTTGGGTGTATCGTCATATACGAACAGGTTCTGTGGTCACCAATTGCCATAAGGTACCCCAGAAGGAATTTAAAAAGGAGCTATTGTCCATAGATGAAATAGTCAAAAGCCTTGAAAATAGCATTCGTTCTATCTATTCCGTAAATAAGAATGCCCAGTTCATTTTTACGGTTTCCCCCGTCCGTCACTTAAAAGATGGCTTTATTGAAAACCAAAGGAGCAAGGCACATCTTATATCGGCTATCCATCAAGTAATAAATGGACGTAATGCGTCTTATTTTCCTTCCTATGAGCTTTTGATGGACGAATTGCGTGACTATCGCTTTTACGAAGTCGATATGGTACATCCCAATGCATTGGCCATTGCGTATATCTGGGAGAAGTTCAAAACCGAATGGATTTCGGAAAAGGCCTATTCGGTAATGGAACAGGTAGAGGCCATTCAAAAAGGGATACAACACAAGGCATTTCATCCAGAATCCGAACAACATCGAAAGTTCCTAAAGTCGCTACAGGAGAAAATTGCGTATCTTAAGAGGGCACATCCCTTTATGGAATTTAATGAGTAAATATAGGGTTGTACCTATATTGTACAAACCTAAAAGGCAGGCATAAAATGAAAAAAATACTAATTGGGGTTGTAGTTACCTTGGCCATAGTGCTTATTTTTCGTTCCTGTACGGATGATAAAAACGAAAAGGCCATACTGCAAGAGAATTCCATGCTCATTCAAAAGCAGATAACCAACGTTTCAAAACTTATTGTTACGGAAGGGCATTTTGCGGAAGTATATAACTATAGGGACTCCCAAAAACTATTTGGGGAGATGATTACTGCGGATAAAAAGGCATTGGTAGTGGTGAATGCGGAAGCTACGGTAGCTTATGATCTGGGCAAGATAGAATTCGATATAGATACGGCCCATAAAACCCTTCGTATTTTAAGTATTCCCCAACCGGAAATAAAGGTCAACCCGGATTTTGAATATTATGATGTAAGGGCGGATTATTTGAATCCGTTCAATGCAGCGGATTATAATGCCATAAAAAGGAACGTAAATACGTCCCTTCTAAAAAAGATCGAAGCATCTTCCTTAAAATCGAATGCCGAGAATAGATTGATCAGCGAACTTTCCAAATTTTATATCCTTACCAATTCTATGGGATGGACCCTGGTATATGGAGATAGGCCCATCAATACGCTAGAGCAGATCAAAATCCCGAATTGACCAAAACTACCCCATCATCAATCAAATGCCCCACCTTTGGATTGTTCCGTTTAACGGCTTCCAAATGATTTAATATCAATACTCCAAAGGCATTATCATTATTGCTCTTGGCCAATTCATAGAGCTCTACGGACAAAAGCCAGTCTTCCGGAAAGTTGGCCATAAGCTCTCGAAAGACCTCATTTCTGGAAATAGTGGTATTGGTTCCCTCCCTAAAATCCCGAATTTGTTGGTATAGGCTCTCCAAAGTCAGGGTTTGGACATCCTTGTTGATTTTTACAGTTTTGGTCTTCGAAACTTGGTAGAGATTATCAAAGGACCTAAAGTCCGCAGATCCGGCATAGGCCGAAATTATAGAAGAACCTACGGCAAGGTCAAAAGTCCCTAATTCGGGTTTGAACAGAACTTCATCTTTATAGGTCACCGTGCAATCTTCAAATTGAATTAAGATCAATTTTCCATTTACATTTCGTATGCCCGTAATGTTTAAACCTTCAACCGTAATACCACTTTCATACTCAAAAGAAATGCGTTTGCCATCATAAAAATTGTAAGCTTTTAAATCACGGGGGCCCATATTTTCTATGGCCAGATTAATGCCTTTTAGTTTCCCGATGGGGGAGCTAAACCCATTGGCATAAACCTCGATACCATGGCCTATAAGTTCCTTTTCCCTATTGGCCAAGGCAGTGGGGCCTTCGGTTTTAAAGAAAACAACGGCATTGTCCTCGTCTGTGATCATTTGGGTAAATACTCCTGAAATTTGTAGACCCGTATTTAATTCTATAGTTCCCAATTTTTTGGAGTCGATTAGTTTTTGCAAGCCTCTAAAACCTCCTTTGCGTAGGGCCAGACCATTGGAAAACTCCTCCAACACCTCCATTAAGTGTGCAAAGTCCGGGGTTACGTAAAGTTGGGGCTGGGGTTTTGTAATGTCAAATTCTTGTTCGGCCGCCTCCACGGTGTATGGAATCTTTTGTACCTCGTCCGTCAAACACCATTCACTTTCTCCTATGGACGATAATAAACCTGCACCATAAATTTTGGGGTGCTCCAAGGTACCGATCAATCCATATTCTACGGTCCACCAATGCAAGTTTCTAATTTGAGCCATTTCAGAAAGCTGCACTTTTTTGTTTTGTAAGGTATTTACTTCTTTCTCTGCCGTTGCTATGGCTTCTTGGGTAGCGTTTGGCGCTTCTTTAAGAATGGACAATTTACGAATGGCCTCGTACACTTCGTTGTCATGTGAGGACAGTATGGCCTTTGCCCCTATTTCCCCAAATCTTCGCAAATATTCCGCATAGTCAGGATTGGCTATGATAGGGGCATGGCCGGCCGCCTCATGAATGATATCGGGGGCCGGGGTATACGCTATGTGTTCCAATTGCCTAATATCGGACGCAATGACCAGCACTTTGTACGCTTGGAATTCCATAAATGCGTTGGGAGGAATAAAACCATCTACGGCCACGGCCGCCCAGCCGATTTCTTTCAAAATACGGTTCATTCCATACATGCTGGGGATGCTATCAATAGCAATTCCAGACTTTCTTAAACCTTCCCGATACGATTCATGGGCTACCGTACTTAAATAAGAGACATTTTTTCGCATAACGTAGCGCCAAACTGCCTGATCCATAGGGGAATAATCTTCATAATCCTGCGGTTTAATGAATTGTTTGAGATGAGGGGGAAGTCTATCTAGTAGCGGATTTGACTCAATTAATGTACCCATGAACTTTGCCGTTTTGGTCTAAAAGACATCACAAAGCTATGAATTAATCGTGAGGCTATGCGGACAGGCTTTGGTATTATTTTATCCTTTAAATTTGGGGACACTATAGAAGCATTATGAAATTGGAAACCAGAAAGGACGAAATTGTAAAAACTTCGGCGAAGCTATTTAAGGAAAAAGGATATAGCGCGGTGACTATGCGCGATATTGCCAAGGCAATGGGAATAAAGGCGGCAAGCCTGTACAACCATATCAGTTCCAAACAAGACATCCTTATTGCCATTATTATTGCGTTGGCCGAGGAATTTACGGAAGGCATGCGAACTATAAAAACGACCAAGGCAAGTAGTTTGGAAAAATTGGAGCAAATTGTTGCCCTACACGTGGATATCACTAGTAGAAATACCTATGGAATGGCATCCTTAAATAATGACTGGATGCACTTAGAGGAACAACTGACGTATTATTTAACCCTGCGGTCGGACTATGAGGAGGACTTTAGAACAGTTATTCAAGAGGGGATTAGAAACAAAGAAATCATGAATGGTAATCCAGAGATCATGCTGTTTTCCATGTTATCTACTTTAAGATCCCTATATCTATGGATACCGAAGAAGGAAGATTTGGAACCGGAAAAATTAGGAACCGAATTAAGTGGTGTACTGATTAATGGGATCAACCCTTAATTTTTTGTAATTTATTTTGTAAATTTGCTATTGAAACTAACAGTTGTTAGTTAAAAGATGATATACACAATGGCAAATTTTCATCAGGTAAAAATTGCGGATATTTATAAGGAAACCAAAGATTGCTCCGTAATCACCTTGGATATTCCCAAGCACCTCAGGGATTCCTTTGCATTTAAGCAAGGACAGCATTTGACTTTGCGAAAGACAATTTATGGTGATGAGGTACGCCGTTCTTATTCCTTATGTTCAAGTCCGATCGATGACCAATGGAGGGTCGCCATTAAGCAGATACCGGGAGGCGTGTTTTCAACCTACGCCAATACGGAATTAGACTCCGGGGATACCCTTGAGATTATGGAGCCTACGGGGAACTTTTATGTAGATATAACACCCGAAAAGGCGAAGAACCATATTGCTTTTGCGGCCGGAAGTGGGATTACGCCCATTCTGTCCATTATAAAAACACATTTATTATTAGAGCCCAATAGTACCTTCAAATTGTTTTATTTGAACCGCTCGGTAAGATCCATTGTCTTTAAAGAAGAAATAGAACAACTTAAAAATAGGTTTTTTGGGAGGTTTGAAATTTTCTATTTCCTCACCAAGGAACAAAGGGACATTCCTCTTTTCAACGGACGTTTTACCGCTGAAAAGATGCAAGTATTGACGAAGACATTTATTGACGTGGCCGACACCGACAATTGTTTTATTTGCGGGCCACGGGAGATGATTTTTTTAATCAGGGACGAGCTATGCGCTGCCGGCATGGAAAAAGATAGGATACATTACGAATTGTTTTTCTCAGGGGACAATCCGGACAACAATCTACATATAGCGAAAATATTGGAACAACGGACCGAAGGTACCGAGATTACCATAATAGATGGCGGAAAGGAATTCCATTTTACCATGGACGATGCGTATGATACTATTCTAGATGGTGCGCTGGCCGCCGGGGCCGATTTGCCTTTTGCTTGCAAAGGCGGAGTTTGTAGTACGTGCAAATGCAAACTTATTGAGGGTTCCGTAGAAATGAAGGTTAATTATGCATTGGAAGAAGATGAGGTAAAGAACAATTTTATTTTAGGTTGCCAGGCCGTACCGACTACCGAAAAAATAATCGTAGATTATGATGTTTAATCGAAAAGAATTCCTCGAGGCTCTGTCACGCCTTCATGTAGCTATTTCGGCGGACGAAGGCCTCGAGATTCCATAAAACTGTCATCCTCGCATATGCGGGGATCTAAATTAAAAAATTTCAAGAAATTTTTTAATAGGATTTTACCGAAAATTAAATACTGAAGGCTATGAGTGAAACACAAATAAGGGATTTGGAAAAACAGTTTGAAGCACGTATTGCGCGTGATGAAAAAATTGAACCTAAGGATTGGATGCCCGAAAAGTATCGAAAAACACACATTAGACAAATATCACAACATGCGCATTCCGAAGTTGTGGGCATGTTGCCCGAAGGCAATTGGATTACCCGTGCTCCTTCATTAAGACGTAAAGTTGCACTTTTGGCGAAAGTGCAGGACGAAGCCGGACATGGCCTGTACCTATATAGTGCCTGTGAGACCTTGGGAATTTCACGTGAGGAGTTGTATGAACAACTTCACTCCGGTAAAGCAAAATACTCAAGTATTTTTAATTACCCCACCGTGACCTGGGCCGATATCGGTGCCATAGGTTGGTTGGTAGATGGCGCGGCCATTATAAATCAAGTGCCTTTATGTAATACTTCCTATGGACCCTATGCCCGGGCTATGGTAAGAGTATGCAAGGAAGAAAGTTTTCATCAACGCCAAGGTTTTGAAATTATGATGAAACTGGCGCAGGGTACACCGGAACAAAAAGAAATGGCACAGGACGCATTGAATCGTTGGTGGTGGCCATCATTGATGATGCTGGGGCCAACAGATTCGGAATCGGTCCACACGGAACAATCCATGAAGTGGAAACTAAAACGGAAGACCAATGATGAGTTGCGGCAACAATTTATAGATCAAACCGTCCCCCAGGCGGATTTGATCGGTTTAACCGTTCCTGATTCCGATTTAAAATGGAACGAGGAAACGGGACATTATGATTTTGGGGAAATTGATTGGGATGAGTTTTGGCAAGTGGTCAAGGGTCATGGACCTTGTAATAGGGAACGCATGAATGCCAGGGTAGGGGCATGGGAAAGAGGACAATGGGTCCGGGATGCCGCTATGGCCCATGCGGAGAAAAAACAAGATAAAAAAGCAAAGAAAGTAGGATAAACAAAGCCTTGCCAGAAGCCACTTTTAGCAAGAGGTGATGGTGGGGGAGACAAACATTATGAAGAAGAACTGGCCACTTTGGGAAGTATTTGTACGAAGTAAAAACGGATTGGAACATCGTCATTTTGGTAGTCTGCATGCGGCAGATGAGGAAATGGCATTGGAAAATGCCCGTGATGTCTATACCCGTAGAAATGAAGGGGTAAGTATTTGGGTGGTAGAATCCAAACACATTACGGCATCCAATCCTGATAATAATGGTGAGCTATTTGAACCGGCTCAGGATAAAGTATATCGCCATCCGACATTTTATGATTTGCCCGATGAGGTAAAACATATGTAAATTCCTTACAATAAAAAAAATTCATTATTGAAGCCTAATTATGAATAACAATTTATATCAATATATCCTTGGTATTGCGGATAACAGTCTTGTTCTTGGACAACGATTGGGCGAATTATGCGGTCATGGACCCAATTTGGAAACCGATATTGCCTGCACCAATATTTCCCTGGATTTATTAGGACAGACCAGAAGCTATTTTCAATACGCCGCTCAACTCAAAGGAGACAATACCAAAGAAGACGATATTGCCTTTTTAAGGACGGAACGGGAATACGTAAATGTCTTGCTGGTAGAACAACCCAATACCGATTTTGCCTATATCATGGCACGGCAGTTTTTGTTCGATGCATATCATTTGCTGTTTTTAATGGAATTGCAGCAAAGCCATGATCTCACTATTTCTGCTATAGCCAAGAAAGCGATCAAGGAAGTAAGTTATCATTATCGTTTTTCATCCGATTGGGTAAAGCGTTTGGGAGATGGTACCCAAGAAAGTCATATGAAAATGCAAAACGCTATTGACAATCTATGGACCTATACCGATGAACTATTTCATCAAACGGAAGCGGATAAGGTAATGATCAAGGAAGGGATCGGAGTGGATACCTCAAAATTAAAAGAAACATATTATCAAAGAATAACCGACATCTTGATGGAAGCCACTTTGGAAGTTCCGGAATCCAAATGGTTCCAAAAAGGAGGAAAAAATGGCATTCATACCGAACATATGGGGTATTTGCTGAATGATTTGCAATACATGCAACGTACCTATCCCAATATGGAGTGGTAAGGTGAATATGATAATGGAAAAAGTAAACATACCAAAGCAATTGATTCCAATTCTGGAAAAGGTATCAGATCCGGAAATTCCTGTACTGTCCATTCTAGAAATGGGTGTTGTGCGTTCCGCTGTTGTTGAAAATAATGTCGTTGAGGTACAGATTACACCCACCTACAGTGGATGCCCTGCCATGGACGTCATTGGGGACGATATAAAATCGGCATTGGAAGGTGCGGGTTATCAAGCTAAAATAGAATTGGTATTGACGCCCGCCTGGACCACTGACTGGATTACCGAAAAAGGACGCCGGGCACTAGAGGATTATGGCATAGCGGCGCCCTTGGAGGCCGATGCCGACAAAGAAGCTCTTTTGGGGGACAAAAAATTAGTGAAATGTACCAATTGTGGTTCCAAGAATACGAAACTGGTGAGTCAGTTTGGGTCTACTGCCTGTAAGGCATTGTTCCAGTGCAAAGATTGCCAAGAGCCTTTTGATTATTTTAAATGTTTAAAATAACATAGTATATGGGGAATAATTCCATTGAATTCGAGCTGAAAAACGGAGTAGCCTATATTGCTCTCAATAGGCCGGAAGCATTTAATAGTTTTAATCGTGAAATGGCACTGGGCCTTCAGGAAAAATTAGATGTTTGCGAGAAAGATGAAACAATAAGAGCTATAGTCCTTACCGGAAACGGGAAGGCCTTTTGTGCCGGCCAGGACCTTAAAGAAGTAAGCTCGCCGGAACTGAATCCCGGATTTAAAAAAATATTGGAAGAACACTATAACCCTATTATTTCCCGTATTAGAACCATAGAAAAACCTATCATTGCCGCTGTAAACGGTGTAGCTGCCGGGGCAGGGGCCAATATAGCTTTGGCTTGTGATATTGTGGTAGCCAATGAGCATGCGAGTTTTATACAGGCTTTTAGTAAAATAGGGTTGATCCCGGATAGTGGGGGTACCTTCTTTTTGCCTAGGTTGATCGGATTTCAAAAAGCCTCTGCCCTGGCCATGTTGGGAGATAAGATAGATGCCAAGGAAGCGGAACGTTTGGGGATGATCTATAAACACGTTTCTTCCGAAGAATTTCAGGACGTAATTGACATGCTGGCCCATAAAATGGCCCGGATGCCTACCAAAGCTTTGGGAGCTATCAAAAAACTTTTTAATCGATCCATGACCAACGATTTACAATCACAATTGGCTTTGGAGTCCAAATATCAAATAGAAGCGGCCCAAAGTGAGGATTATGCGGAAGGTGTGGCAGCTTTTATCGAAAAACGAAAACCTGAATTTAAAGGAAGGTAACAACGTATGAAGGTAGGAATAATAGGCTCCGGAACCATGGGAAGTGGTATTGCACAAGTTGCGGCCACCTCGGGTTGCGATGTAAAATTATATGATACCGATCTGGCCGCTCTGGATAAAAGCAAAGCGGCTTTGGAAAAAGTACTGTCCAGACTTATTGAAAAAGGCCGAATGGACGGTACGGAAAAATCAAGGATTCAAGGAAATATATCCTATGTAAACAAGCTAGAGGATTTGGGAGATTCCGAACTGACCATTGAGGCCATTGTTGAAAATTTGGGGATAAAGCAAAAGGTGTTTGCCGAATTGGAAACCTACGTTTCCGAAGAAACCATCATTGCCACGAATACTTCTTCGCTATCCGTAACATCCATAGCCTCGTCCCTAAAAAAACCGGAGCGCTGTATAGGCATCCACTTTTTCAATCCCGCACCTTTAATGAAATTGGTAGAGGTGATTCCCGCCATTCAAACCTCCAAATCCGTATGGGAGGAATCGGTACGGATTATTGCCGATTGGAAAAAAACCGTAGCGGTGGCCAAAGATACACCTGGTTTTATCGTAAATCGTGTGGCACGTCCTTTTTATGGCGAATCGCTACGCATTTATGAAGAGGGAATCGCTGATTTTGCAACGATAGATCAAAGTTTAAAGACTTTGGGGGGATTTCGGATGGGACCTTTTGAACTGATGGATTTTATCGGGAACGATGTCAACTATATCGTCACGGAGACCGTTTTTAAGGCATTTTACTCCGATCCCAGATATAAACCATCGTTTACACAAAAGCGGTATTCGGAGGCGGGCTATTTGGGAAGAAAAACAGGAAGGGGATATTATGAATATGATGATAACGGGAAGCAAACCAATAATTCATCTGTCTTGTCGAGCGCAGTTGAAACGTCTCTTTACGAAACCATTTTTAATCGGGTGTTGGTGATGTTGATCAACGAGGCGGCGGATGCTCTATTTTTAAATGTTGCTTCTGCCGAGGATATCGATAATGCCATGACCAAGGGAGTTAACTATCCTAAGGGATTATTGGCCTGGGCCGATGAAAAAGGAATGGATTGGTGCGTTGCCAAAATGGATGGGCTTTATAATGAATATCACGAGGATCGGTATAGATGTAGTCCCTTATTACGGAGAATGCTTAAGGAAGGGAAACGATTTTTTGATTAAAAGGGCACGATTTGAAATGAAAGGAGAGACCATACCTTATAAAATGCTGAACTTGGATGCCTATAGTACCTGGCTGGGTATCGAAATTTTGGAATGCCGGATCGGACGTTGCAAAGTGGGGATGACCGTTAGAAAGGAGATGCTCAACAGTATGGGAAAAGCACACGGTGGAATCAGCTATGCCCTGGCGGATACTGCTTTTGGGTTTGCAGCAAATACCCATGGCAAATATGCGGTGTCCATAGAAACCTCGGTCAATCATATCGAGGCTTTGGAAGAGGGGGATTATATTGAAGCGGAATCCGTGATAGAAAAGGTAAAGACCAAGGTGGGTTTTAATGTGATCGAAGTAAAGCGGGGAAAAGATTTGGTCGCTTTGTTCAAAGGAGTGGTGTATAGAACAAACAAAGATTGGGAGGAATAGAATATTGAATGAAGAATTACGAATAATGAAGTCGGGAAATAAATATGGAATGAAGATGAACAAATAACTAAGTTAATTTCAATTTTTGTTGTAAGTATGGGAACAAGATTGACCTGTTGTGTATTTTGTATATGGGTTTAATAAGAAGTGTCAGTTCGAGTGTTTTCGACCGATTTTAGAGTCGAAAATGTATCGAGAACAATTTTTTTTCATAAAAAATCGAAGCACTCGAATGAATAGGTTTAGATTAAAAAATAATCAAAATACACAACAGCTTAGTTTAAATAATAAATAAAGGAATGGTGGATTAGGGATTGTAGAAGTAAACACTTCGATATTCAAAATTTGATATTCAAAATTCAAAATTTAATGGAAGCTTATATAATAGACGGTATCCGAACTCCTATAGGAAATTATCACGGTACCCTATCTGCGGTGAGAACGGATGATTTGGGAGCACTGGTCATTAAGGAATTGGTGGCGCGTAATCCAAATATTCCAAAAGAAGCCTATGATGATGTGATCATGGGATGTGCCAATCAGGCCGGCGAGGATAACAGGAATGTGGCAAGAATGAGCCTTTTATTGGCGGGATTGCCCTTTACCGTTCCAGGGGAAACGGTGAATCGTCTATGTAGTTCTGGCCTATCGGCGATTATCCATGCCAATAGGGCCATTAAGGCTGGTGATGGCGATCTTTTCATTTCCGGTGGGGTCGAGAATATGACACGTGGACCCTATGTGATGTCCAAACCTTCCAGTGCCTTTGGAAACGATTCCAAAATGTACGATTCCAGCTTTGGCTGGCGATTCATAAATCCTAGAATGCAGGAGCTTTATGGAACGGATGGTATGGGAAATACGGCGGAAAATTTGGTTGAAAAATTCAATATCTCCCGTGAAGATCAGGACGCTTTTGCCTATTGGAGCCATATGAAGGCCGTTAAAGCGCAAAAAAATGGTCGTTTGGCAAAAGAAATTGTTGCAGTGGAGATTCCCCAGCGAAAAAAAGATCCCCTTCAATTTTCGAAGGACGAATTTGTAAAACCAGGGACGACCAAGGAAATTTTGGCAAAATTGCGCCCTGCGTTCAAAAAAGAAGGAGGGAGTGTTACCGCAGGCAACTCATCGGGATTGAACGATGGTGCCGCTGCCACGATCATAGCGTCGGAAGAGGCCGTTAAAAAGTATGATTTAAAGCCTATAGCAAAGATCTTGAGTTCCGCCGTAGTAGGTGTGGAACCCAGAATTATGGGAATTGGCCCGGTCCAAGCCTCCAATAAAGCCTTGCAAAAAGCAGGATTGACCATGGATGATATGGATATTATCGAACTTAATGAGGCTTTTGCGGCACAAGCCTTGGCGTGTACACGAGAATGGGGATTGGCCGACAACGATCCAAGATTAAACCCTAATGGTGGCGCTATTGCCATAGGGCACCCCTTGGGTGTAACAGGAGCTCGAATTTGTTATTCGGCGGCCTTGGAACTACAAGAAAACAATAAACGATATGCTTTGGTAACCATGTGCATCGGCGTAGGGCAAGGCTACGCTGCGGTAATTGAAAGCGTTTAATTAAAATGACCCATGAGTTTCCTCTTCTGTGGTAGAGGATTTGGGTGAGGAATTATGAGAAAAATACAACACTACGTAACCGGGGAATGGATAGAAGGTAAGGATAAAGGTCATCCGATATATGATTCCGTAACAGGAGAGCTTATCGCAAATATTGCGATAGACGGACTGAACATTCCTGACATATTGCAGTACGGAAGAACAAAAGGAGGGGAGATGCTGCGTAAAATGACCTTTCAAGAACGCGGTAATATGCTCAAAAAATTGGCGTTGCACCTTAGCAAAAAGAAGGATGCGTTTTATGAAATAAGTTATCGTACCGGTGCTACCAAGGTTGATAGCTGGATCGATATCGAAGGTGGTTTTGGGAATTTGTTCGCCAATGCCTCCTTGCGAAAATTGTTCCCTAACCAATCCTATCATGTAGAGGGAGAACCTATTGACCTATCACGTGGCGGACGTTTTATGGCGCATCATATCATGGTGCCCAAAAAAGGGGTCGCCGTCCATATAAATGCCTTCAATTTTCCGGTCTGGGGTATGTTGGAAAAATGTGCGGTCAATTGGATGGCAGGGGTTCCGGCCGTTGTTTTGCCGGCACCCTCATCTTCCTATTTGGCCGAAGCGGTTGCCCGGGAAATCATAAATTCGGGAATTCTTCCGGAAGGGGCGCTGCAAATTATCAATGGAACCGTAAAGACCATTTTAGATACCGTGGAATCCCAGGATGTGGTCACTTTTACAGGCTCGGCATCAACCGGAAGATTGCTCAAGGCACATCCGCGGATTATTGAAGAAGCCGTTCCCTTTACCATGGAGGCCGATTCCTTGAATGCTGCTATTTTAGGGGAGGATGCTGTTCCGGGAACACCCGAGTTCGATATTTTTGTCAAGGAGGTGCGCAAGGAAATGACAGTAAAATGCGGTCAAAAATGTACGGCCATACGACGGATCATTGTACCCGAAAAATTAATCGAGGACGTTCAGATAGCCTTAGGTCAACAGCTTGATAAAATAACTATCGGAGATCCTAGGCTAAAAGAGGTCAGAATGGGATCTTTGATCAGTAGAGAACAAGTGGAGGAGGTGAGGAATAGTGTCAAGGATATCGCAAAAGAGGCACAGATCGTATATGGTAATCTGGATAGTATGGAAACTTTGGGTGCCGATGCCCAAAAGGGGGCATTCATAAGCCCTATTTTACTACGTGAAAATTTTCCTTTTAAGCATAATGTGGTGCATACCAGGGAAGCTTTTGGTCCTGTAAGCACATTGATGCCTTATAAAAATTTGGATGAGGCCATTGAACTGGCGCAAATGGGAAAAGGATCGTTGGTATCTTCTATTATCACCTATGATAATGCTATTGCCAAGGATTATGTGGTAAATGCGGCAAGTCACCATGGACGTATTTTGGTATTGAACCGGGAAAGCGCCAAAGAGAGCACAGGACATGGTTCACCGCTGCCTTCATTGGTGCATGGTGGCCCCGGACGCGCCGGGGGAGGTGAGGAAATGGGAGGATTACGTGGTATAAAACACTATTTACAGCGCACCGCCGTGCAAGGATCACCTACTACCCTAACGGAGATTACGGGGATTTATCAGCCTAAATCTGCTTATAAAGCGGCAGAACAGCACCCCTTTAAATATCGTTGGGAGGATATTGAGCCCGGAATGTCCTTAAAAACGCATAAGCGTACCATCACCGATGGCGACATTGTAAACTTTTCCAATTTAACGTGGGATCATTTTTACGCGCATACGGATATTACCTCTTTGGACGGAAGTATTTTTGAAAAAAGAACGGCTCATGGCTATTTTATTTTGGCCGCCGCGGCAGGTTTGTTCGTCTATCCCAATAAAGGGCCCGTAGCCGCCAATTATGGATTGGAAGATTGCCGCTTTTTAAGGCCCATCTACCATAATGATACAGTATATGTAAGATTAACGTGTAAACAAAAGATAGAAAGGGACGTTCGCGGACCGGAATTACCAAGTGGTATCGTAAAATGGTATGTAGAGGTATTTGATACGGAAGACGAATTGGTAGCTATAGCTACGATTTTGACCATGGTACAGAAGAAAAGTCCTTTTGCGATCATAAACAAGGAGACTATAACGGGATATTTAAAAAAACTGACCGAAGATGTTAAACCAGAATGGGGAACGGCAACACCGCAACGGATGGTAGAACATTTGGAATTCTCCTTGAAGATCGCCTCGGGCGAAATCCAGGATTTTGAAATAGCGACGCCCGGAGACATGCTGGAAAAAGTGCACGATTCCATATACAATCATAAACCCATGCCCAAGAATTATGATTTTCCCTTGGCGGATAGAACAAAAAAACTGATCCATGCGGATTTGGAAACCGCCAAAGTAAAATTATTGGAGACGTACCATGAATTTGAGGCTTATTTTAAGGAAAATCCTGGAGCTACCACTAAACATCCAGTATTCGGGGCACTGAATAGGTTTGAGTGGGATTTGGTGAACACGAAACACCTAAATCATCATTTTTCACAGTTCGGACTTTTATAATGTAAAATTTAGTATTGAAATTTTTGATGGAACCTTACGTAAAACAACATATAGAAAACGGTATCGGATATATAGAATTCTTTCATCCGGCCCACAACTCTTTGCCCGGGGATATTTTGGCACAATTGGCCCAAACAATAACGGATGCGGGGAGTAGCGCGGAGATTAAGGTTATTGTGCTAAAAAGCGGTGGCGATAGAACATTCTGTGCCGGAGCAAGTTTTGAGGAATTGGTAAACATTGATGACGCCACTACGGGAAAAGCTTTTTTTTCAGGTTTTGCCCTGGTAATCAATGCGATGCGCAAATGCCCAAAATTCATTATTGGCCGAATTCAGGGAAAGACCGTTGGTGGAGGCGTGGGTTTGGCTTCAGCTACGGACTACTGTATGGCAACCAAGTTTGCGGCCGTCAAATTAAGTGAATTGAACGTGGGAATCGGTCCTTTTGTAGTAGGGCCAGCTGTTGAACGCAAACTGGGATTAAGTGGCATGTCGCAGATTGCGATGGATGCCAATACCTTTTATTCGGCGCAATGGGCCAAGGAAAAGGGATTGTTTACCCAATTGTACGAGAGCACAGAGGAATTGGATGAAGCGGTAAAGGCTTTTGCGGAAAATCTCTGTAGCTACAATCCGGAAGCGATGAAGGAAATGAAACGTATGTTCTGGAAAGGCACCGAAGATTGGGACCGTCTATTGGCAGAACGTGCGGCAATAAGTGGTCGATTGGTATTGAGTGAATTTACCAAAGAGACCCTAAAGAAGTTTAAATAATGAATGTAGCATAAGGAACGATTGTAGTGGGCATTCTATTTCCATATTCACGATCCGACATTCAAAATTTGATATTCGAACATGATTTACAGCTTTAAAGGATACATACCTGTAGTACACAAAAGTAGCTTTGTACATCCGCTGGCTGCAGTAACGGGAAATGTCATTATTGGCAAGGACTGTTATATTGGTCCGGGAGCTGCCATTCGCGGCGATTGGGGACAGATTATTTTGGAAGATGGCGTCAACGTGCAGGAAAATTGTACGGTACATATGTTTCCGGGAAAATCCATAGTCCTGAAAGAAAGTGCGCATATAGGCCATGGAGCCATTATTCATGGGGCAAATATCGGCCGAAATGTTTTAGTCGGAATGAATACCGTTATTATGGACGATGCGGAAATTGGGGATGAAAGTATTATCGGGGCTATGGCCTTTGTAAAGGCAGAAACCGTAATTCCAAAACGCAGCATGGTAGTAGGCAACCCCGCAAAAGTAATCAAGGAGGTTACGGACGAAATGATAGCTTGGAAAACGAAGGGCACAAAATTGTATCAGCGGTTACCGGCCGATTGTCACAACGGTTTAAGGGCAGTGGAACCTTTACGGGAAATCCCGGAAGCTATACAGAAACAGGAAGCCTTTTATGATACTTTGCGCGATTTTATGAAGAAATAAAAAGGTCATTACAAGCAAGGTGAAGTAATCTTTTAAAGATTAAAGTGTCGTCTTGTTTTTTGCAGTAACTAACAAACATTAGTTCATACGATGTCAAAAGTGGAGTTAAAAATGCCTAAAATGGGCGAAAGCATAACGGAAGGCACCATCATCAGTTGGTTGGTCAACGAAGGTGGTACCTTTGAGGAAGGGGATATCCTGCTGGAAGTCGCTACCGACAAAGTGGATAATGAAGTACCGGCAGTAGCATCGGGTACCTTGGAGAAAATCCTCTTTCATGCCAAAGATGTGGTTCCCGTAGGCGAGGTAATTGCTATTATGGAAGTTTCGGAAAGGGAATCCGATAGTACGGCAGCGATTGAAAGAGAGGAGTTCATAAAGACCGCAGATAAACCTAAAGAAAAGAGAATATCAAAAATTAGATCTTCTACCGTAAGCCATAAGAATAATAACACTTTTTTTTCACCATTGATTATAAGCATAGCAAAAGAACAACACATCAGTTATGGAGAATTGGCGCGCATTCCCGCCACTGGAAAAGATGGGCGTTTACGAAAAAGTGATGTTTTCCAGTATCTTGATGATGGACGGCCTTATAAATTTGCACAACCTACTTCGGACAGGGACCCCACCCCCTATCGCATACCGCAATTGAATTTGGATAAGGGTAGCGGTAAGATCGTGGAGATGGATCGAATGAGGCAAATGATTGCAGATCACATGGTGTATTCCAAGCATACCTCCCCCCATGTAACGGCCTACGTGGAGGCCGATCTTACAAATATGGTCCATTGGCGAAATACCCACAAAGCTAAATTCGAGGAAAAGCATGGTGAGAAACTAACTTTTACACCGCTTTTTGTAGAAGCGGTCGCCAAAGCCGTCAAGGATTTTCCTATGATCAATGTGTCCGTTGATGGCACCCGTATCATTGTAAAGGAGCACATAAACATAGGAATGGCCACGGCCTTGCCCAATGGGAATTTAATTGTTCCCGTAGTTAAGAATGCCGATCAGAAGAACCTAAAACAACTTGCTGCAGCGGTCAATTTATTGGTTTCAAAGGCAAGGGACAATAAACTAAACGGGGATGACATTAAAGACAGCACTTTTACGATTTCCAATGTAGGCACTTTTGGAAGCCTTATGGGCACCCCAATTATTAACCAACCGGAAGTTGCCATTTTAGCCTTGGGAATCATTAAAAAACGACCCGAGGTAATAACTACCGAAAAGGGAGATGAAATAGCTATAAGGAGTATGATGTACCTCTCCCTATCTTTTGATCATCGTGTTGTTGACGGTTATCTGGGAGGTTCCTTCCTAAGACGTATAGCCGATTATTTAGAAGAATTTGATGCTAATAGAACAATATAATATCATGTCGCATACAATCAGTATAACTAGGGTAAAAGAATCGAACATAAAGTCATTGGACTTTAACAACATCCCGCTGGGGAGGACCTTCACCGATCATATGTTTATTTGTGATTATGAGGACGGGCAATGGATCAACCCCAGAATAGAGCCCTTGCACCTAATTCCTACCCATCCGGCAGCTATGGCATTGCATTATGGGCAGGCAATTTTTGAAGGAATGAAGGCGACCAAGGATGCTGATGGTACACCTATGTTGTTCAGGCCCGAAAAAAATGCCGCTCGCTTAAACTTTAGCGCGGATAGAATGGGGATGCCAAAATTTCCCAAGGACCTTTTCACGGAAGGGCTAAAACAATTGGTAGCATTGGAGCAGGACTGGATTCCGACACAGGCGGGAAGTGCCCTATACCTGAGACCCTTTATCTATGCCGATGAACCTTTTATAGGAATGCGGGCCGCAACGCATTACAAGTTTGTGATTATAGCATCGCCTTCCGGGCCTTTCTTTTCAAAACCTATAAAACTCTTCGCCGAAACCAAATACGTTAGAGCGGCGAAGGGAGGTGCCGGAGAAGCCAAAGCTGCGGGGAATTATGCCGCCGCCATCAGACCCACGGAAATTGCCAAGGCCATGGGATACGATCAGGTATTGTGGTTAGATGCAAAGGAGTTCCACTATATTCAGGAAGTTGGGACGATGAATATTTTCTTTAAAATAGATGGAAAATTTATTACTCCGAGCTTGG
Source organism: Saonia sp. (assembly GCA_049670505.1). Taxonomy (GTDB): domain Bacteria; phylum Bacteroidota; class Bacteroidia; order Flavobacteriales; family Flavobacteriaceae; genus JBATTK01. Next base: position 31,757 of record JBATTK010000113.1, read on the forward strand.
ACGGTGCTATTTTACGTGGTATCACACGTATGAGTGTCATAGAATTGTTGAGGGACAAGGGCTATGAAGTAATTGAGCGTCCTATTACTATTGAGGAAATTGTGGAAGCCTTCCATACAGGTGCTCTGGAAGAAGCTTTTGGTACGGGTACCGCCGTTGCCATTGCCATGATAAGGGAAATAGGGTATAAGGGTACTACAATCCATGTTTCCGATGAAAACCCGGTAGGCCAAATGATTTTGGATACACTCAACGGAATTCGTTCGGGAAAAACGGAGGACAAGTTTGGTTGGATGGTACGGATTGAAAAAGAATTGGTGTAAATGGACGAGCAAATACTTGAGAAAGGTTTTTCGAACCTCTGCACGGCCAAAGCTATGACCGAATTGTACGAAGCCAACTTTAAACAGGTTTCAAAATATGTACATGCCACCTCAAGAGGTCATGAAGCTGTACAAATAGCATTGGGAATTCAACTTTTGCCCCAGGATTATGCGTTTCCGTACTATAGGGACGACGCTATGTTATTGGCCTTTGGTATGCAACCCTATGATCTTATGCTACAGCTTATGGCCAAAAGGGACGATCCTTTTTCCGGGGGGCGAACCTACTATTGCCATCCAAGTTTACGAGATGACGACAAACCAAAAATTCCCCATCAGTCCTCTGCTACAGGGATGCAGGCCATTCCCGCAACAGGGGTGGCCATGGGTATGCAGTATAAGGAATTACAGGGTATAGCGGACGAGGCGGCCAATAGGTCGCCTTATGTGCAATCTAGGGATGTAAAACCTATAACCGTATGTTCCTTAGGGGATGCATCGGTCACCGAAGGTGAGATTGCGGAAGCCTTTCAGATGGCGGCATTGAAACAAATGCCCATTTTGTATTTGGTGCAGGATAATGGCTGGGACATTTCGGCCAATGCTGCGGAAACCAGGGCACAAAATGCCTTTGAATATGCAAAGGGCTTTAAGGGCTTGGAAGCCATTTCTATTGATGGGGCCAATTTTATGGAAAGCTATCAAGCTATTCAAGAAGTTATAAAAAAGATTCGGGAAGAACGTCGTCCTTTTTTGGTCCATGCCAAAGTACCACTGTTGAACCATCATACCTCCGGTGTCCGTATGGAGTGGTACCGGGATGATCTGGAAGAGGCGCATTCAAGGGATCCCTATCCCGTATTAAAGCAACAACTGCTGGATAATGGATTTTCTTCGGAAAAAGTAAAACAATTGGAAGATGAGGCAGTTTTAAAAGTTAAATCGGATTTTGAACGTGCACTTCAAGCGGAAGATCCAAGACCTGAAGACCTTTTCACACATGATTTTGTACCAACACCCATTACGGAGGAAGTAGGAGATCGTATGCCCGAACGGGATGAAAAAGTGGTTATGGTAGATTGTGCTTTATTTGCGGTAGAAGAACTCATGCACAAACACAAAGAATGTTTGCTTTACGGGCAGGATGTAGGGGGGCGTCTGGGAGGGGTGTTCCGTGAAGCCGCGACCTTGGCCCAGAAATTTGGGGATGACAGGGTGTTCAATACACCTATACAGGAAGCCTTTATCGTGGGGTCTACCGTTGGAATGAGCGCTGTGGGTTTAAAACCTATAGTTGAGGTACAGTTTGCAGACTACATTTGGCCCGGACTCAATCAATTGTTTACGGAAGTGAGCCGAAGCTGTTATTTGACCAATGGAAAATGGCCGGTATCCATGATTTTGAGGGTGCCTATTGGCGCTTACGGCAGCGGAGGACCCTATCATTCCTCATCGGTAGAGAGCATAGTGACCAACATAAAAGGTATTAAAATTGCTTATCCAAGTAATGGGGCTGACTTAAAAGGCTTAATGAAAGCTGCCTATTATGATCCCAATCCGGTGTTAATACTAGAACATAAAGGCCTATATTGGAGTAAAGTTCCCGGGACCAAAGGAGCCACTTCCATAGAACCTGCGGAAAATTATTTATTACCCTTTGGAAAGGCCAATGTATTGCAGGAGATTTGGAAACAGGAAAACCAAGAGACCCTTACTATTGTAAGCTATGGTATGGGGGTGCATTGGGCCATGAATGCTACCAAAGGCCTGCGGGACCGGGTAGAAGTGATTGATCTTCGTACCTTGTTTCCCTTAGATGAGCGTACTGTTATGAATTCGGTCAAAAAAACAGGAAAATGTATTGTAGTCACCGAGGAGCCAACAAATAATAGTTTTGCAAGGGCTCTGGCCGGTAAAATACAGGAAGAATGCTTTATACATCTAGATGCACCTGTCATGACCATGGGGAGCGAGGATCTGCCTGCTATTCCCTTAAACAGTACATTGGAGCAAACAATGATACCATCTGCCGAAAAATTAAGGAACAAGATTGAAGCAGTGTTGGAGTATTGACCAAAGTTTTGGTATTGCCCATTTTTAGCTACTTAAAATTGAAATAAAAAACCGCCCTGACGTTTGCAGTCAGGGCGGTATGATATCTTTATAAGAATCTAGTCTCAGTTAACCGCTACGGCCGCCGGTGGATAGGCCTGCAATATTTCGGAAACAAATGCCCTTATTCGTTTTTCTTTCTTTTCTATATTACTGGTACTGTTGAGTGTGCCTTCGCCTTTTCCCTGCCAGACCAGTTCTCTCTTTCTAGTGTCTATCAAATCTATATACAAAGAACCTTCCGTACGGGTACTCACTTGGCTACCACCACCGCCCCAACCCCAGCCCCAAGGTCCGCCAAAGCCTCCCCGGCCCCAGCCGCCC
>JBATTK010000114.1:0-5234 GCA_049670505.1 Saonia sp.
AGTGTATTCAGGGTACTAATACTTGGATCACTTTTATAATCGACCCTTCCCCAAACACGTTTTAAGGTGGTGGGACTTAAAAGAACCTGCGTTTTTTCATGAATCACTTCACTTAATTCCACAAATACATCGTTATGCCAGAGTGAAGAACTTCCCCAGTTTAGCTTTTCTTCTATTTGAAGTAAACAGCTTTGTACTAATTTATGTTCTGAATAGGTATGCATCGGATGATACAAAAATCATTAAAACTTACGACTTGAACAACATTGAACGGATTTGAACCAACTTGTTTCCCGCTTCCCGGTTTACAAATTGGAATTTTGGGGAAATCAAAATAACAATGTCATGATCAAATCAATTGCAATTAGTGTATTCATTATGCTGTATACGTTTAGGGGGAATTCTCAAAATAGTATTCCGTTAGATACTATCCATTGGGAAATAAATGCCCAGTCCTACATGCTAGAAAGTTATAAAGGCAAGGATGCAATTTATATAAGGGGTGGTTTGGCCACCCTGAAGGATACCACTTTTTTAAATGGAACCATTGAATTTGATGTATACTTAACACAAAGACAGGGTTTTCCCGGAGTTCGTTTTAGGATTTTTGACGCTGGTAATATGGAGTCTTTTTATCTCAGGGCACACCTTCCAGGAAAAGCGGATGCCAACCAGGCCGCTCCGGTTATTAATGGGATTACCCCATGGCAGCTTTATTTTGGACCGAGTTATTCCTTTCCCTATACCTATAATTATAATGACTGGACACATGTAAAACTGGTGGTTAACGATAGCAGGGCCCAAGTATATCTGGACGATGCCGAAAAGCCGAATTTTTCATGGAATTTGGTCCATACACCAAAAAAAGGTGGTATAGCGATAGGAGGGGGAGGCCAAGCCCCGATGCATTATGCAAATTTCAAAATCAATAGGGAAGCCCATGAAATTATCGATTTTAAGGTAGTTGAAAAAAAACCGATAGAAGGCCTAGTGGGGCAGTGGCAGGTTTCGGATAAATTTGAAGAGAACTCCCTGAACGACCCCGCTGCGCTAAAGTCTTTAATCGATAGCAGAAAATGGGGTGAAAAGATTCCGGTAGAGGAAGGAACGGCAGCTAACATAGCCAGAGTAGTGCGTTTGTCCGATGGAACACCGGGGAATACGGTTTTTGCCAAAATCACGGTGCATTCGGATCAAGATCAATTAAAACTCTTTGAATTTGGCTATAGTGATAAGGTGGTCGTTATTTTAAACGATAAGCCCATTTATAGGGGAAACAATACCTGGCGTTCCCGGGATTACCGTTATTTAGGTACCATAGGACTGTTTGATGCCGTATACCTTGATCTAAAAAAAGGTAAAAATACGGTGCTTTTGGCAGTTTCGGAAAATTTTGGAGGCTGGTTGGTTACCGGTAGGTTTCCTGACAGTACAGGAACGAAGATAAAGTAGTGACCATGGAGTAATTACAAAATTTCTCAAAACCAACATCCCTAAGGGACCTAAAAGGTTTAGAAAAGCAATGAAATTGTGAAGGGTTATTAAGTTACCAAGTTACCTGCCTGTCGGCAAGCAGGTTCGTTATGTAGTCGGAACGCATTAATAAGTCCATACCATGTTTTGGTGCTTGAACGATCGTGAAACGATCGTATCGAAAGCACCGTTCCTGTATTCGTTCCAATAGGTCATTTCGATACAATTTCCATGTGGAAATCACTCAATGACCCAATAACTCAATAAACAGATAACTATTATAATCAATAAAGGATCACAAAAATTCATTTCTATAATTCTAGATATATAAATATTTTATTTATATTTGTACATGGAAATTACAGAAATAAGTCAAATTTTATCTAATAAAACCCGGGTGAATATTCTGAAATGGCTAAAAGACCCTGAAGCCAATTTCCCCCCGCACAAGGATATCGATCATTTTGATGATGGCGTATGCGTGGGCTTTATACAAGATAAAACAGGATTATCGCAATCAACCATATCTACCTATCTATCAGCAATGCAAAATGCCAACTTAATTATACCTACAAGGCATGGCAAATGGACCTATTATAGAAGAAATGAGGTAATTATAGCACAGTATATAGCGGCATTAAGCAAGGAATTGTAATTTTTTTGCCTCTATCGTATCTAGATTTCTAGAAATATAAATTAATAAATGCAAACCTAAAAACACTGTTATGGAATGTAGCGTAGAAGTGATACAAAAAGAAGGGCGTCCATTTGCCCGAAGTATATTTAAAAAACCTAAAAAGTTATGGATGATACTGCTGGGTAATGTTAAAATAGATGGGGCAGAGCATATGTCCAGGATAAAATAGTAACCGTAACTAATATTATAAAACAAAACACATGAGAATACTTATTATAGGAGCTAATGGAACTATAGGAAATAAGGTAGCATCCTATTTTTCCCAGGCGAACGAAATTATCATTGCGGGAAGAAACAGTGGGGATGTCTTTATAGATATTGCAAACCCCCGATCCATTACGGAGATGTTCAAGAATGTAGGTAGCTTGGATGCCATTATTTCCATTGCCGGTGAAGCTAAATGGGCTCCTTTTGAAGAACTGACGGAAGAAGACTATTACGTTGGTCTCAAAAGCAAATTAATGGGACAGGTCAATTTGGTAAGAATAGGGAAGGATTATTTAAAACCGAACGGATCTGTGACGCTGACTACGGGAATTCTGGCCGATCACCCGGTTAGAATGACCACAAGTGCGGCAATGGTCAATGGAGCAATCCATAGTTTCGTTAAGGCGGTTATTCTTGAACTGGACCATAAGATTCGGGTAAATGTTGTTTGCCCTGGTCTGGCACAGGACTCCGCCGAAAAATATAAGGACTATTTCCCCAGTCATAAACCAGTACCTATGGATCATATTGTCAAGGGTTATATTAAAAGTGTTGAGGGAAATGATAGTGGAGAGATTATTAGAATTTACAGTTAAAATTAAAAAAGCAAAACATATGAAAACTATTGGATTAATTGGGGGAATGAGTTGGGAGTCCTCTAAAATGTATTATGAATTCGTTAATAACAAGGTTAAAAGTAGGCTGGGAGATTCACATTCCGGGAAGAGTATCATGCTTACAGTAGACTTTGCTGAAATTAAAAAACTTAGTTTTGAAAACAATTGGGAAGCTATTGGGGAAATCATGAAAGGGGCGGCACAACAATTGGAAAGGGCCGGGGCCGATATTATTCTGCTCTGTACCAATACGATACATCTGGTGAGTGATGCTATTAGCACCAATGTGAATATTCCCTTTTTGCATATTGCCGATGCTACGGCCAAGGAAATTCAAAAAGAAGGACTAAAGAAGGTAGGACTCTTGGGCACTGCTTTTACCATGGAAAAGGATTTCTATAAGGGCCATATTTTGGAGAATTATGGAATTGAAGTGATCATACCTGATGAATCGGATAGAAAAACGATACATGACATCATATATAACGAACTGGTAAAAGGACAATTTACACAAGCCTCCAAGGAGAAGTGTAAGGAAATAATAGCTAGGCTTAGGGAGGCCGGTGCAGAAGGAATTATTATGGGATGTACAGAACTTCCTATACTTATCCCTGATTCCGAGGTAGCGATACCCACTTTTGACACCGGTAAAATTCATGCGCACCACGCAGTGGAATGGGCTTTGGACAATGACCAATGATTCAATGACCAATACTCAATACTGAATTGCTCAATACTCAATCACTCAATGACCCTTTTCGGTGCCTGAGTAATCGGGAAGCGATTGTATCGAAGGCACATTGTCAAATAGTAAATAGTTTCTTAAAAGCTAAAAGTCTTGCTGTAATGTGCATATTCTTACTAACGGCTGTGACCGATAAACAAGAATTATTTGGTTACCGTATCCGCGTATTATGGTGCTATACAATACAAATGGATAAGATTAGCGGTACCATAACTTTAGATTAAAATACATATGTTATCTTTGTAATGGTTTAAATAGATGGTTTCATGTTAATTGAAATCATTCTGGCCAAATTTTAGGTAAATTGATGAGTAGCATTTTTCTTTTCCTAAATATCGTCGATGTTTTAAACTGTTAACCAAAATAATATTTATAGTAGCGGAATGGCAAAATCACAACAAACGTATAATAAGTCCGAAAAAGAAAAAAAGCGCTTAAAAAAAAGGGAGGATAAACAAAAGAAAAAAGAAGCCCGAAAAGCGGCGGCAAAAGAAAATGGCGGTGCCAATGAATTTGTATATGTAGACTACAATGGGAATTTTACGGACACACCTCCCGATCCTTCCCAAAAAATAAAAATCGATGCCGAAGATATTATACTGGGCATTCCCAAAAAAGAAGCGGGCGATAAAGAGGAATTTGACCCGGTCAGAAAAGGGAAAGTCTCGTTTTTTGATACTTCAAAAGGATTCGGGTTTATTATTGACACTGAAAATCAGGAAAAATACTTCACACATGTTAGTGGCTTGATCGATGAGATTGCCGAAAACGACCATGTATCCTTTGAACTGGAAAAAGGGATGAAAGGTATGAATGCCGTGCGGGTCAAGAAGATTTAGATACTGCAATAGTGTTGGGCTTTTACTTTTGGTTCATGCACTTTAAATTTTTCTTCATTCTACCGACCTTATAACCTATATGAAATCTTGTATTGAGATTCAACCCCGTTGGTCGTAAAGTTTAGAAGGTTTGCATATATTTCCTACAGTACTTAAGGCACCATAACTTATAGCTTGTAAATACTTTATTTTTCGGTAAGTTTTATATTACATTTATAAAATAAAAGGTATCTTTATACTATAGCGGATGAACACATCCACTATGGTTTATCATCTGTTTTTATATCATAAAACTCCCCATTATTCCCAAGTTATGGATAAGGTACTTTTCAATGCACTTATTTCGTATTTTAACGCGGAGAAGATAAAAGTATCCCGTGAAGAGCTAGAACTACAACTCTTCAGTCACCCACATACACCTTCTTTATATGCCGTTTCAGAGACATTGAATTTTCTGAAGATAGAAAATATAGCGGCCCAGGTAGCACCAAGTCAACTGGATCAGCTTCCCGAACATTTCCTTGCTTTTATGGATTATGAGGGGAGATTGCCCTATTTCACACATGTCCGGCAGAATGGAAGTCAAGTTTATTTTAACGGGGAAAAAGAAATGCTTACCAAAGAGGAGTTTACCCAGAAATGGGGGGGTGTATTAC
>JBATTK010000115.1:0-7039 GCA_049670505.1 Saonia sp.
TTCTTTGGGATACGTTCACTCAACTGAAACTGAGCAAACAGTTTTTCTTGATACTCTTTCTTGCCTTGCATAACTAAAGTTAAACAATATCACTATTTTTAACAAGATGCTTGTGCAACAGGCACAACGTGTATAAGCAGTAGCGGTTTGGGTGCTAACTCGAACCGCTTTTTCATTTTAAAAAGGTATCTTGTAAATCGAAAGGTAGTCGCATAAAATCCGCTACTGCTCATACACAAGACCGTTGGCAACAATATGAAAAAAGCCATTTTATACATATTAATCTTTTCATTTTCGGTTTGTTGCAAAAACGAAAATAAAGGGATTGGACAAACTCCGATTTTAGGACAAAAGGACTCTTTGGGGATTGAAAAAAATCAGGATTCTGTCAAACCAAACATCCAAACCAAACCTCAAAAAGTAGAAATTCCAAAGGAAATTGGAATCGTCTATGTAACTGCAGAAAGCGGACTGACCTATCGCGAAAAACCTAACATCAATTCAAAAAAAATAGGAAAATTTGAACTCGGCTCGAAACTTTCTGTTATCGAGAAAACAGGAATAGAGCTTGAAATCAAAGATGAACAGAAAAATATTAAGGGAGAATGGATTAAGGTAGTATCAAAAAGATATAAATGGCATGAGGGTTATGTTTTTAGCGGTTTCGTGATTGATTCAACTGAAGCGGATTTTTCCAAGTTCCCAATTGATGTTAGTTTTGAATTTAGCTTTGCACAACCTCAAATAGAGTATCAGGAAATTGATTTAAAATTTACAGAAACAACACTTTCTGAGTTTAATGAACATCAAAAATTGAGAAAGACGGAAAACAAAAATTATGATGAACCAAAGCCATTTAAGTCTGTGGGTAATCCTCAAAAAGGAGGTTATTTTATACTTGAAATAAACGATAAGCTCTATAAATTTCCCTGTGGTTCGGGTTATTCAAGACCGTGTTATACTTATGAGGGCTTCAATCAATTTCTCAACGCTTATTCAATAGGTCAGTATGGAAATGGAATTTACGAAACATTCTATTTGGACAAAGATAACGGCTTACTATTTCGAGTAAACAGTCCTTATGACAACGGTAATTACAGATTTTATGTTTCTCCAACAAGAAAAAGATTGGTTTCAATTTCATCTATTGACTACGAGAGATTCAAGGAATTTTATGACTCTCGTTCGGAATTAACCATCTATGACATTGATAATGTCAAAAGTTTTAGTGGAATAAAAAAAGCTTATTGGTACTCGTCCAAAAAATGGGAAATTTCAAAAGTAAATTGGGTTAATGACGAAACATTTATTTTAGAAGTCTATGACAAAACCAAAAAAGATGATAATGGAATGAACATTCCCGTTGACAGTCGATATTTGAAAACAACTATGGAATAAATACTGTTGACAACAAGATGGCTATAATTCAGCCTTAACCCCTAAACACAAAGAATATTTCCTACTTTTAATACGGCACGATTTCTTAACCGAAAAATCCTACCGGATTTCCAAGCCGAAATCATAGCCTAAACGTTGTGTGCAATTTAAATGGACAGAAAGAGCTTAATAAATCAACTTGAATTAGCATATGCACCTATGACAGCATATGAATTTGCTATTAACAAGGATGATGAACTGATAGAAAGGGCCCTCGAAAAAGCCAGTCTTTACGTTATTGCACAACGGCCTGTGATAACGTTTGAAAATGTTATTCCAAGTCCAAATGAATATAAATTAAACTTTGAAATTCATCAAAAAGGCAATCCAAACATCCTAAAGTGTTCCATTCCTTTGGTGCAATCAGTTGTAGGCTCAACCGATCAAGACACTATTGCAGTTGCTTTTAACTATTTGGATAAGTCACAAAAACAAGAAATCCCACCACTTTTCAATATTCACGGATTTTCTTTTGCGAAACACACAGAGATCGGCAACGAGTTTCTGATTTGGTTCTCACCCGAAAAACTACTTCAGAATTGGTGGAAAGGTCATATAGAATGTGAAATAAAAGGGGACTTAAAGTCATTCATGAAGTATAAGGTTCACTATGTGGGTAAAGCAACTAAGCAAAGTATATTGAAAAGACTGACTGGACATTCTACCCTTCAAGACATCCTTTCTTTACAAACACCAGTAACGGAAAAACAACTACCAGCAAATGAAATAGTCGTAATGCCTTTTGAATTTCAAGATAATTTGCAAATTCAATCATTTGGACCTGAATCAGACTTGGAAAGCATGATAGCAGCGTTTAAAGGTGAGAATTATCCAGATCAAGAAAAAGTATTTCTAGACGCTGAAAAAGCTTTGATTAAAGCAATGAAGCCATCTTATAATAAAGAGCTATTTAAAAACTATCCAGTCAGTAAAGACGGACTTTACAATGTTAACTATGATGCTATATCATATACTTTCATTGACCCTATTTGTCTTGAGTATGCAGAAGGTGAAATAGAAGGAGGAAATACTCCAATAGGCGGTGATTCGATAATTATTCTAGACAATAATGAATTTAAACTTGTGAAGAATAAATAAAAACTGCAAACAACATCGTCTATAGCAAATGCGGGCTGAATGCTTAAAAATGAAGATATTACAACTAAATAAATTTACGGTAGGCGGACAAGAAAGCGGTTTCAAATTCCCGCACTTGCCATAACCAGGGCCATTGTACACCATTAAAATACAACGCATTATATGATCAATATCATTGCATAAACAGATTCATTACAATAATTTGCTTTCAAAAATTTATGCATATCATGAGAGCAACGTTCTTATCTATCTGCTATATTCTAATCTTTAGTTTTACTTATGGACAAGCAGATAATCAATCAGCAAAAAATACCAGAGTAGGTTTTGAACTAGATGCGTTACCATATATAACTGGAGGATATTACGGTTCTATTTGGGTTGGTCACAATAATTTTAGATATCGAGCTATTATTGCAAGAACTAAAATACCAGATTTCATCATCGAAGATGGTTTTACCAACAATGAAATCAAGGCCTATGCAGCTGTTGTAGATTACTTTTTTAGACCTGAATTTAAAGGTTGGTGGATAGGGGCCGGCTTAGAGTATTGGGATGGTAAGATACAGACCGATGCCAAGTTAAGTACTGCGAATTACAACAACACAATATTCACTATCGGTGGTGGTTACGTATGGAAGTTTTACAAAAATTTCTATTTGAATCCTTGGGTGGCAGGGCATTTAAGAATAGCTGGAGATAAAGACGTAGTTGTTGATGAAAATACGTTTGAAACTCAACTATTTATCCCTGAAATATCCTTTAAGCTAGGTTGGCATTTCTAATATTAAACTATAAATCATGAATAGACGAAAATTCATAACCATAGCTGGTGTAGGAACAATAGCTGTAGGCGGATTAACCTATTTCTTAAACGACAACTACCAAAATAGGAAATATAAAGATAGAATTAATGATACTTGGAGGCATTCAACCAAATTTGATGGGTCAAATAAGGCTATAATGGTTGAACTAGTTAGGTACGCAACATTGGCCGCAAATAGTCATAATACCCAACCTTGGTATTTCAAAATTGATAATAATAAAATTAGCATTTCGCCCGATTTTACCAGACGGTGTTCAGCTGTAGATCCGGATGACCATCATCTTTATGCAAGCCTAGGATGTGCTGCAGAAAATGTTGTGCATGCCGCTAGAGCATTTGGTTTAGAAGCCAATGTTTCAATTCATAGTGAAACGGAGAAAGTAATTCAAATAGATTTCGAGCCTACTTCTTCAGACCAATCTGACTTATTCTTGGCTATTCCTAAAAGACAGTGTACAAGAGCCATCTATGATAGCACGAAAGCATCACCCCAACAACTCAAGACATTAGAAACTATTGCTCAAGATACTGGCATCTCAAGTCAAATATTTACAGATAAAACCGATTTAGAAGCCATTCTTGAGTTTGTCGTAGCGGGAAATACTGATCAAATGCGAGATGAAGCTTTTGTAAAAGAGCTTAAAGATTGGTTACGGTTTAATCCGTATTCAGCCATGAACCACGGTGATGGGCTTTATACTGCTACTTCGGGGAATCCCACTTTTCCAAGCTTTGTTGGCGGACTATTTTTCGACCTAGCCTTTAAGGAAAAAACCGAAAACGATAAATACAGAGACCAGATAAGAAGTTCAGCAGGTGTCATTGCTTTTGTTTCTGAACAGGATGATATTGACCATTGGATCAAGGCAGGGAGGTGTTACCAACGCTTTGCATTACAAGCTACTGTATTAGGATTAAAACATTCGTTTGTGAACCAAGCTGTTGAAGTCCCTAAAGTACGGGCTCAATTGGCAAATTACTTGAATATCGGAAATCGAAGAACCGATTTATTAATTCGGTTTGGTCATGGAACAGAACTTCCAAAATCTCTTAGACGCCCTGTAAATGATGTGATTATTTAGTCCTGTGCTAACTTGTAAATGAATTATAATTAGTAAAAGATAATATGAAAAAGATCACAAAGACACATGTAATCCCTAAAAATTCAATCATATCAAAGGGTTTTAATAACTACCATTATTGTGATTCTTTTTCAGTAGTTACACAAACAAATGATAGTTTAGATAACATAACAACTACCATTTTTCAAACACCCAAATGGGCCGATCTATTAATGGGTGTAAGAAACATAATGTTCAGTCTTTTTGGTTTAGACAAAGGTGGTTATAAGGACCACAGGCACATTGCAGATCACTATCCTATAGGTTCTAGAGCAGTTTACTTCACTGTTATCGACAGAAATGATAATGAAATTATCACGGCAGAAAATGATAAGCATTTGGATTTTAGAATTTCTGTGTTTGAAAATGAAGAAGAACATAATAGAAGAATTCATCTAACGACCTTAGTAAAATACCATAATGCCTTAGGACACTTCTACTTTTTCATTATAAGGGCATTTCACAGAAGAATAGTTATTGGGTTGTTGAAAAGGTTAATAAAGAAGTAAACGGTGTACAACAAGGTGTATAATTAATTGCGGTCGGATTTTCCACTCGGAAAATCCTGTAATCAAGTATCTTTAGGGTCAGACGGACAATTTTCGTTGGAAATGTCCACAACTAATCATACACAAACCGTTAGTGGCAATTTAAAAAAACGTCGATGAAAATGATAACATATCTAATAATTTCAGCCTTGTTTTTCAATTCTTGCAATATGAAAAACGAACCAGTCTATACAAAACTGCAAACCAACATTTACGAAATAAACAACCAATATTTTTATAGCGAAGAAGTCCACACTTATTTAATTGAATTAAATGACAAGGTTTTGTTATTCGACATCCCGACATATTCCGAAGAAATTGAAAAATTCATACTTTCGTTCGACAAGCCAGCTTATGCGATTATTTCCCACGGTTCTTGCGGAATAGCGGACGGAACGAAATGGCAAGAAAAAATCGGACTAAAGGTTTATGCACACAAGGCCGACACAAATCACCCTTGGTTAAAAATGAAACCCGATGTATTCTTCACGGAAATGCCAAATTTTTCAGACAATATAGAGGTAATCTATACGCCAGGACATAGTGCGGGAGCAATATGCGTATTGGAAAATAATTCCAAATCACTATTTTCGGGCGACACATTTTATGGCGACAAAAATGGAAGTATAAGAGATTTTACTCAAGAAAGCCAGAACGATTATGAAAATTTGGAGGATAGAATAAAGAGCGGTAAGAAATTATTGGAATATGATTTTGTTAATGTTTATCCATTTCATTACAAAATAATTGCTGGGAATGGAAAGGAAAAACTACGTGAATATTTGAAAGACCGATAGGAAAAACTGCCACTAACCATATATAAAAAAAATAGGGCGAATAATTGCTAATACGAGAGGCTTAGGCTTATTTGCAAAGTCGCCAAATCTTTTGATTTGGCTTTTAGAAAAATAAGATAAAAACTAAATGCAAAAGATTTGGCTTGTGGCTAGACCGAAAAGTAATCGCTCATTTTCCGCCCTACTATTCTTATACAAACCGTTAGTGGCAATTTGTGAAAAATCAAAATCATGAAAGCTTATATAAAACAAAATCCCGTTAAGCTCTTCTTTGTCCTAACATTTATTATTTCATGGAGTGGAATTCTTATTGTGACTAGTCAGACTGGGATTCCAGCAACACCAACACAATTTGATAGATTATTACCTATCGCAATGATTCCATATTTGCTGGGTCCTGTAGTCGCAAGTTTTTTACTGCTTGGTATAATAAAAGGGAAAATTGGATTTAAAGAACTGTTTAAAAAATTAACGAATTGGAGATTAGACGCTAAATTCTATTTAATTGCTACTTTAACCATACCAATTCTTTCTGGACTTTCTCTATTAATATTATACCAGTTTTCGGATGTATACATTCCAGATATCTTTTCTGCTGAAAACAAAGTCACTTTAATTGTAAGTGGATTGATATACGGAATTATTGGTGGTGGTATATTAGAAGAACTTGGTTGGTCAGGTTTTGCAGTCCCAAACCTAAAAGAAAGATATAGCGTTTTAAAAACGGGCTTTTTTGTGGGTCTTCTGTGGGGGGCATGGCACTTTCTACCAGTTATTTGGGGATGTGGCGATAATTATGGGAATTTAGTTTTAGGAAAATTTTTACCTGGATTCTTTTTCCATTATGCTGGCTTGATACCAACACGCATAATAATGGTTTGGCTTTATGACAGGGCAAACAGCTTAATACCACCAATGATTATGCATGCTACCTTAACTGCATTTACATTTTTTATCTTCAATATTTCTCAAGAAGGGACAGCTCTTTTCAATTATTATCTCTTAATAGCTATTGGACTATGGATAACTGTCGCATTTGTACTCTATGATTGGAATATGAAACAGATATATTCAAATAAAAATAAACACTGCCACTAACAATGGTAACCGTTGCACAAGCCTCTAATTTGCAAAAAAATAATCAGCACAAGCCTCTTTAAGGGGCTTTTTTCTTTCCGAATCAGTATTGAAAAGTCAATTTTTGATGCCTTGGCA
>JBATTK010000116.1:0-19171 GCA_049670505.1 Saonia sp.
AGCGAAACCCTTGCTTTGGAGGGAACGATTAACAGTACGATGATTAGTGTAGAAAGCGACAAAGCTTGGGCTTTATCCCAAAAAGCTGGCAAGCAATTTCGAGAATCTTTGAAATTCTCGGAAAAAAATCCGAGAGCATATCTAGGTTTGGGAAAAAGCGATTTCTATAAACCTACTCAATATGGTGGAAGTAAAAAGGTTGAATCTTATCTGAAAAAAGCAATTTCATATTTCAAAGAAGAAGAAGAGTCAGAAAATAAAGGTCCGTCCTGGGGCAAGGATCAGGTATTTTATTTCCTTTCGGCTTTTTATTCCACAAATAACCGCGTTAGGGACGCTAAGTTTTACAACAGTTTGGGATTGAAAGAATTTCCAAAAAATGAGCTCCTACTTGCACAGAAAGAAAAACTGAATTGAGAAATGTTTCGTATACTATTTCTTTTCTTGTTATTCCCTCTCACTCTTTGGAGTCAAATCACTATTAGTGGTGTTGTTAAGAAAGGAAGTAAGCCTGTAGAACTTGCGAACATTTATATTGAAAAAACATTGGAAGGCACTTCTTCCGACAAAGATGGGAACTTCTCTTTTTCTACTGAGTTAAAGGGAAAAGTCATATTGGTCATAAGCAGTTTAGGCCTTGAAACCTCAGAAAAAATTATTGAAATAGGCAATGAACAGGTTTATTTAGAAATTTTCCTAAAAGAAGAAGACAATGAGCTAGATGAAGTTGTTATATATGCGGGTACCTTCGAAGCTAGTGAAAAAAAAGCAGCTACAATACTTCGCCCTCTTGATATTGTAACAAATCCAGCGGCAAATGCCGATGTATTTTCTGCGCTTCAAACACTACCTGGAGTCAGCATCGTAGGAGACCAGACCGGAGTATTCGTAAGGGGCGGAGAGGCAACGGAGACCAAAACATTCATAGACGGTGCGCTAGTTACAAATCCTTTCTTCAGCAGTGTGCCGGAGATTCCCGCTAGAGGTCGCTTTAATCCTTTTCTATTTCAGGGAACCATTTTTAATACAGGAGGGTATTCCGCTGAGTACGGTCAGGCTTTATCTTCGGTCATACTTTTAAATACAAAGGATCTTCCTAAAAACGACTTTCTCACCTTTGATCTGAATATTGCAGGTCTAGGTGGTTCGATAACTCGAAAATTATCTGAACGAACTTCGTTTTCCGCTAATCTTAACTATACTAATCTCTCTCCATTATATGAAATTGTACCTCAAAACAGGGAATGGCTCACAGCCCCTAACAACATTGAAGGTATTTTTTTTATTAAACATGAGAACAAAAACAATGGTATTTTCAAAAACTATGTTCAATACCAAAATGGCAGAATTGGGCTCAACCAGCAAAGCCCGCCAAATGAAGTGGAAGGTCAAGAAATACAGAATAGAAATGAGAATTTTTTCTTCAATAATTCATTTGAAGGTTACATTGGGAGCAATTGGAAAACCCTAATAACGGCAGCTTTTAGTTATGATGAAGATAGGACAGCATTGGGGACCGACATTGTCGGTTCCGAAGAATCTCTAGTACAAAGTAGATTGACTTTGAAGAAAAACATTAGTTCTGGTTTTACTATAAAGACTGGGGGTGAAATAAATGTCTCGGATGGAACCTACTCATTTAATGAACTTTCGGCGAACATCAGAAACGCGCTTTCTGTTTTATACTTGGAATCTGATTTGAGGTTAAGCAAAACAATTTCAGGAAGAATAGGTGCGCGCGGGGAATATAGTTCTGTTTTGGATTCTTGGAATCTCGCACCACGTATTTCTTTATCCAAGAAGATTGGCAAATGGTCTTCCTTGTCCCTAGCATATGGAAATTTTCGGCAAGTTCCAGAATCAGAAATATTAAGGGAACAAGTTGAAAACATTGATTTTGAAAGTTCACAGCACATCATATTAAACTATCAATTAAAGTCTGACGGCTATACGCTTAGAGTAGAAGGTTATTTAAAAGACTACACTTCACTGATAAGAGAACTTCCAGAAGGTATTTTTGAGAATACAGGTTTTGGTTTTGCCAGAGGCATTGATGTATTTTGGAAAGACGAAAAAACAATACCAAATTTATCGTATTGGATTTCTTACTCGTTTTTGGATTCTAAAAGATTATATAGCAATTTTCCTGTCAAGGCCACGCCCTCTTTCGTAGCAGACCATACTGGAAATTTCATTGCCAATTACAAAATTAGAGAGAAAGTCAACCTTGGTGCCTCATATACCTACAGTTCCGGTCGTCCTTATATAAATCCGAACAATCCTTCTTTTTTGGAAGATCGGACACCTGATTATCACAATATTAATTTTAATGGTAGTTTATTAAGTGATTTATTTGGAGATCTTACTATTTTCTATGCTTCTTTAAGAAATCCATTTAACTTTAAGCAAGTATTCAATTATCGTTATTCAGATGATGGTTCATCGCGAATTGCGGTTGACCCGGCTAGTGATTGGTCATTCTTTGTTGGAATGGTCATAAATATTAATTGAACAGAATTATCAGACTTTGAAAAAAGAAGCTCTATATCATATTATATTCTGGCTCGCCTATCTATTCCTATGGAGTGCTCAAGATGTAATTTACTTTAATGACTTTAGTGCTGTATTTAAACTAAACACGTTTACTTTGTTACCACTTTTGGCAATCGTCTACTTTAATCTTTATTTTCTTTTACCCATTTTTTTGTTTAAAAAAAAATATACGCTCTACACAGTTTTTTTATGCCTATCCATAGTAATCATTACCATGATATCGGTTACAAACCACTATATATATTTTAATTTTATCGCAAACAACCTTATTATTGGTGACTTTTTCGTTTCTGCCGAGGGTTATCTTGCCATTCTTACCAAGATTTTTGTTTTAGTTGGTTTTTCAATGTCCATTTTTCTACTTAGGGAACGTTACTTTAGGGAAAAAGTCATTGAGGACATAAACAAAAAGCAGCTTGAGGTTGAAATTAAACTTTTAAAAGAACAAATGAATCCCCATTTTTTATTTAATAGTTTGAACAGTATCTATATGATGTTAGAAAAGGATGCTTTGAAAGGTAAGGAGATGTTACTACGTTTTTCCCATATACTTAGCTATCAATTGTATGAAACTACCGAATCATTTATTCCCCTTGAAAAAGAACTGGAGAATGTCAAAAATTATATGGATATCGAATCTATTAGACATGGAAGTTTAGCCAAAATCCAGATTAATTGTATGGATTATGTAGGAACCCTGAATATTTCGCCTATGCTGCTATTGCCTATTATCGAAAATGCTTTTAAACATAGCCCCAGTAGTTCGCCTTATTTTATATCTGTTTTTGTTGGATTGAGCAGTCAGAATCTATTAACTTTAGAGGTGAGGAACAGTATTAGTTCTAAGTTGGATAAAGAGTATTCCGGTATTGGATTGACCAATGTGAAACGTCGTCTGGAATTGGTATATCCTGAAAAACATGAACTAAGAATTATCCCTTCGGACGAAAAATTTATTGTAATCTTGAAAATTTGGTTAGATGATTAGTTGTGTTGTTGTTGATGACGAACCCCTTGCTACCCAAGGCTTAGAGTCCTATATCAAGCAAACTCCTTTTTTGAAATTCATTCGTGCTTTCAACTCTACAAGAAAAGCTATTGATTTTTTGCAGAGAACAAAGGTTGATTTGTTGTTGTTGGATATTCAAATGCCAGAAATCAGTGGGATTGAATTGCTGAAGTCTCTTCACAATCCGCCAAAAGTAATCTTTACCACCGCCTATAGAAAATATGCATTTGAAGGCTTTCAATTGGATGCGGTTGATTATTTATTAAAACCTATTGATTATAAGCAATTTATAAAATCGATTAATAAGGTTTTAACGTATAGTAACAAAGATGATGACAAGGAAGCTATCTTTATAAAATGTGATGGAATAATCACCAAAGTTATCATATCTGACATTCTCTATGCCGAAACGGCAAAAGATTATGTTATAATCTACACTAATGAAAAAAAATATATGTCGCTTTTCTCTTTGAAACAATTGGAAGTTTTTTTGCCAGCAAACCAGTTTTATCGGGTACATCGCTCATATTTGGTGAATCTCAAAAAAGTAGATAAAATAGAAGGCAACCTTTTACACATCGGATCTCATAAAATTGCGTGCAGTAGAACAAGTAAGGATTTGGTAACATCTTTAATTTTAGGTAATCGATTTATTCAAAGGTCCGGTACGGCACAGGAATGAATGGGTACAATTAATACCTATTTATATACACTAGGTCCGATTCTAATTTATTTGAAATAGGTCAAATTCAGATTGAGGATATTCATTTTTAAAAGCTTCGCGAATCTTCATTACTTTTTCCGAATCATCTTTTTGATCGTAGTAATCCATGAGCAATAAATAGCTTTCTATTCTTCCCCATGATGGGGCAAAGAAATTTCGTTTTTCTTGCGGAGCAAGATTTATTGCGTTATTAAGGTGCTTTTCAACTATCCTACCTCCACCGAATTCTTTTGGAGTATATAAATGTTGGCAGCGATAGCTATGTAGTTTCTTATTTGCCATATTGAGCTCCCAAGGAAAACCGAAGGTAATCCTGTCGCGATCACTAATGTTTACGAGGCTCCCGGTTTTCGGGAGCCTTTTTTTTCTCGTTTGGTACAACAAATCTGTTAAAATTCATATCCCTAAATCAATTCCACGGATAACCTCTATGGAAACCTAGGGCATCATTGACATTAGTGTTTTTGGGGGAGTAAAAGTGTCCCGTAAAAGGTAAATTACCAAGTATACTAAAAGAAACCATGAGTAGGACACAGTAGATTGTTATGCCTCTTGGAAGCTATTTTCAAAGAGCCTATGACCTCATAATTTAAAAGATAAAATAGAAATTAGCGGAGATAAAGAATTAGGAAGATTAGCAACCGAAATGGTTTCATTTATGGCTTAAAAATGAGTAAGAAAAAAAAATTGAGTTTTATCCTATGAATATCAGGCCGACTGAAAAAGAAATCGAGGTCCGTATATTAATTTTTAAGGGAAACCTACAGTGGCTAAAACCAATAATAATCCGTGTGGGAGGCCTGCAGCACCTTCAAATATTTTGGATGGTCACGGATTCTTTTGTTTTATTCCTTGAAATTAAAGGTAACCGATTCCATTAGGCCGCCCCTTAACACTTTTAGTTCAAAGGTTTTTTGCTGTTGGGAGTCTTCAAGTGAAGCTTCCCAGAACTCATTAAGTTCATCAAATGATTTTCTTGTCAAGGCGAAGTCGTTTATGGCAATAATAATATCACCGCCAATTACCAACCCCTTCCCATCAATGGAAACCTGTTCAAACCCTCCTTTAAGTCCTGCATAGTCCGCTGGCGAAAAGCGCACTATGGATTCTATCAAAAGCCCTCCATCAATGGGCACGTTCAATAACCAAGCCTGCTCCTTGTCCAGCAAATAGCCATTTATCCCGGTCCACCTTCTTTTTCCATCCACGACCATCATTTTGGCCACATTGGAAGTGGCTGCAAATCCAATACCCTGAAAGCCTCCTGTCTCCGTAATAATATGACTGGAAACTCCTATAACCTCTCCATCCATATTGAACATAGGGCCTCCCGAATTTCCTTCGTTTATGGAGGCATCCGTTTGGAAGAACTCACTAATGGTAAAGCCAGAAGTCCTTGTTTTCTGTTCTTCCCTTCCGCTTATATAGCCCACCGACAACGAATGCTCCAACCCGTAAGGGGCCCCGACAACGATTATTTGTTCACCAATGGAGACCTTATCGGAATCTCCCATCTTGGCAACTGAATATTCCTTGGGCATCCACGCAAGCTTGATGAGGGCAAGATCTGCAACAGAGGCAGACCTTATAGCCTTAGCCGGAATTTCTTCTCCATTGAGAAACTTGACCTTTATTTTTTCAGCGTCGTTTACAACATGGGCCGCCGTAAGAATATTACCATTATCGGAAATCAACACTCCAGAACCTATGCCATCATCCGTTGCAACCTGATGGTCTTGTGTAACCACTCTTGTTTCGGTCTTTATGGTTACCACAGATGGATCTACATTTTTATATAGCGAAGCGATGTCTTGTGCGCTGGTCGAAAAGACCAAGCCAAGTAAAATCAAAAGGATAAAAATTTGTTTCATGTTTTAATTGTATTAGAGACTGTTCTGAAATGTGTGGTTAGAATTTTTATAGGCCATTTTTGATGTCATTCCAGATGAAATTTTCTAGCATAGCCGTAGCTACGGTATAAAATAGTCTCTTAGTTGATCCACAATTTTAATTTCGGAGCCTTGGCCTTGCTTACCACTATCTTTTCTTGTGGTTTAGGATCAATATTCAATATTAGTTTTCCATTAAAGTACAATTGGAGATTCTGGATGGCCTTGCGTTGGACAACATATTGCCTGTTGACCCTAAAAAACTGGTCAGGATCTACCTCGGATTCGATATCTTCGAGCTTCTTGTCCAACAAAAAACCCTTGTTATTAAAAGTAACCGCCTTTACCAATCCGGCGTCCACTATAAAATAGGCTATCTCCTTTACGGGCAAAGGAATCAATGTGTCCCGCTGCTGCGCCAAATAGGTGGTCTTGTGGGATTTCTTTTCCGTTTTTAGGAACTTTAGCAATTCTTGTAGTTCCTCCTTTGGGCGGTAAAGTTCCCTGGTTTGCTTGAATTTATGGATGGCCTCCCGGAGTTCGCCCTCATCCATAGGTTTTAACAAATAATCAATGCTCCTTAGCTTAAAAGCTTGAATGGCATACTCGTCATAGGCTGTGGTAAAAATAATCGGAATATCGACCTTTACTTTCTCGAATATCTCGAAAGAGATACCATCCGCCAAATGGATGTCCATGAACACCAATTCTACGGAAGGTCCTTTTTCAAAAAATCGTATCGAATCCTTAACCGAGTCGATAATTGCTTCAATTTGAATGGAGTCTTCAATTTCGGATAACAGATATTTTAAATTTTCTGCTGCTGCCTTTTCGTCCTCAATGATTAGAATTTTCATATTGTTGGTAATTTTACGGTAAAACAACCTCCCTCCCTTGTGATGATAATATCTTTCTCCATATACAATTTAAACCGTGTGTTCAGGTTGCTCAACCCGGTATGGGTACTCTCTACGTTTCCAGTTCTTGGCTGTAGCTTGTTCTTTACCACCAGCCAGTCACTTTCATTGAAAATATTGACCACCAAGGGTTTGTCCGAGGATATTTCATTATGCTTGACTGCGTTTTCCACCAATAGCTGGAGGGCCAAAGTAGGGATCTTGTTTTGGTACAGTGACGAATCGATCGCTATTTTTGCACTGAAGTTCTCTTGATATCGCTGGGAAATCAAAAAGATATAGCTTTCAAGAAACTTAAGTTCCTTCTTTACCGTAATAAGTTCCTGATCCTTGCTCTGCAGTATATAACGGTAAAGGAAAGACAGTTTGCCAATAAATTGGACTGCTGCCTTTTGATCCTTTCTTACCAAGAAACTCAATGAATTCAATGAATTGAACAACAAATGGGGATTGATCTGGTTCCTTAGTGCCGCCAG
The DNA here is from genome assembly GCA_049670505.1 of Saonia sp. Classification (GTDB taxonomy): domain Bacteria; phylum Bacteroidota; class Bacteroidia; order Flavobacteriales; family Flavobacteriaceae; genus JBATTK01. The sequence continues at coordinate 7,569 of JBATTK010000116.1, forward strand.
TTCGTTCTGTAGGCTTTGCCGCTTTAACCTTTCTTTTTCAAGTGCATCTCTCTTGGATTGGTTACTGAGCACAATGGTCTTGCTTATTACCAAGAGTACTAACATAACCAAAGAGTATACGAAGACATTTAACTTTGAGTTCAGGGTCGATGATTCAGCTGAATTGATATTTACATCAAAATAGTTGAACAAGCCGGTCCATAGGATAAGGATTACAATGCTTACCATACTTGATTTCAAGAATTCCCTTTTCTTGAACCATATCCGGTTCCAGTCAATGTTAAGTTTCAACAGCACAAAACAAAAACCAAAGAGCGATATGAACCTAAAGATTGTATCTTTGATCGATACTCCCAGAAAAGCACTCACCACAGAATTCCCATCATCAAAAAGAAATACTATCCTGGGTATGTTTACCAGTAAGGAAAAACTTATCGAAACCGCCAGTATGAGTCTAGTGTTCTTCATATTTTCAAAGGCCCATAATTAGGGTGCTTGGTTTTGTTGTACGCATGTTTCTCCTTTTTTTCGAATCTTAGATTGCATCTGATGGTAAACGATGTACTAGCTCGTATGCACCTATTGCCTTCGCCTATTTGCCATTGTTTTCCCTTATTTTTTTCTGCACTTCGTGCTGCACCTCCAAATATACTTCATATTGGTCTGGAGACAGTAGTGATTGCATCTCACTATCCTTGTTATTTTGCATGTCCTTGTACTCACGGTATTTGCTCAATCTTGATTTTGGGCTGTTCTTGAGCGCCATGAACTGCCCTCGATAGCGTTTTGATATCTCTATGAACTTTGACTGCTGTTCTTCTGAAAGATCCAAACGATTTAGGTACTCCGTAAATTCCCCGGAATAGTTTTCCATTGCTATTTTTTGCACCTTGGCTTTGAAGGCCTTATATGCTTCGTATTGCTCCTTGGTCAACAGTTTTTTCATCTCAGCATCCTTTTGTGATCGGATTTTTTGGATTTCCTTTAATTTTTCCATTTCGGACAATCCACTTTCCTTGATGAACCTATGTTGTTCTCCATATTTCTTTATAACTTCTTCATAAGATACTTTTTGTTCCTCGGTCAAGTTCAATTTCGCAAAATATTGTGCAAGATTTTCCTCTACTTCATTTTTTTGTGCATCGGACACTTTTCTTTCTTGAGCGGTTGTTACCGTACTGATCACAAGCAAGATTACTAATGCTATGTTTTTCATTATTTTCATTTTAGGGTCTTATCTATTATATTAATCTTTATTTTCTATTTTACCAACCACTTTAAAAGCCTTACCTCCTACCGTTTTGATTTTTTTGTAAAGTGTTTCGTTGTATTGATAATAGGTTTCGCCGTCAATCTTGACCTTTTCGGCCTCTTCAGGCAGATCATACACAATTGTATTTAACGGTGGTTGGGCAATCTTATAACTCTCACCGATGTTAACGTAGAAGTTCCCCTGATGGTAATAGTACACGTCGGTTCCCACCACTACTTCCTTATAACCTTGTGGAAGCGTTTTGATAGTGATGCCTACAGGTGGGCTTACAATCACATAAGCTCCATTATAATATCTATAATACAATCCTCCATAATAATGATATCCAAGTCCACCATAGGTAACGACCACTGCTCTTGGAGGCAAAGTCCTGACCACTCTAAAACTTGGGATAGGATGGGCATAGACCACTCTAGGACCGGTCCGCACGACGGTGCTGTAGGGAGTTCGTACTATGACCCTCTGGGCATTAATGCTTTCTGTAACAAACAATGTTACGAAAAGGGTCAAAATGATAATAATTCGTGTTGCTTTCATTGTGGATTTCCTTTATAATTACGAGTACAAAACTAGCTTTGCTTTAGTGGTGAAAGGGCATTATCTAAATGAAGTGTCCAAGGCCGCGGGTGAAATGGTCTTAAGATGGAATGAAACAAAAATTCTTTAATAAATTGTGATTACAGTATGTACTTTTAAGTTATTATCCTTGATTTAAAGTGTATTACAGAACATGGAAATCCATAGAAGTAACGTAGACACGTTTAGTGGGCACGGCAATAGGATTTTGTTTAAAGGGAAACTCTATTTTTTAATGGACCAATGGAAAAGTATGGCCATTTCTTCGGTTACAGGACATTGGAAGAAGGCGAACCGTTAGAATAATTAGAATTAGGGGACTGGATTGAAAACGGACCTTATCGGGCCGTTGTCAGCATTAGTTGAAGAATTTGATTACTCTTAACCTTCTTGAAATAAAAACAACTCGACATATCATATTCTACCGAAAAATTGATTCGACCCTATTAGAAATTATCAGAATGCTACATGGACGAATGGACTTGAAGATACAGATATGGGATTAAAAACTACATCCAACAATAGCAATAATTCATTTTGGGTTCTTCTAAACTTCAAAAGAATCCTTACCTTGAACTTTAATAACAGACCGGTAGTTTATTGATTGCCATCCGAGAGTGCCGCAGCGTTTCCCACGACAATAGAACGCTTGGGGAAGTTAATCCTGACAAATTAGCGGAACTACCTACAGGCGCAAAACTCCCTCATCCAAAACTTATCATAGCCAGATCTTTGCTGGTAACTTGGAAAAAACAATTATTTTATAAACAATTTAAATCATGAAAAACAAACCGGATTCATCAAAACATCTTCCTGAAAAACTAGTGTTGGAGTTTTTCGACAGAGTTTGGCATAGCCCGCACGAATTAGACGCTATTGATGAATTAATGACCGAAGATTATAGGATTACGACAGCGGGAAAGACGATCAAAGGGAGAGCAAAATTCAAGAATTGGGTAAATGAGTTTCAAAAGCAGCTTCTTGGTGCAAAAACCGAGAGCGTGGAACTTTTCTTTAACGAAAAGGAAGATAAAGTAGTTTCGCGATGGGACTGTTCCGGAAAAAACAACGGTCTTTTCGGACTTGAACCTGATAACCGATTTATTTCCTTTACCGGAATTGCTATTTGGACCATTAGGGATAATAGACTCTCTGAATGTTGGGTTGAAAGGAGTGCATATGAATTGTATCTAAATCTAATTTCAGGGGAAAAGGAGAATGACTTTGTCCAACCATAAATATCCACAGGCAATAACATATGAAACCAACATTTTGCGACACTCGGTTAATATTCCCCATTGTGTTTGTTTAATCGGCCGTTTTTGCAACTCAAGTAGTGCTATGAAAAAACTTTAAATTGCGCTGTCCGTATAACGGATATTGGATAATGATCATATTCCTGCGTTGACTAACATTTGAAAAATGACAACTGAAAAATCTAAAGTGACCATACACATGGTTTCAAGTCTTGATGGTTTTATTGCCAAAAAGGATGGAAGCGTTTCATGGATGCAATCGACGGACAACTACGAGAAAGGCATTACACTAACCGAAGAATATATAGCTGATTTTCTCAAGTCGATAGACTGTTATGTTATGGGTTCACGAACTTATGAACATGCCTTGGAACTCGGCTGGCCGTATGGTGATGTACCTGTTTTCGTGTTGACCAAAAAAACCCTTAGGACAGACAAGGAAAGTGTGCAATTTCACTCGGGCGACCTGAATAAACTTGTGAACGATAGGCTAAGGCCAAATTATAAGAATATATGGATGGTTGGAGGCGCTATGCTTACCAAAGAGTTCCTTCGCCTAAAATTGGCGGACGACATAATTATAACAATCATGCCAATTGTTCTAGGTGATGGAACACTATTCTTTGATTACATAGGACAGGAACAATTATTGCACTTAAAAGATGTGACGGCTTACAAGGACGGAATGGTGGAGTTGTGGTATGAAATTAGAAAAGAATAAAAAAGCATGTGCAAACAATGGCTTTTATGAAAGATACCAGTCCAGTTGCGTAAAACAAAGGTTTTTGGGAAATGGCTCTTCTTCTAAATTCCGTTGCTTCATTGGGCAGTTTAAAGGGACAATACTTTTCAATTATACCCATCACCAAAAATCAAATAAATAAGATTATTATAAACCGTAAAAGGAGGCCGTATCTTTTTCATACCCGGCTCATACTTTTATCATGCCTTTATTTCGGATGCTATTTTTTGGGCTTTTTATCATCGAACAATCCGTGGTTCCGCTAAGGGACAGTGAACTATTTGAAGATTGGATTACCAGAATAACGAGAACCATGTTCAGGGTACACTGATCGGGGGGCTTATTACACTAATTGTTCAATCATCAAGCGCAACCGTTGGCATGTCCATTGTTCTGGGTAAGCAGCAACTTATCTCTTTAGCTGGAGGATTGGCCATTATGTTAGGGGCAGAACTAGGTACGTGTTCCGATACCTTGATCGCAACGGTAAAAGGAAGTAAACAGGCCCTTAAGGCAGGGCTTTTCCATCTATTGTTCAATTTTACAACAATTGTGGTTGGACTATTGATTTTTGATTACTTCTTAGAATTTGTTCTACTAGTTTCAAAAGGTCAGGCATTGAACAATCAGATTGCCAATGCCCATATGATTTTTAACATTGTCGGAGTTATAGTTTTCCTTCCTTTAGTTGGTATGGCAGAAAAGCTATTGGATTATTTGTTACCGGAAAAACTTGTTGAAGCCTAAGAGCCCTTCAAAAAGAAATATATTCAGCAATTTTGAATTCTTATGCGTGTTGGAGGAATACATTGGGGATAAAACTCCATTTTAAGGACTATCGCATAAAGTGCGTAAATAATAATTCCATGTATTTTTATTATCACCACTGCTTGTATCAGCTATGTACTACCAGTGGCCCTTAATATCACTTCTATTTTTGGCTTATCTACCCAGTGCCGCGATCATCAATTTTGCCGCCTCTGCTCCTGAGTATTGTTGCTGTCCGGTTATAAGATTCCCATCGCGTACGGCAAAAGGCTTCCACATTCCGCTAACAATCATGTTAGTGTCTTTTATTTTTTTTCCTTCCTCCTCAATTCTGAAGGGTTGTATCCGGGAACCAACAAAGGAGTCTGCAAAATCTTCCTCTGAATTCGCGAAACCTGTCCATGTTTTCCCTTTTACCAAAAGTTCGCCATTCGATAGTTTCGCTTTAAGCAAAACACAAGTGGCATGGCAAACTACAGCAGTTACCTTGCCAGCCTCATAAAAGTCGGCCAACAACTTATGGAGTTTTATGTTTTCATAAAAAGTGAACATTGGAGACTGTCCTCCTACCAGAAAAATAGCATCATAATTATCCGCCTTTACGCCATCAATTGATTTAGTGTTTTTCAGTAGTTTAGAGTGAGCTTCTGATTTTTTAAATCCGATACTCAATATATCATAAGCAGAATATCCGCTTTCATCCTCAGGGTCGCTAAGCTTATCCGCCACTAAATCGCCTCCTTCCGGACTCCTTATTTCAATCTCATAGCCCACTTGGATAAATTCCCAATAGGCATGGGTCATTTCAGAATACCAGAACCCAGCGGGGGCTCCGGTTATAGGTGATTTTGACGGATTTGCCGTGATCATTAAGATTTTCTTTTTCGATAAAGTGTCAATTGTTGCAGCCATAAATTTTTACTTCTTTATTTTTTACTTCATTTAATTGTGCTGACCGGTTGGTCGATATTAATTGTCTCCCAGCTCAAAGATTTTCACTTTCATATAGGGGTACAGAGGCAGTTCTTTCATCAAATTTTCGACTTCCACTTTGCCATTGCCTTTCATTATTATCCAGCCCCTTCTCTTATCGGGAGTAAGATAAATTTTTTCCAGGTCTCCATTGTTAATCCATAGCTTCACTTGATTTTGCTCGGCCTCAAGAAGTGGCTGAATCTTTTCAGGTGTTGCTGAAGATTTGAAAACTATTTTTACCATAAATTTTTCCATCGGATTTCATTGTTTATTGTTCAACAGCTTGCGATTTTTATTAAAAAGACATAGGATAAATGAAGGGAGACATCTCCTTCTAGCACTTTTTTAGTTGCCGATTATCGTTGGATCCGAGAATATTACGATCAGTTCCGTGCCCAGCTCTTCGAGATCATTTTTTCTTTCCTCCTCTGATTTTCTTACTGGTGCGCCAAAGAAAAAATGCCTGATTACCTCAATGCCCACATAATCGAAGATGCCCGAGTCAACTGTTTTCTCGAAAGCGGTTACATAGCCTTCCTTTTCATAGTAGTCATAAGGGTGTCCGAAAGTGCTGAATATGATGCCCTTTTTTCCTTTCAACAACTTTATAGGAAAACCGTTTTCGTCTAATTGAAAAGCAAAATTATAAGCGAAAACACGATCAATATATCCTTTTAGGATGGCAGGCATTTGCGTCCACCAGACAGGATATATAGTGATGATACAGTCGGCTAGGCTAATCTTGTCCTGCTCTTTTTTGACATCCCCTTTGGTTTTTATCCTGTCTTCAATTTTCAATACCGGATCAAAATTCATGGCATAGAGATCGGAAACAGTGGCTTCTATTCCCTGTTGGGAAAGTGCTTTCCTGACTACTTCAAGAATGGCATGATTAAAGCTGCCATTGTTCGGATGGGCATAAATGATATGTGCTGTCATAAGTTGCCTTCTTTAGATCTAGTCAAATATTGGATAATGAACTCCCCGCATTTTTCAATGGCTATTGTACTTTCCGGAGAATCGGGCAATTTGGATTGAAAGACATGCACCATGCCTTCATACAAATCCAGTTTTACCTCGAGCCCTGATTGATCAATGGCCTGATATAATCTGATGAAGCCGCTCAGTAAAATTTCTTTGGTTCCGCCCTGGATCAAGGTAGGAGGAAAGCCTTTGTTGAAATCTCCATAAACCGGAGATACATAGGGATTTTTCCAGTCTTGGGGTGCTGCATACGCATCTCGACAGTTGGAGAGCGTTGCGTCATATAAAAATTGAGGTTCCGCATATTTCAATGTTTGATAGGTATCGCCTGTTTCGGTTATATCTGCCCAAGGCGACCATAATACCAGCGCAGCGGGTAAACCCATGCCTATGTTCCTTAAATGCAGCGTGACCGATGCGGCCAATCCTCCTCCAGCGGAGTCGCCAAAAAGGGCGATATCATTCATGGAATGGCCTTCATTAAGCAACCCTTTGATTACCTGAATTACTTCATCGTGAATTTTATCCCATTTGGCAAAAGGTGCGGTGGTATAATCAACGGCAATGACCTTTAGACCAGTGCTTTCGGCCATGAGCGCAGCGGTGGCAGATCTGGACTTAGCTGAAAGCATGGTATAACCACCACCGTGTAGGTATATGATTATCGCCGTTGACTCTTTGTAATCCTTGGGAATCAGAGTCAATACAGGAATTTGATTGATTTCACTTTCCGCCCACTGAACATTCATCTCCTCCAGTAACCCAAAATTCGCTTTGATCATATCCTTTTCACCGCTATCATGAAATGTCCTCCAACCTTCCAGATTATCCGGTCCGGGCGTTTGAAATAATGCAGGGCTGGGAAGCTGCGAAATATACTCCCGCCATTCTTCTGATATGGTTTCTGGTGCAGAAAAACCTTTGAAGTCGGTATCACTCATTATCCTTGTGTTTTTTTCTCCCTGATCACACGACATTGATAAACAGACTAGAAAGACAATGCTGAAAAGGGTGTTCAATGGTTGTAGTGGAGATTTCATCATCAATAAAGTCAGGTGTTAATTCACTTTGGCTACCCATTCTTCCTGCACTTTTTGAGCTTGTGCACCCTTACAACCTTCCCCACCTGCAGGAGCGGCCATATACTCATGGTAAATCACTTTCCAGTCACTGCTAGATTTTTTGGCTTTCATCAGTACCGTATTGAGTACTTGCCCGTATTTTGGTACCATGGCGGCCGTTGTCATTACCCAGTGGATTTCCGAGGCACTATTTTCAGGATAGAAGGCATAGATCGCGCACACATTTTTCGGCTCTAAAAATGCTGTTCCCGAACCAAGTTCGGTGTTGATAAAATCCAGGGCATGAACAAATGCTTTGCCCCCAAACTCCAGGGAGTCAATAAAAGGTTGGCTTTGAAATACCAAGGCATCTTCAGTGTAAAGCTCATTGGCCAATTTTTTGATATTGCCTATATCGCCATCATTTATCTTGGCAGGAGCAAAACCATTGACCACCTGCAATAACAGATCTACTCTGTCCTTGGCCACTTTTATGGCCGCTTCTTTTCCATAATAGGATGTGCTGACAAGCTGGTGCTCCGGTTTTTTAGTAGTACTGGCTTCGGTATCTGCATTTTTTTCATGCGCCCTAGCACTGGTGTTTTTACTACTGGTGCAGCTCAATTGCATAGTCATGACAACCAGTGCAATAGTTAGATAAATGGATGATTTTTTCATGGTCTTGATTATTTTGCGTTAATTAGTTTCGTAAAGGAACTAATAATAGTTTACAAAAGGAATCAGTTACCTTTTAGTAACTATAAGAAAGTGGTAACCAAAACGTAACCGACTATGTCAAGAAGAATTATTGAAAACCCGACACAATGCCCTATGACCCATGCGGTGAACATCATTGGTGGTAAATGGAAGCCGCTGATCATTTATGTCCTGAGTAATGGAACCCTCCGTTTTGGGCAGCTGGCATTTTTTCTGCCCTCTATTTCGCGGAAAGTACTTACCGAACAGTTGAAAGAATTGCAGTATGACGGTCTGGTTATAAGAAAGGCCTATTCGGAAATACCTCCAAAAGTGGAATATACGCTTTCGGACAGAGGCGAAGCGTTGCTTCCGATATTTGCCCATTTATGCACATGGAGCAAAGAAAAAATGGGGGATTTAGAATTTAAGTAGGGTAGTTTGGAAGACAATTATGGCCTAGCTGGCCATACCTTATTAGATATTTTTTTAAAACCGGGGCGACCTTCTTTTTAATCTGCCTTTAGGTTACCCTCAAATGTATTTCCATAATGGTGAGAATACTTCCCCGAAACGATGAACATTAATTTTATTGGGTGTTGGTAGCCCCTTTTTTTTACATTTTACAATTATCGGTCGTACATAAAAACCGCTTGCGCCCAAAGCGAAATTTTCATTCCTTAAAGTGACGATATGAAAATAAAAACCTGGATTTCTCGTTTGGTTAGAACTTAAATATTGGGCCTAAGGAAAGTTCCGATTTTATCACAGTACATTAAACCAAAGTTTATCCTTGTAGTCTAAGCTATAAATCCATAAAGATGAATAAAGTAGTATTCTTATTTATTGCCATGCTCTTATCCACCGGATGCTCCCAGAACGGGGATCCTGAAAATGGGGTCGTTACCGGTGAACCTCAAGAATTTCCCGAACGGATAGAAGGAACTTTGGAACATCAGGGAAACCTCCGTGAATACGTCCTGCATATACCGCCCGTTTATGATGGGACCGAGGAAACACCTTTGGTCATAGTCTTGCACGGGGGGAGTGGTAATGCCGAAAGTGTACAGGGGTTTACACAAATGAATCCCGTTTCGGATCAAAACGGTTTCCTTGTGGCCTACCCCCAAGGGTTCGGCCCTACACCTCCCGGCTATAGTTGGGCGGACGGACGTGCCACCAGTGCCACTGAAATGAGTATCGATGATGTAGGCTTTATAGAAAAACTTATAGTGGAACTTGAAACGGAATTCAATATCAACTCCGATAGCATATATGTATGTGGCTTTTCGAACGGAGGTTTTATGACCCAAAAACTGGCCTGTGAGCTTGAGAATACATTTGCCGGAATTGGGACTTTAGGGAGCACCATAGGTACGGATGTGCTGAACCAATGTGCTACCTCACAAAACATACCCATGATATTCATGCTCGGCGATGCGGATAGTTTCGTGCCCTACGAAGGCGGCACAGTGGCCAATAATCCATCACCTATAGAAGGAATAGAATCGCTGGTGGATTATTGGGTCGGGAACAACACCTGTCTGACTTCAAATAATGGTGTGAACCTACCCGACACCGATACGACGGACAATTCTACCGTAACATTTTACGAATACACCGATTGCGATTGCAACGCCAATATTAGCTTCTACAGAATAAACGGAGGCGGTCATACCTGGCCAGGGGTCGAGAATACAAGCTATGAGGAAATAGCAGGGGAAACCAATGAGGACATCAATGCAAGTTCCGTACTTTGGGCATTTTTTAGCCAGCATGAGCTGTGCTTGCAGTAAAATTCCAAGAATGTGTATTTGAGTTTCTAAAAATCCAGTATATAGCTAGTCCCATAAAAGGTTCGTAACCGTTGCACAACTGTCTTCTTTAACTGAATCATGTTATTTCTATGAGTTTTAAAAAAAATTAATACTGAAAATCAGTAACTTACAAATTTCTTTAAGGCTGAAAATGCATGTTTTTCTAAAATTTTAGGTTGTGCAACAGCCACGTTCTTTTTATGGGATACTTAATCAACATTTGTAATGCGGATGTATAAAATACTTCTTAAAGAATAGCTAATGACGCAATCTAGAATGGGTCAAGGAAAATAGCAGACTATTGAACCTATCTGACATCCATTTATGCAGCAGGGTCCTTTCTTGGTTGTAACAATTCCGGAAATCAAAATGTTATCGGCACTAAAAAGGTGAATTGACGGAACCGTTAAAAAAATCTACAAATGGACACCTTAGGCCTATATTTCCCGCTGGTGAAAAGCGATCTCTTCAAATAAAAACGGCTGTTTTAAAGAAATAAATTTCAACTCATAGACCCTGCTATGCAAAAAGGGAATTCATGCTCTAATGAGTTATCAAATAAAAACTGTAATTATTGGCTTACTTTTTTAACTTACTTCATAGCAAAGCCAAAGACTATTGAAAAACAAAGACCAATTAGAACAAGAATTTTCAAAACGTGTTCAGGAATCGCAGGGCATTATCCACAAGGTGAGTAGGACGTACTGTGATGACGAAGAGCATAGAAAAGACCTGTTCCAAGAAATATTGATACAATTGTGGAAATCATATCCATCGTTTCGGGGAGATTCTAGGTTTTCCACATGGATGTACCGTGTGGCAATTAATGTGGCCATTCAGGACTTTAGAAAAACAAAAAAGAAACGACAGCTTTTTTTCCAGACCAATCAATTTAAAGATACCTCGGAAGAAAAAGGTTTAGAGCTTCAGGACGAAAGATTAAAAATGATGCACGATGCAATCGTAGATCTTAATAAAATGGAAAAGGCAATTGTAATGTTGCATTTAGATGAAAAATCCAATGAAGAAATTGCTGAAATCGTGGGCATCTCACAAAACTATGTTCGTGTAAAAATGAATCGGATAAAAACAAAACTATCAAAAACCATAAATAAAAACTAGGATGGAGCTATTAGAATTAAAATCAGTTTGGGATGTAGTGGTAGCGGAAACCATTTCAAAAGAGCATGTGGATGAGTTTGTAGTTGCCAAATCCATAAAGAAAGATTCAAAAACGGTTTTGGCCAAAATAAAACGGGTAATGTACCTGAAATTTTCCGTGGGCGGACTTTCCGTGATTCTATGTGCAGCCCTATTAACGGGCTCTTTTATAGAACCGGAAAAATTCACTTTTTACGAAAGTTTCTTTGACCTTACGGATAATAGGATTTTCTTGGTTACCGTTATCATTTTTATGTTGGGAATGCTTTCTTGGAATTTTAGGGCATTTCGTGA
>JBATTK010000117.1:0-48967 GCA_049670505.1 Saonia sp.
TGTAAATCTAATGTAAAATCGCCAACAAATGATTTCGCTAACAATGGTAATTCCATTTTATAAGTTAAGAATGGGAATGAAAATCTATCATTTGATTCAAAATCCAGCGCTCTTACCAAAAATGGTATTTGCTCTAGAGAATAATAATTTTCAATGTACTCTATTGAAGATTTGTTTCCTTTTACCACATCTCCAAGAAAATATTGCTCAATCTTATTTTGTTAATAGCAATGTGATTTTGATTCTTGAGAATATCATATAAAAGCCTGTCTAAATTTTGATATAAGTAGTATCAAGTGACAATTAATCACATTTTTTACATACGTTTTTCTTTTCTGTATTCCATGGGAGTCAGAGAAGTGTTGGCCTTGAATGCTTTACTATAAGACGACTCAGAATTATAACCGACCATTTGACAAATCTCTGCTACGTTTTTCTCGGTATGTTTAAGTAACTCCTTTGATTTGGTAATCTTCAGGTTAACACTATATCGTTTAGGTGTCACACCAACCAATTCCTTGAATAGATTAAAGAAGCTAGTTCTAGACATTCCAGCTTTTTGAGCCAATTCTCCCAATGAATAAGACTTTTCGATATTATTATGGATAAAACCAAGAACATTCCGAATTCGCTTATCTTTTAAGGCTGCTACAAAACCTTTATCAGATTTATTTTGCTCAATATAGGCTCTCAAAACTTGTATAAATAGTATCTCCCCCAATCTATTAATAATTAGATTTTGACCTGCCATATCAAAATCCATTTCTTCTATTATTAGTGAGGTTATTCCTTTAAGCCAAGTGAATCTTTTGATTTCTGAATCTGCCAAATGAATGATGTCTGGAAGCTCTCTCAAAAAAGGATGATTCAAATTTTCATCTAATTCAAAATGGCCGCATAGCAGTGTGGTCGCTATAGAATCATTTTGGACATAAGACTTTCCCGCAGCTATTGACCGAACAATTTCCAAACCGCTAGACCTATTACTATTCGCAGAATCTGCCAACCAATGGCTAGTTCCGTTTGGAAAGACCACAATATCACCAGCAAAAAGCGATTTGGAGTGGTTTCTAGTTCTCAATAGGCATTGCCCTCTTACAATTAAATGAAATTGTGCAAATGAGCCTTTGGGTATATCCATTCCCCAAGGTGCCGAAAAATCAGCTTTAAAATATATTGAACTTTTTAATCGTGTATGATTTAGGATATCACTTAAAACATCTAGATTCAAAATTTTGTACGTTTTGACAAAAATATAATATTTTTTAAATGCTTAAGTACAAATATGAGAATTAAATTTGATGTATAATTCTAAAACCAATTGCAATGAATATAAAAAAAATTAAACTATTAGGACTCATATTCATAACATCTTCCCTGCTAGTAAACGCACAAAAAGTAAACACAAACAAGGACAAGATTGCCAACAACGGATATGATGTAGTCAACTATTTTACGGAAAACACAGCCAAAAGAGGCAGCAAAGAATTTTCTATGACCCACAAAGATGCAATCTATTATTTCTCTAGTAGCGATAATTTAAAAGCATTTAAAACTAATCCTAAAAAATATTTGCCAATGTATGATGGTTATTGTGCATTTGCTGTTGCCCAGATGAATCAAAAAGTAACAGTTGACCCAGAGACCTTTAGAGTAGATGACGGCAAGCTTTATCTATTCTTTAATGATTATTATGAAGGAAAGCCATTCAACACTATAGTTCCTTGGATTAATAACGAGGCTAAAATGGAAAAAATGGCGGAAGTTAATTGGGTTAAGATAAAAGATAACTAAAACTGGAGAAATAAACGATTATGGATTTAAAAAATGAACTAGAAGCATTTGCGCAACAAATGTCTGAAAATGCACCGGCGGAAGTATTAAATACGATTGCATCAGAAATAGGCAAACTTTCAGAAAGTGACTTGGCTAATAATGCATTAAATGTTGGAGACAAAGCTCCTGATTTTATGCTAGAGGATACTGAAGGACATAAAATATCGCTCGATACTATGATAGCATTGGGGTCAGCTGTAATTAGCTTTAATAGGGGAAATTGGTGTCCATTTTGCAATATCGACTTTAAACATATGCAAAAAAATATCGATGAGATTGAAGCAAGTGGCTCTAATTTATTTGTGATTAGCCCACAACGAAAAGAGAAATCTGCTCATTTGAAAAAAGAAAATGGGTATGAGTACCCCATACTCTATGATAAAGGTAATGAAGTCGCTAAACAATTTGGAATTTGCTTTACATTATCCGACGAATTAAAAACTATCCACCATTCTTTCGGAATGGATATACCAGAACATAATGGGGATATCAGTTTTGAACTTCCGATTCCTGCAACATATGTAATAAATTCAAAGAAAGAAATCACATATGCCTATATAAACCCCAACTGGATGGCTAGAGCTGAGCCTAATAATTATTTAAAAAGGCTATAAATAAAAAATTTCATTCATCGGGTGTGATTTATGGACAAGGAAAGTTACTAACTAAATAATAACAAATAATTCATCTATCATGAAATGGAATAAAGACTATCTATCAATGAAAATCAACTTCTTGTTGGGATTAATGATTTGCTTCAGCATTAACCAAATTAAAGCGCAAGATTTACCAATGGCAAGCCCAAAAGCGAAAGTTATGCAACGTATAGGGATTACAGATGTTACAGTTGAATATTTTAGGCCAAGTGTCAATGGTAGAAAAATATGGGGTCAATTGATTCCTTTTGGATACCAATACACAGCTGCAGATGGTTCTAGTACAGCACCGTGGAGGATGGGAGCTAATAATAATACTACCATTGAATTTAACCACAACTTAAAGATTAATGACAAGGAATTGATAGCAGGTAAATATGCAGTTTTTTCAGCCATAAAAGAGGATGGTTCTACTGATGTTCTTATATCCAAAAATCATTCAGGATGGGGTTCTATGCATTACAAAGAAGAAGATGTAGTGTTAAGCTTCAATACAAAGATGGATTCGATTAAGATATTCTATGAACAGTTGACGTTTGGGTTTGAAGAAGTATCAAATAATTCTGCAACCCTTAAAATGAAATGGGAGAATTTGGGGATGTCAATTCCCATACAAGTGAACACAAAGGAAATAGCTTACCAGTATCTATTGGACAACGAGCGATCTTTTGAAGCAATCAATCCTGGGACGAAAAGTAGTTGGCATCAGGCAGCTGCATTGTATTTAACGAATAATAATTTCCATCTTGATAAGGCTTTATATTGGTCGAATATAGCAATTGATGAAGAAAATGGAGGCATTAAAAACTTTCCAAATCTAACTACTAACGTTATTCTACTAGCTTTAAATGATAAAGCCAACGAGGCCAACGAACTCTTAGATGAAGCATTTAAAATTGCGCCAAATTTAAATATCATGATGTTCTTTGGTCGTCAAGCAAGTACTTTTGAGTTAAGAGAAATTGAAAAAAGAAATTACCTAGCCGCTTTAAAAAAGTTTCCTAAAGCTACAAATGCCTGGGTGGCAGAATTCCAGCTTTCACAAGTTTACTTGGCTGATGATAATAAAAAACAGTTTTTAAAATATATAGATAAGGCAATCGAGGGCGCCCCAAGTTCATATGTAGAACGAATAAAAGCTGTAAAGGCCAAAAACATATGACCCATGAAACTGAAAAATGAGATAATAGTATTTATTCTAGTTCTTGGTTCTTACAATATTGTCAATTCCCAGACAAAAGACTATACAAGTTTATTAAACAAAAATGCCCCTGAGTGGGAAGTCAAAGGGTGGGTCAATTCGACTCCATTAAAACTATCTGATTTAAAAGGAAAAGTCGTTTTGGTGAGATGGTGGCTAGAAACCTGTCCATATTGTCGTGCTAGCGCTCCTACATTAAATGAATTCTATTCAGAATTCAAAAACGATGGATTCGAAGTTATTGGAATGTACCACCCCAAACCTTTTGGCAGAAAGGTTACCGAGGAAGAGGTAAAGGAATTCGCAGATGTAAAGAAGTTCGAGTTCCCAATTGCAATTGACGAAGATTGGACATCGCTTAGTAAGTATTGGCCAAAAGATGTGCCTAGAAAATACACTTCTGTTAGCTTCCTAATGGATAAGGAAGGAATTATTCGATATATACATCCAGGAGGTTCTTACAACAAACAAGCGGAACCATATGATAATGAGCAATGGAGACAGGATTACTACACACTTAAGAAGGAAATCAATAAACTATTAAAATGAAAATAGGCGTACTTGGAATTGGTGGAATCGGTGGATTTATTGGTGCACCTCTTGCAAGATTTTACACAAAAAATCAAACGGAAGTGGAAATAGTATTTATATGCAGAGGAAAAACAAAAACTGCTGTTAGTGAAAAAGGACTCATATTTCACCACGATAATAAAACTGAATTTTTACATCCTCATTTGGTGTCTGACAATCCAAACGAGATTGGTGAATTAGATGTTCTAATTATGGCTACAAAGTCATACGCGCTCATTGAGGCACTAGAAGACTTTAATCTATGTTTGAACTCGGACAGTGTTGTAATCACACTACAAAATATGGTCAATTCAAAAGACTTAATCTTCAATAAATTTGACAAAAATCTGAACCTATTAGAAGGCTGTATCTATGTGGCTTCTAACATCAAAGCACCAGGCAATATTGAACATCTAGGAGGTTCTGGAAAAATATTTGTTGGAGGAGTAAAAGAAAAAAATGAGCACACAGAATTACTTAGTGTAATGAAAGCAGCTGGTATAGACATTTCATACGAAGAAGAAATCCTGCCAGTACTATGGAAAAAATATCTATTCGTTGCTCCTGTTGCAACTATTACGACCGCCTATGATGTTACATTTGGAGAACTTCTTGAAAATAAACCTTTGATGTTGATTTTGGAGGATATGATGAAAGAACTAAGGAAATTAGCTATTTCTAAAGGGATAAAATTAACTAATAAAGATATTGAAACTGCTTTAAGCTTACTTTCAAAATTTCCTTTTGAATCCAAATCATCCTTGCAAATAGATTATGAAAAAAATAAGCCAAACGAAAAAGAATTTCTCATCAACTATGTAATAGAAGAGTGTATCAAGGAAGATATTCATTGCCCTACTTATCACCAAACCAATAAGCTTATTTAGACATTATAATTGGGGGTCAATAAATTTTTATTTAAGTAAAAATACCAAACATCAACACAGCATCATACAGTAATAATCTCACTTGTCTGTTTTAATTGTCTTTATCAATGAAATTACAAGCAGAAAAAAGGCAATACCAAAACCGAAAACTCCAATGTTTATGTCTAAGATTGTTTTTTCGGTACCATCTAAATATTTCATTGAACCACCATATGTAGTTTGAAGTGCATAAGCCAACAAAAAGCCACCAGTTACGAGCATACTTAATATTGTGCCTAATAAATAGTTCTTTCTAACCCATACTAGCCATAAACACAACAAACCAATAGAACTATTTGTAATCAATTGCCATACCTCATGAATCTTAGCATGTGGTGTCCAATCTGGGTTGAATACGTGGCTTTCATTTATTTCTAAATACGGTACGGCGAAAGCGTAGAGTATGATGCTGAATGTTATTATTGATTTTTGCATATTAACTTTTGATGTTTATATAATTGATTCTTTTGAATAGTTTATATCCAATACCTTAAATCATATATTAATAATTTTGAAACCATTGCAACAAAAACTTATTTAGTTCCTGTGGTTTTTCTAATGGTGCAACATGTCCACAATCTGAAATCACTTTAAATGTAGAATTTGGGATAGCATCAGCCATTTCTTTCATCTCTTTTGGCGAAGAACCAATGTCATCCTTACCTGCTATAACTAAAACGGGGATTTTTAATTTTTTTAAATTTTTGAACTCATCAGGTCTATTTCTTATAGCCGTGTATCCAGCAATAACAACTTCTTTAGAAGCCTCTTTCATTAATGAAATATACATTTTTCGAATATCATCACTAGCATTAGGACTCAAAAGGCGGTCTGCGAATCTATCAATAAAATCATTTAGCCCTCCATTTTTTATAGCAGTTATCGTAATGTCCCTTTTATTCTTGTCCTCATCGGTATCAACAATGGCACTGGTATGTATAGCCGTCATGCTCTTAACGATGTCTGGATAGCGACGAGATATATTTAATGTAATTGAACCGCCCATTGACATTCCCACAATATGTACGGGATTAAGATTGTTTTCCTTTATGTATTGAAAAACGTAATCACTGTAAGAATCTATGGAATGATTAAAGCCGTTGTGGGTAAGATTTGAGCCATAGCCAGGTAGGTCAACCGCATAACAATTATAGTTCTTGCTCAATGCTTTTATTTGAGAATCCCAAATGGAAGCACTCATCGGAAATCCATGGATAAATACTATATTTTCTTTCAATTTTTCTTCCGTTTTATGATTTTTCATCTTTTCTGGCTCATTTTCTTTTTTTTCAGAATTTACACATGAACTTAAAAGAACAAAATGTGCTACAGTAAAAATGAGGATTTGATATTTCATATGGGTTATTGGGTTAGAATGAAAATTTCATTTACATCAATATCAAATATTTTTGAGAGCTTCAAGGCAATCTTAATTGATGGATTGGTCTTACTGTTTTCTATTGCTGAAAGTGACTGTATTGAAATATTTAACTGTTTGGCTAACTCTATTTGAGATAGTTCTTTTGTCCTACACCATTCTTGAATTCGATTATCCAGTAAAGGTTTCATTCTTCAGAATATACTAATACCAGTTTCATAATTTTCAATTACAAATTCAGTATCGCCGTCATCATCAAAGTCGTATTCAAGCTCAAGACTAAGTATTTCTTCTGAAGCAGCAATGATTGAACCAACCATTGTTGTATTTCCAAATTGAATTTCGATCGATTCATTCACAACCTTATATTCAAAAACAGTTGCTATTTCTTCGCATTCGAAAATATCAGTATAGCGACCAAGGGATTCTGTATTAAACTGTAGCACATCAAAACCACAATCTTCATGACCGTCATAGGGAAATACTTCTCCTTCTACTATCAATGTTGTTGCAATCCAATTCCCGATTAATTTTTGGGAAACATCTGGTTGAACTAAATTATCATCGTTAGAACACGCACTTAGAAAAAAAGCGGAAGCCAAAAAAAGTAAGATTGAATTTCTCATTTCATTGCGCAATTGTACATTCTAAGTAAAAAGCCAAAACCATAATGCAAATAGCAATGTACTTATTACAAATAACAAAACTCTTTTTCCGATTTTTGATGGGGCACTCTCATTACTTTGAATCATAATAATTTCACTTTAAATTATTTTCGTAGAAATCAATTTCTGTTGAATCCTCCAATATTCTATTAGTATACAGAGTTGAGTAAAAATCACATAAAAGGGTATTTTTATTTTGTCTCCTCATTTCGGATGTGCCAAAAACCTCAAAATACTATCTGATTTAACTTTATAAACTTTAGATAATAGTTTACGTATTGTTCCTTAACAAATATTGGGAGGGAAATAAGAGAACGTTAAAGTTTATGACACTTGTGATTTTAATTTCTTTTTAAATACTTATAGTTTGATGTTAAAATATAAACGAACACTTACTGGTAGCAACCTGTTGTTTATCATAGGAGCATATGACCGAAAAAATCATCAAAATTTCTGCGGAAGATGGCTATAATCTCTCTGCAACCTTAAGAGAACCTGAATTAACTACAAAAGGGTTCATTCAGATACATTGCGGCACTGGCGTTCCACAAGTACTGTATGCTAATTTTGCTAAATATCTAACAAGCAATGGTTATACTACCTTAACCTTTGATTACAGAGGAATTGGTGCTTCAAAGCCAAAATCCTTGAAGGGATTTGAGGCTTATATTAGGGATTGGGGACAAAAGGATATGACCGGTGTTTTTAATTGGGTACTTGAAAATTATCCAGACGATAAAAAAATAATTGTGGCCCATAGTATGGGCGGTCAAATGGTCGGGCTAATGGAAAACAACCATAAAATAGACCAACTTTACCTCATAGCTTCTTCAACAGGATACTGGAAAGATATGGGTAAACCTTATAAGTGGATTCTTCCGCCATTATGGTTTGTGTATATTCCTTTATCAATATCTATCTATGGGTATGTAAATGCTGAAATTATAAAACAGGGTGAAAATCTTCCTAAAGGTGTGGCAGAAGAGTGGAAAAAGTGGTGCACAAACCCCAGCTATTTTGAAATAGAATTTGCAAAATCTTTACATCCTTTATACTTCGACCAAATAAATATTCCCATAAAATCCATTCAAATTGCTGACGACCCAATAGCCAACGAAATAACTTGTAACAAATTATTGGAATATTATAAAAATTCAGAAATCACCATAGATAAAATATTACCTGAAGAAATGGGTGTTTCCAAGATAGGTCATGTGGGATTTTTCTCCAGAAAATTTGAAAACACTCTTTGGAAAAACTTGGTTTTGGAAATGAGTGAGAAACAATAAAAAAGTTCAAGGATAGAATATATTCAAATACAACCCCTATCAGTTTCAAGTCTAAGAAGAATGTCTATAACAACAAATATGAAAAATCGCAACACCCTAATTCTCCCAAAACGCCTCAACAGCTCTATTCTTTTTATAATTCTATTTTTTGTTACAATAATCACTAAACCAGTACATGCTCAGAAAAATGAAAACAAACCTCGAGTTGTTCTAATCTCGGTTGATGGAGCCGCAGATTGGATTCTAGATGATTTATTGGCCCAAAATGTACTCTCAAAGAATGGTGCATTTGGACTGATGCGTCAAAACGGAATGTATGCTGAACAAATGATTCCCGTCAATGTAGCCGCGACCGCCGTATCGCATACTTCAATTTTTACAGGCGCAAATCCTGGTACCACCGGTGTGGTTGGCAATAACTTTTTGGCACCAAATGATATCATCAAAGGGGCACGGGCAACATCTGGTTTTAATACTACAATTGAAGTTGAAGCCCTATGGAATATGCTTAAAAGACAAAATAAAAAAGTTACCACAATTAATGCTGTTGGAGCAGATAACACCGCTAAAGACAGGAGAGGAACAAATACCTTTAGTTATGGTAAAAAGCTTGCAGGTTCAAGTGTTCAAGAATTAACGACTATCAATAAAAAGGTATCACAATCTAAAATCGAAGGAATTGAAAATTACATGCAGATGATATCTACCAGTAAAATGGGCTATACCATTTCGAAAACTAAAGAACACATACCCTTATATGCCTTTGCGGTGGATAGTACGTTTGATGGGGAAATTAATTATGACAGGGTAATCTTAGATTTTGATTTAGATATTTCCAATGGTTATGCAGGAGTCTTACAGAAAGAAACTTGGGTAGAATTGAAGTTTAAAGTTGATGGACAAGATGTAGCTTCCTAGTGTTACTTAAAAGATTTTCAGCAAGAGGGAATTGGTGAGTTATATCTGGGAGCAATTGGATTCAACCCAGGCAGTCCAGACAGTTTTAAATCTCGAATGGAAAGTACAGCGGGGATATGGCCATGTGAACAAGACAATAGAATGCTCAGCAAAGGGCTAATTACAGAAAAAATGTGGTTTGACCAAGCGGAGCGACTTGCAGCGTATTACCAAGGGCTTATATTGGCAAATATCGAAAAAAGCGATTGGGATTTACTTATAGGATATTTCACGCTAATTGATGATGTACAACATCGATACTTTCTGAATGACCCTAGACAACTCGAATATCATATGGACGAGGGTAAAAGAAAAGATTTGTATAATCAATATGTGGAATGGGCATATTCTAAAGTAGATAAGTTTTTACTAGAGATAATTAAAAAGACTGATGAAGAAATAAATGTTATGATAGTTTCAGACCACGGAATGGCTTCTGTACACTCTGTTCTTTTGATTAATAATTATTTATCCGAACTAGGGTTTAACGTCAACGCCAAAAACGCACAGGTAAGAGGATATTCCACTGGACCTGCAGCTCATATATATGTGAATCTAAAAGAAAGAAATAACGGCGGAATTGTTGATAAATCTGAATTTGAGCCTATAATCGATACCATTTCCAATGCTTTAAAAAATCTTAAAGACCCAGAAACGGGGGAAGAAATATTTAAACTTGTTCTTAAATCATCCGAAATGAAGCCCTATGGACTTTACCATCCAACGAATTCGGGTGATATATTTGTGAGTGCTAATTTAGGTTGGTCATTATCTTCAAAGATAGTTCCAGAACTGAACAGCTTTATAGTTCCTAATGCATTCAAGAAAGATGCTTATCAGCATCTTAATAAAAACGCACAAAAATTTTTATTAGGAGGCTTTATGAATGAAACGGGTTTAGGTATACATGGAAACTTAGGAAATATCAGAGAAATGCATGCTATATTTTATGCTATCGGCCCTAACATTCCCAACAAAAGAATAGGAACTATAAAAGCCATTGATGTTGCGCCTACGATAACCAAACTTTTAAAAATTGAGCCGCCCAAAAATGCAGAGGGGCTTGATTTTTTAGATTATTAAACATTATCAATTTTGTAGCACAAGGAGATTAGGTTCATATTTCTGTGTAATCTAAAGATTAATATCGAAA
Source organism: Saonia sp. (assembly GCA_049670505.1). Classification (GTDB taxonomy): domain Bacteria; phylum Bacteroidota; class Bacteroidia; order Flavobacteriales; family Flavobacteriaceae; genus JBATTK01. Next base: position 10,632 of record JBATTK010000117.1, read on the forward strand.
TTATAGCTAGCTGAGAAGTAGAATATACCAAACTTTGCTTCATTTAAAACTCTTGGAAAACCATCACTATCTGTACCATTGAAACTAGGTGTTTTACCCGCAAATAAATAATTCATAGATAAGTTAAAGTTTTCTATTTGCAAACCTATTTTTGGTGCAATGGCCCAACTGCTTTTCTTGGCACGTATTGGTTTATCATTTTCATCGAAGTATAATTTTCTAACAAAAGAATTGGTTCCTACTCCTAAAGAAATAAACGGCTTATAATTTTTGTCAATCCATTGATATTGTAATTCAAACAACAGCGTGTTCGCATTGACATCAAAGGAATCCAAAATCGTAATTTCTTCACCTTGAATATCAGTTTCTACAAATGGTAAATCAAGAGCAATAGAGGTTGAACCAAGAATTCCGATGCTGATTTTTTCACCCATTTTGTAATGAATTCCAGAAAATATCGCTCCTCTGGCCTCCAACTTATTTCTGAAAAGCTTTTCACCACCGAAAACTGGACCGATACCTGCACCTATTTCACCTGAAAAAATGTTTTGAGCATACAGGTTCGAACAGATCAGAAAAAAAATTACGAATGGCAGATTATTCAGATTCACTCAGCATTTAGATTGGATAATTCTTATACAAATTGAAAAAAGGAAGTAGAATGTCTCAACTTCCTTTTCTGATAATTTAAATATGTGCTATCTTAATATACCAATACTGCAGCCCCGTTTTCACATTTGATTTCTTTTGGTTCTAATATGAGTTCGCATGTAGAGGCAAGATTCCACTTTTCAATGAGCTTTTTTTGACTGACCTTATGTACTTCAACCATTTTCAAAAAAGCGTCAACATCTATATTTTTTGGGTAGGCCAAATATCTGATTGGGCTTGGACTTCCACAAGCTTTATAACCTATTGGTGTAAAATTCCATTTCCCTGAATCCGAACAGACTTCACTATTTGATAAATTTATTATTTCATCCAGAAGAGCTTCAATTTTTGCTTGGTCTGATTCGAGATTTCCATTAAGAACTAACGGAATTGCTTGCAATAGTGCTGAATCGTAATTGCTGCTATCGCATCCTACTAGAAATAGAGATAAAAGTAAACTGAATAGAATAAAAGAATTTTTTGATTTCATAGCTAAAAATTTTTATTGTTACCACTTATTTGTATTTGTTGGATATAAAAAATCACAATTAGAATGTTAAAAAATGATTTTTATGTGATTCTTCGCCCCTAAATAGAACTTATAAGAAAAATAAATATGATTTTGGATAGAAGAATTCTATTTCTCTCATTTCTCGCTTTTATATCTGGTGTTTTATATGTTCCGTTCATAGAAGCCAATGTAGGTAACGAAAACGGTATTACTACTTGGATAGTGTTTCCTACAGCCTCTATGGTTATTGTTATGCTTTCAAGTTGGATAGGATTAAAATTAGCAGAGAAAGCATCTGTACCGATGTCTATATTGAATAAACTAAACAAAAATAACCCTCACAGCAATAGCTTACCACAACTCACATTCCCTCTATTACTTGGCTTAGCCATTTCGATACTAATTGTAGTAGCCAATCAGTTTCTACAGGTACCTAAAAATTCTGGAACCCTTACAGAACGTCTACTTACTACACCATGGGCTGCAATAATTACAGAGACCATCTCACATCTACTTATTCTTTCCGGACTTTATTTGCTGATAAGGAACAAGTTGATTTCTATACTAATAAGTAGCTTTTTGTTTATAATAATTTTTCATTTAAATATTGACTTAAATGATCGTTACGTAGTAATGTATTTAGGCCTAGCGAACTTCGCTGCTTCATCCTTTACAGGTTGGGTTTATTTAAAATATGGGTTGGGAATTGCTATAATTACCCACGCAGTAATGCACAGTGTAATCTTAGGATTCAATTAAATAAAAAATCACTTTTGGAATAAGATAAAATGAAGACTAAAAAACAAATATCACTAAATCTTTAAACGAAATCAAAGATTATTATTCACCAAAGATTATGACAGAACTAAATGACCACTTTGTAAAAGTAGTAAAAATCAAAGGCAATAGAGTCCCTTGGCATCATCACGACAATAGTGACGAACTGTTTTATATCCTTGAAGGAGAATTAAAAAAGGAAATTGAATCTGGGCCAGAGTTCATATTAAAGTCAGGTGATTTGTTTGTGGTAAAAAAGAACACTAAACATCGTGTGACATCACAAGATGAATGTAAATTGATGCTAATAGAGCATAAAGACACTTCGCATACCGGTAACGTGAACTCTGCAATCACAAAAACTTTAAAGCAGCAAATTAAATATGATTGATAGAGTATTCTACTATGATATCGTTATCATATTAGGATATAAAATTTAAAACTTACTATGTAATTGGCAAAACAAAATGACAAACTATAAAGAGGCTTTAATAAGAAAAGCCAAGGAAGAAGACTGCGAACAAATTTTCAATTTAATTGTCGAATTGGCCAAGAACCATAATCAAACGGCTTATGTACGGACAAACGAACCTGAAATATTTGATAGTGAAAAAAAAATGGGTGTTATTGTAGCTGAAATTGGTAGTCAACTAATCGGCTATCTTTCCTATACTTGGAATTATTCTATTTGGTCAGGGAACGAGCATGTGAACATTGACGATGTCTTTATCCTAGAAGAATTTAGGGGACAGAAAGTTGGTAAGATGTTGAAAGCTAATAAAATAGCATTAGAAAACAATATTTCAAAGATTAGGTGGGAGGTTGAAATAGACAATGACAGCGCTATAAAATTTTACGAAAGCCTTGGGGCTAAATATTTACAGAAAGGAATTTTTAAGTGGAATATCCTTAGTTAATTCTCTAAAAGATGTCTAACATATAAATAATTCAAAAGGATTGAAAAAAGTTCTAGTACTGCCTTATTTTATCAATAACCTTAACGACCTAGAGTATCTCTCTGAAGGCATTTTGGAAGAGATTATCTATTTATTGTCGCAATCCTCACGTATAAAAACAGCATCCAGAACTACAAGCCTTTATATCAAAAATAATCCAAAGGCATTAAAACAACTTAAAAGTGAATATGGAATAGACTATTTAATTGAAGGAAATGTACAGGTTGTAAATGGGGATTATAAAATCTTCACACGACTTTTTCAAGTTGATACGGAGGAAGAGTTATTGACTATGGATATCTCCGTGGAAATTGATAAATGGACGTCCTCAATAAAGTCTACTGTCAATACTATTTTAGGAATTTTGGATGGAGGGCAATCCAACTTTACAATAAAGGATGAATATGATAGGACAAAAGCTAGGGAGTATTATTTGAGAGGATTGTATCACTGGCACAGATATACTCATGACGAAATGATTTTTGCTATTTCTTTTTTTAAAAAATCAATCGCCGAGAACAAAACTACTGCAATTGCTTATTCAGCTGTTGCTGATTGTTACAGTATTATTGGTATAATGGGTTATGACAACCCGATAAAAGCTTTTGAAACTGCTAGAAAGTTTTCCAATCAAGCAATAATCATTAATAATAAAAGGTCAGAATCCTATGTTTCAGCTGCATTTATAGACATTTTTTTCGATAGGAATTTTGAACAAGCCGAAACTAATTTATCACAAGCCCTAAAGTTAAACAAAGATAATATTAAAGCGCACCATGTATCGGCAATGAACTTAATTCATAAAAGGCAACTTGACAAAGCGAAATTCCATGCTCAAAAGACTATAGAAAAAGAAGGTCTGGCAATACCTCATTTTGCTATGATGATTCGGATACTCATTTATCAAAAGGAATATGGCGAGGCATTAAAATACATTAATATGGCCTTGAATATAGATAGAAATGCACTTCCCATTATTGAATTACGAGGGTTAACAAATCTTTTTATAGGACGCATTGAGAGCTCAATTGAAGATTTTACCTATTGTAAGGATTCAGATACAAACAATCCCATATACTGCGCCTATTTAGCCTATGCCTATGCTAAATCCGGGTTTTATACAGAGTCTAGAAATATAGAAAGCGAAGTCTTCAATTTAAATCTAAAAAAGAACACAGGTATTTTGGATTATACATTGGGAATCATCAAACTGGGACTAAACCAAGAAAAAAAATTCTTTACGCACATCGAAAAAAGCATGAAATATTCACTCGGTCTGCTTCCAGGAGAGTTCTTATGCAATCCTATATTTGATGCTGTCAGAGGGGATAGTAAATACTCGGATTTATTAATACTTTGTAATCTTGAAATAACGAATATTGAACTCAGAAAAACAACTGAACCATCTCGCGTAATTTCCATTCACACACAGACTTCTGAGAGACTGGATATAGATGTTGGTCAGATTCTGTATATAGAAGGAAATGATAATTATTCTAAAATATTTTGGAAAAATTCTTCTGGGATACATAAAAAGACACTAAGAACGACCCTTAAAAACATTGAATCTCAGTTGAGTGATTTTGATGGTATTTTGCGATGTCATAATTCTTATATAATCAATTTAAATAACAACTTGGTACTTCAAGGTAATTCCAAAACTTCATATTTGGAAGGTTCGGATTTCCCCATAAGGGTACCTGTATCTCGTTCAAAGAACAAATTACTGAAGAAAATATTCAAAAAATAACGAATATTATATATTCCCATTTACCTCAAATTTCCCGAGTACTACAAAAATTCCGCTCTTTTATCACGATAGTTCCCATTTGCTACATATTTAAGACTGACTAAGTAGATGATAATAAGTTTACCCGAAATAAGCTGGTATAACACTAAGCTTTATTAAAAGTTGTAATCATTAAATATCAAAAAAATGAAAAATTTAAAACTATTGTCATTGAAATCCTTTCTGGTTCTCTCTTTGATATTTCAAAGTAGTATGTCACAAAATAACAAAAAGGACATTGCTTTGCTTCAAACCTCGGAAAACAGCATAAATAACCTTACCAAACCGAGTGAAAGCCATGATGTAAAAACTCAAGCAGTTTTATTCAAAAAAGGCAAAGTTTATGAACTGGCCTTTGCCGATATAAAGCAAAACAAAATGGAGCAATTGAACAATCAGTACTTCCCAAAAGCTTTAGAATTAGCGGCTCAATATGGTGGCAAAATGATTGGTGGTTTTGGTGTGGTAAAAAATGAGAGTACCCTACTGCCCGGAAATATGGTCGCAATTTTTGAATGGCCTAGCGCAGAAGCAAGATTAAAATTTCTGAAGAATAAACAATATAAAAAAATTGCGCCAATTAGAGATGAGGCTATTAATACAATGAATCTTGGTTATTTCGAGGTTCCAGAGGATAAAATTGTAACCTTTCGCTCTGATAAGGTCTATGAATTCGGTAGCGCCAATATCAAACCCGGGGAAGAAGCACAAGCCAAGCTCAAAAAATATTTTGAAGTCTCTGAGCCAATTAAACGAAGCTACGGGGGTACATACCCAGAGTTTGTATTGAGCCTCAATACCGTTAATTCAAAAGGTCAAGCAACGTTTGAGCCACATATGCAATTTATAGTTGAATGGGATAGTCTTGCCGATAACAAAAAGCTATTTGCCAATGAAGATTTTAAAACCAAAGCAGCACCCTTAATGATGAGTGCCATAGCAAAGGCAGATTTTGTATTTACAAAATTTTCTTTCCAATAGATTTATTGAAATATAGAGTGAATGAACCTCAATCCCCAAAATTGAAGTATTTAGCAATTTTGGAGATTGATTTGGTTTCATTTGACAAGTACTGAAGCTTGATTATAACAATCCTCATTTTAATACATTTTCATACGTAATCGGCTTTCTTCACAAACCAAGAAACAAATCCGATATGATTAAAACAATAACTATGGGCTATTCCGATACTACATTGACCCTGAAACTTTATAAAGACAAAATATATAACCTAGTCTTTCTAAGAGTTAAAGAAGAAAAAACAAAACTATTGGAGGATTATTTGCAAAAAGCAATGGAGATAAGTGGTGCTTATGGAGGTAGAATGATTGCAAATTTTGATGTAATAGAAGCCCGCACCAAACATATGAATCCTAACGCTATTAGAATTTTTGAATGGTCCGATTTAAATTCTAGAAATAGGGCGTTTAATTCAGACGAATTCAAAGAAATTCATCCGCTACGAGAAGTTGCGCTTTCGGAATTGAAAATCGGTTTTTTTAGTGTAAAAAAAACGCAAGAAATACATCTATGCTCAAAAAAAATATATGAAATAGCTGGATTTACCCTGTTTTCCGAAACAAACCCCAAATTAGTTATTGAGCGATATTATCAAATACCTGAAGCCAATCAGGAAATAATTGGAAACACCAAACCGAAAATCATTACCAGTTTTGAACCTTCAAATTCTCATCAGCAAGCCACCTATGAGCATCAAACACAATGTATTGTTGAACGTGATATTGCATGGGAGAAAATAAGCTTGCTTGCAAATGAAGAAAAGAAACGAAAATCATACCCCGTAATAATGAGTCCCATCAAAAGTTCAGACACCGTTTTTGCTACAATAGTTTCGGCATAAAACCGATGAAGTTCTTAAGATATTATCGGAAGACTTTGATGTAATAAATCAAAACTTAAATAAAAAATTATGAAAATGACAAAGATATTCACAGTCGTACTTATCATTCTGCTTACATGCATAGCATGTAACAATGATGATGACAATGCTAGGGTCGGCAATTCCTTAGCTTATAATAATTATCCATACTTGTCCAACTTCATTACACTTAAATCTGGTGTCAAAATGCACTATTTAGATGAGGGTAGTGGTGATATCCCGTTAATACTTATTCATGGGTTGCCAACAAGTGCATATTTATGGCGAAAGATGATTCCTGAACTATCAATAAATAATCGAATAATAGCCATAGACCTTCCTAATTTTGGAAAATCGGATAAAACTGGCGATGTATCATGCTCAAATGATTATGCAGAGTATATCAATGAATTTGTTGAAGCACTAAATCTTCCCAAGGTTAGATTACTAAATCATGACATGGGCGGATTTGCAGGAGGACTATTTGCTGCAAAGTATCCCGAAAAGATAGATGCAATTGCTATGTTCGAAGTTGTTTTCTCCGGACCTTTTCCTCAAGACTTCTTACCACCCTTTTTACAGGATTTAAGAGGTCCCAATGCAGATGAATTAGTACTTCAGAACAACTTTCTTGTGGAAACACTTTTATTGAACAATGATTTCAATGAAATGTCGGAACCGGTTTTCGGTAGAACAGCATTAGCGCAGTTAAGCGAAGAGGAAGCCACAGAATTTCGTTCACCTTTTCCGACACCAGCGTCAAGGTTAGCTTTACATTTTGATAGAGATTGTTTAGGGATATTGGAAATTGATGACCAAAACAGAGCTGACTTTTTAAAAATAGCCCAATACTTTCAGCAAACAGAAGTACCTAGATTGATTCTTTTTGGAAATCCAAGTTTTGTCCTTTCCGGAGATTTTGCACCGCCCGGTGCCATTGACCCTATTTCCAATTTGCCAATAACCATGAGAAATGTGGTAACAGGAAGTGTCTCTAGTCAAGTTGGCGGTTGGCAAAATACAGCAAATATATCAGTGTATGATATGGATAAGCCATCACTACATTATTGGCAAAATGAAACTAATGGAGCAGCAGAAGAGGCTGCAACAGCCATTAGTTCATGGTTGGACAATTTATAGAGAAAGAAGAGGCATCAAATAAAATGTTATGATGGTGGTAATCTAAAAAGTAGATAGTACCATCACTCGCAAAATAAAATTAACCCTGTGATTTTCTATTTCCTGAACAAAATTATTTATTAAGTCTATTTAAAAAAAATACTATGAAAACTAATCTACTTCTACTGTATTCCTTGATATTTCTAGTAAACACAGCTCCTATTTGTGCTCAACAAATAGATAAAAGTCAAAATAATAACGGAACAGTGGACAAAGTAAATATCAAAGGTAAGTTTGTAACTATTGGCAAGTCAAATGGCATAAAACATGTTGCTTATATGGCTGGACCAGAAAGTTCAAAGTTGGGTATCATTTTTGTTCACGATTATTTTGGTGTTACAGAAGCGACAAAGAGTTCAGTTGAACGTCTAGGCGCTCTAGGATATCAGACCATTGCTGTTGATTTATATAACGGTAAAACTGCTGACACAAATGACTCCGCCACTGTCTTGATGAATAATAAAAACTCTCTGCATACAGAATCTATACTAGAAAGTGCCATCGAGTTTTTAAGACGCCCACACCGGGAATTGGTTTCAATAGGTTTCAGTGCAGGCGGAATGGATGCATTAAAAGCAAATCTTATGAACCCTGAACTTTTCGCAGGCACAGCAGTAGTGTACGGAGGTAATTATGACGCAATTGAAGCTGATATTCTCAATAGACTAGATTCTCCATTTTTAGCTATTACTGGTTCCGACGACGAATGGGCTCTTAACGCTGCACTGAATTATTTGCAATTAAAACCTGACAAGCCTTTAGAGCTTTATGTTTATCCAAGTGCAAATCATGGATATGCACAGCCTTTATTCAGTGCTGGAGCCAATTATGATGAAGAAGCGGTCAGGCTTACATGGCTACTTCTGGAAGATTTCCTCGGAAGGCATCTAAAATCTTAATTTATTCAATTAGTTTTTTGGTCAAAAAAAGTGCAATGTTTAAAATAATGTTAACAGCGTGATTTCCTTTTCTTACAGTAAACCAATTATACAACAAAAATTATGTCGATATGAAAACAATTAAACTAATGACGTTAATGTTGGTATGCTTAATACCAACATTAACGTCTGCTCAAAACACAACACTGAAAAAGTATTCAGTGCAGGAGTACGTCAAAGACAGAAAAGATTGGGAAAAAAATCTTAGTGACTCAGAAATCATGGTGCTAGAAAATGGTTATGCCATAGGAGGTTATGACCCTGTCGCTTACTTTACTAAAGAAAAAGCTCTGAAAGGAAGAGAGTCTATTAAGAGCGAATGGAAGAATGCAACATGGTTATTTACCTCTGAAGAACACAAGAACTTTTTTGAAAAATCCCCAGAGAAATATGCACCTCAATACGGTGGTTGGTCATTAATCCACATGTCAGGCGATGGTGGCGAGGGCTTTGCGGCACGAACCCGTCCTGAAGATAGCTGGATTATAGTTGAAGACAAACTATACATGATACATGTGGTAGAATGGGCGAATCATTTTCGAAAAAATAAAGATTATGTAAAAAACTATGCTAAGTATGCAGACAAACAGTGGCCAGAGGTAAGTAAAAGTTTAAAGGCTGGTGCAAAAACTTTTTGGCCAAGTCTATATGACAAAGACTATGGCAGTCACGAAATGCGACCTATTTTGGCACAAACAGAGTTCATGGTATTACATAATGGATATGCTATTGGCGGCTATGACCCTGTTGCATATTTTGAAATTGGTGAAGCCACAAAAGGTAAGGAAGAAATCAATTACGAATGGAAAGGTGCCAATTGGCTCTTCAGTTCTAGAAAACACTACGAATTGTTTAAAGCCAATCCGGAAAAATATGCACCACAGTATGGAGGTTGGTGTTCTTATGGCATGTCTGGTCATGGAAGCGATGGATACGGCGCTCAGAGCCGCCCTAACGATAGTTGGTCTATAGTAGACGAAAAACTATATCTAAATTGGAGTCCAGGTGTAAAACAAGCTTTTTTGAAAGAAAAGGATAAATATATAAGTGATGCGGATAGGGAATGGCAAAAAGTGAGAAAAGATATACTTGAAGGAAAAGAAGTGCACTGGAAATATTTTTAATTGTCTAGCGCCTAATTCTAAATAGGTTTTTTGATTGGTGATGGTTGGTGTTTGGAAGGTCTAGATTTAATCTAGGCCTTTTTTGTTTTTGAAGAATTTAAGGTAATTACTTACTTCCCTAAGGCGCATGTCTTTTTGAAACCGAACACCATTTCAATTAGTTTTTCTTTCTAAAACAAGTATTTAACTATTTGAAAAACAAATAATTAAAAAAATATTAAGATTATTTGTGATTTTCCGCATTAGGTGGACACTTACATCCTGAACATTTAAAATACAAAAAATGAACTTTAAAATTTTCCTAATTATAATCGGATTTATAAATCCTCAAGAACAAGAATCTTTTGAACATTATGCATCAAATATGCGCACACTATACGAGTCAGTAGATGCTACCGTGGTTGACAAATACCCTGTAGTACAAACTCTTGTTAGTGATGAGAAACCAGATTTTGTCATGGTAGTTGAGTTCCCAAGTCAAGAAGCATTAGTAAAGTTATTTTCAAGCGAGGACTACAAGAAATTAGTTCCTTTTCGGGAGAAGGGATTTAAAAAACTAAACGTATTTCTCTCAAAAAGAGAATAATTTTTTGTGATTTTTTTAGACTTTGCACTACTAATAAATCAAACAGCCTACTTTTTAAATGCCAAACCAAGAACACTTTGTTCAATTCATAAATGAAAATGAGGGGATTCTCTTCAAGGTTTCGACTTTATATACAAATTCTGAAGTTGATGCAAAGGATTTGAGGCAAGAAATGATATACCAATTATGGAGGTCTTTTGACACGTTCAAGGGAAAATCAAAGCGAAGTACTTGGATGTACAGAGTAGCATTAAATACTGCGATGGTACAACTCAAAAAAAAGAAAAGGCAAGTAATAGGTGTTGAGATTGACGAAGAGCAACTACAAAAAATAGACATTAAAGACACGGTTGAAGAGGAACAGATAATAAAGCTATACGAAACCATAAAACAATTGAACCAATTGGATAGGGCAATCATTATGCTCTATTTAGAAGAGAAAAGTCACGAAGAAATTGCTGAAATCATTGGGCTTTCAACAACGAATGTCGGAACCAGAATTGGAAGAATTAAAAATAAATTAAAATCACTTATCATAAAATAACTAAAATGGAACTAGCAGAGTTACAAGAGACGTGGTCTAAGCTTAGTAGAAAGATTGACAATCAAAAATTAATAACTGATAAGGTAATTATGGACGTTGTTAAGTTGAAATACACCAATAAGCTGAAAGCTATCCTAAAATATGAAGGATCAGGAACCATTGTGTTATTTGTTGCACTTATAATAGTCATTTGGAATATTCAAGTATTTGATACACTACCACTCAAAATATGTGCTGTTATAAGTATTGTAATTATGGTTCTTTTGCCAGTTTTATCATTAACATCTATTTACAGAATGAATAATATTGACATGTCAAAGAGGAATTATAAAGACACTATTATCGAATTTACCAAACGCAGAACTCATTTTCTAATAGTTCAAAAATGGGGTATAGTTCTATCCGCTGTATTTATGCTAACAGCGATACCAGTAGCTCTAAAAATAAGTAAAGGAAAAGATTTTTTTGCTGGTGATAGTAATAATTTACTATGGTTTATACCTATTGCACTTATAGCTTTATTTTTCTTCGCTAGATGGGCCTATATGTGCTATTCAAAAATCACAGAGGACGCTAAAGATATACTACGCGAACTGGAGGAATAGTCAACGCTTAAACATTATAAATCAACACAATATAGCTCATAAATACAGCTGTAAAGGAATCTTATAACCAAAACTTAAACTAGTAAAAACATGAAAAAAATAATTTCAATACTCATAATTTGCATTGCAATAACGTCCATGAATGCTCAGAATATTACTAGTATTTGGAGTGGTAAAGTTACCCTTGGAAAAGGAAAAGAAATCATATTTATATTCAATATCAAAGAAGTTGGTGGTAATTTGATCACTATCATTTCAATCCCTTCACAAAGAGTTGAAGGATTGAAGCCTAAGCAAACAACTTTTTTGGAAAAAGAACTTGTTGTAGATGGTTCCAATCTTGGTATTGGCTATAAAGGTATTTTTGATAGCTCTAAGAAGGAGTTCGCAGGTAAATTTCAAGAAGGTACTGATCAAATACCATTGACCCTTAAAAGAAATGATATTTCATCTGAAGAAACTAAAGCAATCCGTAAGCCTCAGGAGACTATTAAACCATATCCATATATTTCAGAAGATATAGAATTTACCAATAAAAATACAGGTATAAAATTGGCTGGCACTTTTACAAAACCCAAACAAGGGACTAAATTTCCAGCCGTTATACTAATCAGTGGAAGTGGCGGACAGGACAGGGACCAAACGGTTTTTGGACATAAAACTTTTCTAGTCCTATCAAATTATCTTACCAAAAATGGAATTGCAGTTTTAAGATTTGATGACCGTGGTAACGGAAAATCAACAGGAGACTTTGCGACTGCAACAACAGGAGACTTTGCAACTGATGTAGAAAGTGCGGTCAAATATATTTTAAGCAGAAAAGATGTTGAAAAAATAGGATTAGTTGGGCATAGTGAAGGAGGAATAATAGCCCCCATAGTTGCGAATAGAATGAAGAAGGATATTGATTTTATTGTAAGCTTGGCAGGAGCAGGCATTCAAGGTAGTGAGACATCACTAATTGTCTCAAAAAACGCAAGACCTTTTCCTGTCCCTAGCGAGGAAGCCTATGAGAGCGCTATCCGTGAAGCCATAAGTATAGCCTCTAAAAAAGGGAATATTGACGACGTTAAAAAAGAACTTACTATTCATTACAACAAAACAATTGCACCAATTCTAAGACCTATGCTTGGTTCCGATGAAAAGACAAACGAAACGATTAAAGGGCTTGTAGAGACTAGAACTTCGCCATGGTCAAGATACTTTTATGACTATAATCCATCCAATGAATTTAAAAAGGTTAAATGTCCTGTATTGGCCATTAATGGCTCAAAAGACATACAGGTGCCAGCGGACATTCATTTAACGGCTATTAAAGAGGCTTTAAAAAACGGTAAAACGAAAAGCTTCAAGATTAAGGAATTTAAAGGATTGAATCACTTCTTTCAAAAATGTAGCACTTGTAAGATGAGTGAATATCAAAACCTGGACGAGACTTTTAATCCTGAGGCATTAGAATTAGTATCCAATTGGATTTTAGAAACAGTCAATCAATAAATATGAAATCACTTCAGCTAAAAAAATACGGTGACGTTACAGAAGTTTTACAGTTCAAAGAAGCTAAACAGGAAATTCCAAAGGACAATGAAGTCCTCGTTGAAGTAAAAGCTGTAGGTCTAAATCCAATTGATATCAAAATAGCCAAAGGTGACTTAAAAGCTATCATACCATCAATAACAAAAAAACCGAAGCTTGGGTTTGATATTAGCGGTGTTGTAAATGCAAAGGGTGGAAAAGTCATCTCATTTCAAGAAGGAGATGAAGTTTTTGCACGATTACCGCTTTATAAAGGCAGTGGCTTTTCGGAATTCGTTATAGCCAAATCAGAACATGTTGCCAAAAAACCAAATAATGTAAGCTTTGAAGAAGCAGCTTCGATTCCTTTGGTTGGTTTAACATGTATACAAGCATTAAAGAATTATGCTAAAGGAAAATCGGGCCAAAGTATATTAATTGATTCGGGGTCTGGTGGTGTTGGAACTTTTGCTATTCAATATGCGAAACATATCGGTTTGGATGTAACTGCAGTAACTAGCCATAAAAATGAAATCCTCGTTGAAAGTCTAGGTGCAGATAGGGTGATTTGTTATGAGCTGCTAGAAAAGGATAAGGCACATTATGCGATTGAGGTTTTTAAATGGAATATTGAAGCCAATCCTGAATCAGCCAATGTATATGATAGCCTTGGAGAAACATATCTTAAAACAGGTCAAAATACGTTAGCCCTTAAAAATTACAAGATGGCATTTAGTAAAGACCCGAAAAACAAAAGAATTAAGTCGATAATAGAAAAACTAGAGAAAACCAAACAATAATGATTTCTAAAAAGAACAAACATATATTCTTTGAATATGTGAGCAGATGGTACGTTTTCATCTTTCTTAATTTTTATGGATTAGGAAAAATAATGGGAGGTCAATTCCATAGAAGAGGAAATCTTCCTGAAGAAGTAAAAACAATAACTTTAGAAAATGCGGATGCATTCAATCTAGCTTGGACCTTTATGGGCTATTCTTATGGCTACATCCTCTTTGTTGGAATATTACAAATTATAGGCGCATGGATGCTGCTTTGGAACAAAACCAAAATTCTGGGGGTATTAATTCTTATACCTATTATGGTCAATATCATCATGTTTGATATTTTCTTTTTAGATAGTAAAAGAGCCTTGGTTAATGCCATTATTTATTTCCTATTACTCAACCTTGTTTTGTATTTTAATAAAGAAAAGGTTTTCAAATCATTGAAGGTTCTAACTTCAAAATTATTAACAGTAAAAGATGCGAAAGGGTTTAAATTTGGTATTCTTAATATCCTAATAATACTAGGTTTAATGGCTTTACTGTTTGCTATAGACCAGTCCTTAGTCTTATTAGTCGGAAGGTAATTCTAATATATTGTCCAAAAAAGTAAAGAGTTTATAGCCTATTTCTGTTAAAAAAATCTAAAGCTGTGATTTTTATCTTTCGATGAATACTTATAGTTGAAGTATCATAAATTTAAAAATATAGCTATGAAAAAATTATCCTTTTTGATTTGTGCTTTCCTATTATCAGTCTCATGCAGTGAAAATGAAGATGCAAATCTTAAAAATGTAAATCTTCAAGTGGATGCAATGAAATTTGAGACACTTACAGGGGTTTGGAATCTTGAATCTCTAGTTACAGAAAACACTCTAGTACCGCCATCTCCGGTTACTGTTGACTTTTCATTAGATGATGGTTCTGAGGTTGTTTATGCTCTCAACGGTATATCAAGCTGCAATCAGTACGGCGGCGAACTTGTAGCTCTAACAGAGAATTCCATTTCATTTAAGCAGTTGTACAGTACAGACATGTTGTGTTCAGAGGAACTAAACACGTTTGAGTCTCAATATTTTAATGTTCTATTTGATACGGAGAAATATAGTATTGAAGATGGAAAACTCAAATTACAGAGTGGTAATACTATTCTAACATTTTATAGAGAATGATGCTGCTTAATTAACCTCTGTAACCCTAGACCAAAGACATAGCACGGGCTTAAATAAGCCCGTGCCGTCTTTTTTAAACTGAGTTTTAACCAATTCTAACTAGCCCTGCATTGAACGGAAGTATCATAATCGCCTCCATTAATAAGGTCATATGTGATTAAATATGAATTCATAAATCATAGTCTTTTGTTGGTAGAGAAATATAATTAAAACTCAACGCATATTACTTTTTTTATAAGAAATAGTTATCATAAAACCAACAGTAGAATACCAAATGCCCCAATCGGGATGGTTGCTAAATCTCAAGAAACCTGAAATAAATAGTTTGTTGCCCATAGCATCCATCCTATTCGTTTTTTGACATTCACTTTTATTATTTGCCAGGATATAGTACTCATAAACTTCATTCTTTTAAAAATATCTTTCTTTGATAATACTAATATGATGCATTTCATGACCAACAATCGACTTAAGAAATCCATATAGGGTTACTTCAAATTCATTGGCCATTCCCTTTATTTTTAGTTGACTCTTAGACAATCCATTTAAAAAGCTGACACTTCCTTTTCTCACATTCTTAAAATCATGTACCAAAAGTTGAAAACTAAGCTCTTCAAAACGACTGTTCTCGACTAGTGAGTTCTGGTCATATCCCCAGAGCTGTACCACTTCTTTTCTACTAAGTAAGAACGCTCGTGATATTTTTATTCTTTCATGGTCAGTAATATGACCTACTACTTGCTTAATGCTCCATTTATCATCTGCATAACGATAAGTTGCCTTTTCTTCGTCTATTGATTCAAGGAATAGAAACGTTGACAAAGAAGTATAAAGTGAGTGGCAATCTGTATCTTTTATAAGATTGTACTAATAGGGAAACCCATCAGAAGGCATTAAAGTCATACTTACTGAATTAAATGTTTTGTTTGTTTAGTCTATTAATTTGAGGAATTTTGTAATAGCTTTCCAATATTCCTCAGCTCCTTTTTGACCTGTCCATAAAGCTTTTGAACCGTGAAACCCGTCAGATTTTGGAATAAACTGTAATTGATTATCATTTTGGTTTGCCGTTCCTACCAAAGCAGTCAATGTCGCAGCTTCCTCTTTGGAAGACGTTACCAAGAATGGTTTGTCAGCTTTCTTGAAAGCAGTTTTTAATGGGGGTGCTGCATCTCCAAAATAATCGCCTGGACTAAAGGCAATGATTGCCTTTACGTTATCATTTGAAATACCTTCTTGCAATGCCAAACTAGACGAATACGAACTTCCCCAGAGAATTACCTTTTGGTTGTATTTTTTACTTAAGAAATCAATAGCCGCTTTGATATCTTGTTGTACATCTACCATCTCATTTTTCAATCCATTCTTTTTTGCTCTTTCAGCTGTTGCATTGGATTTCTCAGCAAAGTTTCCACCAGAGCGTTGGTCAATAGCAAGACAATTGTAGCCCAGCTCATTGAGTTTTGGTGCGATGTCTGCATATTCAAAACGGTTATAGCCGGCTTGATGACACAATAGTATTATAGGTTTGTCTTTTCCGATATCGTAAAGGCTTCCTGTTACCAAAAGACCATCTGTGGCATTGAATTCTACTTTTTCTGGTTGGTATTTCTCACCCAATGTTCCCGGGTTAGGAACTTGCACACTCGCTTTCATCTTCTTTTGTGCTTCCATTTCCTCTTTTATCAGGTTCTCGATAAGTTCAATCCGTGTAAATTTGCCTTCGCTATCAAAATATACATGAGATTCACGAACACCTAATCCCACAAAGTCATATTTTACTTTTGCCTTACCTTCAGAGCTTTCCAAAATAGCCATTGAATTTAATTTAGGAAGATTGGAAACAATATTGTTAAGTATGGCTGGCGTATTCGTAACAGGTATTGGGTCAAATTTCAATGTTGGACTTACGAACTCGTTTAAAGGGACAGTTGATTTCTCGGAAAAGCTCTTTTCAAAAGCTGCAATTTGCTTAGAATAGTCCTGAGCTATAACACCAAAACTTGAGCTGAGCGCTATCAAGAAAATTGTTGCTTTCTTTGAAGCATCGTTGCCTTTCATTCTTTTTAAAATGATAGGTAATAACACCAGCAATCCACCGATTAGAAAAATATAATTGGGTAGGTCTTCCTCAACAAAATGACTTGCATTTAGAATGTTTACAATTTTGGCAAGCGTTATTGCACCTGCGATAATGATAAGTACACTTCCTATTTTTTGAATGATAGTGTAATCTTTAAATCGTGTTTTTGTTTTCATCTGAATTTTATGCTTGTTCACCCAATAGGTTACAACTTGTCATTCAGAATTACACTTTTATTAAATTATTTTTCTGAAAGGTCCTTTAAATTGGTTTTCAACTGATTTAAATAGTCTCCAAATTTGATTTTTTGCTCATATCGAGATAAGAAGTAGAAGAAGACAGCACCAATAAAAATTGCGGCAAGAACCATAAGGGTTATTTGCAATATACCCTCAGCAAAACCCTTCCTGTTATTCAACAGATAGCATATCCAACCGAATGCTATGGAATTGAACACCACACTAGAATAGATATTGAGCTTTATGGTTCGTCCCATAATGCCAATGAATTGCTTTAGGGATTCCTTAACGGTAGCTGAGCTGGTCTCGAATTGCTTAATTTCTCGAAATGCATTGAAGTTCCAAGAAAGCATTGCAGCCATAAAAAATATGATTGTGACCAGAAAAATTCGATTGTCAGTTATATCAAAAATGGCTTCGTAGAAAGTGAATTTTGACGGGCTTATAAACGAACCTATGAGCATCACGATACAAATGACCAAGGAAAGGGCGCCCAATGAAAACTTTAAGTACATCACTCGTTTTATTTTGGCCAAAACCGATTTAGAATCTTTTTTGATAGATTTTTCTACGACATACTCATCCACCCTGTCCGTTGCGATGGTGTCATCTACGACTGCTTCCCAAACCGATTTTAATTCCAGTAGTTCCATCTTATTTGTTTTTTATGATTTTTGACAATTTTGTTTTTATCCGGTTCATCTTTACGCGAACATAGTTCTGAGTAATCCCGACAATTTCTGCTATTTCCTCATTGGATTTTTCATCTAAGTGTAGCATCACGATGGCCTTTTCGACCTTATTTAAACCAGCAATAGCCTTATACTTCAATTTTAATTTTTCATCCTGAACTTCAGATTTCTTTTCTTCTGAAGTATCCTTAAATTGATTGGTTAGAAAAAAGAGCTGTTGCTTCTTCCTGGTCTTTCGTAAATCTTGAATTGCCACATTAATAGCTACTCGATACATCCAAGTTGAAAATTTGGAATCTCCTCGAAATGAAGAATAAGATTTCCATAGTTGAATCAATATTTCTTGAAACAGGTCTTTTCGGTGCTCCTCGTTATCACAGTACATCCTACTTACCTTGTGGACAATTCCTTGTAATTCCAGAACTCGCTTTGAAAATTCCTGCTCTAATTCGGTATTATCTTTCAATACTGTTTGGCTTTGGTTACAAAGTAGGTTAAAATATGAACTTAATAATTACAGATTTTATAGATTACTTTCAATTTTATTTACCTCTATTATTCTTTAGATATTTTCTAAACTGGCTCTTATCTTTTAGAGGATTTTATTTTCTTCTGAAGAACATTCACAATGGTGAAACACTTCAAATTTTACAGAGTTTGCAATGAAACATAGTTCATTAGCTTTTTTATGCAGTTCACTTGCCTTTTCTATCATTGAATTTTTAGCAACTACAACCCTTGGGTTTAAAATAACCTCTGTAAAATGACCACTACCATCAATGTTTTCGAGCAACGTTCCAGTAGGTTTATCAATATATTCAGTTATAACAATTTTAGACTCTGCGCATAAATGTAAATACCAAAGCATATGACAAGAAGATAGCGAGGATAACAAAAGCTCTTCAGGATTATATTTGGTTTTATCGCCCTTAAATTCAGGGTCTGCCGAACATGATATCTCAGGCTTACCATCTAAAAGAATACTATGACTTCTGTCATATGCTTCATAATTTAGAGTGCCTTTTCCTTTGTTTCCTGTCCATATTACACTTGAGTTATATTTATGTTTCTTTTTCATATTATATAATCTTCGTTATTCCACCATTTTTTCATCCATTCTTGAGAAATTAATTTTCCTTCTGCATAATTATCGACAACGATGACCAGCTGATTTGAGTGGTCACTGTACTGGGTCAAAATATTGACCTTAGCATCTGCTAGTTCTCTACAGAAAGCTCCTAGTTGACCTGGAACATCTTGTCTCAGTTTTTGGATGATGACATCATTAATTTTTTTGACTCTAATCCCAGCATTTTCCAATTCATTTTTTGCACGCTCAGCTTCCTCAACTAAAAAATGAGCTATTGAAAAATCAACGCTCTGAAAAACTCCACCTCCTTCAAGGCTGATATTGTTCTTTCCTAATATTTCACCCATAAGAGCCAATTGTCCTGGTTTGTTTTCTAATAATATTTCTATGTCTTGCATTTCTATAAATTATTTTACACAACAAAGTAAATTGAATTCCTACCTTTATACTTCATTCTAAAATGAACAATGGAAGAAGCTAAATTTATTTCAATCACTTCATTATTATGCGAAGCATCAAGAGCAAAAATATTATGGAACTTATTAGATGGAAGGGCATATACAGCGAGCGAGTTAGCATTGGTATGTGATTTGTCACCAAGTTCAATAAGCAATCATTTATCGAAACTACTTAATGGTCATATCGTAAAAGTTGACGCTCAAGGAAGACATAGATATTTTTCCTTTGCCAATTCTGAAGTAGCTTATGTTGTTGAGTCCATGGCAAATTTAGTACGTGAAGAATCCTATATTAAAACAGATAACAAACTTGTGGAAAGCGGGGTGAAATATTGCCGTACTTGTTACGACCATCTTGCTGGTTATGTTGGTGTAGCACTTACAGAGGCAATGGTAGAAAAGGATTTTTTAAATTTATCTCAAAACTTATATGTAGTTACTAAAAAAGGCTGGAATTGGTTTTCATCATTAAGTATAATGGAAGAGGGTTTTTCCAAAAGTCGACGCCCTTTAACTCGTCAGTGCCTTGATTGGTCTGAGCGACGACCACATTTAGCGGGACATCTCGGTGCATTATTTTTAGAAAAAATGTTAGAAAACAATTGGTTTAAAAGAGTTGAATTTTCTAGAGAGCTTATAATTACTTCGAAAGGCAGCAAATCGATATATGATTTATTGGGCATTAATCTAAAATGACAAAGCTGCAATTTGACGATAATCTATTTACTAAAAATCGACCTAATCTCGCCATGAATTCTTTCAAAATTTGCTGCTAAGTCAACTTGTGAAAATTGCTTCGATTCCTTCGGAAGCTCTCTTTTAATATCGGCTAGTTTAAACTGCACCTTTTTATCATTCCCATCAGCATAGGTAATAAATTCGCCCTGCTTTAGGCGGAAGAAAACATCAGCTCTAATTTTCGGAATTTCCTTTTCTCCAGTTGTAATTCGAGTGTCAAAATCGAGATTGTGTCCACGACTTATACTCTTGGTCGGGTCTTTGATTATTTCAAAGAAACGTTCGTAGTATTTAGCAGTATCTAGGTCATTTACCTTACCGAAAAACTGGTAGGACAAATTGCTCAAAATAGCTTTACTCGCCTTATCACCATACATCATATCGTTCTGGATTTTGTCCTGCATCACGTAGATGGTGGCAATATCGTAGCTTCTCAAAGTTGCAGGAATTCTATGCATATTCAATAAACGAATAGTAGGCGCTTCTTCCATCAACAAAAATGAAGGTTTTGAATTTCGCACGCTCATTTGTTTGGTAATGGTGTGAATAATTGTTGCTATGACAGGCGAATAAGATGTCTCAAATTTGGGATTGTTCACTACAGAAATGATGGCAGGATTATCTTCACAATTTACATTTAACGGCACTTCATCTGCAGATAGTGCCATAAATCCGTTGTATGCTGATACGTTTTAGCGCATTGGCCAAGGTGCTTTTAACGCCTGCTGTTTGCCTATCAGAATCCTTTCCGCTAATAAAGGCATCTGCCATTGCCCTTGATGTGGAATTAACAAAAATCTCACTACACATTTAGCACGGCATACATTTGCAACTACAGTGACATTGTCAAATGGAGTATCAATTTCGACAGTCAGTAAAATGCTAGGACATCGTTCTTTAAAGACCACCCAGATTTACGCGAAAGTTCTAGATAGCAAAATAGCCGAGGAAATGGATCGATTAAAAGAAAAGATAAAACCTGTTGAAAATTCTAATCCAAAAGACGAAGGCAGAATTGAAAACTAAAATTGTCCCAAATCCTTACCCTAACTTTTGCGCATGGTTCCTGTTGGGTTTTTGTAGCATCCCGATAGGTAAGCGTGAAGCAAAAATCCGATAGGGCGCAACCTACTTTTTTGAATGAAAAGTACCTTTTTAAGGTTTACAAAATTTAGTAGCGAAGCGGATAAGGTTTGTAAAGCAAGAGGGTAACACGCTAAAGCGATGTTACGGATTACAAACCATTGATTTTCAATGAATTGGAAATATAACGTGATTGTTTTCTGCAACAAAAACACAGTAAAATCCTGTGAGCCCCTATAAACGTTGAAAAAAATTACTGTAATGGAATTGAAAAAGAAGAAAAAAAGCGATTTCTCGGCCATAAGCATCAATCGGATAGTCGCGGGAAGATATCGGGAGTTCTCGAAGAAGATTTCCAAGTCACATACATTGACCTTGGAACTGATGATGGACTTCTTCGAAGGGGCAAAGATCTCCCCGAAGAACAAGTATTTGATGAACTATATGGGTTCTGAACATCGGCTGAGCAAAAGGTTGGATTATTTAGAGGAACTACTTCGAAATTGGGAGAAGAACAGTAGGATCCCGAAAATCCATGATATGCTCAAAAAGGTATTCGACTATGCGGAGGAGGAAGAAAGAAACAAGAGGAAGGATTTAGAACTACAACAAAAAATGCTTGATCAATCCTTAAGGAGGGATAAAGTGACCCAATGTGACAATTATATGCTCAAGGAGAATTGGAAGAAGGAGCGTAAAAGGGTTTTGAAATTATTGGATAGAGTCACTTTGGAAAAACCTCGATTTGGAAAGTCGTATTATAAAATCGAGATTGAAGAAGGTGATTTGAAAAGCTTGAGACAAGATTTAAGTCAAGAGCTTTAACCCACCTCGCAAAAAGATAGGATGAAGTTTGGTAAGTTTTGGGACTTGCAGCACGAAACTCCGTTTCGTTCGCTTTTCTTAATACTGCTATTTTAGCATCTCGAATCCAAAATTATTTGTAAAGCCTAGCTGTTTTGATATCATATAAAATAGTCCTTTATAAAGTTAATTAACAAAACTATTAAAAGAGACAAGTGTGAAGCACGTTTGAAAGAGCGAATAACAGTTCTTGAAAAGCAAATTCAAGAATTGAACGATTAGCTTTTGTTGTTTGAAGGAAGGGTAAGCATTCGTCCTGGCTCTTCTTCTTTTTTTGATAATACTTTAGTAAAAATGGTTGAGATGTAGAATGCCGTTCATTTGTAATATTAGAAAAGGCCATTAGGTATAATTCAAATAACCTTTTATTTTTGTATCTAATCAAGATGGATTTTAATGTAACCAATATTCTCTTCCTTTTCGGGATGCTTCAATGTGTCGTGATGATGGTGCTTATTATCAAAAACAGGGACTGGCGCACCGTGGAAAATCTTATACTGCTTTCTCTCTTACTGGTTCTTTTCGCTTCCTTGATTCCACCTTTTTTTGGGAATTCAAAGTTGGTTCTTCGGTATGACTTCTTGCGATTTTTACCATTGCACCTCGTTCTTTTTGTATTTCCGCTTCTTTACTTATATGTAAAATCCATATTCTCAGGAAAAGTGGGTAGAAGCCAACTAATCTCTCATTTAACTGTACCTACAGTATTTTGGGCTTACTTTTTCATTGTTTGGCTTGGCACTTTAGCGATAGAAACAGACTCAAAGGGTATATGGGCAAGAGATTTTGGCTATTTTTTAGTTCAACAGGTCCACTATACCATGTTATTGCTGTTCGGCATATTTTATACTATTGCTTGCTTCAATATTATTTCAAAAGCGCAACAGAGTGGTCTATATAAAGAACAAGTGAAATTTACAGGTTGGATTAAAGCCCTTATTGTCTCACTTTCAATAGGTGTCTTTTTGGAAATGATTGCTATACTACTCGGGAAGTATTACGGGTATTGGCGAAGCAATCCAATTGATGAGTTGTTGGGGTTCTCGTTTACCTTAATGGTCAAAGTATATAACGCTATCGTCCTCTATGCAATTTCGCTGGTGGCATACAGTTCGTACACGTCGTTCAAAAGAAGAAACAAATCCATATGTGAGAATGAATCTGAAATTCTTGACCATATAAAGTCGCAAATGGAAAAGGAACGAATGTACCTTGATACGGAATTGACCTTGAGCAAATTTTCATCCCATCTCGGTATCACCACAGCTAGGCTTTCCAATATATTGAACAATGGCATGGGCATTACCTTTAATGATTTTGTAAACGGCTACCGTGTCCAAGAGGTAATGACCAATGTTGAAGCTGGAAATAATGGACATTTAACACTTGAGGCCATTGCGGAAAACTCAGGTTTTAAGTCAAAGACCACATTTTACCGAGCCTTTAAGAAGACCACCGATAAGACACCTAGGGCATATTTCAACGGGCAACTTGGTCAAAAATAAGTTGCATATTATGTAATGGAACTTCTTCGAGAATTCTATTTTTCAACTTTCTGGATTAAAGTTTCATATTTGAACTTTGCCAACTTAATTCTATATTCAATCAAAAAGTATTAAAACAAATGAGAAAACTATTTCTGATAATTCCAATATTAATTGGCTGTTCAACACCAAAAGAAAAATCACAATACGACAAGCTTTTGGAATACGAAGGAAAGTTTGAATACATTGAGGAATCTACATTAGATATTGTTGCTTCTGAATTAGACACCACGCTTTATGCTGTAATAGATAATGCAAAATATCCTTTGAAACATATTGAGTTAGATAGTTTCGTTAATATTCAAGGTAGTCCTGTGGTCTTTAAGAGAAATACAAACAATCAAATCATAAGCTATAAGGCTGGTGGAGAAAACTTCAAATTAATTGGCAAGGATATTCAGAAAATGGAGATGCTTCCTCGAAGAGAACTCTTTAAACAACCAGAAAATTACATTTACAAACAACCTGAATATAATTCAGATGGAATTCAAATTGGGAGTCTGATGGATGAATTTGAAAACTCTGAGCCCATAATTAGTATGGTAAAGGAGACCATTAAGGGAACCTACCCAGATGTACACAGTATCCTTATTTATAAGAATAATAAGCTTGTACTTGAAGAGTATTTTTATGGTTATGATAAAAACACTGTGCATCAATTACGCTCTGCGGGCAAATCTTTAAAAGGAGTAATTCTTGGTATCGCCATTGACAAAGGGCTTGTGAAAAGTGAAACTGAAAAACTAATACCTTATTTCAGTTCTAAATATCCTGAAATTGCCAATTTAGATGAACGCAAAAAACAAATCACCATAAAAGATTTCTTGATGTATCGCCACGGTATGGACTGTGAAAATGATAACCCAGAAAGTGCCGGGAACGAAGTCGCGATGATGCAAAGCGAAGATTGGGTAAAGCATACCCTAGATTTACCTATGGTAGCAAAACCAGGAGAATTCTCATCGTATTGCACAGGGTGTTCCCTTACTGTAAATAGTTTGATAGAGATTGCGACTGACCAAAAAATAGAAGACTTTGCAAAAGAACATCTTTTCAATCCACTTAATATTTCAAATTACAAATGGACTTTTGAGCCAGACCCTTCAAGTATAGAAACATTTAATCAATTATATGCAACACCAAGGGATTTATTGAAGTTGGCCATCGTGAATAAAGACAAAGGGCAATGGAAGGGTAAACAAATAGTTTCAGAAGAGTGGATAAATAAAACATTTACTATGAACAAAGGTGACTATGGATACTTCTGGCAGAACAAATACTATATAATTGATGGTAAAGAGTATAATTCGTATTTGGCAACAGGCAATGGTGGGCAAAAAATCCAGATATGGCCTGAATTGGATATGATTACCATTTTCACAGGAGGGAATTACAATTCATACGCTATTTATGGAAAAAGTACACCACCAAATGAAATGATACCTAAATATATATTGAAAGCAATAGACTAATCAACATTCAAAACAATGATAGAATAATGAAAATTAAATTTTTGAAAGAGCAAGTAAATCCTTACTCATAGAACTTATGAAGTCTAATTGAACACAGTTACACACCATAAACAAAATGCATATATCGATTAGGTTGGATTAATCTAATTTTATGTTTTACAGGGAATCCGCGGCGAAAAATCTTGATATTAAATGAATAATAGACTCTTACTACTGATTACCTTTCTTTCACTTGGATATACTTTAGATGCTCAAGAAAAAAAGCCTCAATTAAGCATAACTCAAGAAAGCGAATTGTATCATAAACCCGTTACTATTCTAGCAACGAATCTTCCAGTTAATAGTAGAATCAGTTTTAAACTAGACGCAATAGATAGTAAAAACCATTCTTGGAAGTCGGAAGCTGTTTATATATCCGATTCAAATGGAATAGTAGATTTTGAGATTCAACCAGCAGTTGGAGGAAGCTATTTAGGTATTCATCCAATGGGATTATTTTGGTCAATGAAAAGTGATGATTACCATCAAATTGCCACTAATAAAGGATTTAACGTAACTATTAAAGCATCTTTTAACGATACAATTTTAGCAACTAAGACAATTTATAGAAAAAGCACCAGAGAACTGGAAGATTTAAACATCAAGGGCTTTCCTAAGAGAGATAGTATTATTGCAAATTACTATCTCCCAAAATCGGATAAAAAAGTACCAGCAATAATTTTTATTGGAGGTTCTGGCGGAAACTTTAGAGAGGAGCGTGCTTCACTCTATGCGAGCGAAGGTTATGCTGTTTTAGACCTCAAGTATTTTAGATATGAAACCTTGCCTGATGGGATTATTGAAATTCCTTTAGAATATGTTGAAAAATCACATAGATGGCTAAAAGAACAACCAGAAATTGATACAGGAAAAATTGGAATCGTCGGTCGTTCAAGAGGTTCAGAGTTGGCCTTATTATACGCAACAGAATATCACGATACAAGTTTTGTAATTGCCCAAGTCCCGTCTAGTGTGGTGTGGTTTGGCTGGGAAGATGGAAAATCTTCTTGGACCTATCAAGGTCAACCCTATAGTTATGCTGAATATACCGATGAAAATTCTGAAAGATTAGAGCTTCAAATGCAAAAAGACAGTATTCAATACCGAGATGGGCCTAAATTTTTAAGTGCGTTCCAATACAACGATGTTATCAATAACGCTCTTATAAAAGTAGAAGATATTACGTGTCCCATTCTGTTTATTTCAGGAAAAGATGACCAAGTTTGGCCGTCAACAATGATGGCAGATATGATGGTAAAACGATTGGAAAGAAAAAAGTTTAAGTATGAATTTATACATCTCGCTTATGATGATGCCGGCCACAATTTTGCTGGTGGTGGTCAAGGTTACGGTATTCCATTTCTTCCAGCAGAGGATTATTCAAAAGGGTCAGCAGCAAAAGGTGGTACGAACCAAGGTAATGCAATTGCCGCTTCAGAATCTTGGAATGCCATTTTAAAATTTATTCGAAGGCAATTTAGCAATTGAAAATTCTTCTAATGTTGAAAATTTTGATTGGAATGCTTTGTTTGGATAGTACTGTTGAAGTTATTGAAGATGGATGGTTTAAGAAAATCGGATTATTTAATTAAAAATATGTAAACAATGAAAAATCTACTATTACTAGCGCTATTGATTAATGTATCAGCTTTTAGCCAAAAGAAAAATCAGATAGTACATTTCCCTGATTTTTATCTTGAACAAGCCATCCGCAATTATATTGATAAACCAACTGGCGATTTTGATGTTTCAGACCTAGAGTCCTTAACAAGATTGTCATTGGTCAATAGAGGGATTACGGATGTAACAGGATTAGAATATGCAAAAAACTTGAATAGTTTGAGGCTTGACAATAATCAGATAAGCGATTTAACATCATTATCAAACTTAAAAAAACTCACTAATTTAAGTCTCAAAGGCAATAAAATAACAGATTTAAAACCCATACAAAACCTAAGGAAACTTGAACACCTTTTTATAGACAGAAATCAAATAAGTGATATTTCTTCCTTGAATAACCTTAGAAAATTGAAAACCATTATTGCAGATTTTAATACGATTAGCGATATATCTGTGGCTCAAAATTGGAAGAAATTGACCCATTTTAATATGGCTTTTAATGCATTGAATGACCTAAGTCCATTAAAAGACCTAACTCATTTATATGGTATTTGGATCCCAGATAATAAAGTAGAAAGTATTGACGAACTATCCAAGTTAAAAGATTTGGAAATTCTCATTCTTGAAAAAAATCCTATTTCAAATATCGATGTGCTCAAAAACCTCACAAAATTAGTACAGTTAAACCTTATGGATGCCAATATTAAGGATTTCAGCTCACTTTCCGTTTTAAAAGATGTGGGAGTTCTTGTTTTGAGAGATAATGCTATTAAAGACATAAGTTTCTTGAAAGAAATGACAGCTATTGAATGGTTAGATATAAGAGACAACCAAGTAATCGATATTTCAATTTTAGAATCGCTTCCGAGATTGAAGAAATTATTTCTATCCGGTAATGCCATCACTTCACTCGTACCATTATCTAAAAGTGAACATTTACGCTGGCTCGTCTTTGAAAATAATAAGGTTGATAATCTCTGGCCCTTATACAATTTGAATAGCCTTACAGATATAATGCTTTACGACAATCCAATAGACAATTCAGAGAAAATATCGGGTATGAATAAAAAAGTCATTGTAAAAATAAAGGATGATGGTAAAAACATTATTCAAAAACCGTCGAAGGTAAATTCCATATATGGAACAGAACCGAGTAAATCATTGAAGTAATTATTTTTAAAATTACAGTCTATAATATTCATCATGAAAAATAAATTATTCCCTTTTCTAGTAGTAGTCATAACACTTATTGCCTGTGGCGAAAAAACCAACAAAATTCAAGAGCACCATGCTAAATCTCAAGTTGTTAAAGATTCATTGACGTATGAACTAAATGAAATTCTCAAACAGGGACATATTAACGGATTTGGAGTTGCTATTGTAAATCAAGATACAACACTTTACAAACGGGGCTTTGGGTATGCCGATATCAAAGAGAAAACACCTTACACAGCGAATAGCATACAGAATATTGCTTCTGTATCTAAAACATTGATTGGTGTTGCACTAATGAAAGCTCAGGAAATGGGGAAATTAAATCTTGACGACCCTATTGAAACCTATTTACCATTTAAGGTTTTTAACCCAAATCATTCCGACGAGAGAATAACTATAAGACACTTGGCTACACACACATCGGCTATTTTAGATACAGATATTTATAATGACAAATCCTACATTCTAAAAGACCCACAAGAAGCCATAAATATTGAAGGGCTAAATGAACGGTTCAATGCGCCAGAATCCAAAATACCATTGCTAGATTTTCTTGAGAAGATACTTTCTGAAAATGGAGAATGGTATCAGCCTGAAGGTTTCTCAAAAAATAAACCTGGGGATATTTTTGAATATTCAAACATTGGGGCAGCACTAGGAGCAACAGTGTTGGAAATTGCTGTTGGTCAATCGTATAATGAGTTTACTAGAGAACACATACTAAACCCGTTAAGAATGAAAGATTCTGGTTGGTCATTTGAGGAAGTCGAACTCAATAAGCATTCAAAACTATATGCCAATCCCAATGACGTACTTCCAATGTATTCACTGATTACATACCCAGATGGTGGTTTAATAACAAGTGTATCTGATTTTAGCAAGTATTTGAACGAAATCATCAAAGGATATGCTGGCAAAGGAACGCTACTTAAAAAAGAAAGCTATAAAGAGCTGTTGGGTGAACAGTTACCAGCTGAAAGTTTCCTTGAAAGAGATGAAGAAGATGACTTTGACGATGAATACAATACGGGGATTTTTATGGGATTCACGCCAAGAGGATATATTGGGCATACAGGTGGTAACCCAGGTGTCGCCATCTATATGTTCTTTGACCCCAAAACACAATCAGGAAGAATTTTAATGATTAATACCTCAGTACGAAATTCAGAAGGTGTAAAAGAGTTTTATGATATCTGGAACAAGCTTTTTGAGTATGAGATTCGATTAAATGAAATAAGTAAAACTTAAACTATTAATATCCCTTCCGTTCTCACGAATTTAAATTAGGTTCTCATTTTGAAAATTAATGAAAAATATTTTCGATTTCCAAATATTTGAAAGTGGGGATATCTCAGGAACATTCTACAATTTGGAGTTGTGTAAAACGACGATAGATAGGACATAAGAAAAATGTAATTTCGGCAAGCAGAAGAAGGATGCCTATATGTAGCTTTCGCTCGCTTACATATTGATTTCATACCTCGTACTCCGACCACCACCAATAGGTTTGAAAACACCCTTTTCTACCAAGTCTTGTAAATCTCTTGTGGCCGTTGCTTTTGATGTGCTAGCAATAGAAATATATTTTCTAGCGTTCATTCCCCCCTCAAAACCTTGATGGCCTTCTTCCAACATTCTGCGAACCACTTTTTGTTGTCTTTCGTTAAGTTCATTTTTATGCTGGTCAAAAAACTTGGTCTTCTTTAGGGTAAATTCAATTTCCTGCTCAGCATCAATTTGAGCATCGAGAACAGTTTTTACAAAGTAATTTATCCAATCCGTGATTTCATTTGAACGCTGAGCCGCTTTCAGAGCATCATAATAGTCATTCTTATTGCTTTCTATGGATTTGGAAAGACTGAACAAAACAGGTCTTCCAATGCTTTGAGAAAGCGCTTTTTCAGTTATGGCTCGACCTATTCTGCCATTACCATCTTCAAATGGGTGTATGGTTTCAAAATAAAGATGTGCTACTGCTGACTTTATAATAGGTTTCTTTATAGAATTCTTAGATTGGTTGAACCACTTTATGAAGCTAACCATTTCTGATGGTACTTTACTCGATGGTGGTGCTTCAAAATAAACTATCTCTCTTCCTATTGCTCCAGAAACAATTTGCATCGGTTCTTCATGAGTTCTCCATTGGCCTATTTGAATTTGGGTATTCCCTTTCATCAGCATCGTATGCCATTCAAACAAGGTATGAATAGATAAAGGTTTTGAGAAGTCATTTCGAACGGCTAACATCAATTCAGCCACACCCTCAGCTCTTTTATCTTTAGTAAGGGGTAACCCTGGATTAAGCCCTATATTTTTTCTGATAGAGGACATAACATCATTTCTGCTCAAATACTCTCCTTCAATCTCAGAAGTCTTGATAGCTTCGGAAACCATAAGATTTATCATGGCCTCAGTTTGCTCAGTTTCAGAAAGTCCTTGTAATACCCCACTGATTCGCCCTGTTCGTTGGGCAAAATCAAAGAGCTTATCTTCAATTTCATTGGTCTGATATTGAAAGTTAGGCCAGTCTTTTTGCTGCCAATTGTATTTCATGAGCCGATTACAAATATTATTCAGCTCAAATATAACACTTTTATGAGTTGAATATTAAAATTATTTGGCTCAATTACCTAAAAATAAACTTACCATTTACAGATTTGTTCAAAATGTTGAATCCTATGGTAACTTTAAAACTACCTTGTGTTTACTATCTGTAAATAGAAAACATAGAATTTATTCTTTAAAATAATTTGCTTAATATAGCCGAGACATTTACCATCAAAAATCGCTAAAAAGAGATTCTTATCTATCAAATTGTGTAATTCCAATTTCTTTTTATAATTTCCAAAACTTACTACTTTTTATGAAAAAAATAACTTTTCTTTTTGTTTTGGCTTTAATAATGGCTTGTTCTTCTTCATCTGAAGAAGTATTACGTTCAGGGAATTCAATAACACTTTTTCAACTACAAATCAACAATGGAGTTGTTTCGGGCCAAATTAATCAGACAAGTAACACCATAGTATTTAATGTTACCGATGCAAATCTGGTATCTATAACGCCTTCCATAACAATTTCTGAGGGAGCCACAATAAACCCATCTCCAAGTTCCCCTAGAAACTTTTCCCAAGAAGTAGAATATACAGTTACAGCCGAAGATGGTATTCAAAAGGTATATACCGTTATAGTCAACAATAGAATTTTGAACAAGGAAAATCTTATTACATTATTTCAATTACCCATAAATGGAGAAATCGTAGATGGTGATATTAATCAAGAAATTAACACCATTACCTTTGATTTAGTTGGAGCAGATTTATCTTCTTTGACCCCAACTATAGAAATTTCTGAGAATGCGACAATCAATCCCTCTTTAAATACTTCACAAAACTTTAATGAAGATATTTCGTATACGGTAACTGCTGAAAATGGAGATGAAAGAACCTATCAAATAATCGTAAATAACAGGCCTTTAAGTACTGGCAATGACATTTTGAGTTTCATTGTTGGTATTAATGGTGAAGATATTGAAGTTAGAATAAATCAAGATACAAGAGAAATTGCCTTTGAAACTGGTTCTTTTAATATTTCAAGATTAGAGCCAGAAATAATAATATCAGAGAATGCTACTATAACTCCTGCTTCAGGAGAAGCAGTCGATTTTACCGTCCCAGTCACTTACACAGTCACAGCAGAGAATGGAGAAACTGCTGAATACAAGGTCCAAATTAATAAAGCATATAAGATAGTTGAAGGTACCGTATTAGGTCCTAGGTCCAGTGGAAATATTCTGTTTACCAGAGCAAAAATGACTGTAGTCACTGA
Organism: Saonia sp.; assembly: GCA_049670505.1. GTDB lineage: Bacteria > Bacteroidota > Bacteroidia > Flavobacteriales > Flavobacteriaceae > JBATTK01. Next base: position 42,605 of record JBATTK010000117.1, read on the forward strand.
TTTTCTAGACCCAAATATACCAGAAGTTAAATTATTTCTAACTGATGGAATGAACTCTGTTGATTTACCAATTTTAAAGGTTGAACAGTTTGAAAACAATAGAATCATCCGATATGCTATTATGACGGAGATTCCCGAAAATACAGTTACAAGTAATAATTACAGGGTAGCATATCAATTAAATGATTTATATATTGAATCTGAAGTAGACATTGACATCTTGGCCGAAGACTCTCCAAATATTATCTCAGTGAATCAGGAAATCTATAGACCCGGGGATAATTTAATTATTACTGGTGAAAACCTTACTGATTTAATTGGGGTTCCATCAAATGGTTCTTTTTATTTGTTTAATCCAGCAGGTAATATTGATTCAGAACTTAATGCACAAAAAACGGAGTATCGATTAACTTTAGAAGGACCTTCGTCTTTTGCCTACACTGCATTCTTTTTTTATGGAGGCGAAACAAGAGATATCATATTTATAGGCCCAAATAGAAGGCTTGGTGCTCAAATTACTGTAAATGTAGAAAGATGATATTCAAGAGAAAAGTATTTTTTTAAACAATGATTAAGTGTTTATGGTCTTATTGTCCAAACATCATTTTCCCTACTTCCATCATTTCCTCCAATCAGGAATATCATATTATTAAATACCGTACTAGTATGGTTAAAACGTGAAGAAAATCTTTCTAGGTCATCTCTAGGGGTTTCCTGCGTCCAAATAATACCATCCTTGCTTGACCATATGTCATTTTTTCTTCCACCACCCAATCCTCCTATTACCCAAATCTCTTCATTTAATACGGTAGTACTATGTGACCATCTAGGAGAGAACTCAGCATCTACAGTTTCAATTAGCCAGTTGATTCCATCGTTACTTGACCATACATCGTTCAATGCACCAAAACCGCTGCCTTGGTTTGAATTAAGTCCACCTATTAGATAAAGGCGGTCGTTATATACAATTGTAGAATGCCCATAACGAGCAGGAAACTCTGCATCTGCAGTAATCAATTCCCAATTAACCCCATCTTCACTCATCCAAATATCATCAAGTTCGAAAGTGCCATCCTCTCCACCAATTAGCCATAACTTATTGTCAAAAACTGTAAGACTGTGATCTAACCTACTTGCGAATGGTGCATCTGCATTTTCCAGAGTCCAATTCAGTCCATCCTCACTTGACCATACATCATTTAGGGGATTTCCCAAATTATCAATTCCTGCTACAACCCAAATTCTATTGTTAAAAACTACGCTGGTATGTTCCCCCCTTGATTCGAAGCCTGCATTGTTGGTAATTTTTGTCCAATTAATTCCATCTTCACTTGACCAGACTTCATCTGAGCGTTCGAAGCGATCAACTCCTCCAATAATCCATAGTTTTCCATCAAAAACGAGAACAGTATGTTCAGACCGACCTTCAAATTCTGCTTCAGATACAAGTTCATTAACTTTTACAGGCCGTGTAGTAAAATTATAGATTTCACTATCAGTTGTAGCACTATTAATATCAGAGGCAATTACCCTCCATGAATAAAAAGTGTCTCTTGACAAAATACTTTCATATAAAAACGAGGATTGGGTCAAATTCTCGGCAAGAATTATTGTTGGCTCCATGTTTGTTGCCTCAAACAAAAACTTATAGGTGACTGAATCGCCATCGGGATCTGTTGCTTCTTCCCAGCTAAATTCAGGATTTATTAACTCCACATTTTCTATACCATTTTCAAATGTCAGAAGGCTAAAGCTTCCAGGTGGACTATTGGGAGGCGGATTGTCTTCATTTTGATTGTTATCACCTGGCTCTTCTTCGTTATCAACGACTTCTTCTTCATTGCTACTATCTGAGTCATTTTCAAAATTTGATGGTGAATCCTCCTTACCACATGCAGTTATGAGGAGTGTAAATACCAATAAAATATTTAAAAGTCGCATATTTTGCTTGTTCATAAATGTTAGAGTTTACTCAAATCGGCCTTGAAGCAATAGTCGCTTGGATATTCATTGATAATTAAGTAAATGGCATCTGAAAAGCTCAAGGCAGTAGTTACTTCTGGGGCACGACCATAATCTTGGAAGTAGTATTCATTGACATCTTCCAATTCCAACCAATCGTCTAAGTTTGGTTCATATTTATAGACATCATCTTGCGAACTTGTAAAACCTCCAAAAACAACATAGCCATTGCCATTATACTCAAATGAAGCTGTTCTATTTTTTATATCAGGGAAATTGTCTATACGAACCCATTCATCATTTGTATGAGAAAATTTCCAAAAATCATAATGGCCTGTTGAAGTGGCGCCATTTCCTACATAGCCTTCATCATCTATGACAAATGTTGAAGTGTTGCTTCTAAATCTATAGTTAATTGGAAAATCAGCAGCCTGATTCCAAGTATCATTGGCAACGTCGTACTGCCAAAATTGGGCATGAGTTTGCGGATTTTCACTAGCGTTAATTCCATCTGTAAATGACCCAAAACCCATATACAATTTGTCCTGAATGGAAAAAATGGCATTCCCATTACTTTGATTGTCAGGATATTTTGTTCTTGCTTCAAACTTTAAGGACGTAAGCGAAAATTCATAAAAATTAGGTTCATCGTCTTCTATAAAATAAAAGAAGGCTCTATTGGTTATTTCATTATAAAGTATTCTGAAATATTCATCTCGGATAGATGTTCTCGGATACGCTACATAAAAGGTAGAAAGTAAGTTCAAATCAGAATCAAAACGTTGGACGAAAAATCTTGCGTTCACATCATCTTCAATAAACACATAAGCAATATCATTACTTATAAAATGTTGAAAATAATTTTCAGAAAGTTCTTTATACAACAACCATGTATCAACAAATTCAAGATTATCCTCAAATTGATAGGTATGGTCCATTAATTTTATCTGAAGAATAGGATTTTTATCATCATAGGGCCCAATTGGTACTCTAACCTTCAACCTAGTTTTAGTAGCCTCAAAAACTGCAGCTTGATGATTATCAAACATAATGATATTGTCATCAGCTATGGGACTAAATTCGTCACCAATAATCTCAATGGTTTCATATGAACGAAAACTTCGAGGAAGTTCTGTTATGATAGGAGATTTGATTGTAAATGATAAGGCTGAACTAACATCTTGTAATTGCGAATTAAGAACAAAAGGGTTATTGGAAAAAGATAAAGATTTTGGCAGAACAAAAGTTATTGAATCTCGCGAAGAATCTAAAATTTCAGCTAGTTTATCTTCTATAAGTATTGAATTTCTTTCATTTTCAAAATCAAAATGCTGACCATAGACAGTTAGCGTATCCCCAATTGATACAGATGTCTCAGAAATATTCTCAATAATCGGCTTGAACAAGTTGAACTCCTCAAATGCTCCTTGTTTTTGATACAGCTCTACAGCGACCTTAGGATTAAACCTTTTAAGGCTTGTAGGCACAACACATTTTATCAATGTATCTGTAGATTCCAATACTGTTCCCATTTCTTCATCAAATAAAACTTTTATTCTATTTGAAATTGATGTAAAATTTGAACCTTGAATTTGAAGGGTATCACCAATATGTGATTGATTTATTTGATTAATAATAGGAGCCTTACTCCCTGTAGAAACGAATGATTTTATTTGGGTGTATTTGTATTCGTTACCTATTTTTACATAGGCAATAACAAAATATTCTTTGTTGAAATCCAAATCTTTGTCCACATTTTGTGAAAATTTATTCCCATCGATTTCTTGGGGTTCCAGAACTTGTGAATTATCAAAATTTGGATTCTCCAATTGGGAGAGTAAAAATCCAAATTCAGAAATTTCTTGAGTATCAAATTCAGTTGCCGAAGCTTCCAACTGAATTCCACCTTCTTCAAAGACTTTTATTTTTAAATCAAAACTTGAAAGTTCGAAATCGTCTGTAGTTTTATCATCTGACTGCCCTTGTTCGTTCTCTGATTCGACCTTTGGCACTACTTTCTCAGTGTCATCCTCAGAGCATGACAAAATAATTATTGCAAAACAAAAGATTGATATTAACTTTTTCATTGATTGATAAAGTTTGAAAGTTCGGTTCTCAAGACTACGTGGTCATATCGTCTAATGGAACTGTAGTCAGGTAAATTTGAACTCGATGTGTATCCTATAAAGTATACGAAACCATCATGTACAAACATTGATCTTCTATCTAATAAATAACCAGTAATAGTCAAGTCTTCCCTGACCTGATATTTATCCAAATTAGTGTCATATTGATGAAAAACACCTCCTGTATGCCCCAGATAATGTCTTTCATGATAATACCCACTACCCTCAATAGTTAGAAAGACTGTTTCAGAAACAGGATTGATTAAATCTGTCTTCCGAACCCAAGAAGCATCAGGTGTAAATTCCCACATGTCGTAAAGTCTTTCTCCATTACCGATATAAGCCTTTCCATTATTGATAAAATAATTTGAATGGTAACCCAATCCTTGGCCATCAACAAATGGCATTTCTGAAATGTAGCTCCATAAATTTGAACCTTCTTCAAACTTCCAAAATTTTCTGTTCGGAGTAATCGATGTTCCTCCCGTGTAGCCCATCCCTAAATAGAAGATAGTTCCCAACATAAAACCCATAGGGTTTTTTACTATCTCAGTGTTGGTGAAGTCTAGGAGAGGGGTAAGGGTATTGGACATTAAGTTATACCTATAGAAATTATTGGTTTCCCTGGCGATATAGATGTAAACGTTGCCATTATTTAGTGAAAATGTATAAAATCTATCTATGCGATCCGGGTCAAAATCTATATCAATATCAGGCATGGTCTGCCAACTGTTTGCTCCGGGATCATATTTTACAAAACCTACTTTATCAGGATTGCCATAGAAACCGCCTGAACCCCTAAATTGAAGCGTATAAAAAGAATTATTATAGCCAAAGCTCCATCTTGAAATGTGATCCCAATCATATCTTCCATCAGTAAGTCCTCTCGCATCAATTCTACCATACTGATACCATATGTTTTTTAAGTATAGCTCTAAGTCTTCAGTTACTTCCTTTTCCACAACTTTAACCCTAACATTATTTATATTTCTATCAGTGTAAGGTCCCAATGGAACACTTACAACTATAGAGTCATTATATACCTCTTCAATTTCAGCTCTGTTTGCACCAATATAGACTTCATGAAGATAATCTCTATATTCAAAGAAATTGGAGCCATAAATGGTAAGGTTTTCGCCTATCAATAAACTATCTTTTGAAACTCCTGAAATAATGGGATCGGGTATCACCACTCCTTTCTCTTTGTTTAGTTCGCGTAATTGAGCTCTTACCAAAATATCATTCTCATGCTTATTTATGTTGTAGGGCAATAAAAATCGAATTGAGTCCTTATTTTGATCTATTACCGTTATTCGTTCGTTATTAAGTTCGATAATGTTGTCTTTAGCCTCAGGGTGATTTGTAAGGTGTTTTCCGTATACCACTACAGTGTCCCTAAAGCCAAGGCTGCTAGGAATTGAATCAATTTCTGGCCGGTAAAGTTGAAAGGCATTTCGAAAATTTGCAATCGAGTCACGATTGTCAACTTCAATATGCAAGCTATCTGGATCAAAACCCCAATAGGGCAATTCAAACTGAACTAAACTATCATTATTAAAAAGAATTTTTAATTGTCTTTGACCCAAAGAAAGGCGTATATCTCTTTTAAGATTTTTACCCTTCAAATTTAAAGTATCGCCTAAATCAGCAAAATCTGGAGAAACAGAATCAAGGGTTAGAGTTGAATCTACTGATGACATGGGAGGCTCTGATTCCTCTTCTCCATTAGGGTTTTCACTTTCAGATTCTTCGGATTGAGGTGTTTCAGGGTTAACAGATGTAGTTTCTTCAGGTTGGTTGCATGAAAAAATTAACAAAGTGATAATTAATAAAAAAAGGTGCCTCATTTAGTTTTTTAATATAGTATTAAACGAAATATTGTAAAAAAAATCTTATAAATACAAATTTTACGGTTAAAAAGCACACTAACTTATTTAATTTGCATTAAGGACATGATGTAGATTGTTAAAGTTATGTTAAAAGGTGAGCCGCGCGGTGAGCCCAAAAAACGACCCTTTAGCAGGCCTTTGATACAGGGTGTTTTGAAGAAAAGTTCGAGTCCCGTCCAGACCGCAAAGGAAAGCTCCACGAAAGTGGGGCTTTTTTTGTGCCGACGGGCGAGAAGTTTATCCTGAGCGCGGCCGAAGGGAGTCCCGTCCAGACCGCTTAATGGGAAATCAAAATCCCTCGAAACCGTGTAAATCTAATGTAAAATCGCCAACAAATGATTTCGCTAACAATGGTAATTCCATTTTATAAGTTAAGAATGGGAATG
>JBATTK010000118.1:0-10401 GCA_049670505.1 Saonia sp.
GTCCAGGTTTTACCGGCGACCAATAATTCTCCATTGGATTTTTTTGCCTCCAATAACAAAGTCGTTGAATGACAAACCGCGACACTAGGTTTTTTGGCCTCGTAGAAATCAACAAATAATTTTTGCAACTCCTTATTACCTTTAAAGGTGTACATTGGTCCTTGTCCGCCCACTAAAAAAATCGCGTCATAAGCTGTAGTATTAACATGGGTTAGCTTTTTTGTGTTTTCCAACATTTTATTGAACCAATCTTGTTGCATATACCCTAATGATATGATATCGTGGGCAGCATAACCACTTTCATCCGTTGGATCCGAGAAACCGTCCATTTCAATTTTACCACCTTCGGTAGATACGAGTTCTACTTCGTAACCCGCCTCTTGGAATACATGTAAGGGATGTGTTAGTTCTGCGGCCCAAAAGCCGATAGGCCAAGCTGTTTGTTTAGAAACCGCAGGACTGCTGGCCACCATTACTATTTTGCCTTTGTATTCCGCACCGTGAAAATGCACATACTGTTCCACCTCTTTTACTTGTGTAGTCATATTTTTCGAATTAAGAATTTTTGATTTACAAAGTTACTATCCAACAAAATCCAATCCACAAATTGCTATATTTGTTAGTTAATAACATTAATGTAAGTATGCCGACATTTTTAAGCGATAATAGGAAGTATTATACTCCGGTTGAATACGTGTTGTCCAAGATAGGAGGTACCTATAAAATGCCCATCTTATGGAGATTAAAAGATAAGGTTTGGAGGTATTCCGAGTTAAAAAGCAGTATCTCACATGTTTCGGACAGAATGTTGAGTAAAAATCTTAAAGAGCTGTGTTCCGATGGCTTTGTTATGAAAAGGATTACTGCGGAAGTTCCTGTAAAAGTTGAATATTTCCTTACCAAAAAAGGAAAGGAAGCAATCCCAATAATTTCCGTATTACGGGATTATGGCTTTAGTTTGATGAAAAATGATGGTATCGGGGATTGATTGCTGTGGTATATCCAACGTACCAACTTGCTAAAAATTCTAAAGAAACCTTGCCAGCCTGCCCTGAGCATTTCAACTACGTTCAATATAAACTCCGTCGAAGGGTAGGAGGGGAGGGACAATGAGAAATAAGGTGCGTGATTTTCTATTTAATGGAATGATTGGCTATGGGTAGATGTGCGTAATAGGCAAGTACCGAGCTCTGTAAATCTTCACTTGTTAAAATTCTGCATATTTTTGAGAATAATTTGACAGTTCTAATAGATTTATTTACGTAATATCTATTAAAAAGTAGGGCCTATAGATTTACTTGCTTTCCAGAATCATAAGTCTCTTGCTATTTTCAGAATGGTTGTACATAACAAATTTTCCGTTTACATAGTTTCCTCTGTAAGGTATGTACTTCGTTTTTCCTTTATTGTTGTCCTGTATTTTTTCATGTACAAAATTTCCATCATTATCATAAACAAAATCATATAAGGCACTTTTCTCAAACCACCCTTTTGAAACTTTTAATCGCCCATCTTGCTTTTCGATTAGGTTTTTCCCGGAGTTAAGTAATACATGTAATTTATCATCTTTCATAAACACATTATACGATGGTAAATTCGCTCGTTTAAAGATGCTTCTTCCCCATATTAATTCTCCATTGACACTGAATTTTGTAATAAGAATATCATTGTAATGATAAGTCTGCATGAAATAACCTGCGCCATTCAGACCATTAGGTACATATGTTTGGGTTATATAAAACTCTTCAGCCACCAAGTAAGTATTGCCATCCTCATCTTCTAGAATATGGTCTAAATCAAAGTTTGTTAGTTCTCTGTCTTTTTTGTTTGCAGCATTACTTCCATAAATGTCTTTATATACTTCCAGAGGAAGTTCAGCGTTCTTTTTGCCCAAAATGGTCAAATCATTTTCATTTACTTTGAATTGACTGACACCTTTAATACCATATGCGCTTTTCTCTGAATAGTAACCAATGAGATTCAAATTACTTTCTTTAAATGTCATCGCAAGGCTTTGTATATATTCATTTTCATCCAATTCAATTTTTTGAGTACTAACCTTGTCTTCATTGATTTTACTTAACACAAATGAATAATTTGCTTTGGCATTTTTTCTTTCTTTTTTACCACTAAGATACTCTTTACCTATACTATAAACATTTCCGTTGTCATCAATAATCATATCGGTAGATTTGAAATGTTTTTCTGGATTAGAGTAATAGTTTTTTGAATAAATTAGCTTTAAGGACTGCGCATCAAAAACATGAACGAGATAAGAGTTTGAATTTTTCTTAATACTGTCCGTAGCTATAGCTATGAGGTTTTCGCTTGGAGAAATAGCCAAATTTGTCTGTCTTTTGTTTTGACTTGAAAATAAAGCACTCTTTTTTTCCACCGTAGTTTTAAATAATTCTATTTTCTCATAAGAATGATTTTTAACATCATAGATATGACAGTTAATTATACGTTCAACTTTAGAAGGACTATGAACGGTGAAAATCTTAACTTTATTATCATAAAAGAACTCACCGGCAAAAGCCTCTTCTTTTTCTAGTTCTTTAATCATTACTTTTTCTCCTTTAGCGTTCTCATCAAATGTTTCAAAAATCAAAGCATCGGTATGAGTTCTTGCTATAATCGTATGGTTATCTTTAGTGGTATTAACACTCCTAACAGTTGTAATCTTATATTGATCTCTATATTTTTGGCTCTCCATTACCTTAAAATATGAGCTCTGAGATTTTGCATTCTGAATAAAGAGACACAGAATGAATGTTGTAATTAACTTCATACTAATTATTTGAATTTACTTTAGGAATTATTTTCATTGAGGGGATAAATATAGTTTATTTATACGGTATTGATTCTTCTTAAAAGGACCTTTTTAGCGAAGGGGTAACCAACGTGTCGGCCTTCCTTTTATCTAAAAATAACACTACAAATAGATAAGGTGCGTTTTAATGGTTACTGAACCCTAAAATTTAGTGACGGATAAAACAATTTTCACGAACTTTCCAACAGCAATTTAATTGAATGGCAGACACCGTAACATATCAAAGGCACGAGCCGTGTACAGATTTGAAAACCTATATCAGTTATTATTGGTATATGGAAAACGGGGAGAATGAGGAGCAAGTACATCCCGACCTCCTGATTCCCGATGGTTATCCCGAAATTATCTTTATACTTGAAGGCTCCTATTACAAAAGGCCGTTAGCCGATGAAAGTCAGATTACAAGCGTCTATAGCTCCAGTGTCATCGGCATCCAGAACAAATCTTTACTGGTAAAAAGAGTAGGTAAGGTAAAGCTGTTCGGGATAAAATTCAAACCCATGGGGTTTTACCGATTCTTTGGACAAATGGCCGTTCGGACCTTTGGTGACACCTTGGTCCTTACCGAGTTTAACGTACCCTACCTGTTGGAATTGGAGCAAACCTTAAAAAACAAGGATTCCTCGGATAATGCGGTAGCCCTGATCAATGGTACCCTACGAGCCCATATTTCCAGAATCAAATACTCAAAAAAGGAAGCCATTGTACAAGAATGTATCCATGGAATACTAAGCACAAAGGGCAATATTACGCTGGACGAACTATCCAAGAACATCAAGAAGGGCAAACGCCAGATACAGCGCTATTTCAAGGAATGTGTGGGTATCTCCCCTAAAAAGTTTTCAAATCTAATACGGTTTAAATCCGTTTATAAAAAAAATGTGCTTTCGGATACTTCCTTGGGCCATTTTTTTGATCATGGATATTTTGATCAGAGCCACTTCATAAAGGATTTCAGGGTCAATTTGGGCCTTACTCCCTCCAATACTTCATCCCCAAAGTTCAAGGCTCAAAATGAGATCGCTAAAAAAAGTATTGGTCAATGACGTGTTTTTACTATCCAACCGATAGCACAAGCTATAAATTTGTCCAAAATTAAAATCGAATCATATGAACTTTAGTAAATCAGCTGTAGTATCCTTGCTGCTACAGGCTACTATCCTATTCCTTTTTTTTCCATCGAATGTTGTAACGGGACAATCCCAAAAGGCGGATACCATAGCACATGAAATAAAAGAGGCCCTAAGATTGGAAACCCAATATTTTTATCAGCGCGATATCACAAAATGGGAAGGTCAATGGTCGCATGGACCCTTTGTCATGAAATGCTATATCCGGGACGGCGAGTATCTGGAGCAGTTGGGTTGGCCCGTTATCCGACAATCCGCAAAGGATTATATGAAAGCGCATCCCGAACCGGAACAGGCTCCGACCTATATTCCCGAATACGAAATAGAAGTTTTTGGAAAATCGGCATTCGTGTCTTACATACAACAGCCCGACGCAAAAGGAGTGAGAAAAAGGGAAATCCGATTGATGGTCAGGGAAGAAGGCAAATGGAAGATAGGGTATATGAGTACCAATTATTTTACGGACTAGCTAATTTGTAAACAAACACCGCACATTTATTTTAAGCTTCATACGGAGATAGGGGAATTTGATCGTATTATAAAAAGTTTCTTTTTTGAGACGTCGGAGACAAATAGTAAAAAAACGCTATTAATCGAATATTTATTCGTTTTATTTATATATTTGCATTGTGAGAGTAAAAGATGAAACAAAACGGTTGGCCATAGTAGAGAATACTTTGGACATTGTTTTTGAAAGAGGTTTTGCCGGTGTTAAGATGTCTACATTGGCAAAGAAAGTCGGGATTTCTGTTTCAACACTCTATGTATATTATAAGAATAAAGAAGATTTGATCGTATCTATCGCAACAGAACTTATAGAACGTCAAACCAAAAGAAGTGCTCAAGATATTACGGAAGACTTGCCGTACAAACTAAAGCTGAAGGCGATGTGGTTGTATTGGATCAACTTCAGTATCAATCACGGTAAAGAGATGAACTTTATTCACCAGGTAAAACAATCCCCGTATTATGATAAAGTTCCTGAATCCGTAAAGGAAACAAAAAGCAGACTTGGAATTGAACTTTTTGAACTGGGCAAAAAGGAAGGACTGATTCGGAATGTGAACAATGAAATTCTAGCATCCGTGATGGGGGCCATACTGTTTGAAACCGTTAATTTGATTAACAATAAAAAGTTAAAACTCAATAAAAAAGATATGGATTTAATGTTCTCATTTGCATGGAACGCTATAAAAAGTTGATTTTTTTAAACTAAAATAGAATAAATATTCGATTATAAATTGATTTAGATTGAGTATGAAAGGTTAAACCAAGTGAGTAAATGATGGCACATGAATTCAATATTCAAAGAATAAAATGAAAAGTAATTTTTTAAAATATATAAAGCGAATGCTAATAGGTATCGGAATCATTATAGGAATTGTAACAATAGCAACAAGCCTGTTTATTACTTTAAGTCCTCAATTTGGAGGAAAGGCAACTGAAGAACAAAAAGCTATTTATGCAGCATCTGAAAATTATAAAGATGAACGGTTTGTTAATACGAAAAATGTGGAATTGGATATGAGCCTTCGGGATATGGGGAAAAGTCTAGTAGGTTATTTTAAATCACAGCCTAATACCGTTCCCAAGGAAAGCCTTCCTGTACAGAAAATAGATTCTCTTAATATTGTAGCGCATAATGGCGGTACGCGTCTTATTTGGTTTGGACACTCCGCATTTTTATTACAGATGGAAAATAAAAATATTTTGATAGATCCTATGTTCGGCGAAGTTCCGGCTCCACATCCTATGTTGGGAGGCAAACGTTTTAGTAAGGAACTACCTATTGAAGTTGAAAAAATACCCGAAATAGATGCTGTACTTATTTCGCATGATCATTATGATCATTTGGATTATGGTACAATAAAAAAATTAAAAAACAAGGTACAGCTATTCTATACACCCTTGGGAGTTGGAGTTCATTTACAAAAATGGGGGATAGAAAAAGAGCGAATTGTTGAACTGGATTGGTGGCAAGAAACCACATTTGAAGAGTTACGTTTTACGTGTACCCCCGCACAACATTTTTCGGGTAGAGGATTCACGGATAGAACAAAAACCTTATGGAGTTCCTGGGTAATACAATCCAGTACCGAAAACATCTTCTTTAGTGGAGATAGTGGTTATGATAATCATTTTAAAGAAATAGGCAAAAAATATGGGCCTTTTGATTTTGCTATGATCGAGTGTGGACAATACAATGACATGTGGCCAGATATCCATATGTTTCCCGAGGAAACCGCACAGGCCGGATTGGATGTAAGGGCAAAAAAAATAATGCCTATTCATTGGGGAGCATTTAAGTTGGCAATGCACACATGGACAGACCCCATAGAACGTGTTACTAAAAAAGCAAAAGAACTGAATATTGACATTGTAATACCAAGAATAGGAGCGTCAATCCTATTAAAAGAAGGCGATACCATAAATGATAAGTGGTGGGACCTATGATTAATTTTTTGTCGGCCTTAGATAACTATGGGTTAGAAAAAAGTACTAGTCCCGTCTGATTTTTTAGGTCTTAAGGTCTGATTAACACAGGCATTCTTCTCAGTTGATCTTTTATGGGATACATTTATAAAGTATGTAATCCCTAAAAAAGTTAATATGCATCGAAGACTACTATTAAGTTTGATCGGACTCGCTCCGTTGACACTGATTTCTTCTAAAATTCCAACCGCTGACCCAATTGTAGACAATTTTATTAAAAGATGGAAAAAGTCTAAAGAATACACTTTGGCAGTGCTTGAGGCTATGCCGGAAAACCATATAGAATATGCGCCCTCGGAATATCAGATGAGCTTTGCCCAACACTTTATGCATCTTGGCTTTATAAATAATACGTACATAGGAATATTACTTGATTCCAAAACCTACCCAGATTTTGACGCTCTTATGGCAGCCAAATTCTTGATGGAGCCTCCAGACCAAATAAACCTGTTTCAACCGGACTATTTAAAGAAAAGGGATGCAATAACAAATAAGGCATTGGTATCAAAATACGTTGTTGATACGTTTGATTATGTAATTTCAAGTTTGGATAAAGTAAGTGATGAAATGTTGACAAGAGGGGAAAACAAAGAAAAACCGGAGTATTTATCGGGCCATACCAACCTAGATCTTATTTTGCGCGGTGAAAATCATACAGCACATCACCGGGCTCAGGCTATTGCATATTTACGAATGAAGGGCATAAGACCTCCAAAATATACACCATACAATAGATTTTAAACTGATACTATTCAAAATATCGTAACAAAAGTACCTCCCGTTCGTCATAACTCTGAATACCTACTCATTTCTCTTCGGTTGTTATATGGATATTATCAGATTACTGTTCCTGACCTTAATCTTCTTTAGTTCTTGCAAAAGTGAACCGAACTATCATTTTGTTGAAATCCAAGGTAAGAGACAACATGTTCTGACTTGGGGAAAAGGAGAGCCAGTTGTAGTATTTCTCAATGGCGGGGGAAGCGACTTAAAGGATTTCGAACCTGTACAAAAGGAAATCTCTAAAATAACAAAGACGATTTCCTACGATAAGTTGGGTATAGGAAAATCAGAATTGGGTGATGCTCGCAGAACGCTAGAAAACGTTGCTTATGAACTAAAAGAGCTATTGACAAAGGAAGGTATTATTGAATCCCCAATAATCCTTGTCGGGCATTCCATGGGCGGTTATGTCGCACGTTACTATTTACATCGTTATCCTGAAAATTTGGTGGGGCTCGTACTTATAGACCCGGGAAGTGAATTTCTTAATGATGAACATAGAAAAGTCCAAACTGAAAGAGAAATAGCAATGGAGGATAGTTTATTTTCAGCACAAATCAAACTAATACCCGAAGGATTCAGGAGAGAGGTCAACGCTTACAACCAGCACGATTCACTGCTAAGGACATTTTCCATCAAAACCAATATTCCAATTACGTTACTCGAATCCAATAAATTTGATCAAAATGACGCATCCGACAAAAAACTGATCGATGTCCAAAAGAAACTCTATAGGGACTTCCAAAAGAAAGTACCGCAAACAAAGATTATTTCAACATCAAAAAGCGGACACTTTATACAAATCGATGAGCCACATCTGGTGATCGATGCAATTAAAGCAATGCTAGAGTACACTCAATAAAATGACATTTTTAGAGAAGATCACATTTTTAATGAACTTATTACCTCCAAATCGGGAATTGCAATTGTATCATAAAATAGTGTAACAATCGGAAGGTTATATGCTCTTATACTAAAGCAATAACCAATGAAAAATTTCACTTCTCTCGCAGTGCTGCTAATTCTGATATTTCCAAAGGTAAACTCACAAAACTTGCCAAGCTTATTGACAGAAAAGAATATCAATTCTACTTTTTCCATTCTTGCATATGATGAGGACGCTAAGGAATGGGGAATTGCTGTTGCCACAAATAACATTTACGTTGGAAATTCAACAATTTATATCCAACCAGAGCTCGGCGCCTTTTCAGTGATTGCCGAAACAGAACCAAGGTATGGGATAGAAGGGCTTCATAAACTTAAGGCTGGGATGTCCATCCAACAGGCAATAACCGAAGTAAGGGAAAATGACGATAAAGCAAACTATAGGCAAGTTTCTGGTATAGACGCAAATGGAAATGTATTTGCTTTTACAGGTAAATCCTTGAAGTTTTGGAAGGGAAAGGCATCCGAAATCATAGGCAAAAACTATGTTGTTATGGGCAATCAACTGCATGAAGAAGTCTTGTCCGATATGTCAAGTACATTTGAAAGTTCAACGGGCACGTTGGCCCATCGTCTTTTGAAAAGTTTAGCCTCAGGACAAAATGCAGGGGGGCAGATTTCAGGAAAACAATCCGCCGCAGTTGTGGTAAAAGGAACTAACAATGAGTGGTACGATCAAATAGACCTTCGTGTTGATAATTCAAAAAATCCTATTGAAGATTTAAAGACCTTAATGGGCTATCATTATGGGAGAATTCGTTTAAACCAGGCTCTTTATGCACATAGAGCGGGTAATTCTAAAAGAGCAAAGCAAAAATTGACCGAAGCTGAATCTATGTTGGAAGGTTGGACAGCTATGTACTCAAGAATCGCTAGTGCAAACATATCAATGGGAAATGAAGGAGCAGCGGTTAATTGGATAAAAAAAGGACTTGCGGAAAATCCGAATTGGACTGTCTATGTTCCTGCATTTTATCTTCTACGAAATAATCCCGAAATGAAATTCATAATCAATCCCAATTCGTTTACTGTAAAGGATTGGGAAAGTGCAATGGGTATGTTGAGTAATCTAGGACGCGAATTAGAGGTAATTGAATTGGCAAAAGGACTTATCGACAAGAAAATTGAATCCTCCTATTTATATTTTTTGCTTGGTAGGAGCTTTTATTATGAAAAAGAACAGGACAAGGCTATTGAATATTTAAAGAAAGCCCTGAAAATGGATAGTGAAAACATTGAAGCTCAAAATTTATTGAATAGGATAAAAACAAAATCGTGAAAAATCTAGAAGTCTATTCGGATTTAACAACTTGTGTTTTTACGAGTTTTTCATGAATTATTTTTGTAGCTCACGGTCCTTAGATTGTTATATTTTTTTCTGAATAAAAAGCGTCTTGATCTTAGATTAGCGGTTACAGTACGCACTTGTTATCCGTCTGTCCGCCTTTGGCGGAAGCCAACCTTTTGCCGCCTATAGCTATTAGAGGTTCTAAGATAACATGTCCTCTGTAGCTCCTTTTTTGAGCATAAGAGTAGAGGGGAGGGCAATGTGGGTGGAATGCATTTTGACAAATTGATGTGAATATCATCTATTCTTTACAATTATTATCCGAAAATGATGTTTATTTATACTCATAAAGTTCAATATTAATCAGCTTTTACGATTTACAGAATGAAAATCAACCTTTGTTATCTGCTCTTATTTTTTGTCATGATTTTTGGTTGTTCAAAGGATGATTCGCCATTTGTTGACGTCGAAAATTCAGTGAATTTATCGCAAACATTTTATGGCAAGACCTGGACTATTTTTGAAGTAGAAAGCAATGGTAACAGAGTAAACGTACCTGAAGAGGGAGAATGTGGGAGAGACTACTTTAGGTATCTTGAAAATGGTCAATATCTAGAATATCTGCATCAGAGTAGCTCTTGTGTTCCAGAAATTAATAGGTTGAATTTTGCCCTTAAAGGTAGTGTGATTACTTTAATCGACGACACAGGAGAGGAAGCCGAAATCCGAATACTAAAATTAGATGAAACCAATTTTAATTTTGAAACTAGTTTGGACATAGATGACGACCAGAAAAAAGATAAAGTGAGACTATATTGTCAGATTTATTCTCCACAAGATCAAGATATTTACTCAGAAACTTTCACTAAGGATTTTTACAAGTTTCAAGATGATAATTTGATTGCATTCACATGGGCAGAGTATGTAGG
>JBATTK010000119.1:0-1879 GCA_049670505.1 Saonia sp.
ATGGAAAGCAGATAGTCGGGCCTTATATGGGAATTGTTGGGATAGTTTTTCATCACCCCGGTCCCTTTCAGGTTGGCGTATTCCTTTGCAATAAAAAGGTTTTTTATTTCCAACGTACGGCCCACAACATCAATAGATCCGAACAGGCGTTCAGCGACTTTTTCGGAAAGTACGATACTATTAGGCTCGGACAGCACCTGTTCTTCGTTACCGTACAAAAGGGGAAAATGCAAAACCTTTCCATAGGAACCATCGACCAGAAAGATCTCGCTGTCTTGTGTAAGTATGGTTTTATTATCCTCTGGGTTTCTAATAGAATGAGGATAGCCGGGACCAAAGACACGTAATGTTTCGACAACTCCTGGAACTTGTTCTTTGAGCAAATTGGCCCATCCGCTAGGTGCGGAGGGAAGCTTGAATTTTTCGCCTTCATCGGTCGTGAATTCCTCTCCAATGCCGAAAACCAATTCATGTTGGGGATGTATGGTGTCATAGCCAGTTTCGTCTTGAACATATACAAACACTAAGATAACAGCGGCTATACCTACGGCCAAACCGCTTATGTTCAGTAATGAGTAACCCTTATGCTTTATCAGATTTCTCCAAGCGATTTTTAGATAGTTTGTAAACATGGTTCTGCATTTTTAGTATGTTTCGCAAGCAAAAGAGGTTTTTGGTCAACAATGGAAGTTGAATAGGGACATCCAAAGGATGTTAGTGTTTAGCCCAAAATTATGCCAAATTTACAACTATCTAAATATCAAATAGCTGAGAGGAAAAATATAAAATCGTGTTCGTTGTTTTGTAAAAAATATTTACATAAAATGTCCATTAATTGTACAGTCTATTTTTATTGTACAGATTTCATTTAACCCTTCGATAGATTTGATGGAAAAGGAAAGTTTCATAAAAAGAACAATTATTGAGACTATATTCCTTCTTGAATTTCTACACCGATTATCTACGGAGTCATGTTAAATTACCATTATCTACCGAAGGCACGACTTGGAGTAACCCCATAAAAATTCTTGAAGTCTTTGATAAAATGCGATTGGTCGTAGTAACCGATATCGTAGAACAGTTTGTTTTCTTTTAGGCTTTGGTTTGAGGGTTTGGCGCGAAGTATATTTTGAAACTGTACTACCTTACTAAAGGTTTTGGGGGTGTCACCGATATAGTGTTTGAATAATCTTCTGAGTTGTCGCGGGCTTATACCCGTGTCAAGTTCTGTCTCGACGTTCAATACTCCTTGATTTTTTAATATGGATAGGACGGCATTGTAAAGACGGCCATCCCAATCAAAGTCGGTGTTTGAAATCAGTTGCAGAAAGTAATCGTCAATGTGTGATTTTATTTCAATGGCACTCAAGGATGCATTTAGATTCGAGGAAATAAATTGGGAAGCCCCAGGGGCGACCAAAGCCAATTGTTCGAATCGATTGCTCAGTTCAGCGGCATTGACGTTATAGAGCTGTGTAAAAATCGTAGGCAGAAAACGAATACCCACGTAATTAAAGGAATTCTCTAAAGGAAACTCGGTGTACTTTTTACAAAAGCCCATCACAAAATTTTGTGATGGATCGTTGAGCTCAAAAAAGATATCGATACATCCATCGGCCACCACCTTGTAATTGAACGGGGAATCAAGAACTTCATTCGTCTTCAATTGCCAGTAACAGTAGATAAATTCTTTAAGATTTTGGTGCGGAAGGAATTCTTGATAGGAGACCTTTTTAGCGGAAGTGGTTACCGTTGGTTGAATGGGCGTGTAAAGTTGTCTTAGATTAGGGTTCAAGGTGCAAACACTTATTCCTTTTTGATATCGGGTTGATTTTCAACCCTGAATTTAAAAATATCGTTTCGGGCGTAATGCCCATTT
>JBATTK010000120.1:0-54936 GCA_049670505.1 Saonia sp.
CCATTTATCTCAGCAAAAAACTGGGAACGACCATAGGGGATATTATCATTTTGATCAATGTTATCATTTTCTTGGCAGCTGCTTACTTACTTTCTATAGAAACCGCACTGTATTCCATGCTTACTTATCTGGCCGCATCAAAGACGCTAGACTTTGTGGTAGAGGGAATAGAAGAGTATACAGGGGTAACCATAATTTCCAATCACAGTGAGGAGATTCGTCAGATGATTATAGAAAAATTAGGGCGTGGGGTTACTATTTATTATGCAAAAGGAGGCTATGGAAAAAACGGGCTACATAATGAATATGAGGTCATTTTTACCGTGATTACCCGATTGGAAATACGAAAATTGAATATTGAGATTTCTAAAATCGACGCTAAAGCCTTTGTGGTCATGAATAAGATCAATGATACCCGCGGCGGAATGATAAAGAAACGGAGCTTATAACTTTTTAAAAGAGATCACCTACCTGATTGCCATCTAATTCCCTCCCTCCCTGGTGGACACAAAATATATAAATAATATGTCTATTTATTGAATTAGCAAGGGGAAAATACTCAGCATATACATTCGGAAATATATAAAATAAGAAATCTGACCATACTCTATTCTATAAATCAATAGTATTACTATTATATATAAATAGTTTAACTATTGTTTAACCAAAGTATTACTCTCATTTTCGGTTTTAAGTACTAAATTTGTCCCCATACAAACTATAAGAAAATCTACCATGAAAAAAATATTCTTTACAACGGCTATAACTTCTTTAATGCTCATTACAACCGGTCACTTATGGGGTCAAGAAAAAAAAGCATCGACCGAGGCTGAAAAAAAGAATGAAACTTCCATTGCGCTTCCAAAAGTGGAAAGTGTTATGACCTTGGAAGATCAAAAAGAATTGACTCCGGAAGAAGTACTTAATGGCTTTATGGAAGGTAATTGGCGGTTCGTAAAGAATGACCTTACCGCTAGGGATCACTCCGAGCAGGTAAGAAGAAGTGTAAAAGGGCAATATCCCAAGGCCATTGTGCTCTCTTGTGTGGATAGTAGGGTACCGGTCGAGGATGTTTTTGATAAGGGAATCGGTGACATATTTGTTGCCAGGGTCGCAGGGAATTTTGTGAATGGCGATATCCTGGGAAGCATGGAGTTTGCCAGTAAAGTGGCAGGTGCAAAACTTATCATGATTATGGGCCACGAGAATTGTGGGGCCATTCATGCTGCTATTGATAAAGTGGAGTTGGGGAATATTACCGCCATGTTGAAAAATGTTGCTCCTGCAATAGAAATGTCCGCTAATTTCGAGGGTGAAAAGTCCTCTAAAAATCCAAAGTACGTGCACTTGGTTTCCGAAAACAACGTATTGTACAATATAAGCAAGGTCAAAGAGCAAAGCTCTATTTTAAAGGAAATGGCAAAAACAGGTGAAATTGACATTGTAGGGGCCATTTACGACATGGACACCGGAGTTGTAAACTTGTTAGAGCCACAGGTTCCGTAGTGGTTTTAGAATTCTGTTAGGACCAAATACAAAAAATGAATAAAACTATGAAATACGTTTCAGCAATGAAAAGAGAAAGAATCATACTATTCCCGGGATACGAAGATGTTTTTGAGCAAAACACAACAGTTGATGACTCACCTAAAATAGTTCATCCGGGTACCACACTAACTATAGGGAAGCCTTCTAACCGGTACTACGAGTTCATCTACAAGTCCTTACATTTTAATCGGCATGCACTGAGCGACCTTAACGACCTTCTTAAACTGGAAGGCGAAGAAGTAGTTGTTATAAGTATTTTGACAATGAAAGACTTTGGTTCCATAGCGGTATTACGCAGAAAGGACCAGAAAAAAATCATGAAAGGAGCATTGCAGATATATGCAAACATTAAACGAGGTATGGCCGCAAAGGAGCTTATCTGAACAAATTTTTGCAGTAATATGTCTTAACAAATAAGAATACTAAAGAATTACGAATTAAATATCATATACCATGAAAAGAAACTATCGGATTTTTACAACAGCTGCGGTTATGACCATACTATTATTTTCAGAGGTCAAGGCCAATATTCTTGATTTAAATCAATACCATAACGTATCGGAAATCAAAAACGCCAACGCGTATTTCCATGACAACAGTACTGGAGTGGAATGTAACGATATTGAGGATTTGGATTTAAATGAGATCGTTTACTTAGAAGATGAAGGAGAGGTTAACCTGGGTTTTGATACCTATTTTTATCTGCCCGAAGGCTTTGATCCTTATGAAGGGATGAAAATTGATTTGGACGACATTCATTATATGGAATGTGAAGAGGAAATACATTTGAATTTTAACGTTAATGACTTTCTCCCAAAGAATTTTGATCCATTCACCTTACCATAAAACTTTTTTAGTAATGGTGGCAGGCCCATGAGCACTTCATGGGCCTGCCATTTTGTTATATATCAGGATATAGGTCAAAAAAGAAAAAAAGGAACCGTAATTATAAAAAAAACATGAAAAAAGTATCAAAAAATAGTGTGCCGTTAATTGTGGCTATGGTGTTATCCACTTCGTGCAATCAAATGAGTGAAAAAGTGGATGAAAAATTGAATCAATTGAACAATAAAGCAAATCGCCTCGATTCCATCGTCAACGTGGAAGTAGATAGGGTTTTAGAACTTGATTCCCTCATTCATATAGAAGATGGTAAAATAAAAAAGCTCGATTCCCTTGTAGATAAATCTTCCAAGAGAATAGATTCTATCGCTAACCAAAAAATCCGGTCTTTACGAAATGCGATCAATTAAGACGATAAAAATTTGCAAATGGCAGCACGAATCCTCTTATTGCGGATTGCCCGGATGAAAAAGCAATTGTTGTAAGTTTTTAATTCAAAACCCTACAAATACTATCCAAAAACAATTTTTAATGAGGAAATTATGGAAACATTAGTTCAAAATAACATGGACAGTACCACTAAAACCATTGTAGAGAAGAGTTTGCCCCAAGCCATGACCTATGAAACCTATAGGGAACTGGTACATCAATTGGCTGCGGAAGGAAGGACTACCGGGCCAGATCAAACGGAATCCCTTATCAACTATACCCAATTGAACAGTAAGCGAATAAAACGTTGGGACAAAACGCTAAAAATAGATGCGGATACCGCTTCAAAGATTGCTACTATAGATAAAAAAATTACCTGGCTGGTGCTTACGGAAAGCTGGTGTGGTGACGCATCTCCGTCTATGCCGGTAATGAATAAGATTGCTGAGTTGAACCCCAACATTGAACTTAAGGTTTTGCTACGCGATGAAAACGTGGAACTTATGAACCGCTTCCTTACAAATAATGCCATGTCCATTCCCAAACTCATTGCTATGGATAGGGAAACCAATGAAGTTGTCGGGGAATGGGGTCCAAGACCCGGTACAGCTACGGAAATGGTCGCTGCCTATAAAAAAGAACACGGCACGCTTACAGCGGAGTTTAAGCAAGATCTTCAAGTGTGGTACAATACGGATAAGGGAAAGAATATTTTGAAAGATTTATTGAGACTACTCGAAACAAACGCCTCATCTTAACAGACCACTATCCACAAAGACTTTTGTTTTATACGTTTAGTTCAAGTCTAAGGGTTCCCTATTTCCCTTGGAATATATAGGTGATGGTACCCTTTTGGGAAGCTTTAGTAGAGCCGTTGAACCTTGCCTTAAGTGCATATTCAATAGCATTATCTACCAAGCATCCATTGGAGGTATTGGAACTTTTATCATTATAATCGGCCGCTACAACATACCCAAGGGCATCCACTTTGATATTTACTACGACCCTGCCTCCTTCTATACAAGTATAAATGGGTGGGGGAAGATCGTAATTATTCCTGCCTACCAAGGAAAAGGAAACTGAAGTTTTTCTTTTTGCCAAGTTCTGGGTACGTTCCTCTTTCTGAGCTTCACGTTCCCCTAGAAGCTGCTTTTTTTCTTCCCTTTTTTTTGCCAGTTCCTGAAGATTGGTCGCATAACCGGTATCCGAACTTAAAAGGTCCTTGGATTCATCGTTATCCGTGGCCGCCTTTTCTTCCATTAGCTCTTCCAATGTCTTTAAAGGTTCTGGTTCGCCATAACTAGGTTTTGCAGTTTCATTATAGGCCATATGACTTTTTACGGGATCCGCCTTGGCTATTTCTTCCAATAGTTTTTCTTCCTCTTCTATCAATCGCTCAATTTCCTCATCGGCCAAAACCATTTCAATAACATATTCCTCCACTTTGTTAGCGCCCAAGTGAATATTGAACAGTAGCAATATCATGAGCGACATGGAGAAGAACGTTATTAAAAACGATAGCTGTCTTCTATTTAAATTCATAGTGCTATAACCACTTTTTTCTAAAAATATTTTACTAATTCGATGAAAGAAAGAATAATGTCTTTATTTTTCAGGATTTGTATCCGAAGGAAGCATTATTTTTTCAAAATCCTTAGGGATTAGTGCCTTATTTACGTTATAATCACCTATTTTGGTTCTTCTTAATTCCGTTAAATGTCCTCCGGATTTTAACGCTTTTCCAAAATCATGGGCCAGAGATCTAATGTAGGTGCCTTTACTGCAGACAATCCTAAATGCAATGTCGGGTAAGTTTATTTTGGTTATCTCGAATTCAAATACCTCTATTTTTCTAGATTTTACAACTACTTTTTTCCCTTCCCTGGCATATTCATAAAGTCGTTTACCATCTTTTTTTATGGCGGAAAACACTGGAGGCACTTGTTCAATTACCCCTATGAATTGATGAACTGTCTCGCCAATAAGTTCTTCGGTAATATGAGCTATTGGAAATTCCTGATCTATTGTAGTCTCAAGGTCATAGGAAGGGGTGGTTGCGCCAAGGGTTATGGTTCCGGTGTATTCTTTTAACTGGGCCTGAAGCTCATGAATCCTTTTAGTGAACTTGCCCGTACAGATCAATAATAGGCCTGTGGCCAAGGGATCCAAAGTGCCGGCATGGCCTACCTTTATTTTTTTTAGACCGAACTTTTTACGGATGGCCCATTTGATAGCATTCACCGCTTGAAAAGATGTCCATTCCAATGGTTTGTTTATCAATAACAACTGTCCTTCTAAAAAGTCTTCCTTGGTTTTCAATAATTTAGTATTTGAGGGCATATGCGTTATACTTCCTTAATTTCCCATTCGGGGTATTGGAATTAACCCCAAAAACCGTACCCAATTGCTATTAGGCCAACAATGAGACAATAGATAGCAAAATAGCTGAGCTTACTTTTCCTTACCAGTTGAATCATCCAAGTACAGGCGGCCAAACCGGCAATAAAGGCCGCGACAAATCCTGCGCCCATGGCAATGGTCTGTTCACTGGCAAAATTTAATTCACCGCTCAAAACATCCTTGGCCATTTTCCCAAAAATCAAGGGTACGACCATCAAAAAGGAAAATCGCGCCGCCTTCGTTTTATCCACTCCTAAAAGTACGGAGGTAGAAATAGTGGCCCCACTTCTGGAGATTCCCGGAAGTATGGCGATCGCTTGGGATATCCCAATGATCAAGGCACTTCCAAAAGTGACTTTTTTGGTCGTGTTCTTAGCTTTATCGGCAAAATAGAGCAATACCGCGGTAATGATCAGCATGAAGCCAACAAATTGGATATTGCCACCAAAAAGAGCTTCCAGTTCCTCTTCAAAAAACAGTCCGGCGCACACTGCCGGTATCATGGAAATTATAATTTTTAAGGAAAACTGCGATTCTTCGTTCCACTTAAATTGAAACAGGCCTCGGATAATTTCCCAAACATCCTTACGAAATACCACCAATGTGCTCAGGGCGGTAGCAAAATGAAGGACTACCGTAAATAGAAGGCTTTCCTCAGGTATGGAATTGTCGCCCAATATGGCTTTTCCCAATTCCAAATGTCCACTGGAAGATACCGGTAGAAATTCCGTCAATCCCTGAACGATACCTAGGATGATTGCATCTAGAATATCCAAATTACTTTTTCTTCTTGTGGGGGTTCAACAATATGGCATATATTTCTATGCCCAGGCCAATCAGTACCAAAGTAGGGGCTAAACGGATTCTTCTAAAATTATAGATTTCGGCATTGAAAACATTGGGGTCGTCGTTTCCTCCCCCGCTCATAAGGATAAACCCCAAGGCAATGCATGCGATACCTATAAACATGAACATATAGTTCTTTTTTTGGAAGATAAATTCAGGTTTGGGTTGTTGCCCCGGATGGTTTTTTTGTTTCTTGCTCATGCTGCAAATTTAATAATATAAATCATCCGTCCTAAGGTTTAAAAAACGCTGAGTGGCAAAATACGTGCTGATAAGCGAAATGAGGATTCCTAAAAAGAATACCCCTACGAAAAGGATGATTAAAATAGAAATATCATGAAAAAGACCTAGTTCGGGAAAATTCTTATCTATATAATATAAACTGATACTCAAGGCTAACAACGCCAATGTGGCGCCCAACATACCCAATTGTATGTTTGTCCAAATAAACGGACGTCGAATAAATCGTTTTGTAGCCCCCACCATTTGCATAGTCTTAATGATGAATCGTTTGGAATAAATGGATAGTCTAATGGAACTGTTGATCAATAACACCGCAATAAATGTAAAAATGGCACTGGCCACCAAAATCCAGAAACTTATCTTTTTTACATTCTCCGTTAAAAGGGCGATCAATGGCTTATCGTAACTTACCTCTTCCACATAGCCTTTAGCAGAAAGGTCTTTTGCGATTTCTTCTATTTGTTCGGTAGACACAAAGTCCGCCTTAAGGTTAACGTCAATGGAGTTTTTTAACGGATTATAACCTAAAAAATCCATAAAATTCTCCCCGATATCCTCGCTGTGACGTTCCGCAGCTTCCTCTTTGGAAACATACGTGGCCGATTTGGTATATTCGGCCATTGCGAGGCTCTTTTGCAATTGATCTACTTCAACGGGCTTGGCGTTATCCTTTAAAAAAACCGTTATGGCAATCTGCTCCTTAAAATGATCTGCCAATTTTTTAGTGTTCAATACCAAAAGGCCCAGAATACCTAGTAGGAAGAGGACCAGCCCAATGCTCAGTACTACGGAGAAGTAAGAAGATATCAATTTTCGCTTTTGATAGCGTTCAAAAGATTTACTCATAGCGGGAAATGAATACGTAAAAATAGCAAAGTAATTTTAATAACTGTTTTTTGATAGGGGTTTAACAAGATTTTGATTCTTCCAACACTGGGACGATTGTCTGCAAGGGAAACTTTTCCCTTTCAAGGATTAGACTTATTTTTGCCAGCGAAAGACCTGCGAGGTTTTTATGCTGAACTTGTTTTGGCGGCTAAGCTTGTAGGTCTATAGCTATTGAAACAACGACTGATACGGATAATGAACTACAATTTCAAGGAAATTGAGGCCAAATGGCAAAAATACTGGGCGGAGCACCAGATTTTTAAAGCGGAGAACAATTCCGATAAGGAAAAATTCTATGTATTGGACATGTTCCCCTATCCTTCCGGTGCGGGCTTGCATGTAGGTCATCCGCTGGGGTATATTGCCAGCGATATTTATGCGCGTTACAAACGGCATAAGGGCTTTAATGTGTTGCATCCCATGGGATATGATTCCTTTGGATTGCCAGCGGAACAGTATGCCATTCAAACAGGGCAGCATCCGGCGATTACCACCGAGACCAATATCAAAAGATATCGGGAGCAGTTGGATAAAATGGGTTTTTCTTTCGATTGGAGTCGCGAAGTGCGTACCGCCGATCCTAACTATTATAAATGGACACAGTGGGTTTTTATACAACTCTTTAACTCATGGTATAATGTGGATACGGATAAGGCCGAGGCTATAGCAAGCCTGATTTCTATTTTTGAGAAAGAAGGCAATAGCACTATCAATGCGGTTTGCGATACGGATACGCCTCAGTTTTCGGCGGCCGATTGGAAAACCTTTTCCTCTAAGCGACAACAGGAAATTTTATTGCAATATCGATTAACGTATTTAGCGGAGACCGAGGTAAACTGGTGTCCCGATTTGGGAACTGTCTTGGCGAATGACGAAATTGTAAATGGGGTTTCCGAAAGAGGAGGCCACCCTGTGGTCCGCAAAAAAATGACCCAATGGAGCATGCGTATTACGGCCTATGCGCAACGCCTATTGGACGGATTGGACACTGTTGATTGGCCGCAGCCCTTAAAGGATTCGCAGACCAATTGGATCGGAAGATCGGAAGGGGCCGAGGTGGAATTCGGAATTCGGAATTCGGAATTCCGAATAGGAGTATTTACGACACGTCCCGACACCATTTTTGGAGCCAGTTTTATGACCTTGGCGCCGGAGCACGAATTGGTTCCCAAAATAACAACACCGGAACAGAAAGCAGCGGTGGATGCCTATATTGAAGCTACGGCCAAACGTTCCGAACGCGATCGAATGGCCGATGTAAAGACCATAAGTGGAGTGTTTACCGGGGCTTATGCGGAACACCCCTTTACCAAAGCGCCTATCCCTATTTGGATAGGGGATTACGTCTTGGCAGGTTATGGTACCGGAGCGGTAATGTCCGTTCCCTGCGGTGATCAGCGCGATTATGACTTTGCAAAGCATTTCAATATCCCTATTCCCAATATTTTTGAAGGTGTGGATATTTCCGAAGAAGCTTTTGCGGATAAGGAGAAAACGATTATCACCAATTCCGATTTCTTGGATGGTTTACCCTATAAAGAAGCGGTACGTATGGCCATTACGGAGTTGGAAAAATTAGGGCAAGGTGGAGGAAAAATCAATTATCGTCTGCGCGATGCCGTATTCAGTAGACAGCGCTATTGGGGCGAACCTTTTCCGGTCTATTACGATGCCGATGGTATGCCCCGGATGCTGGATGAAAAATTCTTGCCCTTGGAGTTGCCAGAGGTCGATAAATACCTCCCCACAGAAACGGGTGAACCTCCTTTGGGCAATGCCAAAAAATGGTATTGGTTGCAGTACGGGGATGAAGGTAAGGTAGTATCCAAGGCAGCATTTGAAGGTTCCTCTACTACAGGGAGGCTGGGAGGGGCCTTAGAGTTGAACACTATGCCCGGTTGGGCGGGGAGTTCCCAGTACTTTAATCGGTATATGGATCCGCACAATACGAACGAAATCTTTTCGCAAGAGGCGATCGACTATTGGCAAGATGTAGACCTATACATTGGCGGTAGCGAACACGCTACCAGTCATTTGTTGTATGCCCGTTTTTGGCAAAAATTTATGTTTGATCTAGGCTTAGTACCCAAAGCCGAGTTTGCCAGAAAGCTGATCAACCAGGGGATGATTACCGGTACCAGCGCATTTGTCTACAGGTTAAATGGCGAGAATAAATTTATTTCCAAAGGATTGGTAGCAAATGATTCGGTACAACCCCTTCATTCGGATATTTCGTTTGTAAATGCATCTGATGAATTGGATATTGATGCATTCAAAAGTTGGAGACCGGAATATAAGGATGCCGAGTTTATTCTGGAGAATGGAAAGTACATTGTAGGTCGTGAGATTGAAAAAATGTCCAAATCCAAATACAATGTAGTGAGTCCGGATGCCATTTGTGAAGCGTATGGGGCGGATTCCTTGCGGATGTACGAAATGTTCTTGGGCCCCCTAGAGCAATCCAAACCATGGAACACGGCGGGTATTACCGGGGTGCATTCGTTCTTGAAGAAACTATGGCGGTTATACCATTCGGGACCCAACGGCACATTTCACATATCGAATACTTCCCTTGAGGGGGAGCCAGAGGGGGCCAAAACCCTTCACAAGACCATTAAAAAAGTAGCGGAGGATATTGAAAACTTCTCTTTCAATACCTCGGTAGCTACTTTTATGATCTGTGTGAATGAGTTATCCGCTCAAAAATGTAGTAGTAGGGAAATATTGGAGCCTTTGGCTATTTTGGTAGCTCCCTATGCCCCACATATTGCGGAGGAACTATGGCAAAAATTGGGACATACAGATTCGATTTCTACGGCTCCCTTCCCAAAATTGGAAGAGAAGTATCTGATAGAGAGCAATAAGGAATACCCTATTTCTTTTAATGGTAAAATGCGATTTACGATGGAGCTTCCCTTGGATATGGGCAAGGAGGCCATAGAGGCCGCGGTAATGGCCCACGAAAAAACCCAACAGCAGTTACAAGGGCGCACTCCTAAAAAGGTCATAGTGGTACCCGGTAAGATTGTAAATATTGTGGGGTAGACCCTACCGTCTTCAATGATATCAAAGACACCTTCTCTATAGGGAAAGGTATATTTAAATTGTCATTCAGAGCTGTGACCCTAAGCGTGGTCGAAGGGAAAGCGAAGAATCTTTAATATAATGGCTAAGTTTTCGCTCATACCCTGAGAAAAAACTAAATTAAGATGAATTGGGCATGGACAAGATCGAAATCTTAGGACTGTTAGCGGCTACCTTTACAACGGCCGCTTTTTTGCCACAAGTCTACAAAGCGTGGAAGTATAAATCCACAAGGGATATTTCACTGACCATGTATCTGGTCTTATTTTTGGGACTCGTGCTTTGGTTGGTCTATGGATTTGCCATAAATAGTCTGCCCGTTATTCTTGCCAATGCAATTACTGGCCTGTTGGCTTTTTTGGTCATTCTTCTAAAATTCAGGCATAAATAGTGTATACCCTCTTTTATTTGTCCTGATTGTATATATTTTTGCTATTATTCAAGCATACCCCTATTTAAGAAGGGGGTATTTCTATGAATAAAGCTATATTTTGAAACACATACCCCTATTTTTGTCGATTTTATTTCTTTTTTTGTTTTATTTGTTACAATTTTGACATGAACTATAAAACAATGTAACAAAATGATTGTAGGTGTTCCAAAAGAAATTAAAAATAATGAAAGCAGGGTGGGTATGACCCCTGCGGGAGTTTTTGAGCTGGTAAAACATAAGCATACGGTCTATGTGCAATCCGGTGCAGGGGAAGGCAGTGGCTTTTTTAATGCGGATTATCAACAGGTGGGTGCCGTTATTTTGGATACTATCGGACAGGTTTACGCCATGAGCGAGATGATAGTAAAGGTAAAGGAACCTATTGAAGAGGAATATTCAATGATCCAAAAAGGACAAATAGTCTTCACCTATTTCCATTTTGCATCCAGTGAGCCACTTACTAAGGCAATGATCGAGAGCAAAGCAATTTGTATAGCGTATGAGACGGTGGAAGATGAGGAAGGCACTTTGCCCCTATTGACTCCCATGTCCGAAGTGGCGGGCCGAATGGCCATACAACAAGGCGCGAAATATCTGGAAAAACCAGAAAAGGGCCGTGGTGTACTTTTGGGAGGTGTTCCCGGTGTTGCTCCTGGAAAGGTCTTGGTCTTGGGTGCCGGGGTAGTGGGGATACAAGCTGCAAAAATGGCAGCCGGATTGGGGGCTCATGTCACTATTCTTGATATTAATATGAAACGCCTGCGCTATGTGAACGATGTAATGCCATCCCATGTAGTAACCGAATTCTCCAATGAATTTAATATTAGAAAACACATCAAAGATCACGATCTTATTATAGGAGGTGTATTGCTAAAAGGTGCTAAAGCACCCAATCTGATTACCAAGGATATGCTAAAGGATATGCGCCCTGGAACGGTAATCGTAGATGTGGCCGTGGATCAAGGGGGATGCGTTGAAACCACGAGGCCAACAACGCATGAGGATCCTATCTATATTATAGATGATGTGGTGCACTATTCGGTAGCCAATATGCCCGGTGCCGTACCCTATACATCTACTATGGCATTAACAAATGTAACACTACCTTATATTTTAAAGTTGGCAGGTCTAGGGTGGGAAAAAGCTACCGAAACGGACGAATCATTGAGAAAAGGCCTCAACATTGTTGAAGGGGAGGTAGTTTATGGGGAAATCATAGAAGCTTTCCAATGGGAAGCCTTAGAGATATAGGCTTAGATACATTTTGTCAGTAAAATTAACCCCGTCATACTATGGCGGGGTTTTTGTATTAAAGTGGTATATTTATATAAGAATTTAAAAGATAACATTATGATGACATATTATATAATGATCGGTGCCATTGCTTTGGTAAGCTGGTTGGTAAGCAGCAGGCTTAAGAGCAAGTTTAAGCACTATTCCAAGGTACATCTCCGCAATGGAATGAGCGGTGCGGAGATTGCACAGAAAATGTTGGACGATCATGGGATTCGAGATGTAAAAGTGATTTCTACTCCGGGAATGTTAACGGACCATTACAATCCTGCCAATAAAACGGTAAATCTTAGTGAAGGCGTATACAGCCAGCGCAATGCTTCAGCTGCTGCAGTTGCTGCCCATGAATGTGGTCATGCCGTACAGCATGCTACCGCCTATGAATGGTTGACCTTGAGGTCTAAATTGGTTCCTGTGGTAAGCGTCACCTCCGGGTTTTCCATGTGGATCGTTTTTGGCGGACTTATGCTTGGGGCCGCTGCTGGTGTTGGTTTTGGATTTTATATAGCCGTTGCGGGTCTTATCTTGATGGGATTGGCAACCTTATTCAGTTTTATTACCCTCCCCGTTGAGTACGATGCCAGTAATAGGGCCCTAGCTTGGTTAAAGAATAAAAACATGGTAAGTCAGGAGGAATATGCGGGAGCGGAGGATGCTTTAAAATGGGCGGCCAGAACGTATTTGGTAGCTGCTTTGGGAGCCTTGGCCTCTTTGGTATATTGGGGGCTTCAGGTTTTTGGAGGAAGGGATTAACATCTTTGCCTGCAAGGTCTTCCCAACTCTGTAGGTCTCTTGCATTATATAGAAATCTGTCGTTCTATCTGTTGATTTAGGGATATAAAAGTTTCCGTTCTGGAAACGCCCTCAATTTGTTGGATTTCTTTGTTGAGTACATACATTAAATGTTCGTTGTCCTTACAAAGTACTTTAATAAGAATAGACCAGTTGCCCGTGGTATAATGACATTCCAAAACCTCGGGAATTTTCTCGAGTTGTTTTACGGCAACCGGATTGCTCATGGCCTTATCCAAATAAATACCGATGTACGCCATGGTAGTATAGCCGAGCACCTTTGGATTAATGATGAATTTGGAGCCGGCAATGAGGCCGGATGCCTCCAACTTTCGAAGTCTTTGATGAATGGCCGCTCCTGAAATTCCGATGTTCCTAGCAATTTCCAAAATAGGCTTACGCGCATCTTGCATTAAAAATCGCAGGATTTTTTTATCGATGCCATCAATTTTAACACTGTTATTGGTAGATTTCATATAAAAGTTTCACTTTGCCTATAAATATACCAATATACTTTCAAATCTTAACTTAGATTGGGGTATTCTGTTCTCATTTGTTCGATATACGATTATTGTCTATAGCTTGTTTTGTGCATTTGCAAGATCGAGTCCGTACCTGGATGGTTGAAGTAGTATAGTGCTAAATTCTTGACCTCTGTGTTTTAACTGGCTACGGAATCCGGGTTATATCCTAAATAGGGCACCTCATAGTCATTAAAGACAATTCCATAATCCTTTAGTTCGGAGAGAATAGGTTCGTATACCTCTTTTTTAATTGGAATCTGTACACCGGGAGTGGTGATTTTTTTGTTCAGTATCAGTAATGTGGCTATAGCTACCGGTAAGCCAACCGTCTTTGCCATGGCGGTATGGGTGCTGCTTTCGCCCAATACCACCATATTAGCATCTATTTGCTGTTTTTTACCCTGGAGTTCAAAACCGAACTTGTGATACATAACGATCATATCTTTTTCATCATCGGCCAAGGTCCAACTGTCTTCCAAGATACCTTGTAGCATTTGTGCCGGAGTTGCATTTTTAAGGGGAATGGTCTTTGTGGCATCAAATAGATTCAGTTCCAATAGTTTGCTCCAAATGCTATCATCCTGATCTATTTTAAGATAGTGGCGAAGTTTCAACTCTACGGAGTCCGTGGGGGAATAGGGTAAAAATAGGTTTGTAAATTCCCTATAGGACATATTTTCCGAATCTTCAATGGTATAGCTATCATCCGTCATGCCCAATTGTACGAACATATTCCATGCTTTGGAGAAGCCAACCCGCCTCATAGTGCCCCTATACAGGGTAAGTGCATCTGTAAGCCCATAGGCTTCCCTATATTTTAGGGAGTCCCTATTGGCATAGGCCTCAAATTTACCATAATCGGCTATATCTAAAAATTCCGTTCTTCTGAACAGCTTATGATATGGAATGTATTTATAAGTGCCTTCCTGAATAAATTTTGCCGCGCCCCCTTGTCCGGCCACCACTACATTTCTTGGGTTCCAGGTAAATTTATAGTTCCATAGATTATTATCACTTTCCGGGGCCACTAATCCGCCTGTAAATGATTCAAAGAGCAATAATTTTCCACCTTTGCCACGTATAGTGTCTATGATTTGCATGGCGCTCATATGATCTATACCCGGATCTACGCCAATTTCGTTCATGAAGACCAATCCCTTTTTCTTGGCCGCCTCATCCAACGCTTTTATTTCTTCGTTAACATAGGATGCGGTAATCAAATGTTTGCTAAAGGCGATACAATCCTCGGCCACTTTAATATGAAAACGTGCGGGAAGCATAGATACTACAATAGTTGCTTTTTCTACAGCATTTTTCCGGTCTTCATCATTGAAAACATCCAATTTAAGTACGGTACAGGAGGGATGCGATTTTACAGTATCGGAAATGGAATCAGGATTTACGTCTCCTATGGTCAGATGAAGATTTTCATCTTTTGCCTTGGCCAAAAAATAATCCAATAAATAAGAAGTGGATTTTCCGGCACCCACTACAAGTATTTTTCGCAGCATTTGTTTTACCTACTTTTTAATGAATTTAGTCGACCCCATAACAAAGCGATACTAAAATAGCTAGCCCCGGGGGATTCCTTCTCAAAGTGGAATCCTTTTATGTATAACTTTGCCATTTTATTTCATCTCTTTCTTAATAATTGATTACGGTTTTAAAAGGGTACTAAGGTATCAAATTGTTATATTTATAAAAATACAAGTCTGCTAAGTTATGAACAAAACAATTGTTGGAACGGGGGTATTATTTGGATTTTTGGCCGTCATTCTAGGTGCTTTTGGCGCCCACGGTCTAGAAAAACTACTGGATGCGGAAGCTATACAAACTTTTGAGACCGGGGTAACCTACCAAATGTATCACGCGCTATTTCTATTGATCTTGGGGAATATGAAGCAGTTGCCCAATAAAACCAGAAAGGTGGTATTTTACCTAATATCCCTTGGTGTCATTTTGTTCTCTTTTTCCATTTATTTGCTAGCAATCAATAGCTTAACGGATTTTGATTTTAAAAAAATAGCATATTTAACACCTATAGGGGGTAGTTTAATACTATTTGGCTGGATATTTTTTGGGATTCGTATTTTTATCGCAAAAGAAGTGGATTAAGACGGATTTAATCTTCCATCGCCTATAATTTTTTTAGTTTTGCATAAACACAAAAACCAATAGTTATGGATACATCCACCCCAATTACGAAATCGATTTCGTTGCTGGCGTATGGAATTGAAAATGAAAACGTACACTATCAACTGTCGCCGTCCGAACTCCATGGGATTACGCTACAAAAAAACATGGGCAAAGAGGCCTCCTCGGGCGCTTTGGCGGTCAGTACGGGAGAGTTTACGGGTAGATCGCCCTTGGATAGATTCATCGTTAAGGACGGGATTACGGCGGACAAAATTTGGTGGGGGGATATCAATATTCCTTTTGCCCCAGAGAATTTTGATAAATTATATGATAAGGTAACAGCCTATTTAAATGATAAAGAACTTTTTGTAAGGGACTGCTATGTCTGTGCGGACGATGATTATCGGATGAACATCCGGGTTATTAACGAATACCCTTGGTCCAATATGTTCGCATATAACATGTTTTTAAGACCGAACGAGAAAGAGCTGAAAGGTTTTGATCCAGAATGGATCGTAGTCAATGCACCGGGTTTTATGGCCGATGCGGCAATTGATGGTACGCGCCAACATAATTTTGCTATTTTAAACTTTACTAAAAAGATAGCACTGATAGGAGGCACTGGGTATACGGGAGAAATTAAAAAAGGTGTTTTTTCCGCATTGAATTTTATTCTTCCAACCTTTAAGGATACGCTTCCTATGCACTGCTCCTCCAATGTTGGGGAAGCAGGGGATACGGCTATCTTTTTTGGACTTTCGGGAACAGGTAAGACTACCTTGTCCACTGATCCCCATCGGAAATTGATAGGTGATGATGAGCACGGATGGACCAAGGAAAATACCATATTCAATTTTGAAGGAGGTTGTTATGCCAAGGTTATTGATCTGTCGGAAGAAAAAGAACCGGAAATATACGGAGCCATTAAAAAGGGCGCAATTTTGGAAAATGTCGTTATGGATGATGATGGGGTGGTAGATTATGGAAATACCTCTATAACCCAGAATACGAGGGTCAGTTATCCCATTTATCATATCGAGAATATCCAACGACCTTCGATCGGAAAGAACCCAAAAAACATATTCTTTTTAACTGCGGACGCCTTTGGGGTCCTACCTCCTATTTCCAAATTAACACCGAGTCAGGCCGCCTATCACTTTATTTCGGGATATACCGCAAAAGTTGCCGGTACGGAGGCTGGTGTCGTAGAACCGATACCCTCTTTTTCGGCTTGTTTTGGGGCTCCTTTCATGCCTTTACATCCCACGGAATACGCAGAAATGTTGAGTAAGAAAATGAAGGAATCGGGTGTAAATGTCTGGTTGGTAAATACCGGGTGGACCGGTGGACCTTATGGCGTGGGTACACGCATGAAATTGAAGTATACCCGTGCTATGATCCACGCAGTACTAAACGGGGATTTAGGATTGTATACCTATGATACCTACCACATCCATTCCGTATTCGGTGTGGCCCAGCCCAGGGAATGTCCTGGAGTACCCACAAAAGTATTGAGCCCCAGGGCCACTTGGAATGACGATGAAGCATATTATAAGACCGCTTTTAAATTGTCCAATGCTTTCCGCGAAAATTTTAAAAAGTTTGAGTCATACGCTAATGAGGAGATTAGGCGTGGTGGCCCACAGCGGTATGCCTTTTAAAACAAAAAAAACCCGGAACAAAATACTTTTGTTCCGGGTTTTTTTAATTCCCATGATGACGGGAATGGTATCATTTCTTATTGACGGTGGTAATATATTTTTGCAAGGCCATGGTCATGGAAGGTGTTTCCGGAGTCGGTGCTTTAATATCTATCCGAAGACCGGCATTGGTCGCTGCATTTACCGTAGAATTTCCAAATACGGCTATTCGCGTGTCTTTTTGTTCAAAATTCGGAAAATTCTTCAACAAGGATTCTATGCCGGATGGGCTAAAGAATACCAAAACATCATAATATACATCCCTTAAATCCGATAGATCACTGATTACCGTTTTATAGAAGATACCTCTTTTCCAATCGATTTCTAATTCATTCAAAGCTTCTGGAACGGTAGGCTTCAAAGCATCCGATGAGGGCAACAAGAATTTTTCGCCCTTGTATTTTTTAAACAAAGGAATCAAATCATTAAAGAGCCTTTTTCCTACGTATATCTTTCGCTTTCGGTATACTACGTATTTCTGAAGGTAGTAGGCCACTGCTTCGGATTGACAAAAATATTTCATAGTGTCAGGAACCTTAAAACGCATTTCGTCGGCTATTCTAAAAAAATGGTCAACGGAGTTTCTGCTAGTTAGAATGATAGCAGTATAATCGTTAAGGTCTATTTTTTGTTGCCTAACGTTTTTGGCATCAACACTCTCTACATGGATAAAAGGTCTAAAATCTACTTTTACCTTTTCCTTTTCTATAAGTCGTGAATATGGAGAGTTTTCCATCTTCGGTTCCGGCTGAGAGACCAAAATCGTTTTTACTTTCATAAACATCAATCTTTTAAGAAGCTTCCAATTATCACAAAGGGTGAAATTTCAAGTGCGCAAAGGTACAAAATAAAATAGAAAAAATTAGCGGTAATAAATTTTTGATGATTTCTGACCACTGTGACCCAACCAATACAGTTTATTAAAAGAATTAAGAAGATACCTGTATAAACTACTAATTTTGAGTCCTTCAACACATAGGTAAGAATTACATTCACCAAAAACGTCAGCATACTGCTATAATTTAGATACGAAAGTTTTTTAAATATGAATTCGGATATGGTCCTATTGCTATTAAATATAAATCCGTTCACTAACTGCAATAGAACCTTTAGGACTAAAAACAACAATAATAGTCCAAGAATAATGAAATAAATGGCCATATCAGAATCGTTTTCGGGTTTGACCAGAATATTTCTTGCGAGAAAAATGAATAAGGAAAAATTAAGGATTTGAAAAATGATGAAGAAAACATGGAACCAGTTCAACAATTTATCCTTTTTATTGTACATGAAAACATACTTATTGTTAAAGGGAAGGATAATAAAGTTTAAAAATCTACCATAAAAAACACTTTTGGCAATGACAAGGAATAGGATACTTGTGAATATGATGATGGTCACCCAATCTGCCGTGCTGGTTGTTCTAAGAATCGGCTCCATTAATCTAGTTTGATATTTTGCCCATTAAGGCCCAAATACAGATTATTTTCAGAAATACCTACTTTAAAATATCCTGGTTCCCCTGTCTTTGGTTTCGGTAATTTAAATTTGAAATAGGCGGTATCCATGGATTTTATCGCTGCCATATTTGTATCTATTTTTTGAGTCTCCAAGGGAAGTACATCCTTTACCTGTTTATAGTTGTTAAGGTAGGCCAAACCAAACTTAATTTTTTGGATAGCGATATCGAAATCGTAGGGATTATAGACTTTTACAACAATGTCTCGGTCTTTATCCAGTGAAATTGGCCGATCTTCAACAAAACACCTCAGTTTTCTAAAGGATTCAAAATTTTCCATATAAATTCCGTAAGTCGGTGTTCCCTTGTTGTTGGGATACATAATATCCCCTTTTTTCATAAACCGGGAAACATACAATATTTTTTGGTGCTGTACTTTTGATTCGGAATCGTCAATGGTGTACTGGTTTTGTCTATAAAATATATTGTTCAAGGAGTATGTGGGATTTCCGGAATAGAATGCATACATAGGCGCCAACCTATACGAGTTTTCAAAAACTACGGGAATATCACCAACTTGTGACTGTATAGCGGATACCCAATCCTTATTGCCATGGGATTCAAACACAATAGGGAATAAGGGTTCATAGATAAGACCCATACGCAGGTATACCAACACTAAAATATTTGCCATTCCCATACGATAGATCCACTTTCTTGTCGTATCGTTTTGTAGCATAAAGTTAAATGCAATAATAACCATAGGAATAGATACCACAATAATCCATTGAGTCTGTACGCGTCTGTTGAAACTGGACACCAAAAAGAAAAGTAATACGCCATACGTTAAATACACCAGCGCTTTGGTAAACTTATCGGAAACCTTGGTTTTAAACAACGCCTGGTACAACCAAGGGAACGTAAGCCCAAAAATAGCCACCAGATTAAGGAGGTAACCCAAGGTGAAATCCTCGAACTCATAAGCTCTGTTCGGCCTTTCGAACAGATGGTATTTTATAGAAACAAAATCATATCGGTACAGCCATAAAAAGTGTGGAACGTAGCAGCATAAGGCCACAGCTACCGCTATCCATGCATATTTGTTCAACAACAATTTTGGATTGGACAATAGTACGAACAAAATGACCAGAACCGCATGATACTTGCTGTACATTAATGCGGCCATAACAATGCCTATAAAAATTGCCCTCATAAAAGATGGTTCCTGAATGAACTTTTTATAGGCCCACAAAAACAATGCGGTAAAAAATAACAGGGGAGTATCGGGAAGCGTAAAAAAGCCGTAGGCATTTAAGAGGGTCATGGAAAAGACCAATACAAAAAAGTGAGGGATATAATTGTTCTTTTTCTGATGGTCCACAAGGAACCAAAGGACAACGAATGTGCCTGCGGATAAAATACAGCTCATAAAGCGTACGCCCAATTCACCTTCAAAGAAAAAGCTACTTATTTTTATAAGAAAAGCAACCATAGGCGGATGATCAAAATAACCCCAAGCCAAGTCCTGTGCATAGTGCCAATAGTAGGCTTCATCAAAGATAAGTTCCGTAAAATGGCTCTGTAGAAGATTTAAGATTAAAAGAGCGGCCAAAAAATAAAGGAAAAGTTTGGGCAGTTTCGGTATCATTTCCAATTGTTGATTCGCCTCAAAATTACAAATTATAAATGTTTGACAAAGTTTTAAGGAAATGATAAAATCGGGATAGTATTTCTAAACAGACTTTAAAATAGTATTTTTGTCCACATCAGAATAAGCTAATGACGGATAGCCTAGTAATAATTCCCACATTCAATGAGATAGAAAATATTGAAGCTATCATAAAAGCTGTCTTTTCCCTGGAAAAAGAGTTTCATGTTCTTATTGTGGACGATAATTCACCAGATGGTACCGCTTCCAAAGTATCGGAACTACAAAAGAATTATCCCGACCGCCTGTTTTTGGAGGTCAGAAAAGAAAAATCAGGATTAGGAACCGCCTATATCCACGGTTTTAAATGGGCGATAAACAAGAAATACGATTATATATTTGAGATGGACGCCGATTTTTCGCACAGACCGGATGATTTGCCGCGCCTGTACAGGGCATGTGTCAACGGGGCGGACGTAGTCATAGGTTCTCGTTACAAAAAGGGGGTTAATGTAGTAAACTGGCCCTTGTACCGTGTTCTATTGTCCTATGGGGCATCTTTTTACGTAAAACTAATTACAGGAATGAAGGTCCACGATCCCACGGCCGGATTCGTCTGCTACAGAAGAAAAGTTCTGGAAAATATAGATTTGGATGCTGTGAAGTTTATAGGATATGCTTTTCAGATAGAGATGAAATTCAGGGCGTATCTTAAAAAATATGTAATTGAAGAAGTCTCCATCATTTTTAGGGATAGGGAAAAAGGAAAATCCAAAATGAGTTCCTCCATTGTAAGCGAGGCTATTTTTGGGGTGATTAAGATGAAATTTGCAAGTGTTTTTTTTAAACATAAATTTTAGTATGGGGAAGATTTTGATAAAGAATGCCAAGATAATCAATGAAAATGCTCAATTTGAGGGTGATGTTCTCATAGAAAACGATGTCATCCTTAAAATCGATAAGAATATAAGTGGGGCGGAGGCTATGGTGATAGATATTAAAGGTAATTACCTTATGCCGGGCATCATAGATGATCAGGTGCATTTTAGGGAACCCGGGCTTACACATAAAGGAACTATTGCTACAGAGAGTAGGGCCGCCCTTGCTGGTGGAATAACTTCTTATATGGAACAGCCCAATACCAATCCGCAGAGTACAACAATTGAAAAACTGGAAGAAAAATTTACACGGGCCGCAGCAACTTCCTATGCCAATTATTCCTTTTTGTTCGGCGGCACCAATGATAACTTGGAAGAGCTTAAAAAATTGGATAAGAATGCCTGTTCAGGGATAAAACTGTTCTTGGGATCGTCTACCGGAAATATGTTGGTAGATGACGAAGCGGTCTTGGAGAAGATATTCAGAAGCACGGAATTGGTGATTTCCACGCATTGCGAGGATGAAAATACGATAAGGGAGAATTTGGCCATCTACAAGGATCGCTATGGAGAAAATATTCCTATGGAATATCATCCTCTAATAAGGAGTGAGGAAGCCTGCTATCTTTCTTCATCACGAACGGTGGCCCTGGCAAAGAAAACAGGGGCACGCTTACATGTTTTTCATCTCTCTACGGGAAAAGAAACAAATCTGTTCCGAAATGATATTCCTCTGGAAGAAAAAAAGATTACCGCTGAGGTATGTATCCATCACTTATGGTTTTCCGATGAAGATTATAAAACAAAGGGATCACTTATCAAGTGGAATCCCGCAGTGAAAACCGCGGAGGATAGGACAAAACTTTGGGAAGCCCTTTTGGACGACAGAATAGACGTTGTGGCTACAGATCACGCACCGCATACTTGGGAAGAAAAAGACAATGTATATACCAAAGCTCCTTCTGGGGGACCCTTGGTACAGCATGCGCTGCCGGCCATATTGGAGCATTATCACACAGGAAAGATAACATTGGAAAAAATTGTGGAGAAAATGAGTCATAATCCTACGAAGTTGTTCCAAATAGAAAAACGTGGATTTATTCGAGAGGGTTATTTTGCGGACTTGGTAGCGGTGAATTTAAATAGCCCTTGGCAGGTAAACAAAAATAATATTGCCTATAAATGTGGGTGGTCCCCATTTGAGGGAGATACTTTTAGGTCCCAAATATCCCATACTTTTGTAAACGGACATTTAGCCTATGAAAACGGGAATTTCTCAAAAGAAAAAAACGCAAAGCGACTAACATTTGATCGGAAATGATAAATAGAGTTTTAGCCATCATAATTTTAGGTATCTTATTTTCCTGCGGTGAAAAAGTACTGGAAAAACCGGATAACCTTATCCCTAGGCCCCAAATGGTTGCTATTCTCTATGATCTGGCTATTATAAACTCGGCCAAAAGCACCAATGTTGCCATTCTCGAAGAAAATGAGATTGAAACTATGGACTACCTCTACAATAAATATAATATTGATAGTCTACAGTTTGTAAAAAGTGATACCTACTATGCTTCCATGCCTGCACTATATGAAGAAATCTATAAGGACATAGAAACTAGACTGAAGAAAGGGGAGAAGAAAATAGAAGAAGATAGAAAAGAATTGAACGATAGCTTACGTACTAAGACTGTCGTCCCTGCGAAAAAAGACAGACCTAAGGATTCTCTTCCTTGAACCGATTGCAAGTGTATTTTATAGTTGCGGCCAATGGTTCGTATTCGAATTGTAATTTATCGGTAATTTTTTTATTACAATATATCTGACGATTTTTTAATGAGGTAACCGTAATTTTGGTGAGTCTTCTTTTTTTGTTGGTCAGTGAACTCCAAAACCAATCCAATCGCCATAACATCTCCAAATGCCAAAATTTCAGCTCTTTTTTGGGGGCAGATTTTCCAAATTCCCCCACAATCCTGGATAGGATTTCTTTATAGGTTAAATTTTGGCTTACCGCTATAAAACGTTCATCTTTTATACCGGATTCCATAAGGCCTACCATAAGTTGAACAACATCGTTCACTGTTATAAAACCGGAACCGCTAGGGGGGTAATACTTGGGCGCCCCGGCTGCTTTTTTGAATAACAATCCACTACCGGTATCCCAAAATCCGGGACCCAAAATTACCCCTGGATTTATAATGACCGCGTTTAACCCTTCTTGTATTCCCCGCCAAACCTCTATTTCCGCCTCATGTTTGGTAAGGGCATATACGTTGGCTTCTAGTCCGTTCCATTCATTTTCCTCTGTCACCTCCGCGGTATTTTTACTTTTTCCGATTGCGGCAATGGAGCTCACATAACATAGTTTACCGATGTTTCTTGAGATACATAAATTTACGATATTGGAAGTGCCCTCAACATTGATCTTTAACATTCTTTCATAATCCTTGGGGTCAAAGGAAATTAATGCCGCGCAATGATATACATAGGTCACGTTCTCAAAGGCAAGTTGTAATGCAGGAATATCATTGATATCTGCGGAAATCCATTGGATTTTTTTAAATAATTCCTCTGCTTTTTCCGTGTAATAGGAAAAGACTTTTTTCACCCTTTGTAAATCGCTATTTGCCCTATGGATAGCTTTTATCTGCTTTTCTTTCTCCAATAAATGCAACAATAAATGTGCGCCAAGCAAACCCGTACCGCCCGTGACTAAAATCATGGTCTAAATTTACTTAATAAAAAAGAATGGTGTCACTTTTCCAAAGCTATTCTTTTTGCTATCATTCCCTTTAATCCAGATAACTATCGACTAGGGAATCCGATTCGGTTCTTTTCATTAATTTTTGCCGTATTTCAGTGTTAAAAGATCGCTATTGCGTTTATATTTGTAGCAATCATCTTAAAATATAAGAATGGCTTCGAACTTTGTTGCGGAATTAAAATGGAGGGGAATGTTGCACGATACCATGCCCGGTACGGAAGAACATCTTTTAAGCGGAATGCAATCGGCCTATGTGGGTATTGATCCTACGGCGGATTCGCTACATATTGGCCATTTAGTGGGAGTAATGATGTTGCGCCATTTTCAGCTGGCAGGTCATAAACCGTACGCTTTGGTAGGTGGGGCCACGGGAATGATAGGAGATCCTTCGGGAAAATCAACGGAGCGCAATCTGTTGGATGAAGTTACACTTCATCATAATCAGGAAGCTTTAAAAGAACAGCTATCAAGATTCTTGGATTTCGGGTCCGATACTAAAAATGCAGCTGTTTTAGTGAACAACTACGATTGGATGAAAGATTTTTCATTTTTGGATTTCATCAGGGATATAGGCAAGCACATTACCGTCAATTATATGATGGCAAAAGATTCGGTAAAAAAACGTTTGTCCGCAGATGCCAAAGAGGGGATGTCCTTTACGGAATTTACCTATCAATTGGTGCAGGGGTATGATTTTCTGCATTTATATCAAAACTACAACTGCACCTTGCAAATGGGCGGGAGCGATCAATGGGGTAATATCACTACCGGTACCGAACTTATTCGAAGGATCGGCGGTGGTAAAGGCTATGCCCTCACATGCCCATTGATCACCAAGGCCGATGGCGCCAAGTTTGGCAAGACGGAGAGTGGTAACGTGTGGCTG
Source organism: Saonia sp. (assembly GCA_049670505.1). Classification (GTDB taxonomy): domain Bacteria; phylum Bacteroidota; class Bacteroidia; order Flavobacteriales; family Flavobacteriaceae; genus JBATTK01. The sequence goes on from JBATTK010000120.1 coordinate 24,795, forward strand.
GTCGCCGATCGGACCTCTCCCTACAAATTTTACCAGTATTGGTTAAATACTTCGGACACCGATGCCGAGAAATACATTAAAATATTCACCTTTCTCTCGCAGGAAGAAATCAATGGCCTCATATCGGAACATGGAAAGGCCCCCCATCTTAGGCTTTTACAAAAGCGTTTGGCCAAGGAGATTACGGTGATGGTACATTCCCCCAAGGACTTGGAAAATGCTATTAAAGCTAGTAACATCTTATTTGGCAAGTCTACATCCGATGATTTAAGAACGCTGGACGAAAAAACATTCTTGGATGTTTTTGATGGAGTACCACAAGCTGAAATCTCCAAAGCCGATATGGAAAACGGATTGGATATGATAGCGGCCCTCGCGGCCAAAACAGGATTTTTAAGTTCCAACGGGGAGGCTAGAAGGGAGCTGAAGCAGAATTCCATATCCATAAACAAAGAAAAGGTAAAGGAAGATTATACCATTACACATGCGGATTTGATCAATGGTAAATATGTGCTATTGCAACGTGGGAGAAAGAATTACTTTGTATTGGTGGTGCACTAGTTTAACATTAATTCAAGGTGATTATTGGCGCTTGGATCCACTTTTTTGATTTATTTTGTAGGTAAAGTACACTAACTTTCTTCTTCATGGAACAAATTGATCTTTGGGAACCTTTGAATTTGTTCATTTTTGCCGTTATACTTTTTCTTATCATCTTTATCAGATACCTCATCGTTGCAGGGGCATATCACTATATTTTTTACGTGCTGTTCCGCAAACGTTTCAAAAATAGGATTATTGATCTCTCGCCCGTAAAACAGCAACAACAGCTAAAAGAAATCTATTGGTCCGCTATGAGTGCTTTGGTGTTTACCCTTTTTGGGGCGGGAATGTTTTTTTTATGGCTTCATGATTATACCGCCATTTATGTAGCGCTGAATACCTATCCGATATGGTATTTGTTCGTTAGCGTTTTTTTGGCACTTTTTATTCAGGACACCTATTATTATTGGTTGCATAGGTGGATGCATTTACCCCGGATTTATAAGTATCTGCATAGGGTACACCATAAGAGCGTGCATACCTCTGTATTCACGTCGTTTTCGTTTCATCCGGCCGAATCGGTGTTACAGGCGTTGATTCTTCCGCTAATTGTAATCGTTTTGCCCTTACATCTATATGCCGCACTTTTTATCCTTATTTTAATGACCCTCTCCGCCGTAATCAATCATGCGGGGGTAGAGATATATCCATCGGGAAAGTTTGGAAATTGGATGTCCAAATGGATCATAGGTGCTAGCCATCACGACCAACATCATAGAAAATTCAACTATAATTTTGGATTGTATTTTACTTTTTGGGATAGATGGATGGGTACAGAAAGTTCTTATGATAGGGAATGGTCCGAAAATAAGGAAAAACCATTATAAGATTAAAACAACCCCCTGAACAAACATTTTCTGTATTTTCGATAGCTTCCCAAGCTTGTTCCGTACTTAAATTAGATGAAGTAAAATACTTGGGGATGGGCAGGGAAAGTCATATCTTTTAAGCCAGCTTCGTCCGAAGCTATTTAGGTAATAGCATAAACCCTTTAAGCAAAAACTTGTATGAGCGACTTGGAGATAGCCAAAAATGTAACCCTTGAACCCATTGCGTCGATTGCTAAAAAATTCGGACTTCTTCCAGATGATATCGAGATGTACGGCAAGTATAAAGCCAAATTGCCACTTACTAAAATAGCTACGGAAAAAATAGACCAGAGTAAACTTATACTAGTTTCCGCAATATCGCCTACCCCCGCAGGGGAGGGGAAAACCACTATATCGATAGGACTTTCGGAAGGACTGAACCAGCTTGGAAAAAAAACTACGGTAGTACTTAGGGAACCTTCACTGGGGCCGGTTTTTGGCATCAAGGGAGGTGCCACCGGAGGGGGGTATTCCCAAGTACTTCCTATGGAAGATATCAACCTGCATTTTACAGGGGATTTTGCCGCCATTGAAAAAGCGCACAACTTATTGGCTGCCCTTATAGATAATAATATCCAAAGCAAGACCAACTCTTTAGGTTTGGATGCACGTACCATTTCTTGGAAAAGGGTCATGGACATGAACGATAGGGCGCTTAGGTTGGTTATTGTTGGTTTGGGGGGTACTACTTCCGGTATCCCGAGGGAAACTGGTTTTGATATCACCGCGGCCTCGGAAATAATGGCCATTCTATGCCTTGCAAATGATCTGGAAGATTTGAAGCAACGGCTGGGCACTATCTTTATAGGCTACACTTTTGATAAAAAACCTATCTATGCGCGCGACCTAAAAGCGCAAGGCGCTATGGCCGCACTCTTAAAAGATGCCATTAAGCCCAATATAGTGCAAACGATCGAAGGTAACCCTGCTATAATTCATGGTGGACCCTTTGCCAATATTGCCCAGGGAACCAATTCGGTTATTGCTACCCGAATGGCGATGTCATTTTCCGAATACACCGTTACCGAAGCTGGTTTTGGGTTTGATTTGGGTGCGGAAAAGTTTTTTGACATCAAATGTCAAAGTGCAGGATTATTTCCAAAAGCGGTGGTTCTGACCACTACGGTAAGGGCACTTAAGTATCATGGTGGCGCCAACCTGAATTCTTTGACCGAACCGGATATGGAGGCCTTGACCAAAGGGATTCCCAATTTGGAGAAACATGTGGAAAATATACGCTTGTTTAATGTTCCCTCCGTGGTTGCGATTAACCGTTTTGCTACGGATACGGACGAGGAAATTAATCTGATCAAGGAAATGGCCCATAAGATGGGGGTTCGGGTAGCAATTGCGGATGTTTGGGCCAAGGGGGGTACAGGTGCCCTGGATTTGGCCAAACAAGTAATAGACGTCGCCGAGAAAAATAAAACTTCCTTTACCCCATTGTACCATTGGGATATGGATTTGAAATCTAAAATAGAGACCATTGCTACAAAAATATATGGTGCCGAGCATGTGGACTATACCACCCAAGCCAAAAAGGATATAAAAAAGATTGCAGATCTGAATTTGGAGAAACTTCCCGTATGTATCGCTAAAACGCAGAAGTCATTATCGGATAATCCGGCGCTATTGGGCAGACCAAAGGATTTTATTATTACCGTCAGGGAAATTGAAATTGCCGCAGGCGCGGGCTTCCTGATACCGATAACCGGGGATATTATGCGAATGCCCGGTTTACCTGGCCACCCGGCATCCGAAAAAATAGATATCGACAAGGATGGAGTTATTTCAGGACTGTTTTAGGAGCAAAGATATCCTGTGGATAAGGGCTACAGCAGCATTAAATTACAGCCCCTAATGTCCGAATGGTCAAAACGGCCCAATATTTCAAAGCTTCCGTCGGCATAGGTCTTTCCCAAATCTTGTGTTGCAATAAAGGAACAAGAATGTATATTGGCCAGATCAATGATATTTACCCCGCCCGTTTTTCCTTTTTTCTGTTCCGATAATGGGTCTTCCGTATCGCGTATCGTAATTTTCATCCAAGGAGGAGAGGTAAAAATACCATTTCCCTTGGAATAAGCTTGGGACAATAATTCGGTCATCCCGTACTCGGAATGGATACTTTGGACACCAAAACCCTTTTTCAGGATCCCATGTAATTCCTCACGTATCATTTCCTTTCTCCTACCTTTCATGCCACCGGTTTCCATAACAATAGTATGCTTTAGGTTCAATTGATGTTTTTCCACCAAATCCAATAAGGCAAAAGAAACCCCGATCAGCAGAATCCTTGTTCCTTTTGCATCCAATTCAACCAGTTTTTCTTTTAAACCGGCGATATCATGTAGGTAAAAGCCACTATCGGGATGATTACTTTTTGTAATGAGGTCGTTCACCATATAAATTAAGGAAGAGCCTTCCCTTTCCAAATAGGAAGGTAACAAGGCCAACACACAATAGTTCCTTATATTCCCATAGAAATTGGTAAAGGCATGCAGGTAACTTTTCTCATAGAGCTTTATATCCGTCACATAATGCTTGCTATGTAAGCTCCCCGTTGTGCCACTACTTGAGAATACGGTTTCGGGAATGGTATTCCCAACAAGTACTTTTTTGGATTTAAAAAATTCAATAGGCAAAAAAGGAATGTGTTTGGAGGTAGTTACATTAGTATCGGATTTCCCTAGATACATGCAAAATTCACGATATACTAAATTTTTTTGATACTGTAATCTAAAAATCTCCAGTGCTGTGGATTCAAACTCCCCAGGGGATGTAATTTCAAAAATCGTGTCGATTACCATGGCTAATTTTGCTACCGTAAAAGTAACAAAATAAAAAACCCCTTTTCTAGGGGCGTTCTCAATTACCTAAGATGATAAGGACTATTTTACCACCAATTTTCTTGTTATCGTTTTGCTATTTTCTGTTACCTGTAGCATATAGACTCCAGGCACTAATTTTGAGATGTTCAACGCCTTTGTAGCGATTCTATCCCTAAGAACTACTTCACCAAAGAGATCGTAAACAACAATATCCTTACTGTCATTTCTTTTCGTGGCAATATATACCACATTATTAAAAACAGGATTGGGATACAATTTAAAATCTGCATTTTCCCCACTAGTAGGAGAGGTATGGGTATTTAATTCCTGACCGGACAGGCCAATGGTAAATGCCGCGATAAGCAGCGTTAAGTAGATTCTTTTCATTAGAATTGATTTGGGATCAACGGGGTAAAGATAATGAAAGGGCTTGCTTACGAATATAAAATGTTGTGAAATGATGTTTTTTGTAGGTAAAAAACTTCACTTTGTCCGTTCGTCGAATTTTTATATTGAAATTGCCACTAAGGAGAAGGTAAAACAGTACTTCACGGGTTGATATAACGGAACTGTAAACAAAAAATATTGGGGAGTTTTTAAAAGCTATTTACTTTATGATGAGCTTTCTGGTAGCTACTTTGTTATTTTCAAAGACCCGAAGTACATATATCCCTTTATCCAAACCAGACAAATTTAACTCCCTGCCCAAGATGGTCGTTTCCAAGACCTGGGTACCGAGAACATCATATATCAATATATTTTTCGGGGCGTTTTCCGCGGTACTAATATATACCTTGCCATGGGTAACAGGGTTTGGGTATAGTTTAAAGCCCTCAATATCCCCCCTGCTTTGGGTCTGCTGACCAAAAGCAAAAGAAGAAATAAATAAGAATGCAATGAGGTAGATGTGCTTCATACATACATATATACGGCAAATATACAGATTTTAGTCTTTGCCATTACAATTAATCGTTCAACTGCAAAAACTTGGCCAAAATGCAAAAAGCCCTGACCGAATCGTCAGGGCTTTTTGTTAAAATGTGTTGTTATTAGTTAATCCCAACGGTCCATCCGGCACCCCAGCTAGCAACATCCGAACCGGTACCATCACCGATACCGCTTACTAAATCGGCTTCGGTAGATACCCCACCATCAATAGCCGTATTCGCAACAACTTCGGTGAAGGTTACATTGGTAAAAGATAAAGTACCATCAACGATGTTCTGAGAAGTAGGAGTAGCCTCTTCATCATCGTCTACTGAGATTCCCGTATTCTTTCCTACGATAAGAACATTGGTAAAGGTACCTTGTGTGCCTGCACGCAACAAGAAACCTCTAGTGCTGTCATCATCACTTTCACTTACGATCGTCACATTCTCAACAGTTGGATTGGAGAATAGTCCCGTTGCGTTGGTAAAATCCGTATTGAAACCATCGCATTCAAAAGCTTCGTCGCCGATGCCACTTTCTTGTAATACGTAAGCATTCGTGATCGTACCGCTATATCCTTCGGTCCAGTCAATAGAATCATCCGCTGCGTTTACTACTGCCACAAAACTGGCATTAACCGTACCACCAAAGAATTCAACCCCGTCGTCATCACCTTCAAAAGCTTGGATATATTCAACCGTAGTTCCACTGCCGACACCATAAAAGGAGAAACCATTATTTTCCGATTGTCCGTCTGCGGCACCACCTGAATATTGGACCCGGACATATCTAAGTACACCGGAATTATCATCTGCTACATTTCCGCCATAAGGAAGGTTACCTATTTCCGAAGTAGCAGTGGCATCTCCGGTTACCGAGTTAACGGGAGCTCTTCCTAAGACAATCAATCCTCCCCAGTCTCCAGCGGAAGGAGCAGATGAATTTGATGTGAATATTATAGGACTGGAAGGCGTTCCATTAGCAACGATTTGAGCTCCTTGTTCAATCGCCAGATAAACATTTGGGCCTGCTTCCGCTCTGATAACCGTTCCTGGTTCAATGGTAAGTACGGCGCCGGACGCAACTATGGTGGCACCCGTGATTAAATACTCCGTATCTGACTCCAGGGTAAGGCTTTCTGTAATTGAACCAGTACCTGGAGTAAGGATTACTGTTTCATTCCCTCCTGAGCCACCTGTAGTGTTATTGGTAACACTATTATCGTTAATAACGATATCTGCGGTGTCGTCGCTTTCGCAAGCTGCAAAGATCGAAGCGGCTATACCTAGTAAAAATAATTTGCTTTTCATTGTTTTCGAGTTTAAAATGTAATTAAGGATTATTTATTTAAAATTTATATTTGAGCGTTAGTCCAACATTGATTCCAAGATTGTATTCACGTATAATAACATCGCCACTACCTGTTCCTTCCCTGATCAGGGTGATATCGGGATCTAATAGGTTTCTGGCACTTAAATTTGCTTCAAAGTGTTCACCAATGGGGTTTCGCCAAACAAAGTTGAGCGTAGGCACTGCATTCTCAACAATATTGCCCAAAGATCCTGCGCCTAGGGCAAAAATCCGGTCTGAAAAATAAGAGAAGACCAAGGTTGCCTTAGGGGTATAGTTTTTGAAAACTGGACTGTAATTAACATCGGCATTGACAATAATGGGCGATGCACCTTCCAATTCATCAGAGGTCCTATCAAACGAAGTCCCAAAGGTATTCTCTTCCCCGGCCTCAATGGCCTTTAGGTCTTGGTTGGTATACGTATAGGCGGCGTTAAGGCCTAATGAAAGTGTTGGATTGTCATCGGCATCGGTCATTATATTTTTACGTACCTCCAATTCAACACCAAATGCTTCTGCTTGGTCTCCTGTTCGGAAAAATCGTTGTGTTCCAGTAGCGTCCGCTGCAATAACCCGGTTCACCGGATCCTGTATCAGTTTTCCAAAAGCGGCAAGGGAAATGATCTCCCCGCGATCCATAAACCATTCGTACTTTAAATCAAAATTATAGATGTCCGAATAGTTGATGCCCTGACCATCTCTACCACCAAATAAATCGGGATTACCACCTACTCGCTGGGTAACGGCTTCATATACAAATGGGGCTACCTCCTTAAATTCCGGAAAGGATACCGTATTGCTGAAGGCAAAACGAAGATTGGTATTTTCATTTAAAGCGTAGCGTACGTTTAAACTGGGCAGAAAGATATTTTCATATACATCCCTAAAACCGGGGTCGTTCGGCGGTAGGTTGATGACATCGTAAACGATATTTTGACTTACCGATTCCGCCCTTATACCAGGTACCACCAACCATTTCTCCCCAAGACTAAATTCTGCCGTAACATATCCGGCATGGATATCGAGATTTCCTTTATAGGTATTATCAGCCAGACCAGGACGGTTTACCGATCCGATATCGTTGTTGATCGGGTTCAAATTCCTTATTTCATATAGGGCGCCTTCCCTACCGGTAAGGCTGCTGTTTTCTAGCGTAAAAAAGGAATTGAAATCATTAACGTCCGTTACCGGTGTAGTTCTATCAAAAATTCGGTAACCATAGCGAATACTGTTGAACCTTCGCTCTTTTCTTCTTCCATTATAACCGAAATTTAGTTTCACCTTTTCCGAAGCTTGGTAACCCAAATGCACAAAACTGTTCAATTCATCGTCCTCGATACTCTGGAAGAAGCGTTGGTTTTCAAATGCCGTATTCGTAAAGAATACCGGATTTGTATCCGGGTCGTTGTCCAATGCAAATTGATAGTTTTCAAGGGTAATACGTTTTCTATCCGGTTCATCGGAAAATACTTTGTTGAATCCTGTACCCCAATCCAAGGACCATTTTTCATCAAAAGTATGTTGGCCGTTCAGCTGGTTGACGAAAATCATGTCTTGGTTAAACTGTACGTTCAATACAAAAAAACCATCGTCGGAAGTAATACCATCACGATTAAAACCTTCCCCGTTCACCCCATAGAAGCCAACGGCGTCCGTAGAACTATTTACAAATAACGAACTGAATTTAACCTTGTTCTCATTGTTGATTTTATAGCTGATGTTCCCAAGTGCGGTAGTTGTGGTCTTATAGGCAAATTCCCTTGTATTCGGGAAATCAAATTTTAACACGTTCGTAAAGTCTCTTGCGGGGCCTTCCCATAGTTCGTACCCATTACTAAAACTTGCCGTTCCAAAGAAACTGAGTCTAGACTCATCATTAAAGTTAAAGGAATATCCACCTTCTATTGCTCCCGAGAAATTAATAGGTTCCGCAGCCGACTGTGGGTCTACTCCATGCGAGAGAATAATTGCAAAAGGATCGTTATCATATCTGTTGTAGAACCCGAAATAGCTTGGCCCTTCACTTCGCACAAAATCCTCTCCCGAAGCATTGGAGTTCAATCCACTTCCCAAAGAAACTTCCAAATAACCATTGCCGGTATATTCCTTGGAATCTATATTGACATTACCTGCAGCAAAATCGCCATAAAAGGCAGGAGTATAGGCCTTGCTTACGGATACGTTTTCAATCACTCCGGACGAGAAAAGATCTAAATTGATATTTTTCTTGTTTACATCATTGGAAGGAAGCGACAAATCGTTCATGGTTGTGTTTTGATATCTGTCACCAAGCCCGCGGACATATACGTTGCTAGAGCCCTGTTGTTTGGAAATACCAGATATCTGGGCGACTGCTGCCGCAGCATCATCTATTCCTTTTAAGGTAAGTGCTTCGGCACTAATAGCTTCCGTTATCTCAACAGCTTTCTTTTGGGCCAATAATAAAGCCACTTCGGAATCCTGTCTAGCCGATGTGGTTACTATAACTTCATCCAAACCAACACTACTGGAACCAAGTGCGGTATTTACCTCGGTAACCTTGGCCGCTTCTACGGTAACGTTGGGGATTTCCAAAGTTTCATAACCTAAAAAACTTATAATTAATGTGTATACCCCAGGTTCCACATTTGCAATCTCATATAAACCGTCAAAATCGGAGGTAGTTCCTTGAGTGGTTCCTTTTATAAGGATGTTCGCAAAGGCCAAAGGATCATTGTTCAATTCCTTGTCGGTAAGCTTACCGACTATGCTTCCTGTGTCCTGGGCATAGCTAAAAAAAACGGAAAATACTATCAGTGCTGTAAAGATTTGTTTCATCGAGTTGGATTTCAATTTCTGCAGCAAAGAACGATAGGTGCCGTTAAAGTCATGTTACGCACATGTTAAACATTTATTTTTTAAGCGTTACTTAAACGTTACGATATTAAATGAATGTTAAGTGGCTTAAGCGTAATAGTATTATATTTACATTTGGGAGCGATAACCAAAGAATTATCCCATGAAAAAAAAAGACATTAAGATATTGTTAGTTGATGACGAGCCAGATATATTGGAAATTGTAAACTATAATCTATCCTCCGAAGGCTATCAAATTTTTACGGCAAAGAATGGTGTTGAAGGGGTTTCCAAGGCGAAAAAAAAGCAACCCCATTTAATTATTTTGGATGTAATGATGCCGGAAATGGACGGTATAGAAGCCTGCGAAATCATGCGCGGTACCCCTGGACTGGAAAATACCATCATTACTTTTCTTACCGCCCGTGGCGAGGATTATTCACAAGTGGCCGGTTTTGATGCCGGTGCGGATGATTATATTACCAAACCCATAAAGCCAAAGGTTTTGGTAAGCAAGGTAAAAGCATTGCTGAGAAGGTTAAAAGAGGATGCCGCGGAAGCCGAGGATATTGTTAAAGTAGGGAATATTGTAATTAATAGGGAGGAATACAAGATTATAAATAACGGGAATGAAATCATATTGCCCCGCAAAGAATTTGAATTATTGTCCCTACTTACTTCCAAACCCAGCAAAGTGTTCAAAAGAGAGGTTATTTTGGATAAAGTATGGGGTAATGAAGTAGTGGTCGGTGGCCGTACCATTGACGTTCATATAAGAAAACTGCGCGAAAAAATAGGTGACCATCATTTTAAAACCGTTAAGGGCGTGGGGTATAAGTTTGTCTTGTAATGGCAATACAGTTAAAGAAGTCATATAAATTTGCTTTTCGTTCTTCCCTTATAATTGCTGTTGTACTTCTTTTATTGGTCGGTGGTTTTCTTTGGTATATGAAAACCTTGGACTGGATTATACTTTCCCTATTTTGGTTTCTTACGTTCGTTATTTCCTTTTTTATACTTCAAATACGGGTAGAACGTTTCATATATGGCAGGATAAAAAAAATATATGATGATGTTTCGCTCTTGGAATCGTCCTCTTTTGCTTCCAGGCCCGTTACTACCGATATGAAAACGTTGACCGAAGAGATTGAAAAGTTCGCACAGGATAAAAAGATCGAGATCGATACCTTAAAAATAAGGGAAGAATACCGAAAGGACTTTTTGGGGAATGTGTCACATGAGTTAAAAACACCTTTATTTACGGTTCAAGGCTATATCCTAACACTATTGGATGGTGCTATGGATGATGGAAATGTACGCAAAAAGTACCTGCAAAGAGCAAATAAAGGAGTAGAAAGATTGATCTACATTGTTAAGGACTTAGATCTGATCACTAAACTGGAAGTAGGGGATTTACGATTGGAACGCGAGGATTTTGACATTATAGAACTGATTCAAAACGTTTTTGAGCTATTGGAGATGAAAGCGGCCAAAAAGAACATCACCCTTACTTTCGATATGAATTATGAAACACCTATTTATGTCTATGCGGACATGGAAAAAATACAGCAGGTAATCACCAATCTATTGGTAAATTCCGTAAAGTACGGTCATGAAAACGGTACGACCGAAGTAAGTGTGGAAAACCTTATCAAGAATAAGGTAATTGTGCGGGTAACGGATAATGGGGAAGGAATTCCGGCGCAACATATTCCAAGATTATTTGAGCGCTTTTATAGGGTAGACAAAAGTGGTAGTAGAAAGGAAGGTGGATCGGGTCTTGGGCTATCCATAGTAAAACATATCATTGAGGCCCATGACGAAAAAATTTATGTGGAAAGCGTAGTGGACGTAGGCTCTGAATTTTCGTTCACCATGGAAAAAGCGGAAAACAAAAGTGAATAGTCAAATTTCCTTTCAAAACTTTTTAATCCCTCGTACCTAGTTATCAGATTCAGCTTCTCCACACTAAAGTCATCCTGCTTGCAATACGGCACAATACCTTTCTTTTCCAAACGTTTTGCCAAGTATTCCTGCTCATATTGCCCCGGTGTAGGTATAAAAAAAGCCTTCTTTTCCAATTTCGCAAGATCCATTACGGTAGTATAGCCCGATCGGGAAAGAATACATTCACTTTCATTGAATGCCTTTTGCAGTTCAAGGGATTTCATGTAATTATATTTTGTAATAACGGCCTTGTCCGTAATTATGGTTTTTGTTTTTTGTTGCTTCTCCAATACGCCTGCCACAAACAAAACTCTACCAGAGTACTGATTCAATTCCTCTAAAAGTTTGTTTTCCAAAAGTGTCCTTTGGGGTTCCGGTCCTGACAACAAAACCATCAAATCATAGATTTTAGGAAGGGGTATTTTTTCGAATCGACTTAACGGACCTATATATATCACATTGGAAGGTTTTTTCTTTAGATGGCCTAATTTGCCCGATAAATTGGGTTTATCTTCCAAATCGGGTACCCAACAGGCGGTAAATTTTTTAATGATTTTTTGGTGGGCTTTGGAACTCATCCAAGAAGTATTGCCGGTAAGTACATTTAATTGATGGGTAATAAAAACACAAGGCACTTTTTTGCTGAAGATGCCCAATCGATTGTCCGAGATAATCCCATCCAATCTAAGCTCCTTTATCAATTTTTTTACTTCCTTTTTCTCCTTGGCGATGGCTTGTATCATTTTGGGAGAATCCCAAATCATCTTTAGTTTAAAGTTGTTCCCTTTCTTTGCATATTCAATATTGTACGAAGGAAGTTCCACGGATTCCAAGTGGGGAAATTCTTTTCGTAAAAGTGCCAAGGCACTACCGTCCGATGCAATTATTGGAATGTAATTATACTCCAACAGAGCCTTTATAATGGGAATACAGCGAGTGGCATGGCCGAGTCCCCAATTCAAAGGAGCTACCATAATACGTTTGGAATCGTGCATAACCATAAAGAAACAAAATCCAAAACGTAGGAAGATTTCCTTAGCTTTGCCAAATCATTAAATTTTCGTTGCCGTGGGAAGCAAAAACAAATTAAAACGATTTAAGGAGAACGAAACCTTCAACAATGTAATACAGCCCATAAGGGATGAAATTTCCACAGGATCATTCCCTTTGAAAGGAAATTGGGCAAAACATTTTGGTAACGATAATCCAATTGTGCTGGAATTGGGATGCGGCAAAGGAGAATATACCATTGGCTTGGCCAAACGGGACCAAAGTAAAAATTATATAGGTGTAGATATCAAAGGAGCCCGTTTTTGGCGTGGAGCCAAAACAGCTTTGGAAGAAAATTTAAAAAATGTGGCCTTTTTACGTACACAAATAGAATTGATAGACCTTCTTTTTGAGGAGAATGAAGTTTCGGGGATTTGGATTACTTTTCCAGATCCACAGATAAAATATAAACGGACGAAACACAGGCTTACCAATCAGGTTTTTTTGAATAAGTATAAGAACATTTTAAAAAAGGACGGGGTGGTGCATCTAAAGACAGATAGCGAGTTTATGCATGGCTACACCTTGGGATTACTTCATGGATTGGGATGTGAAATTCTTTATGCCAATCATGATGTGTACAAGAACGAAGGTAGCCCCGCTGAAGTTTTGGAGATACAGACTTTCTACGAAAATCAGTATCTTGAAGAAGGAAAACCAATAACCTACATCCAATTTAGGATAATACAACCAAATTAATGCACTTACTTATCCTGTTTTTTGTAACCTTTTCAGCGGCGTTTATGGCTACGGTCCCACCAGGGCTGTTGAATATGAATGCGGCCAAGACCAGTGTGGAAAAAGGAAAACTGAACGGAATTATGTTCAGTAGCGGTGTCTCCACCATGATAATGATCCAGGCGTATGTTGCCGTGATGATTTCAAAATTCCTGTACAATAATCCTGAGGTCATAGACGTATTATTGAAGATTGCCTTGGTTGTTTTTGGCTTTTTTGCCGTTTATTTTTTTGTGAAGGCAAAACGGAACGCCAAACGAAAAATAAAAATTGCCAAGGTGAGCAAAAAGAATAGTTTTTTTAAGGGAATGTTGTTGGCTGCCCTAAACCTTTTGACCATTCCCTATTACAGTGGGCTTAATGTGATGTGGACTTCATCCGGCTGGATAAAATTTAAGATTTGGGACATAGCGATGTTTATTTTAGCTGCCGGTTGTGGTACTTTTGCCGTACTTTACATGTATACCGTATATTTCAATAAATTGGAGAACAAGACTCGTAAGTTTTCAAAAAACTCAAATTACATATTGAGTGTTTTAATGCTGATACTCTTGGTAATTACCGTTGGACGAATATTCTATTGAAGTTATGAAGCCAGAGAACCGGAATTTCTTTGAAAAAGTCTACGAGGTGGCCCGTCAAATCCCATATGGTAGGGTTACCTCCTATGGGGCTATTGCCAAATTCCTAGGTGCTGCCAGGAGTGCAAGGATGGTGGGTTGGGCCATGAATGGTGCTGGTGGAAAGGAAGATGTTCCGGCGCACAGGGTAGTTAATAGAAAGGGGCTGTTGACCGGGAAACATCACTTTGACGGTACAAATTTGATGCAACAATTGTTGGAGAATGAAGGGGTCAAGGTGGTTGACAATCAAATTAGGGATTTTGATAAGTACTTTTGGGATCCTGGGAAGGAGTTGGAAAATGAATTTGAATAATCCGGGAGACCCTACAAATACACAAATAAATTTAGCCTATCATCCCATGTGAGTTTTCAATTTGGTTACTTCTTAATCTCACGCCGATGCTGTATCTTTGTAATTTAGAATCAATTTAATTAATGACACCCTGATTTTGAATATTTTGCTAGCTAAAAGGATATTCAAACCCGCAAGTTAAGTGATTATGCCGTAGGGCGGCATTTTCATATCTTCAAAAGATAGGGTAATCATTGGTTGGTGATGAAAATATAAACGTATAATGAAGCTCGATAAAAAAGAAGTCCTTAAGGCATTGGAGGAAATTACCGTACCTGGTGAGGGAAAGAATATGGTAGAAAGCGGAGCCGTGACCAACATAATGGTATTTGGCGATGAGGTGGTCGTAGATATTACCATTAACAACCCTAGTTTACAGGCACGTAAGAAAACCGAAGTGGAGATTTTAAAGGTCATCCATAAAAAGGTATATGAAAAGGCCAAGATTACGGTAAACGTTAAGGTAGATACGCCTGCCAAACCCAACAAGGTCAACGAAATTAAAGGAAAACCCATTCCTGGAATTCAGAATATTATTGCCGTGGCTTCTGGTAAAGGTGGCGTGGGGAAATCTACGGTAACGGCCAATTTAGCGGTTACCTTGGCTAAAATGGGCTTCAAAGTAGGCTTATTGGATGCTGATATATATGGACCATCTACTCCCATTATGTTCGATGTTGCCCATGAAAAACCATTGGCGGTCAATATAGGAGGTAAATCCAAGATGCGGCCGGTAGAAAATCATGGGGTAAAGATATTATCCATCGGATTTTTTACGCAACCGGACCAAGCGGTAATTTGGAGAGGCCCAATGGCCGCTAAAGCTTTGAATCAAATGATTTTCGATGCGCATTGGGGGGAACTGGATTTTATGTTGTTGGATCTACCTCCCGGTACCGGGGATATTCATTTGAGTATAATGCAATCTTTGCCCATCACAGGGGCAGTAGTCGTAAGTACACCCCAAGAAGTTGCATTGGCAGATGCCCGTAAAGGAGTTGCCATGTTCCAGCAAGAATCCATTAATGTTCCTGTATTGGGAATAGTGGAAAATATGGCCTATTTTACTCCGGAAGAACTCCCTGACAACAAATATTATATCTTTGGAAAAGAAGGGGCCAAATATTTATCGGAAGATTTAGGCGTTCCTTTTTTAGGAGAAATACCATTGGTGCAGAGTATTCGTGAGGCAGGGGATGTAGGGAGGCCGGCAGCAATGCAAACGGCAACGCCCATTGAATCCGCATTTGAGGCACTAACGCGAAATGTAGTTCAGGAGGTGGTGAACAGAAACGAGAGTTTGCCCCCTACCGAGGCAATTAAAATAACAACAATGGCAGGTTGTTCGGCCGTTAAAAAGAAAAAAGTATGACATCGGAGCAAGTAAAAATAAATATCGAAAAAGCACTGGATGAAATCCGTCCTTTTCTGCAAAGTGATGGAGGGGATATTTCTTTGATTTCCATAGATAACAATACTTCGGTAAAGGTGAGGTTAGAGGGTACATGTGTAGGATGTAGTGTAAATCAAATGACGTTGAAGAGTGGTGTGGAGATGACCATCAAAAAATATGTCCCGCATATAGAGGAAGTAATCAGTGTGTAATACTTCTTCTGATAAAAGTCATAAAAAGTATTCAAATCCTTCAATAGTTTTGCTTTTATTCAAGCAGATTTCCAAATGATTAAAACAGACATTCTTATTATAGGAGCGGGACCTACGGGTCTTTTTGCAGTTTTTGAAGCCGGCTTATTACAATTAAAATGTCATTTGATCGATGCCCTGCCACAGCCAGGGGGGCAATGCTCCGAGATATATCCCAAAAAACCCATTTATGATATTCCCGGTTTTCCGGAAGTTTTAGCCGGTGAACTGGTCGACAATCTCATGGAACAGATCAAACCTTTTCAACCTCAATTTACCTTGGGGGAGCGGGCGGAAACCATTAAAAAATTAGAGGATGGTTCTTTTGTCGTAACCACCAACAAAGGTACCGAGCATCATGCACCCATTGTTGCCATTGCCGGTGGATTGGGTAGTTTTGAACCGCGAAAACCACTTTTGAAAAATATAGAAAAATATGAGGATAAGGGAATAGCCTATATCATTAAAGACCCTGAAATCTATCGGGATAAGAAAGTATTGATCGCCGGAGGGGGGGATTCTGCGCTGGATTGGAGTATTTTTTTGTCCGATGTGGCCTCAGAACTTACCTTGGTACATAGAAGGAACGAATTTAGGGGCGCGCTGGATTCGGTGGAAAAGGTACAACTCTTAAAAGATCAGGGAAAGATTAATTTGATTACACCTGCCGAGGTAGTGGGTTTATATGGAGCGGAT
Source organism: Saonia sp. (assembly GCA_049670505.1). Lineage (GTDB taxonomy): Bacteria > Bacteroidota > Bacteroidia > Flavobacteriales > Flavobacteriaceae > JBATTK01. The sequence continues at coordinate 41,263 of JBATTK010000120.1, forward strand.
GCATTGGAATCGATCTTGGTTAGAAAAGGAACCGATGAAGAGCTTACTATATCCGTAGACAGTTTTATACCCTTGTTTGGGCTTTCTCCTAAATTGGGACCTATTGCCGATTGGGGCCTGGATATAGAGAAAAATGCCATAAAAGTGGATACTTTTGATTATCAGACCAATATTCCAGGTATTTATGCTATTGGTGATGTAAATACCTATCCCGGAAAGCTAAAACTGATTTTATGCGGTTTTCATGAAGCTACCCTTATGTGCCAGAGTGCATACCAGCGCATTTATCCAGATAAAAGATATGTAATGAAATATACTACGGTTGGTGGCGTTCATGGTTTTGACGGCAGTAAGAAGGAAGCGCCTAAAGTAGTGGTGAAGAAGATAAATTAGTATTTAGTGAAATGGTGGAATAGTGAGCTAGTAGTTCAGGGAGCTATTGGAAGGATGATAACTAAACAATGGAATTACGGGACGGCGAGATATTGAACCCTTTTAGAATGGATTCATATTAAATAAGTTCAATTTGTAGTAGCTAAACAAGTATGACTATACAGCGTGTTGAAGATTTAAAAGTTTGGAAGAAGTCTCAGGATATGGTAGTCCAGATTTACGAATGTTTTTCGGATATTAGGGATTTTGGCTTTAGAGACCAAATTACTAGGGCCTCTGTCTCCATTTCGAATAATATTGCCGAAGGTTTTGAGCGTAGTTCAAATTCTGATCTTAAACGCTTCCTATATTATTCACTTGGATCAAACAGTGAATTGAGATCAATACTATATTCGGCAAATAGGCTTGATTATCTAGAGAAAGAAAAATCTACGCGGTTAATAGAAGAAACCAATGAAATTTCTAAAATGTTGTATTCGTTCATCAAATCAATGCGGTAAAAAAATGACCTTGCTTTTCCACCTAAGTATGGTACCATGTATTAAACAGGATCACTAACCCACTATTCCACAAACTAACTGAATCACTAATTAACTAACAACTTGTGTCCGACATAAAAATCAAAATTATAGATCGAGAAGGTATAGCCCATGAAGTAGATGCCCCCACCGATATGAACATGAATCTGATGGAATTGGTTCGTGCCTACGAATTGGCTCCAGAAGGTACTATTGGGGTTTGTGGTGGCATGGCCATGTGTGCTTCCTGCCAATGTTATGTACAATCAAATCATGAACTTCCTGAAAAATCCGATGATGAAGATGCGATGCTTGCCGAGGCTTTTTATGTGGAGGATAATAGTCGTTTAGGTTGTCAGATTCATATGAGCCAAGATTTGGATGGGCTTCAGGTAGAACTTGCACCGGAGAGTTAAGCTTTCCAGACCCCGTCAGGTTTTAAAACCGCACAGGTCTAACTAGATTCTCGCCTGATAGGTAAATAAATTGTAGTACCGCCCTTCTGCGGCAATCAATTCGTTATGAGTTCCCTGTTCTGCGATACTACCGTTTTCTATGACCAAAATTTGATTTGCTTTCCGAATGGTACTTAATCTATGGGCAATAACAAAAGTAGTCCTGCCTTTGGTGAGTTCCGCTAAACTTTTTTGGATCAACGCTTCACTTTCAGTGTCCAAACTTGAAGTGGCCTCATCCAAGATCAAAATCTTTGGATTTGCCAAAACGGCCCTTGCAATGGCAATACGCTGGCGTTGTCCTCCGGAAAGCTTTACCCCACGTTCGCCTATCAGCGTATCCAAACCTTCTTCAAAACGGTCCGTAAATTCATCTACGTAGGCCGCCTTTACGGCTTTTTGCAATTCATCTTCGGTAGCATTGGGCCTAGGGAACAGGATATTTTCACGGATGGTTCCCTCGAACAGGAAATCATCCTGTAATACCACTCCTAAATGTTGGCGAAAGCTATTTAAATTGATTTTGGATAGATTCTTTCCGTCAATGGTAATGGTACCCGATTGTGGATTCAAAAAACTGGCCGCCAATCCGGCAATAGTTGATTTTCCCGATCCCGAACTTCCCACCAAAGCGACCACGGAACCCGAATCTACCTTAAAACTTATATGGTGTAACACTTCCTTATCCTCCTCGTAGGCAAAGGACACATCATTAAAGACCATATCACCTTTTACTTCGTCTAGTAAAATGATCCGTTCTGCTTCATCCGCTTCGGGTGTCATGTTCATGAGTTCCTCGGTACGGTCCAATCCTGCCAAAGCTTCTGTCAATTGACTTCCAATATTGCTCATCTGTACAATGGGGGCTACCATTAGGGCAAGTAAAAATGTAAACTCAATGTATTCACCTATAGTTAATTCGTCTACAATAATTTTATAACCGCCGAGACCCATAATTCCAGCGGTAGCAATCCCTAATAAAAAGGTAGAACTACTGGTCATAAAGGCCGTGGCTGTTAGACTTTTCTTTACGTTTTTAAAAAGTTTTTCTACTCCATCTTCAAAAACGTTGCCCTCCTGTTTTTCAGCCCCAAATCCTTTAATAATTCTTATACCCCCTAAGGTTTCGGTCAGCCTACCGGTTACCTCTGCATTTATTTTTCCTCGGGTACGGAATATTGGCCGTATTATTTTAAAGGCCTTTAATGCGATCAAAGCAAAAATTGCTAGGGGGATCAACGTTAAAAGTGTCATGCTGATGCTAATCCGTAAGAGCAAAATCAACGAAACTACTGCGGTAATAGTACCACCGACCAACTGTACCAAACCAGTACCTATTAAATTCCGTACCCCTTCAACATCTGTCATTATCCTTGACACCAAAGCCCCTGATTTTGTATTGTCGAAAAACCGAATAGGTAGTGAAAGAACCTTACGCTGCACCTGAGCTCGAAGTTCTGAAATCATAAACTGTGCTTGAACACTTAATATTTTGGTCAATAAGAAAGAGGTTGATGCTTGTACCAAAAAAGCTACTGATACTATGGCGACCAACACCTTTAGAAAGTCCACATTCTTATTCGGAATAATATCATCCATGAAGATTCTCAGAGAAATTGGAGCCACAAAACTGGCCGCTTTACTAATAACAATTAACGTCAATCCGATGAACACTAGATTGCGTCTGGGCCAAATAATAGTTTTAAAGGCTTTGAGAATGCTTACTTTTTTATCGGACATAAAATACATGGAAGTTAAGAGCCCCTAAATTACGTCATAAAAGAGTACTACGGAAAGAAAATAGTCCTTATATAGAGCCGTCCTTGTCCTTTATGTAGCTCAATGCGTACAAGTTTGTAAAGCTTACCGGAGTCGTATTTTCAAAGTATATTTTTTCGAAATAATTGGTATTCCCTACTTTTCCTTCAAATGAGACCCCCACAGGGTAATTGGTGATGTGGATTTCGGAAGTTTTTGGTTCGGAAGAATAAAATGTGTCGTTTTACCCATACCGCTTTTGCATGAGGAGAACTATGGCGGGAGGCAAAGAATATGGAACTATTTTCAATGTAGGCACCACCGGGCACTATACCTACGGTATTGTTTTTTAGGATATACTTACTTCTCTACCACCACATTTTTGGATTTAATGATGATGCCCTTATCAAAATAGGAAACCGTATTGTTCTTTGTTCTCCAAATACCGGTATGGTTGAAGTTATCTATTAGAATTCCCTTGGTTTCCAAGACGCTATCCATTTTAGGAGCGGTGGGGATTATTTTTTCTATATGATTTCCTTCCATCACAAAAGAAACATAGGAAGTTTTCCAAGCAAAATTTTCATGTTCTGGACGCAATAACATACCGATACCATGGGTATTGCCTTTCACCGTAATATAATTGTTGGTTATGGATTGATAGGGATTCTTGGTGGCAACGGCAAATACATCGGAATCGCTATGGTTGAAAATGATATTCGCTTCAATATTATTTTCTATTCCTATGCCCGAAGGGGAGCATAAGATAGAATTCCCGTTTTTGGAGATAAAAATATTATTTTCAATAGCAGCGGAGGTTTTGTCCATATAGAGATCGGTGTAGTGTGAATCTACGAAGACGGAATTGTTGATTTGTCCCGGAGAGGCTGTTTGGCCGTGCCAGGATAAGGCGGGGATACTATCCCGTAGTCCAAGACCTTTAAATTGTACACCGGATATTTTTACTTGTGTGGCGTCCTCAATTACCATAAAACCAGAACTTTCCCCGCTATAAGTGGCAATGGTGATATTGCGTTGCAATTGCCCATCGTTTGGATTTTCCCATGGTTTTGCATGGATGTTCAAAGGCATATTTTCCGAAGACCCGTGGAGTAAAATGCTCCCTTTGTTTTTTATTTTAATCACTGCCGTTACCGAGGGGTCTTCTGAGTTAAGGAGTATAGCGAATGTATTAAGGTGCTCTTTTTCGTTAGTGCCAACCTGTAGCGTGCCACCATCTATTTCCAGTTGTGCTACTTGTAACAGGATTTCCTTATCATCCGCAATGATAAGTGTGCCTTTGATAATTAGTTTCTTTATAGGCGGGGGGTTCTCGCTTAAAATGGAAATAGTTCCTTTTTCTATAACAACTTCCTCTAATATTTCCGGAGTGTTTTTGTGTAGTTTGACTTCTTTGTTGGGCAAGTTTTCTTGGGCATATGTGTGGAAAAATGTGAGCAAAAGCACACCCATCAAAAAACCACCATAGCGAAGGTATTTTGTTTTCATAATTCTTAGGTTAAGTCTACAATACTTGGGAGTATCTAATAATTTGGCTTATCTAAGTACTTGTTAGATAAACGCTTACTTTTTCAAATGTATGTATAAAGTGTTAAAATGTTAAAGAAATCTACCCGGTTTTCGATGAAATACATTTTTTTATTTTTTTCGCATACTAAGCAGTACATCGGTAATCCAGTATAAAAATTGGTATCGCAACCACATTAATGTTACATTTACGGGTATCGAAAAAAATTATTTGTTTATGGATACCAAGGATAGTAATGAAAACATTTTAGTAGATGGGGACAATGTTCATGTTGTTAAAGATTTAAAAGTCAAAGGTATGTCCAAGACCCTAAAAAGAGGGAATGTTATTAAAAACATACGTTTGACCTCCAGTCCTCAAGAAGTGGAATGTAGGGTGGGTAAAGCACAGATCGTATTGAAGACCCTATTTTTGAAAAAAGCATAGGTGGCAAGGATAAAAGACAAAAAGAAAGGAACAAAGAGGATCTTTGGGGATAAAATATAGTAATGCTAAAAAAGTATAAATGAGAACGGGTTTTATAAATTTTCAAGATGTGCTATAATTGTCTCTTTTTATTATCTATTTTCAAAAAAAAATCATCCATGAACCTAACAAGAACGATCAACAATTGCTCCATTTTTTTGGTAGTCTGCTTCCTTTTCTCCTGCAAGACGGGGAGTCCAGGGACCGAATTGGCGAAATGGCAGGCGCAAGCGGATAACGTAACCATTATAAGGGACAATTTTGGGGTGCCGCACGTTTATGGAAAGACGGATGCGGATACGGTTTTTGGACTCTTATATGCCCAATGTGAAGATGATTTCAATAGGGTAGAGCAAAACTATATCTGGGCCACGGGCCGTTTGGCAGAAGTAGAGGGAGAGGATGCGTTATACAGTGATTTACGGGCCAAACTTTTTATGACCGAGGAACAGGCGAAGGCCAATTATGGGAAAAGTCCCGAATGGCTCCGGAAACTATGTGATGCATTTGCAGATGGCATTAATTATTATTTGTATACTCATCCGGAGGTGAAACCCAGATTGCTTACACGTTTTGAACCTTGGATGCCCATGTATTTTAGTGAAGGCTCCATTGGAGGGGATATTGAACGTATTTCGGCCAAAAAGATAAGAGCGTTCTATGAGAGCGGAATGGAAATTCCAAAGGCACAGGAATTAGAGATTAAAAAACAGAAAGAGGTTGAAGAGCCGAAGGGTTCCAATGGAATTGCCATCTCCGGAAAATTGACGCAGTCCGGTAATGCCATGTTACTCATTAATCCGCATACCTCCTTTTATTTTAGGGGAGAAGTACATGCTGTAAGTGAAGAAGGACTCAATGCCTATGGTGCGGTAACCTGGGGACAGTTTTTCGTCTACCAAGGGTTTAACGAAAAAACAGGATGGATGCATACGTCTACCTATACGGACGTTATGGACGAGTTTGTTGAGACTGTTATGAAACAGGATGGAAAGTTGTTCTATGCCTACGGAGAAGAGTTGCGTCCTGTTGCGGCATCGGAAGTTACCCTGAAGTACAAGGATGGGAATGGGATAAAGGAAAAAACTTTTCCAATGTACCATACACATCATGGCCCTATAACCCATATGGAAAACGGCCAATGGGTAGCTTCTGCAATGATGTGGGAACCGGTAAAGGCCTTGGAACAGTCCTATATCCGTACCAAACAGGAAGACTACAAGGGTTTCCGTAAGATGATGGACATCCGTACCAATTCTTCCAACAATACGGTCTACGCGGATGCAGCGGGGAATATCGCCTATTTTCATGGTAATTTCGTACCCAAGCGGGATACCATTTTTGATTATTCGAAACCCGTGGATGGGAGTAATCCCAAAACCGATTGGAAAGGCCTACATACGGTAGATGAGAATATCTTAGTGTTGAATCCGGAGAACGGATGGTTGCAAAATTGTAATTCTACGCCTTACACTGCCGCCTTGGAATACGGTCCGAAACGGGAAAACTTTCCTAGATATATGTCCATAGACCGGGAAAATTTCCGTGGGGTACATGCCATTGATCTGCTTCGCGGAAAAAGAGGGTATACATTGGATAGCCTTATTGAATTGGGACATGATCCCTATCTGCCCGCTTTTGAAAAATTGATTCCAGGATTAGTGGAGGCCTATGATGCCCAAGATGATAAAAACCCCAAACTTGGTGAAGCTGTCGGGATTTTGAAAGATTGGGATTTTAGGACTTCCAAAGAGTCCGTTGCAATGACCTTGGCCCACTATTATGGAACATTATATGGACAGCAAGGTCAACGACCGTATCAAATGAGCGATATGGAGCTGATGACCTATTTTGGAACAAAATCTCCCCTACAGGAACGGCTGACCATCTTTGGCAATGTAATCGAACAATTGGAGTCCGATTTTGGCACTTGGAACATCCCATGGGGGGAAATCAACAGGTATCAGCGTCTTAACAGTGATATTCGCCAACCTTTTGATGATGATAAGCCTAGTATTGCCATAGGTTTTGCATCTGGTCGTTGGGGGGCCTTGGCGGCTTATGGGGCCAGATATACTAACGATACAAAAAAAATCTATGGCACTCGTGGGAATAGTTTTGTCTCCGTAGTGGAATTTGGGGAAAAGGTAAAAGCCAAGAGTATGTTGGCAGGAGGTCAAAGCGGCGACCCTGATTCACCTCATTTTAATGATCAGGCCCAGCGCTACGCGGACGTTCAATTTAAGGATGTTGCCTATTACAAGGAAGATGTACTCAAAAGAGCTAAGGAAACATATCTACCAGGTAAACGATAATCATAGAAGGCAATTGGATTTTTGCGTAAATGGGATATGTAACCGCTTGCTGAAAATTATTCTTTTATAATAATCAATGACGCCTTGGAACCTGTGGATAGATTCCATTTATTGGAATAAATGAGCTGTCCCTTATCATCGTAGACATTTACTTGTGCAGTATTGGGCCCAGAGGAACCTTGATTCAAAGCCTCAAAATCCAATCGGTTAAAGCCTTTTTCCAGCGTTAAATTAATTCCTTTAAAATTTCCGGACAAAAGAATATTGGGCTCTACAACATCTCCGTTGGCATATATTTTTACACGATCACCATCAACATACTCGTGATCCCTGCAAATAATACCAACGAATTTGGCATTGCTTTTAAAGTCCCCTAAATATTGATCTCCATAGTGTTTGCCGGAACCTTTCTTTTCCTTCTCGCCAATTTTAGGGTCTATTTTAAGGTCGTGGCCCGCCTGTACCAATTCCTTGTCGGGGAGCATTTTAATTTCCCTTTTGTTACGGTCTTTTAGGTCAAATTCGGGTTTTTTGTCAAAACTGGAAGGTATTTTCAGTGCCGTACCCTTATTCTCTTTGAGATCTAATTTTTTGCCTTCTATCTTCAAAGGTTGTGTTACCGGAATATCCGTTTGTGCCACCCCATAAAAGGACAACAATAGGATAAGACTCAATGTAAGAACAACTTTCATAAACTAAGTACTAGTCGCATAAACAATGTAAAAATAACAAATACCCTGCCATAGGGGCCTAAATTGCTGTTAAAATCGTTGTTCTTCACTCTAAAAACCTGATAAATGTCATAGGTAATATCAGGTCCTGATTATAGTTTTGAACGGATTATCCACATTTCGATCTGCGGGAAAGTAGGCGATATGACCTCATTTGCCCCTTATATCGAAATGAAAAAATAAGTAACCGTAATAATAAAACCATATGTTAGGTATTGGAGAGAAATGGCAATTGAAGCATAGTGTCTTGTTAATGAGACTATTTATTGGCTGGCACTTTTTATATGAAGGTGTCATAAAGCTGTATGACCCGGATTGGACGTCGTTTGGTTATCTCGCCACGGCACAAGGGCCTTTAAAATCGTTTTTTTTGGCACTTTCCCAAGACCCTATGATAGGTTGGGCAGATGCTTTGAATTGGTTGGCACTTATAGTGGTAGGCGCTACCTTGTTGTTGGGGATTTTTGAGCGAATGGGCGCACTGATCGGTGTTTTCTTACTTGCCTTATATTATTTGGCCCATCCCGCATTTCCTTGGCTTCAGCAAGTAAATGTTGAAGGGAGCTATTGGTTTGTGAACAAGAATTTAATAGAGCTCGCCGCTTGTTTGGTGATTTATCAATTTCCGACTGGACATTATTTTGGCCTTGCACGAATTTTACGGAAAAAAAAAGAACGAACTAAAACAGAAATGGTATGAAATGGACCAGAAGGGATGTACTGAAAGGGCTGGGGGGAATCCCCATTCTTGGAGCCGTATGGTGGGCTGGAGCTTCCAACTCCGTATCAAAAAATAGGGAACGTTATGAAATATTGGAACAATTGAATATACGTCCTTCATTACCAGGGGCGATGAAATCAATAAGCGGAGACCCCATTAGAGTAGGTATTGTAGGTTTTGGGATACGGGGGGAACAATTATGTAGGGCACTGGGTTTTGCAACCAAGGAATGGCTTGGTGAAATGGAACAGGCGGCCGAAGAAGATCCCAAGCACTCCGCTTTGAGAGATTTTCTGGATCAGGATAAATTAAATGTAAAGCTTACGGCCGTTTGTGACGTTTTTGATCTTAGGGCGGATAACGCAATTGCTTCCTTTTCTACGGAAAACAACAAGATGCAAAGGTACAGGACGCATCAGGAAATGATTCGCAGTGGTACCGTTGATGCCATTATAATTGCTACCCCTGACCATTGGCATGCCCCAATGGCCATTGATGCTCTGGAAAATGGCATTCATGTCTATGTAGAAAAACCAATGACGCATACCATTGAAGAAACCTATAGATTAAAAGAAGCTGCCGAAAAATCAAATGCGGTCTTTATGGTAGGGCATCAACATAGGCAGACCTTGAGCTTTAAGACCGCCCAAGATATTGTAACAAAAGGTGTGCTTGGGCACGTTTCTTTAATTCAGACGAACACCAATAGAAATGATGACAACGGTGCCTGGAATTATGATATCCATGAAAAAGCCGATGAGCAAACTATAGATTGGGATCTTTTTCTTGGGACAGCCCCCAAAGTTCCGTTCAACAAAAATCACTTTTTTAGATGGAGGAAATGGTGGTCCTATGGATCCGGTCTATCAGGGGACTTATTGACCCATGATTATGATCGTCTTAATTGTGTGCTCAATATGGGTATCCCAAATTCCATTACGGCCTCGGGAGGTATATACACGCATAATGATGGACGTAATGTCCCCGATGTACTGCAAGTGAATATGGAATTTCCTGATTTTAGTACAGGGAGCAGCCAAGCAAAGGGTAAAGAAAGCGGAATGTCATTCGTATATAGCGCTACCCTTGGCAATGGGTACAATAGACCAACAATACTTATGGGGCACGATGGCACTATGGAACTAGGGAATAGGCTGACCATTTGGCCGGATGCATCGTCCACAAAATACGCTGCTATGATCGAGGCAGGTAAAATGAACCCGCAAATTCCCGTTTATCAGTATGACCCTAGTGGGAATGTGCCAGATGCCATTTCTTCCGCTACATCCCAATACTTTGCGGACAAAGGACTCATGTGGACCTACATTAATGGAGCAAGAGTAGACTCTACGCATCTACATTTAAGGGAGTGGCTAGGTTGTACCAGGGATGGTGGGGAAGTGAGCTGTGGAATCAAGGAAGGTTTTGATGAAGCTATTACGGCACATATGACTGGACTCTCCTATAAGTTGGGAAGAAAGATAAAATGGAATCCCCAGGGACAGGTAATAGAACCCATTGAGGGATTCGATTTTGATAAGGTATTGCTTACAAATACTTGAAAAAAGAAAGTGATTTCTAAAATTTAAGTTGAGGATATTCCGAACTATCCTATGGGAAATAATCAATTTCCGATAGTATGTATCCCTATAACGGTGATTAACGGCATACGCATAACCTGATAAATATCATGTTATCAGTGAAGTAGGTGTGTTAACTTTATAGGTATAATAAGCAACGTCATGGAACTAAAGAAAAACCCAAAAGCAGATTTGAACCGAGACAGCGGCCTTTTTTTCGTGATTGGCCTAACCATTGTACTCTTCATCACATGGAGGGCCTTGGAACTGAAGACTTATGAAAAGGATGATCAGGTGGTAGAAATGATACAAGCTATTGATGAACTAAAAGAAGATATTCCTAAAACGGAAACCGTAAAAGCCCCGCCCCCGCCCCCGCCTCCGGCAGCACCTGAAATTATAGAAGTTATAGAGGATGAGGCCGAAATTGAAGAAACGATTATAGAAAGTACGGAGACTAGTCAGGATGCTGTAATAGACGATGCTATAGCGGTAGATGACGTAGAAGTAGGTGAAGAGGAGGAGGAGATTGTAGTCCCTTTTGCAATAATAGAGAATGTACCTATCTTTCCCGGTTGTGAAGGCGGCACCAATGAAGAACGTAAAGTGTGTTTTCAAAAAAAAATCCAAGAGCATATCAATAAGAACTTTAGATATCCGGAATCAGCATTGGAAATGGGAACCCAGGGTAGGGTATATGTGCAATTTGTAATTGATTCCAAGGGTCATGTTGGGGACATTAGAACAAGGGGCCCAGATCGGACCTTGGAAAAAGAAGCTAGTCGTATTATTGCTTCCTTGCCTCAGATGACACCTGGGAGACAGCGAGGAAAAAATGTAAGAGTCCCTTATAGCATCCCTATTAATTTTAAAATGTTATGATTATTGGAAAAGCATTTTTAGACGGACCTAGAAGTATGTGGGTATAGTACTTCTAGGTCCTTTTGTAATCTGCCAAGTTCTGGGGCCCTTCCAATAAAATGCGAACAATTTGCAGGGTACCGTCGTCCTTTGTGGCAATTTGCCATTTGATGAGGGAGATTTCCCCATTTTCTATCTCTATGCCCGTTATACTTCTTGGATGCACACAACTACCGTCGTTAAAGAAGGGAATGTCACCAGGTTCTGGAAAACGGGGACGATGGGTATGTCCTATGACCGTAATGATGAGGTTGTTCTGAAGTATCCATCGCTTCACCCGCCTTTCTATTTTAATAAGTTCTTTATGGTTTTTGGCAGGGCTGGTGGGGTCTGCTATGCCCCATACCTGTAAGGGCTTCCACAAAACGCGAACTAAAAATCGATTGACCCGCCAACCGTGGTAGTTCATAAAATCCGCTTGATGCCCATGGGTCAAAAACACCTCCTTTTCGGTTTCCTTATGCTGCAGTACAATTGCTTCGTTATAGATGAGATCTTTAAGTAAGGCTTCCTTTTTTTCTTCCCTAGGTTCAAAATAGTAGTACAGGTGTTCTCTTACATAATCGGGATTGCGATACACCATATCATGGTTGCCATAGATCATATGTAACCTTCCATCTTCATGGTATTTTTTCAGCAACATATAAACATTCTTGTGCGCTTCAAAAATGGTCTCAAAAGAAAGATTCTCCCAAAGTTCGTCTCCATCACCAAGCTCACAATAGGTAAAGTCATTCTGAAAATAATGTTTCAGGGCATGGAAATAAATATTTCGATTATTGGCAAAATCGTCCGCAAAACTATTGTCACCCCTATGACAATCACTGAAAAGAATAAATTTGGAAGTGTCATCAAAAGGAATCACCTTGGCATTTTGGTAGGCTTTTGTTAATCTGGATTTGGACGACATAGTTTGAATTTTCGTAAATATCCAAAAAATGTAGGGATTCCATAAAGTTTCCTTTAACAAAATTATCGGGTTTTCTTTTGTAATTTTGATGCTATAAGACGGACTAATACATCGTATGGAGAATTATTATAAGGGAGAATTACCACTTAAGAGCCTCATAAGCTTCAATAAGTTATTGGAGCAATACGATGTTATGGCCAAAAGTGAGGATAAGTTTTTGGCGGCAAAGGCCAAACGTATTCTAGATGCACAATCTCCCTATCCTGAACTTCGTGAAGGTTTTTCAGACATTTCGTTGCTTGAGAAACATGCAGATGTTATAAAAATAATTCTTCAGGATACTTTTTCCGATGTGTTGAGCGAAAATGAGATAAAGGCGGCCTCACTACCTTATGAAAATACCATCTTCAATTCTTCGAGACGCTTTCAGCGGATTTTGAAAGATGCCGGTCCGGATTTCACCCCTACCATACGTAATCAAGAAGATGGCGTAAACTATATAATGGCCTGTACCGTTATTTTGAGCTTTTACTATGGTTTTAAACTGGATTTCAGAAGGCCCTATTTTTATGATATTCCAGATGCCAATGGGGTAATGCATTATTACAGAATCTTGTATAATGCGGATTTTATGGAAATCATGGCAACGGACAAGGCCAAGGAAATTACCCAGGAAGATGTTGATGAATTATTGGAAAGTTCTGAAAATCTAGATCTGTGGATGGAAAAAATACCTCCTAACAGTTTTATTTCAAAAGGTTTCGTTATTTCCAATATGTTCGATGTTACCGCCGAACATTCCATATCCGAAATTAAATCTAGCTTAATAGAAAGCAATAAACGGGGCAGTGATAACTTTATGGATCATCTGCACGAAACGTTCAAATCCCTTTTTAATCTGCCCAATATCCAAGTGGGTTTTGTAACCTATAACCCTAAGGACAATCAGTTTGAAAAGGTCTATGGAAAAGGTGTGGAAAGTTTTATTCTGCAAGGTAAGGATACGGAGATATGCAATGAAGCACTATGCCAAGGTTCCTATGGTAAGCTATTAAGGGACAATACATACTTTGCTATTTCCAATGTGGAAAAATATATGAAGCTTTCCGGTGGCGTCTCACTTTATAAGAGCTTAAATAAACAAGGAATCAAAAGTGCCATATTCGCACCCATTGCGGATGATGGTGAACTATTGGGCGTTCTGGAATTGGTCTCTACTACGGCAAATGAACTCAATAGTGTAAATGCAACCAAGTTAGAGGACGTAATGCCCTATATCGTTTCTGCGGTCCTACGTTCTAAAGCAGAGGAAGAAAACCTGATCGATGCCATCATCCAAAATGAGTGTACTTCAGTGC
>JBATTK010000121.1:0-12614 GCA_049670505.1 Saonia sp.
CCCCTATGCAGACCTTATACACATTTTTATGCAGGGCACTGAAACAGTTCTCCAATTTAGGCAACATCCCGTCCGTAATACTCTTTTTACCCAAGAGCTCCCGATACAAGTTGGTATCTATATGCGCCACTACCGAATTTTCATCTTCCATATCCATTAGAACCCCTTTTTTCTCAAAACAATAATATAGGGTTGTTTCATAGTGTTCGCTCATTGCAATAGCTATCTCCGAGGCTATGGTATCCGCATTGGTATTCAATAATTGTCCTTGGCCGTCGTGGGTCATAGCACAGAATACCGGTGTTAAGCCCGAGTGTAACAAGGATGTTATAGCTTCGTTATTGACCTTGTCCACATCACCTACAAAACCAAAATCGATATCTTTTACCGGGCGTTTGTGGGCCATAACCGTATTTGCATCCGCACCACTTAAACCAATTGCATTACACGCTTTGGCCTGTAGGCGGGCTACAATATTTTTGTTCACCAATCCGGCATAGACCATAGTGATGACTTCCAAGCTTTCGGCATTGGTAACTCTTCTCCCGCTAACAAGATTTGATGCTATTCCAAGTTTTTCAGCCATTTTCGTTGCTAGTTTCCCCCCTCCATGGACCAAGATTTTTGCCCCTTTAATTTTAGAAAACAATACGAGGAACTTGGAAAGCTCCATTTCGTTTTCGATGACCTCACCACCTATTTTTATGATGGACAATAATTGTTTCATAGCTTCTCCAGTATTTTCTTCAATACCAGCTGCGCCGCATAGGTCCGGTTATTGGCTTGTTCCATAATCAATGATTGGTTGCCGTCTAATACTGCATCTTCTACAACTACATTCCTTCGTACGGGCAGACAATGCATAAATTTAGCCGTGCCTAATTTTTTTGCCGTCATCATCCAAGTCGGATCTTGGCTCAAAATTTTCCCATAATCGTGATAACTGCTCCAATTTTTCACATAAACGAAGTCTGCATCTTCCATAGCCTTATTCTGATCATACTCTATCCGGATATCTTTCGTAATTTCCGGATTTAACTCGTATCCCATTGGATGGGTGATGATAAATTCTGCCTCCCGTAATTTCATCATTTCCACAAAGGAGTTGGCAACGGCATGTGGCAATGCCTTGGGATGTGGTGCCCATGAAAGTACTATTTTAGGCCTAGGTTTCTCATGGTGTTCCGAAAGTGTAAGGGCATCGGCCAAGGCTTGCAGAGGATGAGCTATAGAGCTTTCCATGTTCACTATAGGAATAGCTGCATATGTGGCAAAACCTTTCAGGACCAATTCCGCTTCATCCTTTTGCCTATCCGTCAAGGACGCAAATGCGCGTATGGCTACAATGTCACAATATTGGGAAACCACCTGTGCAGCCTCTTTTATATGCTCGGATTTACCTTGGTCCATTACCGTACCATCCTCATATTCTAGCGCCCATCCTTCACTTCCAAAGTTCATGACCATAACGTTCATACCCAAATTCATTGCTGCTTTTTGGGTGCTTAAACGGGTTCTAAGACTGTTGTTAAAGAATAACAATCCAATGGTTTTGTTTTGCCCCAAATGGGAGTGCCCTAACGGTTTTTCTTTTAGTTCCTTCGCTTCCGAAACCCAATCGGGCAAGGAGTCTATATCGTTTATGGATAGATAGTTTTTCATTGTAGTTCCTTTTGTAAGGCTTCAAAAAATAAATCCAAATGTGCTTCGGTAATATTCAGTGCCGGTAGCATACGCAGCACATGTTTGTTCTTGGAGCCACCGGTAAAGATATGTTGGTTAAAAATTAGTTTTTTCCTGAGTTCACCCACCTCAAAATCGAATTCCAGGCCCAGCATCAATCCACGGCCTTTGATTTGTTTTACTTGGGGTATTTTAGCCGCCTTTTGGTAAAAACAGTCACCTAATCGTGCAGCGTTCTCCAATAGTTTTTCTTTTTCCAGTACCTCTAAAACGGCCAAAGTGGCCGCACACGCCAGATGGTTGCCGCCAAAGGTAGTTCCCAAGAGTCCATAGGAAGCTTTTATGCTTTTATGGATCAAGACACCTCCCACGGGAAATCCATTGCCCATGCCTTTGGCAATGGTAATGATGTCCGGTTGAATGGCATGGTGTTGAAAGGCAAAGAATTTACCGCTTCGTCCAAACCCGGACTGCACTTCGTCTGCTATTAAAATCACCTCATGGGCTTTACATAGGTCGGCAATATTCCTATAGAATTCGGTAGAGGGCTCATCCAATCCGCCTACCCCTTGTATAGCTTCTAGAATTACACCACAAACATCACCTTTTTCAATTTCGGTCCTAAAAGCATCAATTGCGTTGAAAGGTAAAAAAGTGACCTTTTGTTGTTTGTTGATAGGAGCATTTATCTTTTCATTATCCGTAGTGGCAACGGCAGCCGAGGTTCTACCATGGAAACTGTTTTGAAAAGCGATAACCCTGGATTTTCCGGTTTGGAAGGAAGCCATTTTTAGTGCATTCTCATTGGCTTCCGCTCCTGAATTACATAGAAATAGATGGTAATCGCTACAATCCGATAGCTGCCCTAATTTGGAAGCCAATTCTTCCTGTAACGGATTCTTTACGGCATTGCTATAGAACCCGATTTTATCCAATTGATCTTTTATCCGCTTTACATAATGTGGATGCGAGTGGCCGATGGAAATTACCGCATGCCCTCCATAAAAATCCAAATAGTCCTGTCCTTTTTCATCCGTAACCACAACTCCTTTTGCGGAAACGGGCGTTATATCATATAGGGGATATACATCAAATAGTTTCATACTTGGATCCTTAATTTTTTGTCTTAAACTCACTGATTTTGTCAAAGGATGCTACAATGCCCCGAATCAAGGAAGAGCTTAGACCCTGATGTTCCATTTCGTTCAATCCTTGGATCGTACAGCCCATGGGAGTAGTCACCCTATCAATTTCTTCCTCGGGGTGGTTCCCCGATTCAATTAACAAGCTGGCCGCGCCATTGCAGGTATGCATGGCCAATTCCTGTGCTTCCTTGGAATCAAAACCGAGTTGAATGGCTCCCTGGGTGGTCGCCCGTATCAAACGCATCCAAAAGGCGATGCCACTTGCGCATATTACGGTTGCCGCTTGCATCTGATTTTCAGGAATCTCCATAGAATGGCCCATTCTGTTGAAAATGGCTTTAGCCAAATCGATTCTTTTTTTACCCATCTCATTACTACAAAGGCAGGTCATAGACTTCCCAACCGAAATTGCCGTGTTGGGCATACTTCTAATGATATAGTTGTGCTTTCCCAAAATGGATTCCATTTTAGCTATACTGAATCCGGTTATGGTAGATATGACGACATGTTTTTCCGTAAGCAGGTTTTTTACATCGTTTAGAATTTGTGCAAAATGCCCGGGTTGTACGGCAAAAATCAAAACATCGGATTTTTTCACTGCCTCCTTATTGTCCGTCGTAACGGTTACATTGCCATATTTCTCGAAATCCTGGATGCTTTCTATGTTTCTTTTGGTGAGAAACATTGTGGTTGCCCCATTCGTATGTAATATCCCTTTGGCTATGGATAACCCTAAATTACCAGCTCCTATTATCGCTATTTTCATTTTTGTTATGTTTTGTCGTTCCTTGAACCTGCCTTTCGGCGGACAGTAACGGGAATCTTTTAGTTTCTTATTTATTTCTTAGCATGGTTTGAATTTTTTTCTTCGTACTTCTAACTTCGTATTTTCTAAAACACACTTGCCTTTAATTGTAACCCTTCATTTTCTTGAAGTCCGAACATCAGGTTCATGTTTTGTACCGCTTGTCCCGAGGCTCCTTTTACCAAGTTGTCTATAGCCGAAGTAATCAATAATGTGTCATTATGCTTGTGTAAATGAATATGGCACTGATTGGTATTCACAACCTGTTTTAGGTGAATGGGCTCTTCCGATATCTGCGTGAATTCGGCATTGCTATAAAAATCGGTATACAATTGAACCGCTTCTGTTTTGCTGCCCTCGAAATGGGTATAGGCGGTAGCTAGAATCCCTCTTGTAAAATTTCCCCTATTGGGTAGAAAGAACAGTTCGCCCTTATCTTTTTGTAGGGATTGAAGGCTTTCATTGATTTCACCTAAATGTTGATGGGTAAAGGGCTTGTACCCAGAAACATTATTGTTTCGCCAACTAAAATGGGAGGTCGCGGATGGGCTCGCCCCGGCACCGGTACTTCCCGTAATTGCATTTATATGCACCGGATGCTGTAAGCCTCCGGCCTTTGCCAATGGTAAGAGTGCCAACTGGATCGCTGTTGCAAAACAGCCGGGATTGGCTATATGGTCCGCTTTTTTTATGGCTTCTTTTTTGAGTTCGGGCAACCCATAAATAAATGTTTTTCCATCTAGCACTGCATCTTTGCCCAATCTGAAATCATTGCTGAGGTCTATAATTTTGGTATTTTCCGAAAAATGGTTTTCTTTTAAAAATTTGGTGGAGTTACCATGTCCTAGGCATAAAAAAACCACATCTACTTCTAGATTTATTACTGCTGTAAATTCCAACGCCGTCAACCCTAATAGATCCGGATGGGCCGAGGGTATTTTTTTTCCTGCCCGGGTAGTGCTATAGACAAAGCTTATCTCCACTTGTGGATGTGCCAGTAAAATCCTGATCAGTTCTCCGCCAGTATAACCTGAACCACCTATGATTCCTGCATTGATCATGGTTTTTGATTTACGTGATTATATATTTTCCCCGAGTTGGATAGTATCTTGATAAATCCTTTGGCATCATCTGCCGTCCATCCTTTGTTCATCTCACCATAATTTCCGAAAGAAGCGTTCATTAGGTCATGTTCGGAGGATATACCATTAAGCTCAAATCGGTAGGGATGTAAGGTAATGGAGACCTCTCCGGATACGTTTTTTTGGGTATCCATTAAAAAGATTTCAATATTTCGCATTACTTCGTCCATATAGGCACCTTCGTGCAAAAGCATTCCATAGAAATTGCCCAATTGCTCTTTTTGATATTGCTGCCATTTGCTCAACGTATGTTTTTCCAATAGATGGTGAGCTTTAATGATAATTAAGGATGCCGCTGCTTCGAATCCCACTCTTCCTTTTATCCCTATAATGGTATCCCCTACATGAATATCCCTGCCAATCGCAAATTGGGAAGCCAGATCGTTCAATTTTACAATGTTATTTACCGGTGTATCTGTTTCACCATCTATAGCGACCAGTTCTCCTTTTTCAAAAGTAAGGTCAATGTTTTTAGAAGTGGCGTTTTTTAATGCACTCGGATAGGCGGAATCCGGTAAAGGTAGATGAGAGGTCAAGGTCTCCTCGCCGCCTACTGAAGTACCCCAAAGCCCTTTGTTTATGGAGTATTTGGCCTTTTCCCATGGATAGTCTACCCCATTTTTTTTAAGATATTCAATTTCCGTTTCCCTGGAAAGGGCGTTGTCGCGAATGGGTGTAATAATTTGAATTTCCGGAGCTACAATCTGAAAAATCATATCGAACCGTACCTGATCATTACCTGCGCCCGTACTCCCATGGGCAATATGTGTAGCTCCTATTTTCTTGGCATAATCAACAATTTCAATGGCCTGTACGATGCGCTCTGCACTTACGGATAGGGGATATGTATTATTTTTGAGGACATTTCCGAATACGAGGTATTTCACCACTTTGTCATAAAAGGTTTGTACCGCATCAATGGAAGTATAGGAACTGGCTCCCAGTTGTAGCGCTTTTTCCTTTATGCTGGCGATTTCTTCTTCTGAAAAGCCACCGGTATTTACGCTCACGGCATGTACTTCAAAGCCCTGCTCTTTTGATAGGTACTTGGCGCAATAGGAAGTGTCCAATCCGCCGCTATAGGCTAAAACTAATTTTTTCATTCTAAGTAGTATTGTTATTTCCGAGTTTATGGAAATCTATTATTTCGTTTTCTTTTTAAGAAACAATTGTTCTTTTATACTTTTTAATCTTTTAAAGGCTTTACCGTTTACCTTCTTCTTTTTGGCGCCTATCGGTTTTGCATTCGGGTCATGGAGCATGCCGGTGCAGAGACACATTTTCCGTTCCGTTCTTGTAAGGATATCGAAGTTTTTACAGGTTTGGCATCCCTTCCAAAATTCCGGATCGTCCGTAAGTTCTGAAAAGGTTACCGGTTTGTAGCCTAGCTCGTAATTAATTTTCATTACGGCCAGGCCTGTGGTAATCCCGAATATTTTGGCATGGGGAAATTTTTCCTTGGAGAGATCAAAAACCTTCTTTTTTATTTGTTTGGCCAGCCCTTGGCCCCTATAGTCAGGATGAACGATAAGACCGGAGTTGGCCACGTACTTCTCGTGTCCCCATACTTCTATATAACAGAAGCCTGCAAATGCATCGCCATCCAAGGCAATAACGGCATTGCCGTTTTCCAATTTCTTAAGGATATATTCGGGTGTTCGCTTTGCAATCCCGGTTCCCCTTACTTTTGCGGACTCCCCAATGGTATCGCAAATAATTTGTGCGTATTTAAAATGTGCTTCGTTAGCAATAACGATTTCCATTGCCAATTAAGTTTAAAACAGTAAAAAAGAATTGATTTTTTTTGGAATTTTTGCGGAAATGGACTCACCTATTTCCATAATAGAATGCACCCTTACGGGCGACGGCGAGTAGGTACAAACGGAGATGCCGGTGCGGATGTCCAGATAGAAGAATAGGTATGTACCACGTTGTTTATCACAAATCAAATGTACAAATTAAACTGAAACCTCATAATTTGAAGTTCAATTTTTATGAAATAATATTTTTTGGCCTTTAAATCTGAAGATTTCGTAAAGTAAAAATCCATATACTACAATATATTCAATGGCCAATACCATTAAATTCTCTTTATAATCACTATGGGTATAGGCCCAATAACTTAAAACGACAACTAGGGACCATGCCAAGGAATATCTATAATCCGTGAAAATTGTCAGCAACACTAAGAAAATAATATACCATGGGTGTACCGTCGCGGAAATCAGATAATACATCGTAAGTATCCAAAGCATAGAAGTAATCAAGGTCATCGGGTTTTGGTTTTTTCGAATAAATGTAAATAGTAATACGGCACAGATAATGGTAATGGATGTTATTTTCCCATAGGTTTTAATGAGTTCCCATGGTCTTGCATCGAACTGAATCGCTATTTGTTTGATACCGTTGTACAAGCCTGCATTGAATTCGAAATTGGAAAACCAAAGCCCAATGGTTTCCGAATAATTATTGATAAATTCAGGGGAGAAGAAAGGAAATAAAAGTAATGATATGGTCACGCCAACTACAAGATAAAAAAGAAAAGACTTTTTAAAACCAAAATGTTTTAGGAAAAGGGGAAGAAAGAGCAGGGGTACCAATTTTACCGAAATTGATAGGGCATATACCACTGCTGCCCATACCCATTGCTTTTTTACGATAAGATATAGGGACCAGACAAAAAAGAACAACATTACACCTTCAAAATGAAGATTTCCGCTAAGTTCAATAATAACAAGGGGATTCAAAAAGTACCAAAAAATAAGATGTGGCGACTTATTTAGATGCTGAAGTAACTTTCTTCCAAAATAAAAAATACCGATATCGGCAAGGATAATGATCGATCTCATAACTATGGTGGCCCCCATAATACTTTTGCCGGATAGTATTGCCGCTATCGCAAAGATGATTTGATTTAAGGGCGGATAGTTGCTAAAGTGTCTGGAACTTAAGCTTCCCATACCCTGATATAATTCATTTGCATTGGCAAGGGTCAAATCTTCTTTCAAAACCAATGTATCCGGCAGGTACAAATAGGGATTGATCCCATGGCGCACAAGTTCCCCGTCCCATATGAAGCGATAGAAGTCCTGTGAAAGGTTCGGTTCGGCAAAAAGAAATACCAAACGGAACATGATTCCGGCCATGAGAAGAAATTTAAAATTCCATTTCTCAAACTGGATCAGTTTAAAGCACATAAAGAACAATGCGGCAAATAAGGTGATTAACTTTATAAAGTCGGTTCTTTCTAGATGGTAGGCAAAAGCAGCATAAAATAAGGTGCTGACAAGGACCATTAGCATTGGAAATCTGTGGAGTTTCCAATAAGAAATTACCTTTTGTCGCATTATTGTTTTGAATTGGTATAGGAAATAGAAAAATAAGAAATTAAATTGAGATGAAAACAGCTAATTGTGCTTTACCCTTGCTTTGTATTCCAAGCGCCGTTCTTTGAACAAAAGCGTTTTTTCCCGACTTGGTCGAGAATGGAGGAGGTGAAAGGCAATAATACCTTTTATTGGTGTAAAAGCCGCAGTTTTGTGAAAAGTTTTTAAGCCTTGGACATAAGGGATTTAAAGAATACGAACCCAAAGCCTAGGAACAACATAAAATGGAAGGGAAAAAGACCAAAGTCGTTCAAGGGAATGGCACTGTACATTCCAAAAAGGAAATAGACCATCAGGGCGAATTCCAAAATCATATTGGGCGATAATTTCTTTGCCAAATATTTATTGCCTTTCCAACTATCGGTGAGGTTGTTTATGTTAAACTTGGGTGTACGTACAAACTCGCTTCGTTTCCCCATATGCCCTTCTAGGACTGCCATGGAATTGTGAAGTGAAAATCCCAAGGCGACGGAGAAAAAGGTAAAAAACAGTTTAATATAATCCACAAAGTTATCAAAACCACTGCCTTGTATACTCTTGTAAGTGAACCAATAACAAACGAATAGGATTATGGTGCTTACAATGAAAAAACTGGTCACTTCAAAAATCCACCCTAAATGTCCGTAGGAATTCTTAATATAAAGCATTGGGATACTTAATAATGCAACGATGAATACACAAAGGAACATGGAACTGTTCAAAAGGTGCATTACCCCATGGAATTTGGTCTTAAAGGAAATATTCTTGGCGGTAATAACGCTCCAAACGGTTTTTCTAAAGTTCTCCGCGCCGCCTTTGTTCCAGCGGAACTGCTGTGAACGCGCGGCACTGATTACCACGGGAAGTTCCGCAGGGGTCTCTACGTCTTCCAAATATTTGAACTTCCAATTTTTTAGTTGTGCGCGATAACTAAGATCCAAATCTTCCGTTAAGGTATCACCTTCCCAATTTCCGGCATCTAGAATACATTCTTTTCTCCAAATACCGGCAGTGCCATTAAAGTTGATGAAATGTCCTTTGGCATTTCTACCTACCTGTTCCAAGGTAAAGTGGGCATCCAATGCAAAAGCCTGAATCCTTGTTAATGTAGAATATTCTCTGTTGATATGCCCCCATCGGGTCTGTACCACCCCTATTTCCTCATCTTTAAAATAGATAACGGTCTTCTTTAACCAATCGCTATCCGGTAAAAAGTCGGCGTCAAAAATAGCTACAAAATCGCCCTTGGCTATCTTTAGTCCTTCCTTTAGTGCTCCTGCTTTAAAACCTTCCCTATTTTCCCTTCGTATATGTTGAATATCCAAACCGGTTTCTTGCAAGGCTTTAACACGTTCTGCGGTTTCCAATACAGAATCATCGGTTGAATCATCCAAGACCTGAATTTCTAGTTTGCTCTTGGGGTATTCTATTTTGGAGATGTTTTCCAATAGACGCTCCATAACATATTCCTCATTGTAAATGGGCAATTGTATGGTAACGAACGGTATTTCTTTGGGATCTAATAAATTATATTTTGGTGCTACTTGGTTTTGCTTTTTATTGCCCAGATAATTGACCAACAGATTTAATTGGGCCAGACTGTAAAAGAATATCAATAAGAGCGCAATACTGTAAATAGCGATGATGAAGTAAGCGATTGTTAGTCCCATATTATTTGATACTGTATTTAAATATCCAACCGAGGATTTTTATGCCTGCAAATATACTACCTTTTACGGTACCTGACACTTTGGATATACCAATTCTTTTCTTATAACGGACTGGTACTTCGGTATATGTCAATTTCCTTTTCAATGCCTTCAGCTGCATTTCCACTGTCCAGCCATAGGTTTTATCCTCCATTTCCAGTGTTAACAACTTATCATATTTTATAGCCCTAAACGGTCCTAGGTCGGAATATGTTGCGTTGAAAAACAATTTCATCAAAAAAGTCGCCAATTTATTCCCAAAAATCTGTTGCGGGGTCATGGAACCCTGCTCCCGTAACTCCTTTACCCTTGCTCCAATAACGAAATCGATATCCTTTTCAAGAATAGGTTGTACAACTTTGGTGAGTTCCTCCGGATAATCGGAGTAATCTCCGTCGATAAATACGATGATATGGGGTGGTTTGGATTGTTTGGCTACATATTGCATGCCACAAAGACAGGCATAACCATATCCTTTTCTGTTTTCCGTTAGTACCGTAGCGCCTGCCTTTTTGGCATTTTGCATAGTACGGTCGGTGGAATTGTTATTGACCACAATAATTTCCGAAACCTTATCTGGAATTGCTTTGACGACCTGGGCTATGGAGTCGCCCTCGTTGAATGCGGGAATAATTACTTTGATATCCGTCATTATTTTAAATCGGATAGCTTATTTTCCTTTCTAAAGCTTCTAAAGCTAAACCATTCTTTTATTTTTTTGCCTTTTGAATACTTTTCGGCGGAGGTTAGTTTTTCATTCATATATTTAAGGCAGTATCCGTTTTTGACACCATTACTAAGTTGACATTTATGGTTTATTTTCCCATTGGTATCATAGAATAACCACCAATTTACCTTTTTTCCCCTTCTGTAATGTCCTTGCTTTTCCAATTTTCCGTTCGCATCATAAAAATACCAGTAATTCTCCCTTTGGTTTTCTTTATAATATCCTTGTTCGGATTTTATGCCATTGGCATGGTAAAATTTCCAGTAACCAACTTTACCATTTGCATTCAACCATCCTTCCGATTTTAATTTTCCCGTTTCAAAATAATCCTTATGATAGGTGTTCCCCTTATGTGAGGGTGTTCCGATCAATAGAAGTATCGAAATAAGTAAAAATAACTTGGGAAACATCTTACTTTTTTATCTTTTGTCGATAAGGTAAAAGAGAGCTAACAAATTATTTCTGATTTACCAGATCCATCAAATCCACATCATTCCCTAATAACACCTGCTTACTGTCTATACGACCTTTTAAAGGACCGTTTTCCAGTTTTAAAACGCCACGAGGGCAAACAGCGGAACAGATACCGCAACCCACACAACTGGATCTTACGATATTCTCACCTTTTTGTGCATAGGCTCTAACATCTATTCCCATTTCACAATAGGTAGAGCAGTTTCCACAAGATATACATTGCCCCCCATTAGTGGTAATCCTGAATCTGGAGAACAAACGTTGTTGAAAGCCTAAGATAGCGGCCATTGGGCATCCGAACCTGCACCAGACCCTATTTCCCAATAAAGGATAGAAGCCGGTTCCTATGACTCCGGAGAAGATACTTCCTATTAGAAAGCCATATGTTTTTCTTAGGCTTTCGGATTTGAATAGGAATATATTACCATCACCGCTAAAGAAGTGCAAGCCGACTAAAGCTATAATGATTACAAAATAGCCTATAGCACCATATTGGGCATCTTTTTGGAGTTGTTTCCTTTTAAAAATCATCACCCAGGCAAAAACCAAGGTCAATATCGCTACTACCCCTACAAGGAATGTGGTTTTGGTCAATAAATATTTGCTGGTATCGTTTCCTAAATAGGAATAAATTACCGCGGTGGTCATTAAAGTTACGAATACCACAACGCTGTGTACTACCCAACGTTCTACCTTCCAAGCGGATACCGTTTTGTCACTTAATTGTCTAAAGGAATCCCCGGCGGTCTCCGCTAATCCGCCACAGCCACAGACCCACGAACAGTACCAACGTTTGCCATATTTAAAAGTGAGGATCGGAGAGATAACAAAAATAGTTAGGATTCCAAAAATCAATAGCGCGAACCCGATGTTACCCGAACTAAGAAATTCCTTTATTCTATACCCTTCAAAATGATAATAGTTCAAAGGCCACATATTCTTAAGGTCATAATACGGTAGTTTGCCCCCATTTAAGACCTGACTTCCGTTCAACCGAGCCATAAGCTCCGGAATCATAAAGGCAAAGGCTGTCTGGAAAAACATAACGCTGATCGTTCTGATGATTTCATAGCGGTTATGGCGATACTTCCAAATAAACTTGATGCCAAAGGCTAAAATGGCCACAGTATACAGGGAACCATATACAAACCACTGGCTTGCCGGGTTGCCGCTTAATAGTTTACTCAAGGGGTCGAACAGGGCTATGACCCCAGTATTGTCGCCTTTGGCCGAAAGCCCCAAGAAAGCGGGAAAGAAATAGAGTATAATATAAAAGCCTGTAAGGGCTATCCCTGCCAACCAGCCGAACAATCCTTGACTGGAGATCGATTTAAACCAAACACCGTCGTTCTTTATACCTTTCAGTTTATCTCCATAGGCTGCTTTTGAAAACCAGACAACCCCTCCTATAATAGATAGGAGCGCAATGGAAAGCCAAAGGCCCTTATTCGGGAAATTAATGTTGAAACCGGCCAGTAGTAAAATGGCAAGGCCTGTCATGCCCAATAAGGTGGCAAATTTTTGACCTTTGTTCAAAGCTTTGGGGGGTTCGCCGGTAAGGGCC
>JBATTK010000122.1:0-4614 GCA_049670505.1 Saonia sp.
CTAGAATGTGATTTGGCTATCGCCTAATCTCATTCTTCGATTTATTCGTTGCTGGTTATTTTACAATAAGGTACTCATGAACCTCGTTCCTCGGTTTCATAACCTTTTGAGAAGAAACTTTTTGGACGGCACAAATTTTAGAGATACTTAATCTCTAAAATTTTGAGCGAGATGAAGCTCTGGCATAAGAAAGTGAAGTCCTGCCCATGCACCAGCCGGCTCCTTCGCTAAAAAGGTCTACTAGACCTTTTTTTACGCTCGGCCCTGCTTTACCGAATGGAGTGAAACTGAATTCGCGAATTCATTATTACAAAATAGATATGGCATGAGCAAAGCAAAGTGTCCCTTCGGCAAGCTCAGGGCAGGCTCCACGCGGAACATTATAGTACATTTATATCAGTAATAAGAATTTTAAGTCTATAGCGCTTTATCACAAAATAGGACAAAATTCAGATTAATCCGCATAGGTACGGACCTTCTGCGAATGCCCTTGAACGGGATTGCAGCCGTCACCCTCCTGAGGCCTTCTATAAGCCCTCTTCGCCAAAAAGGGCAAAGGAATATCTTGACAGGCTGGCCTTCGAGTTCACACCAGCCCATAGCAGTTGGCTCAATATAGCGGAATCTGAATCGGGCGTCCTTTCAAGACAGGACTTGAAGCGATTTGACCACAAGCACTATCTAATTAGGCAGGTCTAGATATGGCTAAAGGAGAGAAACCAAAGAATCATCAAGGCCGATTAGCAGTTCACGAAGAAGGACGCAAGAATAAGATCCAGAAAACTTTACCCATCATTTTAAATGTAGGCAACACTCTAGTCACATCCAATAGAAACACGCCCCCGGCCATAAGGAAAATTTTGAGGAACACAATCTTGCTCCTCCCCTGGGTTCTTTCTAAGTTGCCCTAGTCCGCCAATAATTGTTTTTTGCTCTTCTTTGCTTAAGACTTTTCCTGAAAATGTAATTTTTCTGAGATTAAAATCACTAAAGTACATAATAATGTGTTTTAAAATTTTACTTTTTACTAAGGAAATAAATTTCATGAACCTATGAAATACCCTTAACTATACTTTATCATTTCTTTAAATCAATTTAACAACGGTGTGAAAGCTAGCCCAAATTTCTGACTGAATC
Organism: Saonia sp.; assembly: GCA_049670505.1. GTDB lineage: Bacteria > Bacteroidota > Bacteroidia > Flavobacteriales > Flavobacteriaceae > JBATTK01. Next base: position 1,138 of record JBATTK010000122.1, read on the forward strand.
TGAATCGTTATTTGAGGCCTGCATTTGTCATTTCTGACCTCAAAGTATCTTCTACTTGGCTTTTGGAAATCTTACAGATAACTTTGGAATAGGGCCGAGCGTTAGTAAAATGTACCCAAAGTACATTTTTAGTGAGGAGCGAGATGGTGCGGCGGCGAAACAATCCGCCAAAAGGCGGACAAATTATACGGCTCAGGTGCTATATTTTAGAATCCATTGTGATTTTTAACTAGACCCCTACTCTATTCGTTTTGTCATTTTTAGAGAATACCTAGATAAAAGGCCCACGCATCGGCTGGCTCCTTCTCTAAAAAGGTCTACCAGACCTTTTCTTAACGCTCGGCCCTATTTTGCCAAAGTTCTCTTAGGCCGTGAATAGGATTCTTCATTCCTATAGCTGATGAGTCAAGAGAAAATTTAACTACTGTCTTGCGTTGTGCCAATTCACCAAGTTCCCTTTTGTCCTCCACAAACTCTATCGAAAATCTAAAACCCCCAAATAATCCACATGCGCCATTTATTGAAATGGTATCATTTTGAACGTAATAAAATGACTTAAAAGGCATTATGCGTTCCTTTTCCACGGTTGAAACTACCAAAGAGTCTTTCTCGTAAAAATTGGCAAAAAGTACATTTTCATAAACTAAGAAAAGGTCATCGAAAGAATCTTTAAACTCTGATTCAGATAGTTTGGAATTCACTTCCTTTTCAATGTTCTTTTCTTGTCGATTTTAAAATTTGAATAGCTTGTATGCTCTTCTTGCCCGCAAGAAGAAATAGAAACCAGTATAGAGAATATTATTAAAAGATGGAAAAAGCGGAATCCCAACTGAGGAATCCCACTTTAAAATTTTGTTGGACACTACATACACCTATATTCATCACAGCCTGGATCCCAGATAGGATCACCTAAGTTGCAATCACATATACGTGTTCCACCATGAATGGATTGTTGTTCTTCTTTGCTCAATATTCGTCCTAGATCCGAAATGTTCTTTAACATGATATAAGATTTAAAGTTATTGTAGGAATATACTTCATATTTCAACGAAAAAAAACTACTTCACCAAGATTTATCACAACATTAACAACAGTAACGTGAATAATGTTTAAGTGGCTCATTGTTGGAGTCTCTGCATTTACCTGAACATTATTGAAAACAACTACCGTTTTTTTGAACTTTTATTTATCCAATCTATAGGAATCATATTTACTAATAAATTTTCTGCCCGCTTTGAGCATTAGGGTTTCTACGCTGTTAAGGATTGTCGGAGTGAGGTACATTGCGAACAGAATGGCCGGCCATGTATTCGGTTGGACTAAAAACCTCTGATGATTATTCCCATTTCACGCACATTTACAAATTGCTTGTATATTGTTTATTAAGGTATTTGTGAATCTCCTTCGTCGATTTATTCATTGCCGGTTACTTTATAATAAGGAATTCATGAACCTCACAAAAGTTCGGTTTCACTACCCTACTCCCGATAGCTATCAGAACGTCTTCGTATAATAAGTGTATACCATCCAAAGCATTAGCGAAGGATGGTTTATTCATTGCTTATTTATTGATTTTTAAAGGTATTCTGAATCTAGAATGTGATTTTGCTATCGCCTAATCTCATTCTTCGATTTATTCGTTGCTGGTTATTTTACAATAAGGTACTCATGAACCTCGTTCCTCGGTTTCATTACCTTTTTAGAAAAAACCTTTAGAAGACGACATAATTTTAGAAGATTGAGAATCTTTTAAAATTTGAGCGAGTTGGAGCGTTGGCCATTTAACTTGCTTTTTTAACCAAAGTAAAGTGTCCCTTCGGCAAGCTCAGGGCAGGCTCCACGCGGAACATTATGAAACATTTGTGTTTCATAATTCGACGTTATATCAAATAGCGATAAGTTATTGCATTACGTGGATAAAAACGAATGATAAGTCCTTTAAAAGAACAAAACCTATTTCCAATCTAAGACTTCAACAAATAGGTCATTTTTATCATTACCTCTTTTGAATGAAGTTCTCTTAAAATAACTTGATATAAGAACCAATTTCCCATCTTGGTTTTCATAAACGTACTGCGGGTAACCTACCGTATTTATGGTGGTTGTTTGACCACTTCTCCAATTTAAAATATTCAATTTTCTGTCAAACAAATCAACAAAGTCCAATGACGTACCCCCATTATAATTTGTGCCCAATACATAATCTCCATCGGTGCTTAGCGAACTTGTATGTACAGGGGTGCTATAGGAGCTAATGAAACCATAATCATCTGCAGAGTAAATTCTCGAATTCACTTTATCGAGCAAAATATTTTTAGCGGCATTATATTCTGTTGATCCCAAACGACTATTGAAGGTATAATTTACCTCTTCGAAGCTTGTTATAGTACCATCTTCGTTTATTTCAAATAAAAAGCTTCGGGCATCATTGATTATTCCAGCCAAAATGCTGGTTTCACCAATTCTTATCAGTCGCTCCATACGTTTAAAATTTGTTGTAGGCTCAGGATCTAGTACATCAATAGTTTGTAAATCCCTTCCAATTCGGCGAACTGTGCGCAATTCATCGCCATTGTCAGCAATTATCCAAATATCTTCCCTGAAATGTAGTAAATCCTCAAAGGAGATGTATTCATCATTTAAATCCCTAAACCTATACTTATATTCCAGTGTCAGCGCATCAAAAACATGGTATTCCCGTCCTTTTTGAATAAGCACCTCTTTTCCTTCGGAGCTTTCAATAACTTTTAGTCTAACCTCAGAACTCGTGTTAAGATCAAATGAAGATTCCCTCACGATTTCCTTTGCCAGAATATCAAATTTTTTGATTTTTTTGTATGAATCTGAAACGCCTTCACCCCATAAATAAATATAGTTGCTATCTGAGGGGTCACTGCCGATTAAATACACCGACATCATATCGACTACCCCGTTAGGTGAAAAATCAACTTCAACACTAGAATCTGTGAATGTTTCGCCTAAATTCAATGAACTTCTTTCTCCAAAAATGTTGTATACGTGAACGTTGTAAAAAGGATTTTCTACTGATGGTGATGTTTCGATTGTGAAGGACGTCACGTCCTGGTCTTCGATGGTAGCCATAATAATTTCTTCAGGAGAATTATCATAATATGCACGTTTAGACACTGTAATCTCATATTTTAGAAAATAGGGATTTTCGTATTTCTGCCAATTCAGTTGAAGGTTGTCGTTAGTAATTTGGGGGTCTAACATTTCAGTTTTATAAACATCGATGTCACGTGTTTTTATTGAAATCATATCACTTTCAGCAAGTTGACCACTGTTTGTTTGAAGACGCAGAAAATAGCATAATTCCTCAGCAGAATCTGGATCAAGGTCAACAAATTCTGTTTCTGTCAAATCGGTAATAGTGGCTATTTTGATAGCATCGTTCTTATTGCAGCTATCTGAAGACCTGAAAATATCATATTGTTTAAATTCATCGCCTACATACTC
>JBATTK010000123.1:0-13476 GCA_049670505.1 Saonia sp.
GGATTTTCCGATGAACACAGACCCAGCAATTAATTATACAAGTTGTTATGATTTGTTTTAAACATACTAATAGAAATGAAGTGTAACAATTGAAAAAAATAGCATTCTTTATTATAAAACAACTTAAAAACAATTATAATGAAGTCCAGTTTTATAATTTTTATAACAATACAATTCTTTGCTATAAACATTATAAATAGTCAGGTAGGGATTGTAGATCAAAATGCTGAAAACAAACCGACAATTGTCTTTGTTGGAACATATCATATGGGCAATCAAGGCAATAATGTATATAAAGGCAATTATGATGATATTTTATTGCCGGAAAGACAGCAGGAATTGCAGGTTTTACTGCGAAAACTCAAAGATTTCAAGCCTACTAAAATTGTAATTGAACGAGATGTGTCAGATTCTTCTAAAGTTTTAGGCAGGTACCAAGAATACCTGAAAGGCAATTACAAACTTACTCGAAACGAGGTACATCAAATAGGATTTAGATTGGCAAATGAACTGAATCATGATAAAATATATTCGGTAGATTGGGGAATTTTCCCAAAAGATTCTTTGTACTGGTATGAGACATTTGCAAAATCCGATCCTAAATTGAACTCATATCTGTCTCAATTGAGACAGGAAGGTAGTAAGAACTTTGAAAAGAAAAATCAAGCATTGAATAAGTTACCTCTTATAGATCAAATCAGGACATTAAATCAGAAAGAAAATATTGAAAATGACCATAAAGCATATTTCAATATAATGCGTATTGGATTAGGGGATAAATATGTAGGTGCAAATTATCTTTCATGGTGGTATGGTAGAAATATGAAAATACTAGTAAACATTATAAGATTAACTGAATCGGCCAAAGATCGAATTCTTGTTATTTATGGATACGGGCATTCTAAACTATTAACTCAATTAACTATAGAATCTCAATTTTACAATGTGATCGATCCAATAGAAATTTTAAAAGATTAGCAGTTTTATTGCATACAAGGGTTTGTGCGTGATACGTAGCGCCCGCCGGCAGGTATAAAAAGCACTAATTTTTCGGTTTAACACAGCGCCGGATTTTTCTATTTTATTTTTAACGTACCGATCTTAAAAGCCAAAAAAGAGCATTTCGCTATCGCACAATATTCTATTCGGGGGTCTTTGCAAATAAGTGTTAACCTTTGGACTTTCACTTGCTAGTTATGTTTTATTCACCTTGTTGTAGTGCATTTTTATTCCACTTTGTATTTTAATTCGACAGCTCCGGTGGAGTAAGATTTACTTTCAATAAGCTTTAGTTTTGTTTCTTTTGGAAAAGTCTCAAATAACTCAATTCCTTCGCTCAAAACAATTGGCATAACAAATACTTGAATTTCATCAATTAGATTTTCGTTAAGGAACAAGGTGTTTAGTTTTCCGCCACCAACGATCCAAATATCTTTTCCTTTTTGACTTTTTAAATCTTTAATGAATTCAATGTGGTTCTCTGATATAAATTCAACATACTTGGTATGCTCTACTCCTTGTTTTCTTGTAAGCACATAATTTTTCTTGTCCGGATAGGGAAAATCAATTCCCCAAGACAGAATTTGTCTATACGCATGATTCCCTTGAATAGTGGTGTCAATTGTTTTGTAAAATTCAGAATATCCGTGGTCGGTTTTTTCAGGATTCGGAATGGACTCAAGCCATTTGACACTTCCGTCCGATTTAGCTATTTTTCCATTTAAACTAATTGCTATGTATAATTTTATTTTTCTCAATTTATTATTGGTTTCTCAAATAGCTACAAAGGTTCGGCTATGATTTCGGTCTATGAAATCAAGTTGACCAAAGTTAGAAATTTTCAGGGAAGGGAATAGGAAAGCTGAATTATAGCCAGTGTTGTAGCGTTATTTTGTTTTTTCTTGATAAATTATAAGCTGCAACCCATCTGGATCTCTCAAATAGAGGTAGTATGAACCCCAAGGCCGAAGTACTGGACCCCTTGCTTTCCACTTTTCTTTTAAAAGGTCTGCCCAATATTTTACGTTATCGGTTCTCAACTGTATATCCATTTTATCATTTTCAATATTTTTACTGAATGCTTCTTGATAATAACTATGAGTATCTGTTATTTCAGAGATTTCCAAAAAAGCATTACTCCCTTCAGGGCCAAACCTAACGATTAATCCTTTGGAACCATTTCCGTCGTTGTATTCCTCTTCTACTTCTAAATTTAGAATCTGAGTATAAAATGTTCTTGAAGCCTCAAAGTTTTTTGTTCTAATAACAGTTTTTAAACTTAATAAGCTATTCTGAGGAGAATCATTTTTCATACGGATTATTCTAATTAATCTGCTACGGTCTCGGCTCTGGTTAGTTCGGGACTAAAAGGCAATGGACTTTCAATTAAGTACGTAGTCAAAACTGTTTATTTTGTTTTATTTTTTCATTTATAATGCTAAATCCATCCGCCGGCTGACGGAGGTGGACTTCGCAAACATGCCCAAGCCCTTAAATTTAGCACTTATTGCCTTATTCGCTAGGCATTGTTAGTCTTTGTTTTTTGTTATTTATTGAATTCGGTCAGCGGGACAACGGCAGGTTTAAATTCAATTCCTAAATCCTGTTTCGCGTAATTATTTTTATAAACGACACGGGCATTTCCGTTGGGCTTTTCATCATTTAGCATTGCTGAAATATCTGAAACTTTCCAGCTCTCACTGCTAAATAAATAATTTTTACCGTGTAATCCTTTTTTAGTACTGGCACTATATATTCCATTCGCTACATCCTTTACGTCTACCATTGCAAATTCCGCATCATTATCGTAAATCATCTGAATAAATGGGTTAGGTGCTATCTTGTTTTTGAATAAGAATTGTAAACCAGAAGAAGTAGAGTCTTCTCTGTTGGATAACGATTTTCCCATTACCGCCACAGGGGAAACACTTGTAATCTCAAAATCAATATTTGGATGTTCATTGATAAACTCCTCCACGGTCCTATTGGCAATGAATTTGGCTTGTGCATAGGGATGGCTTTCTTCGCTCATAAATGGAGCGTCATTTTCGTCAAAAGTATCTTCAGGTTTTTTTCCACCGGCAGGCATTGGGAAATTTGTATTATATGCTGCGACCGAAGCTACAAAAACCACTTTTTCAATATTTGGAGTTTCATTAGCTATTTTCAGAAAATTTTTAGTCCCCTCAATGGTCGGGTCAAACAATTCCTTTTTCGGGTCTTGAACATCTAATTGAAATGGTGTGCCTCCATGGACAACAATATCACAACCAGTAACGAACTCTTTTAATTGATCTTTGTTTTCGACATTTAGGGGAATAACCTTTAGATTTTCTGCATTAGGCAATGATTTTAAATGGTTGTATTTCTCTGTTTTGGAAATATCCGTAGCTGATACTCTTACATTAAAACCTTCCTTTAAAAACTTTTTTGTGGTATGGCTTCCTATAAAGCCCGAACCACCGATAATCCCAACTGTTTTCATAATTTCTTTTATTTTGATTAGTTATGTTCTTCCAAATAAAGGCTAGCGGTTTGTGTGGGGCTCGTTGCGGAAAAATCCACAGGATTCTTTTCGCCGTAGACGAAAGGTAGTGAATAAGCGTTGATTTCCGGTGAGGAAATTCCGCAGCAATTAATTATAAACCGTGTTGTAAGAAGTTTTAATGCTTATTCGTTTCAATACTTCGAGCATCGGAAATTAAATGAGCAACAATTTCCCAGCTATCTTTTTTATGAAATAGTCTATGATGAGTTGTCCTACGCGGTCCTAGTTCCTTCCCGTCACTTAATTTTTGCCCTTCTCTCTCGATTGTGGAAACGGCAAGTACAGTATTTTTGGATATGTATTTTAGCTTAACCGAAGTCTGTTCCGAATTTCCGGCCATTACAAAATCCATTTTAAATACTCGCGCTAAGTAAGGTTCAATCTCATTTTTTCCAATCATGCTAAAACCGAAAGCATTAGTAAAATCAGCATCATTGGTGTACCATTTTGCTGCTAAACTTGCATCTTTTGTCTTCCAGGCTTTGTTCCAATCACCAATTTTCCCATTAATTTCAAGACTGTCTTTTTCAGAAACGTTCTGTGAACTCATTGTTTTAAGTCCTCCGAGAATAACTAATAAGATTAATATTTTTTCCATAACAGTGATTTTAATTTGCAACAACAATTGTATATAGTTACTGGTAACCAAATTTCTATTTGTCCGTACTACTAATCTAGTGGATTTTTAATGTTTTTAAAAGCATTTGTTGCCACTTGATTAAATGTTTCCTTCGTTTTGCCGGAGCTATGGCCTAAAAGTACTTGAATCTGTCCCGGGTCAACACCCGATTCCACCAAGTGGGTGGCAACTATGGACCTATCCTATTTTTATGCCATTTTTTGGTGAGTCCAATGAACAAAGGGCCTTAACATTTGGGTTCGAAGGGAACTAGGATTGGAACCGTAAAGGTAACATGTTGCCATAACATTCTTAACACTTCTAAAGCCTATCCAAATACCGCTCTGAGTTACTTTATTAAGTCAGGTCAAGTATGTGACCAAAATTGGAAAAGAGGTATCTTCGTAAAAAACAAAAACATGCGTTTTCTTCTCTTATGCCTAGTGTTTTTTATGACTGCTTTGGTAGCACAGGAACAAGAACCATTTCCTTTTTATGAAACCAACATCGCCCCAGGTGCCAAAAAGCATTTTAAGATTCCCGTTACCGATGGTAAAGACAGTACATTTATTCCCATAACGGTTTTTCACGGTTCAAGATCCGGTCCGGTTTTAGGTATCACTGCAGGAGTGCATGGCTATGAATATCCACCAATTTTGGCAGCTCAACAAATCGCTCAGGACCTTGACCCTACCGAGTTGAAAGGCACGGTAATCTTGGTACAAGTGGCGAACGTTCCTGCTTTTTTAGGACGAAGTCCTTTTTTAAATCCTTTGGACGGCAAAAACCTTAATCGTTCTTTTCCGGGAGACTCTATTGGGTCGATAACAGAACGTATGGCGCATACCATTACTGAGCAGGTCATAGCAAAATCCGATTTTTTTGTAGATATACATGGTGGGGATTCTCCCGAGGATTTAACGCCCTACAATGCTTGGTATGATTCCGAAGCCTTTCCCGAAGCCTCCGCCAAAGGGCGTGAAATGGCGCTGGCCATGGAGTTCGATTACACCATCGTTTTCAACATACCGAAAGAACGTGTGTCGGAACCGAGTTTGTATTGCTCCCAAGAGGCCTTTCATCGAAAAATACCCGCTGTGGATATTGAATGTGGCCGTTTAGGCATACCGGGAACGGAAGAAAGGGACATCATCGTATCGGCCATGTTCTCACTTTTATCACATTTGGAGATGATTCCCGAAAGAAGTTCCGTCAAAAAAACTTCGATCATTATAGCTAAAAGGGCCACTCGTAAAAGCCAATATACCGGTTTCTTTTACACCGATAAAAAGGCCGGTGACCGGATAATCAAAGGAGAAAAGGTAGGCTATATTACGGACTTCTTCGGTCAAAAATTAGAAGACATCGTTGCCGATAATTCGGGTATTATCCTCTACATGATAGGCACACCTCCAATCAATAAGGGGGAAACTTTGATGAATGTTGGACTTATAGACTGAACCTGTGTTATCCCTATTTAAAACTGTTTTAAAAAAGTAATCTTACTGATAAATTGGGTGCTCTGTTGTACCGGGTCAAAAATATCGGTTTGAGTATCGTTGAACACCAGATAGATAAAAGATAACGGCATATATTCCCAACTAAAGCGTACGTTCCATCGGCCCTGCTCGTCAAAACTGTTATATTGGTAAAAAGTCGATAGCTGCATCCTTGGATTTAAAGCCAAGCGCAGACTTCCCGTATATAAATCCGTATCCAAATTTTCCTGTAAAATACCGACTCCGTTGATATTGTTGTGTTCGTAGTCGGCCGTAAGCGAAACATGGGGCAATGGCGCATAACGCAAACCCGCAATGACCGTATTACGGGTGCCATTGTAAAAGTTCCCGAAGTCATATTCAACGGAACCGGATAGCTTTTTGGACTGGTCCGAATTGTATTGTAAAAGAAAGCGGGTATAGCTATAATCGCCCTGCTCAATATCAAGCCCTAAAGGAGCGAAGTTAAAGTTGATGTTCTGCCAAGTAGGCGTAAAAGAGGCCTCCACAAAACTATTGTCTTTAAACCAAGTATAGATAGGAAAGATGTAAAGGCTCGATTGCTGAAAATTTCCGAAATCCTCAAAATCATGGTAATAATTAAAAAACGCCCCGGGATCCCAACGCCTAACAAAAGGTAGTGACTTTGGTCGCAATATGGCATAACCTCCCGGACTATGGTACATCACATCTTTTTGGAAAACGAAGCCCATATCCGGGGAGTAGTCCTCACTCACAAACGCATTTATATACCCTATGTAATAGTCGTTGGTGCGTGCCCCTGCAAAGATTCGCCCGGAATAACCGCTATCTCCACTTTCGCTATCCAATGAAGTAGAGAGTAGGTAAGAAAGGGTAATTTCGGCTTTTGGGCGTATCAAGCCATCAATAGAAATCGTGGTATTGTTCTGATTATCGATGCCCAATTCGTTGGAGGAATCGTCGCGTCTATAAGTCATCATAGCTCCGATATTATTCTCTTTACCATAATTTTGGGTGTAACGTACCACACCGAAGGTACTGCCCGTACTATTATCGGTTTCCCGTTGTCGCACGGCCAAAGCGGCAATGGTACGGTTTTCGGTACGGTCGGTATATCGGGCCCCAGCATCCAAGGGTGCAGGTGCTGCATTAAAAGTATTTTCCAGTCCTATAGTTCTGCTAAAAAACGGGCGTACTTGAAAATTACCCCCACCGGCCCAAATACCAGAGTTTTCCAAAAAGAACTGTCGCCGTTCGGGAAAGAAGATATTGAATCGTTCCAGGTTATTTACGGCCCTATCTACATCGGCCTGTGCAAAATCTGTGTTTATGGTCAAATCCAACACGGCATTAGGATTGATGGCCCATTTGACATCGCCCCCTACCTTGGGTTCGTTCAATTTATCGGTCAGCATATCCCCAGTTTTATTTTCGTCGTATTGGTATAGTGCATAGGGTTCGATTCGGATGTTCGCCGAAGGAGGTGGCACTTCAAAACCCACTAATTTTGCAGCATATACCATCCGGTTTTCGGAGAAGGATTGCGGTATGGCGGGAAAAACGACCTTCTCAAAATCCTTTCGCGCCAAGCGGTAAAAGGTAATGCCCCATGATACGGGCACACCTTCTTTTGGTTTATCGTACCTAATGGATTTGAAGGGAATGGCAAATTCGGCATAATAGCCATCATCGGTGCGTTGTGTGCGCACACGCCAAAGGGCATTCCAGTCCTCATCGGTATTGTTGTCGTTAAAGCTCTGCAAATCCAGTTGGTTGCCATGGGGCGTGGTCTGGAAGGAGACCGCATATTGTTTGGTATTCTGCGCATCGATTTGGATGCCGAACACATCGTTCTCCCCATTGTCGAAATCACGCCTCAAATCCTGCATCCGTACCCCTTTCTTTCCCAAGGAGTCCGCTGCAAAAACCCCAAAGTAGAGATTTTTATCGTCATACAGCACACGAACGGTGGTCGGGTTTTTAATGGGGCCACCCTGAACAGGTTCTACCCTAAAGAAATTGGTTATGGGTTCAGCATTCTGCCAATCGGTCTCATTTAGCTTTCCATCAATAGCCAGCTTTCCTGTGGCAGGTGCGGCCGAAATGGTCACAGGGGTTTCGGGCGGCGGGAAGTTATCCGTTGCTTTTTCTTGCGCCATGGAAAAAAAACAGAGCGTGGATAAAATGAACGATAATGTTTTTTTCATCCTATGCTTGATTTAAAATACCTGCGCTTTTCACATTTTTGGAAACCAAGAAACCTAAGCCGAACAAGCTGAGAGAAATCAAAAAAAGAACAGGTATTGTCCCAAATTGACCTTTGTTTTTATGTTCATACCTGAAACTCGGCAAATTGGTATAATCCCTTTGCGAAAAATCCCGGTTGTTGTACAGGAAAGGCATAAAATGTTCTCGCCAAGTATTGGCAAAGGCCACGACCTGCTTTCTATAACTTTCATAATCTGCGGTAGAAGTGCCCGCCATTTGGTTCAGGGATTCCTGAGCAATGATAGCAGGGGAGATCCATTTGAACTTTCCCACCCAATCCTGTTGTTTTTGTAATTGTTTTTCATAGGTATTGACCACGGGGCCTAGTTCCTCCTTGATCAATTTTTGGGAAGCCATATAGGGATGGTAGAATCCTCGGGACTGCGTGGTATCATTTATGGCATATTCAGGATGGTCGCGCAGGTAGTTATCCAGGATTTCGTCCTGTTTTTTGGTCACATCGGCTTTTAGATTGCGCATCTCATTGATCATCAAGGTGCGTGAAGGCATGGGGTAGAGGGTATTGCCCAATTGGTTCAGCACCGAGGGTACCAATAACACGAAGACTACCCACAGCCCTAGCAGTGCAACGGCATTCTTGGCCGAACTGCCTACCCAAAGGTTCACCAAAAAGGCCAAGGCGAACCAGAAGAGCATGTAGGCCAATACAAGTCCGAGCAAACCAAAAAACACGTCTGCTTGGGCAAAGGGATTATAACCGAAAGCCAGAAAAACGATCATCAACGCCCCAATGACCAATACCGATAACCAGAAAAAACGGAGCCCCAATTTTTGCAATACCCAATTTTGGATACCGATGGGTTGCGATGCCAACAACCGTAGTGAACCACTTTCTCTTTCTGAGGAAAGTACATTGTATGAAAAGGCGATGATGAGCAAGGGGAGCAAGTAGACAATAACAAAAGCGAAATCAAAACTTCCAAAGAGCAACTGCACCGGACTGGTCATCTCGGTAAAGTTGAGGGCAAAATCATCGCCCGATACCTTGGGTTTTACATAATGGGTAAATAAATCGGCTTGCCCTGTGGAAATAAAAGCCATGGGCTGTGGCTCCATCGCTGCCACCCTAGGATGGTAATTGCCTACCGCCATGGGGCTTTTTGGAACCGTCCAATAAGGTACGCTCACTTCAAGGCCTTGCTCCACGGAATCCAACAACTTCAGCATCATCACATCGTTCTCTTTTACTTCATATTTGGCCGCAGCGATATCTTTTTGGCGTTTTTCTACTTTTTGTTTGCCGTTGAGTGCCGCAAACCCAAAGAGCAACAATAGTATGATGCTCAGTAATTGAATCCATCGGCTGCGCAACAACAGCTTTAGTTCGTATTTAAAATTGTAGGATAGCATAATCAAATGGTTTTAGTGTTAAAGAACAAGAGTCCGAAAGAGGCCAAAAGCCAGATTCCTAAAATCCCCAGGTTCGAGGTGTTTCGTGAAAGAATGGATCCCAGTTCCGGTGGATCGTATTCAAAGGCGGGTAAATCTTTCCATACACCGGCATTTGCCTGATAACTCCAATCGCCGTACGATGAATTTTCTGCAAAATTGTCGTTCAAAAACTTCTGTGTAGCGATTCGATATCCCTCGGCCGCATCGGCGAAGTCCCAATGGGTCGCATAGTCCGTATGAGCAAGTGCCATGCTTAGAAAACGTGTGGGCAGATAGGGCGAAATCGCAGCCAAACCTCTATACACCTTGGACTGATTGGTATATTGGTCTTTTAAATAGTTGTAATGTTTAAAATAAACCTCGGCCTCGTGTTCCTCCCCCTTTTGCATCCGATAGCCATCAAAATTAAAGGGCAGTTGGTGAAGGCTGTCCACACCGTATTCCCTAAGTACATCTTCTTCCAGCCTTTTGGCTTCCTTGCTCCACGGATTGTGTCCATCCAACCCCTCTTTTTTGTCCTTGAGTACATTTGCCGCAAATTCTTGTCGAGTTGGATAAGGGTGTTTGGTTTCCGCAATATTACTTGCCGCCTTGGGTGCCGCCAAACAAGCAATGATCCATAGACAGAGCGAGACCACCAAGGAAATGCCCGATTTTTTAGTTCTGCAGGAAATGAGCAAGACGATATTGATGAAAATGATGTAATACCCTGTATACACTAAAAACATCACAAGCAATGCGTTCCAATTGAACACTCCAAAATCATCAAGGTTACTTAACAGCACTCCGGCCAAGAGAAACAATACCGCCGTGATGATGAAAATGGGCAAGAAAAGGGCCATCCACTTTCCCACTAGCCATTTCCAAGTGGTTATGCCCTGACTTTTCAATAAAGTCAAGGTTCCCATTTCCCGCTCCTTGGTAAAGCTGTTATACCCCAAAAGAATGATGAGCAGGGGAATAATAAATAGCAAAATAAAGTCAGGGGTCAAATCACCAAAACGGGCCAACCCCGTTTGATCTGCCGCGGCACTAAACTGTGCCTCGTTGCGCTTGTGGGCCTCCAAAAAAATAGAAGTACCTGCATATTTGTCCACGCCTTGGTCAACCAAGGACAATGGATATTTAGGTTTAAAGGCATAGGTACCGTAATGTGCTGCGGAATGCGGGTTCTTTTCACCCTGGTTGTCCCATACGGTCCGTTCAGCCATTTTGGCCGTTGCATATTGTTCATTTATGCTGCTGTACTGTCGAGTACTGATCCATACCGCTACTCCCAACAGTAAAATTACGATGCTAAAGGCAATGCGAACACGTCCCTCGCGCAGCAACTCCTTTGTTTCCTTTAAAAACGTCTTTATTATCATATTTTCAACTCTTTATATTCCATGGTATTGAGATAAGCCTTTTCCAGTTCAGGAAGTGTCATGTCGTTAGCCTCAAACTGTTGCTTCAACTGCCCATTTTTCATAATACCGATATGGGTGGCCACTTCCTTTGCACGGAAAAGGTCGTGCGTTGCCATAAGGGTGGCGACCCCCTTAGCCCTCAGTTTTTGGAGCAAGTGGCCGAACTCGTTACTCGCCTTCGGGTCAAGACCCGAAGTAGGTTCGTCAAGCAGCAGTACCTTTGCATCCTTTGCTAAGGCGATGGCAATGCCTACTTTTTGCCGCATCCCCTTGGAAAAGTTGCCGATACGGTTGTGGAAGGCTTCCGATTGGAGTCCGACCTCTTCCAAAAAACTCTCCAATTGGGTTTTGTTCAGATTTTTACCCCCGATACCGGAAAAATAATCGAGGTTTTCCATCGCGCTCAGGCTCGGGTATAACATCAAATTTTCTGGGATGTAGGCCAAAAACCGCTTGGTTTCCAGTAGGTTTTCCTGAACATTCAATTGATTGATAAAGGCACTTCCCGATGTGGGCTCTATAAAGCCCAACAAAAGGTTGATGGTAGTGGTCTTACCGGCACCGTTCGCGCCTAAAAGGCAATAAATATCACCTTCTTTGACCGATAGTTCCAGGTGGTCCAAAGCGGTAAAATCGTCGTACTTTTTTGTTAAATTGTTTGTGATGATCATATCTTATTTATTTTGATGTAGTATTGTTTTGCAATAGGTGTTACTTATATTCTTATTATTGCATATTGTATTAGGCGCTTACCTCTCTAATGCAACCTTCGTCCAATGATGATACAGCTGAGAAACATGATAAAAGTGGTAATTAGTAAAGGCCACATAAAATGGATATGTTTTTTATCATTTCCGCCAATATCCCTATATCTTGGTGTAAATTTTGTCCAATCCACATCATCCCCAGATAGTTCTTTAAATATCTTCGGATAAAAGAACAACCTTAATTCCTCATGAAAATCGCTCGTTACATCCAAAAAGTTTAGGTGCTGATCAAGACTGGTTCCTGCAAGTTCATTGAAGGCCAATTGCAGATGCATATTGGGTAAAAATGTAGACAACTGCTTACTGGCTTTTTCCCGTTCGCCCATTTTTTGCAGTAATGCCCTGGTATCTTTGGCTGAATCATCATCTCCCATTTGCTGCATGGCATAATACCAAGTCCAGTTAAAGCCTTCGGTCGGATACCCAAATTCTTGAAACTGGGGATAATGGTCGTAAAACTTTCGCAAGGTTTCCCTTTTATCGGTATCCCATTTGGTATGGTACCCGTCCCGCTGACTGATCATCGTGCTCAAAGCTTCCGGAACTGGATATTTATTTGTTAAATACGCATTGATTCCTGCAGGCAATAGAATGAGCAACACCAGCCAAATGGATAACAGGAGCAATGCATTGAACCCCGAGCTTTTTTTAAAATTGATGATAAAAAAGCAGAGGGCGAACCAAAATGCGACATAGCATACCGATAGGAGTACCACCATCATAAAATTCGCACCCAAAGGAATAGACAATACTATTTTTGCGATTGTGAGCAATATCCCGAGAACTGCATATATGAGTATGACCCGAACGGATAACTTTGTTAAGAGATATTTCAGTTTTGATGGCGTCTGTACGGATACCAATCGCCAAGTTCCCGTCTCGGTTTCTTCAGATAATAAATTAAAGGTAAAAACGATAATCAAGAGTGGAAAAAGGTATATCAACACGAAGGACAGATCCAGATTGCCTGATTGTAAATTCATGGGGTTGACCAAATCTGTATCATATCGTTGTCCCTCTAAATTTTTAATCGTGATTCGCTGTATATTGGGATTCACATCGCTTTGACCAATGGAAAGTCCGGCAAGATGAGTCGGGCTGTTTACAAAAGCGAATTTGACATAATACATCAAAAGTCCCAAATCGTCTTTGTGCAGTGCCACATTTCGTTCTATATGCCTTTTTTGATAGCTTTCTACTTGGTCAATTGCCGCTTTCTTTTGTGATAGGAATTGATTTCCGATACCGATACTTATCGCTCCTAATACCAGTATAAGTACCAAACTGGCTAGAACTGCTCGTGACCTTAAAAATTGTAAAAAAAGAAGTCTATACATGGCTATATCGCTTTTGCTTTTTTAGAAAGGTATCCTAGGCCTAAAAAGAACAACAGTACCCAACCCAATAGGGAGAAAATTCCCAATGAGGCTTCTTTCAACGAACTTTGCAAAGGCTGCATCCGGTGCTCAAAATCAGGGAATTCCTCCCAATGTTCATGTCCTACCACATGGTCTTTTCCTTCCGAACCACTTATTTTGGTGGTACTGATGTATTCCATCTGAAGTTCGTTCATTTCTTGAGCCAATTGGTATCGATAGATTTCAGCTTGTTCCTGAAAATCCACATAACCTTTAAAATCGGTTCCTGTAAAAGTCATGGATATCGTCTTGATAGCCGTGAATGGATTAAGAACTGCGGTAAATCGGCTGACGTTGTTCTGTTTTTGATAGATATATAACAGACTATCATGGTGCTTTTTGTATAGGTTTGCACTAGTTTTCTCCCCTTCCCGCATTACAAAACCTCCATAGTTAAAGGGAAGTTGGGTAACGGAATCAACACCATGAACAGCCAAAACCGAATCTTTCAATCTGTTGAAATATGGGTCATTGGGGTCATGACTATCTCCTTTTTTAATCACATCCCGTTCAACGGCCGATTGAAAACTCAATTTTGAAGGGGTAGGATATAT
>JBATTK010000124.1:0-20618 GCA_049670505.1 Saonia sp.
AAGTGAATTTGAACGACGGGGAGATTGCCGAAAAAGTAGCTCAATTGTTCGATATGCGGCCCTTTGCCATAGAAGAACGCCTGAAATTAAGGAATCCGATTTATTTGGAAACCGCGGCATACGGGCATATGGGAAAACAACCCCAGATCATCACCAAAGTTTTCGAGACTCCTTATAATGGAAGGGTCGAAAAGGAGGTGGAATTGTTTACATGGGAGAAATTGGATGCCGTGGACAAGGTTAAATCGGCCTTTAATCTATAATTTTTTAAAAAAGATTAGGAAATTAAAATTTTCCAAGCTTATATTTGTACCTATTAAAGTTCAAACACGTATTGAATAGTTATCAAGAAAGGTGGAGGGAATAGACCCTATGAAGCCTTAGCAACCCTTTGATTCCTTTTGCAAAGAAGGTGCTAAATTCTATCTTGATGCTGAATTTTTATACTGAATTTATTTCAGTGAGGTTCAGTGCCTTTTTAAAGGATTGGTCAGGAATAGATAACACAAGTGAATTACTACCGTAATTTTTCTTTCTTTTTAACTTTTTGATTTTACCTGCTTGCGATGTCCGCAGTAGAGGGTTTGGCTTTTTATATTATCATTTTAATAATTTAAAAAACAAAAATCATGAGTGATCAAAAATTTTCAACAAATGCTTTACATGCAGGGCATGATACTACTTTAAATGGTGGTACGAGGGCCGTACCTATTTACCAGAGCACTGCTTACGTATTTGATAGTGCCGATCACGCGGCCAATCTATTTTCTTTGGCAGAACCGGGCAATATTTACACTAGGATCAATAATCCTACCAATGACATTTTAGAACAAAGATTGGCTGCATTGGAAGGTGGCATAGCGTCGGTAGTGACCGCCTCGGGTACCGGAGCTACCACAACGGCACTTTTAGTATTATTAAAAGCCGGGGACCACATTGTGTCCTCTAATAGTTTATATGGTGGAACCTATAATTTGTTGAACGTAACATTGCCTCGATTGGGAATCACTACTACATTTGTAGACCCCTCCGATGCTTCCAGCTTCGGAAAGGCCGTACAAGATAATACAAGGGCTTTCTTTGTTGAAGCTGTGGGAAATCCTAAACTGGATGTATTGGACTTAAAGGCGATATCGGCTGAAGCCAAATCCGCAGAAGTTCCTTTTATTGTAGATAATACAGTCGCTACCCCTGCACTATTAAACCCCATTGAACATGGAGCTAATATCGTACTACATTCCTTGACCAAATATATTAATGGAAATGGCACTGCTTTAGGTGGGGCGATTATCGATGCAGGGACGTTTAATTGGGCCAATGGAAAATTCCCGGAGTTTACTGAGCCGTCAGCCGGATATCATGGATTAATTTATCACGAAGCATTGGCAGAGGCTGCATTTATTGCTAAAGTTAGGATTGAAGGGCTTCGGGATTATGGGGCTTGCTTAAGTCCATTTAATGCCTTTCAGATTATTCAGGGCTTGGAAACCTTGGAGATACGAATGAAAAAGCATAGTGAAAACGCCCTGGAACTGGCCAAGTGGTTACAGGCTAGGGATGAGGTTACATGGGTAAACCATCCTGGTCTGGAATCCAGTGCATATCATGCACTTGCAAAGAAATATTTGCCCAAAGGTCAAAGTGGCTTGGTGACTTTTGGTGTAAAAGGAGGTTTTGAGTCGGCCAAGAAAATTGCCGATGAGACGAAGATATTTTCCCTATTGGCGAATATCGGTGATACCAAATCCTTAATCATACATCCTGCGAGTACCACCCATCAACAGTTAGATGAAGCTGCCCAAGAATCAACAGGGGTAACCCAGGATCTTATTCGCTTATCCGTAGGGCTGGAAAACCTAGACGATTTAAAATCCGATTTGGAACAGGCCTTTGCGACGATAGATAAATCTGTTTTGGCATAATCCTATAGTCTGCTGAACGTTCGAACGGAGGGCAGGTTCACCATTCATTAAACAAGCAATGCTCCATCATATAAAAATAGATAACTACACCACTTTAAATGGTGTTTCACAAGATATTTCCCTATCCTATCAAATGTTTGGGAAGCCTTTACATTCGGCTTCGATAGTTTTAGTAAACCATGCGTTGACGGGCAATTCCAATGTAACCGGAAAAGACGGTTGGTGGTCGGATTTGATCGGACCGGGCAGGTGTATCGATACAAATAGGTATACTATTTTGGCCTTTAATATTCCGGGAAACGGATATGATGGTTTTGTCATTGAAAATTATAAGGATTTTGTAGCACAGGATATTGCCCGGATCTTTTTGATCGGCTTGGAGGAATTACAGATCAATAGACTCTATGCGGTTATTGGAGGGTCGCTGGGAGGTGGGATCGCTTGGGAAATGGCGGCACTGCACCCAAACCTTATTAAGCATTTGATTCCTGTTGCCTCGGATTGGAAATCTACGGACTGGTTAATCGCTAATTGCCAGATCCAGGAGCAGTTCTTGATAAACTCAAAACAACCCGTGCACGATGCCCGGATGCATGCCATGCTCTGTTACCGCACGCCGGAGTCTTTTAAAGAACGATTCAAAAGAAGTACCAATGAAGAACTTCAGGTATTTAATGTGGAGAGTTGGTTACTGCACCATGGAAAAAAATTGCAAGAACGGTTTCAGTTATCTGCCTATAAATTAATGAACCAGTTACTGAAGACCATAGATGTTACACGAAAGGGAGAGGAAACCTTTATTGAACTACAGGACAGTAATACCAATATTCATATTTTGGGAGTAGATTCCGATCTTTTTTTTACCGCAAAAGAGAATAAGGAGACTTTTAAGCGTTTGGCGCAGGCCAATAGCAATGTTACCTATGGCGAGATTCAATCGCTCCATGGCCATGATGCATTTTTAATAGAATTTCAACAACTACAAAAATTGTTAAAAGGAATTTTTGATCAAAATGGTAAAGCCAAGAAAGTCAAAGTGTTGAAGTTTGGAGGTAGATCGCTTTCCAATGGAGAGGGAATAGGAAGGGTATTGCAGATTGTTACCGACAAAGTACAGCAAGGGGAAAATATTGTCGTAGTACTGTCCGCTAGGGAAAAAGCGACCGATCAATTGGAAACCATCCTAAAAAAAGCCGCTAAGGGAAAGAACTATAAAAAGGATTTCGAAGCTTTTGAGAAATATCAAAAACATACATTTGGCAATATAAATCTCTCCAAAGAATTTACCGAATTGGTAAGGCTGTTGGAAGGTGTCACGCTACTTGGGGACTATAGCTCCAAAATAAAAGACCAAGTATTGGCCTATGGAGAGCTTATTTCTGCCAAGCTTATTACCAAATTGCTTATCGGAAAGGGAATAAAGGCCCAGTTGATAGATTCAAGAAATCTCATAAAAACGGATGCAAATTTTGGGGACGCACAGGTTCTGGAGACCTTGTCCAAGGACAATATCACAAGGGAATTTTCTAAATTGGATGCGGATTGTGTTCCTGTTGTTACCGGTTTTATCGCCTCTAACACTAACAATGAGACAACCACATTAGGGAGAAATGGCAGTAATTATACGGCCGCGTTATTGGCCAATTATTTGGATGCCGAGGAATTCCAAAACTTCACTCACGTAGATGGTATTTTTACGGCAAATCCCGATTTGGTTACGGATGCGCAACGCATTTCCCAATTGTCCTACAGTGAGGCAAACGAGTTGGCCACTTTTGGGGCAACTATTTTACATGCCAAAACTATTATACCTCTCATAGAGAAAAATATCCCACTGCGAATTCTAAATACTTTTAACTACGATAATGAAGGAACTTTAATAAGTGCAAAAACCAGTAAGGATGGTATTAAGTCGTTATCCATTATAGAACATGTAGCGCTCATAAATCTAGAGGGTAGGGGATTGTTGGGAAAAGTTGGGGTAGATGCCCGAATCTTTAGAACGTTGGGGAACAATAATATTAATGTGAGCATTATTTCCCAAGGATCTTCGGAAAGAGGTATAGGTTTGGTTGTGGATGCCGATAAAGCTTATAAGGGCAAGAGGGCATTGGAATTAGAATTCGATAGTGATTTCCATGCCAAGGACATCAACAATATTACCGTCGTAGATAACGTTTCGATCATTTCTATTGTCGGACAGGATTTAAGCACCTTTCACAAACCCTATAATGCATTGATAAAGAATCAAATCGTTCCCTTGTTGTTCAACAATACGGTTTCCGGAAAAAATGTGAGCTTAGTCGTTAAAAAGTCCGACCTGCATAAAGCCTTAAATGTAATGCACGGGCAAATTTTCGGGATAGCAAAAAAAGTGAACTTGGCCATATTCGGTCACGGTAACGTGGGAGGTACCTTGGTCGATCAGATTTTGAAATCTTCAAGGACTATTGAGAAACGAAAAGGTATTCACTTAAATGTATTTGCACTTGCGAACTCCAGGAAAGTTATTTTAAATGCGAAAGGAATCCCTAAAAATTGGAAATCGGGCATAGCGAAAGGAATTCCGTATACCATAAATGATATATTTCTATATGCCAGGGAACATCATTTGGAAAATTTAATAGCGGTGGATAATACAGCTAGCGAGGACTTTGTGGCCGGCTATTTTGATTTAGCTGAAAATGGTTTTGACTTGGTCTCCTCCAATAAAATCGCCAATACGTTAGGCTTTAATTATTATCAACTATTACGGGAGGAATTGGCAAGAAACCAGAAGCAGTACCTCTATGAAACTAATGTGGGTGCGGGGCTTCCTTTAATAGATACCATAAAGTTGCTGCATTTATCCGGTGAAAACATAACACGGATCAAAGGGGTATTCTCCGGTTCATTGAGTTATATATTCAATACTTTTTCAGAAACGGATGCCCCGTTTTCACGTATTTTAAACGAAGCAATGGGGAAAGGGTTTACCGAACCAGACCCAAGAGAGGATTTATCGGGAAATGATGTAGGTCGAAAATTGTTGATTTTGGCAAGGGAGCTCGGTTTACGAAATGAGTTTTCGGATATCACGGTTCAAAATTTAATTCCCGAAAAACTTCGGAAAGGAACGGTTGAAGATTTTTTAGCGCATTTGAGTGTTTTGGACGACACTTTTATAGAGGTGAAACAACAGCAAAAACCCGGCCATGTATTACGTTATGTTGGAGATTTACATGGGGATTTACAAAAAGAAAAAGGGATTCTGGACGTAAAATTGGTATCGGTACCCAAGGAAAGTGCTTTAGGCCAAGTAAAGGGATCCGATTCCATTATTGAAATCTATACAGCATCCTATGGAGAACATCCATTGGTGATTCAAGGTGCAGGGGCGGGGGCGGCAGTCACGGCCCGAGGCGTATTCGGTGATATTTTACGAATTGCGGAAAAAGGATGACTTCGACTTCGCTCAGCCACCCTAATCCGATCCTTGGAGATTGAGCGTAGCTGAAATCGAAATCTAGGAAAAGTTGAATGTTGAAGAAAAAAATAGATAATTCCGTTAAGGCCCAAATAGTACCTAAAAAGAAAAATGACCCAATAAAAGAGTCTTATAAAAAAATGAAAAAGCGATACCATTTTGAAACAGAAGCGATACGAACGCAATTGGAACGTTCCCAGTTTTTGGAACATTCTACTCCTATGTACCTAACATCTAGCTTCGTATTCGAGGATGCAGAGGATATGCGGGCATCCTTTGCCGAGGAAAAGGATAGAAATGTTTATTCCAGATACTCCAATCCCAATTGCTCCGAATTTATAGATAAGGTCTGTGAAATGGAGGGAGCGGAGGACGGATTTGCCTTTTCCTCTGGCATGGCGGCCGTTTTTTCAACTTTCGCCGCTTTGTTGGAGAGTGGGGACCATATTATTTCTGCACGTAGTATTTTTGGGTCTACCCATACGCTGTTCACGCAATTTTTCCCCAAATGGAATATAAGTACAAGTTATTTTAGGAACGATGCACTAAGTGAAATAGAGGGTCTCCTTACCTCAAAGACCAAAGTCATCTATGCGGAATCACCCACAAACCCGGGAGTTGATATTTTGGATTTGGAAGCCTTGGGGAAAATTGCCAAAAAGCATGGTTTGATCTTGATTATAGATAATTGTTTTGCCTCTCCCTATTTACAACAACCCATTAAGTTTGGGGCGGATTTGGTTATTCATTCCGGCACTAAACTTATGGACGGGCAAGGAAGGGTTTTAGCGGGTATCACGGTAGGTAATGCGGACCTTATCGATAAGATCTACCGATTTTCCAGAATAACCGGTCCATCCTTATCCCCGTTTAACGCATGGGTATTATCTAAAAGTTTGGAAACCTTGGGAGTACGGGTAGATAGGCATTGTGAAAATGCGGTTAAGCTGGCGGAGTTTTTAGAAGGCCATTCAAAGGTAAATTGGGTGAAATATCCTTTTTTAAAATCCCATCCACAATATGAAATCGCAAAAAGGCAGATGAAAGCGGGTGGTACTGTCGTAGCTTTTGAAGTAAAAGGGGGCCTGCCTGCAGGCCAGAAATTCTTTGATTCCATTAAATTATTGTCGTTGTCGGCGAATTTGGGAGATTCCAAAAGTATCGTTACACATCCTGCATCTACTACACATAGCAAACTATCAAAAGAAGAAAGGGCCCAAGTGGGAATATCGGACGGGATGGTACGTGTTTCTGTTGGTTTGGAACATATTGAAGATATCATTGCCGATGTAGAACAGGCCTTGGGGTAATTTTTTTGACAATTGGAAGAAATTGGATATATTTACATAAGTACTTATATAAATAGTTATGGAAGATGGATTGAAACTATTGGCGGAATTGGGTCTAGGTTCTAGATTAAATAGATTGAGCGGTCAGGTCATGAAGGAGATCCAAAGGGTATACGATGTGTTGGATATTGATTTTGACCCTTATCTTTTTCCTATTTTTAAAATGATAATCGATTCAGAAACCATTACGACTTCACACCTACAAGAAAGCCTACAATATTCCCAGCCCGCCATTACCCAATCGCTAAAGAAATTAGCGTATAAAAAGCTGATTCGTTTTAAATCGGATAAAGTAGACAAACGCAAAAAGTTGTTCTATGTAACGGAAAGGGGCAGGGAAGTGCATCAAAGCATGATACCCTTATGGAGCGTCATGGACAAACAGGTAAAGGAATTGACCCATTTCACTTCTGCAAGTCTAACCGAACATATTACACAGTTGGAGTCAAAATTTGCGGAAAAAGCGTTGAGCAGCCGAATACTGGATGATTTTCAAAAATAATGGCGTATAAAATGCAAAAAATAACAATAATACCCTTTGATTCTGAATATGCCAAGGACTTCGCCCTCCTAAACATAGCATGGTTGGAAAAGTTCTTTGTGGTAGAACCACATGATGCTGAACTTATGGAGGCTTGTGAGGAAAATATCATAAACAAAGGGGGGCATATTTTCTTTGCAAAGGTAGATGAGCAAATAGTAGGCACTTTTTCATTGATCAAAGTTGAAGAACGGGTGTACGAGTTGGGAAAAATGGCCGTATCCCCAAAATTCCAAGGGCACAAAATTGGTCAGCTACTAATGCAATACTGTGTGGATTATTCCAAAGAGAAAGGTTGGAACAAGTTGATACTATACTCCAATACCATTTTGGAGAACGCTATTTATATTTATAGAAAATTCGGCTTTAAGGAAATCCAGATGGAAGAACATCCACCATACCAACGAGGTAATATTAAAATGGAACTCATTTTATGATGATGTTACAAGTTTTCCAAAGCCTGCGGACCATAAATGATATCCTCCATGGAAACCCATAAGATCTTGACGGCTTCGTAGGTTTTGTCTATATTCGTATGATGCTCTCAAAGAAAACGAAATACGGATTAAAGGCACTTGCATTTTTGGCGAACCAAGACAATAGGGAACCTGTACAAATTGCCGAAATTGCCAAGCAGGAGAACATTTCGCAAAAATTCTTGGAGAGCATATTATTGACCTTAAGAAGAACTGGCTTATTAGGTTCTAAAAAAGGTAAAGGAGGCGGATATTATCTAATCAAGGAACCTTCTGAAATACCTATGACTACAATTATGCGCGTGTTGGAAGGCCCTATCGCCATGGTTCCCTGCGTTAGTCTCAACTTTTATGAGAAATGTGATGATTGCCCGGATGAGGATAGCTGCTCGGTTCATAAATTAATGCTCCAAGTGAGGGATAGTGCGTTGGAAGTATATCGGAACAATACCTTGGCCGATTTAATTGCTTAATTAAAAATCCTCAGAATCACTACAAAATCAATGTACAATCTTCAAAAAAAAGTCCGATTTATAATTAATCTACTAAAACTATAGGATAAAAGTAATATTGATGTTTTTTTAACGTCTTAGTATTGTTTTTAATTTTATTTTTGATATTCCTAGTAAGTCTATAGGATAATAAAAAAACTTTATTTCATGATTGCGGACCAGTTAATTTTAAATAAGCAAACGGCTAAAAGCAGCTATAGTTCCGATAGAAAGCTGGAAAGACCTAAAAGGAGTATTGCCAAGTCCATCAGTTGGAGAATCATTGGGACTTTGGATACCATAGTGATTTCTTGGATAGTTACCGGTACTTTGAGTCTGGCATTTTCTATAGGTCTTATAGAGCTATTTACTAAAATGGCGCTGTATTTCTTTCATGAAAGAATTTGGAATACCATTAATTGGGGTAAATAAATTTAAATAATAAAAAATGGGTCTTTCGGAAAAAGAAATCAAGGATTTAAATGTACAGTTTGAGGGTGCTACCCCGGATGAAATCGTTTCATGGGCCATTTTATTCGGAAAAAATCCGGTAGTTACTACCAACTTTAGGCCCTATGAAGTAGCCATTCTTCACGCCGTCACGGAAGTGAAGAACACCATTCCAGTGCTGTGGTGCGACACGGGCTATAACACGCCCAACACCTATAGGCATGCCGAAGAACTGAAAACAATCTTAGGGCTCAACATTAAATTGTATGTCCCCGAACAAACAGCTTCCCATAGGGATGTTGTTATGGGAATACCCGGAATAGATGATTCAAGGCATAGTGAATTTACGGAACAGGTAAAGTTGGAACCTTTTAGAAGGGCAATGAACGAACATAGACCGGATGTATGGTTTACCAACCTTAGAAAAGGACAGACCGTTTTAAGGGACTCACTTGATGTTTTGAGCCTTAGTGAGAACGGTGTATTAAAAGTAAGTCCATTTTACCATTGGAACGATGCGCAACTGGATACCTATCTAGAGGAAAGGAATTTACCTAACGAGCATATATATTTTGACCCGACAAAAGTTTTGGAAAATCGAGAATGTGGATTGCATACCTAGGGATTATCCAAAAAGGATTTAGCGTTTTCCTTTATTAGTAAAGGAGATAACCGAGAAAGAACAACAAAGAACAAAGAAAACATATGTTGGATACATTGGAAATAACAAAGGAAATACCAACAAAGGCAACCGACCTCACCTATTTAAAGGTGAATACATTGGAAAACGAGGCCATTTACATTTTTAGGGAAGTGGTTTCCCAATTTGAAAGGCCCGTATTGCTTTTTTCGGGGGGAAAGGATTCCATTACATTGGTACGCTTGGCCCAAAAAGCCTTTTATCCTGCAAAGATTCCATTTCCCTTAATGCATATAGATACCGGGCATAATTTTCCGGAGACCATTGCTTTTAGGGATAGGTTGGTAGCAGCGTTGGGAGTGGAATTGATTGTACGGAATGTACAAGATGCCATAGATCAAGGTAAAGTAGTGGAAGAAACCGGAAAATATGCAAGTCGTAATACGTTACAGACCACCACGCTCTTGGACGCGATCGAGGAGTTTAAATTCGATGCATGTATCGGTGGGGCCCGAAGGGATGAGGAAAAAGCACGTGCTAAAGAACGCGTTTTTTCTGTCCGTGACGATTTTGGACAGTGGGATGAAAAAAACCAACGCCCCGAACTTTTTGATATGCTCAATGGCGAAATAGAAATAGGCCAGAATGTGCGGGTGTTTCCCATAAGTAATTGGACGGAATTGGATGTTTGGAGTTACATCCAAAAAGAACAAATAGAAATCCCATCCATTTATTTTGCACACCAACGCGCTGTTTTTATGAGGGACGGACTTATTTGGTCCGCGGAAGATGAGGTAGTTTTCAGGTCGGAAGATGAGGTGGTAGAAGAGCGTATGGTACGTTTCAGGACGGTCGGCGATATGTCTTGTACAGCGGCAGTGCTATCCTATGCCGATACCATTGATAAGGTAGTAGCGGAAATTCGGGATTCTAAAATCTCCGAGCGTGGTGCACGTATCGATGACAAGCGATCCGAAGCCGCTATGGAAAAACGTAAACAACAAGGATATTTTTAAGCTCCCTGAGTTCTAGGGATGGAATAAAGGAATGGCAACATAAATTAATAATAAATTTAAAATAACTCCGAGCAAGAGTTACTCCCCTTTGGGAAGGCTAGGAGAGACTTATGGAAGTATTAAAAATAGCAACGGCAGGAAGTGTAGACGATGGTAAAAGTACTTTGATCGGAAGGTTGCTCTATGACACAAAATCACTTACGGACGATAAGTTGGAGGCCATTAGGAAAAGTAGCGAACAGCGAGGCTACGATTATCTGGACTTTTCCTTGGCGACCGATGGTCTTGTGGCAGAAAGGGAACAGGGCATCACCATAGATGTGGCCCATATCTATTTTTCTACCTCGAGCAAGAGTTATATTATAGCGGATACTCCCGGTCATGTAGAATACACAAGGAATATGGTTACCGGGGCATCTACCTCACAAGTAGCCATCATCCTAGTAGATGCAAGAAACGGGGTCATAGCACAGACTTATCGTCATTTTTTCATTAATAACCTGCTTCGGGTAAAAGACGTAATCGTAGCGGTGAATAAAATGGATCTGGTCAATTATTCAGAAGCGGTTTTCAATGAGATCAAGCGGGATTTTGAAGCATTGAATAATAAAAGCACCTATAAAGAACAACAACTTAGTTATATACCGGTAAGTGCATTACAGGGTGATAATATAGTGGAAAGGACGGACGCTATGCCCTGGTATGACGGGGATACAATTTTAGGGCACTTGGAACAATTGGGAGCATCCGATGTATACGATGGAGGACAGGTACGTTTTCCCGTCCAGACGGTCATACGCCCCAAAACCGATGAATTCCATGATTTTCGAGGATATGCCGGAAAGATTTATGGAGGTAGTCTAAAAGTAGGGGATAGTGTAACCGTACTTCCTTCCTTGACAACATCAAAAATTAAGGATATCCATTTTTTTGATAAGACCTATGATGTTGCCGTAGCGGGGAGTTCTGTAAACATTACCTTGGAAGATGATATTAATATTACAAGAGGGGATATGCTGGTAAAGACCGGCGAACTTCCAAAAGTTGAAAAAGAAATTAATGCGACGGTCTGCTGGATGGATAGCAAACAATTACAATCGGGCGCCAAATATATGGTGCATCATACAACAAATCGGGTATTATCAAAAATTGATACCATACATCATGTAATGACCACCGATTTTTCGGGACAAATGGATTCGGACAATAAGTTGGCATTGAACGAAATTGGAGAGGTCCGTATAAGATTGAGTAAGCAGATTTACCATGACGCCTATACAGACAATAAATTCAATGGTAGCTTTATTTTGGTGGATACCCAGACCAATGCAACGGCGGGAGTAGGATTTATACACTAACACTAATAGGCCAATAGCTCCTTTTAATGGGCACATGGAAGTAGATTTTTAAGAAAATGTTCAGTTTAATATCCTATTAAATCCATAGGAATAATAAATAAATAGATGCAAAGCTTTAGAACAGAAATAGAGGACCCGGTAGTAGCGAAGGATATCATTGAATTGGAGGCTAAAATCCGTCAATTCAAGGAAGGCAAGTTGGATGAAGAAAAATTCAGGAGCCTACGATTGGCAAGGGGCGTATATGGGCAAAGGCAGGAAGGCGTTCAAATGATCCGTATTAAACTGCCTTATGGAAAAGTGACCTCAAATCAATTAAGGAGAATCTGTGATGTTTCCGATGAGTATTCTACGGGACGTTTGCATATAACCACGCGTCAGGATATTCAGATACACTATGTGGATTTAGATCGTACACCGGAGCTTTGGGCCCAATTGGAGAAAGATGATGTTACCCTTCGCGAAGCTTGCGGAAATACGGTCCGTAACGTCACGGCCAGTGAAACTGCCGGGATAGATGTTGATGAACCTTTTGATGTATCTCCCTACGCACATGCATTGTTCCAGTATTTTTTACGGAACCCTATTAGTCAGGAAATGGGCAGAAAATTTAAGGTTTCCTTTTCTGCTAGTGATGCGGATACCGGATTATCCTATATGCACGATTTAGGGTTTATAGCTAAAATTGAAAATGGTGTACGAGGTTTTAAAGTAATGCTGGGAGGTGGCTTGGGATCTCAACCAAGACATGCCGATGAATTATACGGTTTTTTACCTTCGGATAAGATCATTCCTTTAATGGATGCCGTAATACGGGTATTCGATCGTTATGGAGAACGTAAGAGTAGAGCCAAGGCACGTATGAAATTCTTGGTGAAGGATGTTGGATTGGAAGGATTCAAAAAATTACTGGAGGAAGTACAGGCAGCGGTACCACATACATCATATCCTATTGATTTTGAAGGGTATCCCAAGGTAAAAATAGCACAAGTTGTAAAACCAGAGGTGGCTATTGAAAATGAAGCTGCGTTCGCGGCATGGAAATCCACCAATTTGGTGCCACAAAAACAGAAGGGCTATTTGGCTATCGGCATCAAGGTATTATTAGGGGATTTTTATACGGATAAAGCAAGGCTTCTAGCGGATTTAGTAGAAACATATGCCGCTGGGGAATTACGATTATCACTCCGTCAAAACATATTGATCCCCTATGTAAAGGAAGAATTGGTGCCTTTCTTTTATACGGAATTGCAGAAATTGGGTTTTGTGGAGGCAGGATATAACAAAGCGTTGGACATTACGGCCTGTCCGGGAACGGATACCTGTAATTTAGGTATTGCCAGCAGTACCGGAATTGCGGATGAATTGGAAAGGGTGATTAAAGCGGAATATCCACAGTATATCAATAATACCGATGTGGTCATTAAGATCAGCGGTTGTATGAACGCATGTGGGCAGCATAATATGGCCCATATCGGTTTTCAGGGAATGTCCATTCGGACAAAGGACAAATTGGTAGCGCCCGCCCTTCAGGTTCTGTTGGGAGGAGGAAATATAGGTAACGGACAGGGGCGTTTTGCGGATAAGGTGATAAAAGTGCCTAGCAAAAGGGGACCTGAGGCCTTACGATTGATCCTAAACGATTTTGAAGCCAACGGTAATGGCTCCGGTTATATGGACTATTATGCGGAAAAGGGCGAACATTATTTTTATAATTTTTTAAAGCCTTTGGCCAATATTGAAAATTTAACCCAAGAGGATTTTATTGATTGGGGAAATACCGAAAAGTATGAAAAAGCTATAGGAATAGGTGAATGTGCCGGTGTGGTCATCGATTTGATCGCTACCCTTTTATTCGAAAGTGAGGAAAAAATTGAGAATGCCCGATCGGCATTTGCAGCGGAGAAATGGGCGGCGAGTATTTACCATTCCTATTCCTCCATGGTGAATTCCGCCAAGGCCTTGTTAACGGCGGAAAATAAGAAGACCAACACCCAGGCAGGTATTATCAAGAGTTTTGATGAGGTTTTCATAGCACCGGGTCGCATAGACCTGGAAGGTACCTTTGAGACCTTGGCCCTCCAATTAAATAAAAACAAACCTACGGAAGCATTTGCCAAGAATTATTTGTTGGATGCACAACGGTTTTTGAAAAAAGTAGAAGCGTACAGAACGCAGGAACTAGTAGAAGCTTAGATGATGAAAGAATTTAATACCTATAGAAAAGACATCTCCAGCCGAGCAGGAATTCCTCCTGTAGGGGAAAGAGGATTATTAACGGTGGTGGGTGCCGGGCCTGGCGATGTGGAGCTTATCACTATAAAGGCGATTAGGGCCTTGGCGAGTGCCGATGTGGTTTTGTACGATGCATTGGTAAATCCTGAATTGTTGGATTATGCCCCAAAAGCGGAACATATTTATGTAGGCAAGCGTAAAGGTTGCTATGCCTATCAGCAAGAGCAGATCAATGAATTGATCGTTAGCAGGGCCAGAACGCATGGACATGTAGTTCGTTTAAAAGGGGGAGATCCCTTTGTTTTTGGAAGAGGTGCGGAAGAAATGGAATATGCCAAAAAATATGGACTCGAGGTGGAGATGGTTCCGGGAATATCTTCATCCTTGGCGGTTCCGGCAGCTCAGCATATTCCAGTAACGAAAAGGGGTTCGGCGGAGAGTTTTTGGGTTATTACAGGTACTACCAAAGCGCACAAATTATCCACGGATGTTCAATTAGCGGCCAAATCAAATGCCACCGTGGTTATTCTTATGGGAATGGGCAAGCTCTCCGAGATTGTGGAACTTTTTAAAGAAGAGGGAAAGTCGGAAACCCCTATTGCCATTATTCAAAATGGTACCCGGGATAATGAAAAAATCGGTGTTGGAACCATACGAACCATAGAAGCGAAAGTGAAGAAGCAAGGATTGGCCAATCCGGCCATCATTATTATAGGGGAAGTGGTAAACCATAGGACATCGCTTTTGGATGCGGCCCATGCGTATAAAATAGAAGAAGAAATTAAACGAAATAATAATACCGTCATCTTGAGCGGAGCCGAAAGATAGACACCAGAACGATTCAGATAAACTAGAAAAGAAAGAAATGATTACAACAGATATATTGATTATTGGAGCAGGACCAACAGGTTTGTTCACCGTTTTTGAGGCAGGATTGTTAAAATTAAAGTCGCATCTTATCGATGCTTTACCACAGCCTGGAGGTCAGTGTTCGGAGATCTATCCCAAGAAACCCATATACGATATCCCTGCTTTTCCCGAGATTTTGGCGGGCGATTTGGTAAATAATCTTATGGAGCAAATAAAACCTTTCAGTCCTGGATTTACATTGGGGGAGCGCGCCGAGACTTTGGAAAAACTGGACGATGGTTCTTTTATTGTCACTACCAATAGAGGTACGCGGCACCATGCACCGGTGGTTGTCATCGCGGGAGGTTTGGGTTCTTTTGAACCGCGAAAACCCCCTATTCCAAATATTAGGGATTTTGAAGATAAAGGAGTAGCTTATATGGTAAAAGATCCGGAAGTATATCGCAACAAGAAAGTGGTGATTGCCGGAGGAGGCGATTCCGCTTTGGATTGGGCCATTTTCCTGTCCGATATCGCTTCGGAGGTTTCCTTGGTACATCGCAGAAATGAGTTTCGGGGCGCATTGGATTCCGTAGAAAAAGCCGGCGAGTTGGCCAAATTGGGCAAAATACGTTTGTTTATCGAAGCAGAAGTGAAGGAACTACATGGTTCGGACAATTTGGAGGCGGTAATCATTAAACATAACGATGCCGAAAAGGGGGAAACCTATCTGGAAGTAGATAATTTCATTCCCTTATTCGGGCTATCGCCAAAATTGGGGCCTATTGGTGATTGGGGTCTGGAAATAGAAAAGAATGCCATCAAAGTGAATAACGCATACGACTATCAAACCAATATTCCCGGAGTTTATGCCATTGGTGATGTAAATACGTATCCCGGAAAGTTAAAATTGATATTATCCGGATTCCATGAGGCGGCGGTCATGTGCCAAAGCGCTTATCAAATCATTAATCCAGGTAAGCGGTATGTCATGAAATATACCACGGTAGGCGGTGTAGAAGGATTTGACGGCACCAAAAAAGAAGCAAAAAAAGAAGTGGTACAACGCATATTGGTATAAGTTTTTATTTTCTTGGGTTAGCTATCCAGATATAGGCCTAGGGGGTTTTCGAACCTCTTGGGCCTTACTTTTTACCAACCTTAATAGATTAAAAAACATACTTTCCTTGTTTTTAATCGTACTGTGATGTTTCTTTGCACTCAGTTCATTTAAAAATTGAAGTCGTTATCAAGAAAGGCGGAGGGAATAGATCCGTTGAAGCCTTAGCAACCCTTTTCAACAAAAAGTAGGTGCTACATTCTATCTTGACGCTGAGTTTTTATGCTGAATTTATTTCAGTATGTTTCAGCGCCCTTTTAAGGAATAAGTCAAGAATAGATAACAAAAAAGTAAGACGTCCGTCTTATTCTTTTCCTTACTTGATACATGTTTAATTATGGCAGTGCCCGCTCGCAAGCGCGGTTACGGTCCAACAGTATCTTTTTTTACTTTTCTCTATATTCCCGTTAGGCAAACAGTAAAAAAGATATTGTCTGGACATCATATACAAATTAGAATTAGATGAAAAATATTAAGGCTGTCCTACAGGATAGGATTTTGGTGCTGGATGGTGCCATGGGAACTATGTTGCAACGGTATAAATTTACCGAGGCGGATTTCCGTGGCGAGCGCTTTAAGAATTGGTCTCATCCGTTACAGGGAAATAATGATCTCTTATCATTGACCCAACCAGAGGCTATAGCGACCGTTCATGCTAAGTATTTTGAGGCAGGGGCCGATATTGTGGAAACCAATACGTTTTCCGGTACTACTATTGCCATGGCGGATTATCATATGGAAGAGTTGGTATATGAACTTAATTACGAATCTGCCAGGATTGCAAAAAAGGTCGCCGATGAATTTACTGCAAGGGAACCACATAAACCTAGGTTTGTAGCCGGTAGTATCGGTCCTACCAATAAAACAGCAAGTATGTCGCCCGATGTTAACGACCCCGGTTTCCGTGCCGTTTCGTTTGAAGATCTAAAGGTTGCCTACAAACAACAGGTAGAAGCCTTATTGGATGGAGGTGCTGATATATTGTTGGTCGAGACCATTTTTGATACCCTAAATGCCAAAGCTGCATTATTTGCCATAGAGGAAGTGAAGGAAGAACAAAATATAGAAGTGCCTATAATGGTCAGTGGCACTATTACCGATGCTTCCGGAAGAACGCTATCCGGACAGACGGCCGAAGCATTTTTAATTTCCATATCGCACATTCCTATATTGTCGGTCGGTTTTAATTGTGCTTTGGGAGCAAGTCAGTTAGTGCCTCATTTGGAAGTGTTATCCGCAAAGACGGACCATGCCGTTTCGGCACATCCAAATGCCGGTTTGCCCAATGCCTTTGGGGAGTATGACGAGACCCCCAATGAAATGGCTGCCCAGATAAGAGAATATTTGGAAAAAGGATTGGTGAATATTGTGGGGGGATGTTGCGGTACTACCCCGGAACATATTAAGGCTATGGCCGATCTGGTAAAAAAACATCGACCTAGAAAGATGCTAGTTGAAAGTTTATAGTCGATGGTCGTTTGTTTATGGTTTTTCGTTGTTAGTTAATAGTTAAAATTTTGAGTTTGGATTATAAAGAACTAGATGTTTGGATTCAGGCTAGGGAATTGGTCAAAACAGTTTATGTTTTCACAAAACCCTTTCCCAAGGAAGAGCAGTTTGCGCTAACGTCACAGATTAGAAGATGTGTTATTTCAGTTTCTTCAAATATTGCGGAAGGTTGTGGCAGGCAAACAGCTAAAGAGACAACCCATTTTCTGCACATTGCTAGGGGCTCACTTTATGAATTGGAAACACAATTAATATTATCAAATGATTTAAAATATATTTCAACCGAAATAAATGATATTCTAAAAGAAATCGAAAAGGTCAAAAAATTGTTGAACGGATTTATTAATTATCACAAGCGATTATGACGGGCAACAAACAACGAGCAACAAGCAAAGACTCTAAATACCTAAAATTATCGGGTCTGGAGCCATTGGTCGTCACGCCCGAAAGTAATTTCATCAATGTAGGGGAACGGACCAATGTGGCGGGATCTAAAAAATTTCTTCGTTTGATCAAGGAAGAAAGATTTGAAGAGGCTTTGGATGTTGCCCGTGACCAAGTGGAAGGTGGGGCCCAGATTATAGACATTAATATGGACGATGGTCTCATAGATGGTAAAGAGGCCATGGTCAAATTTCTAAATCTGATCGTGGCGGAACCCGATATTGCCCGTGTACCTATCATGATAGATAGCTCCAAATGGGAAATTATTGAGGCAGGATTGCAGGTTGTGCAAGGAAAATGCGTTGTGAATTCCATAAGTCTCAAAGAAGGGGAGGAGCAGTTTATCCATCAAGCAAAATTGATCAAACGCTATGGGGCGGCAGTAATCGTGATGGCCTTTGATGAAGTTGGTCAGGCCGATAATTACGAAAGAAGAATAGAAATTTCCAAACGTTCCTACGATATTTTGGTAAACCAAGTGAAGTTCTCGCCCGAGGATATCATTTTTGACCTGAATATTTTCCCGGTCGCCACAGGAATGGAAGAACATAGGCGAAATGCATTGGATTTTATTGAGGCCACCAAATGGGTTCGGAACAACCTGCCCCATTGCAGTGTAAGTGGAGGGGTAAGCAATGTGTCCTTTTCTTTTAGGGGCAATAATCCCGTTAGGGAGGCCATGCATTCCGTATTTCTTTATCATGCGATAAAGGCCGGGATGAATATAGGCATCGTAAACCCTACCCTATTGGAAGTTTATGACGATATTCCCAAGGATCTATTGGAACGGGTAGAAGATGTGATCTTAAATCGAAGGGACGATGCTACCGAACGTTTATTGGATTTTGCCGAAACCGTGGTGGGTACCGCCAAAGAAAGTAAAGTAGATCTTTCTTGGCGAGAGGAGCCTTTACAGCACCGAATCACAAGAGCTTTGGTAAAGGGGATAGACCAATATATACTGGAAGATGTAGAGGAGGCAAGAGTTAACGTAAGCAAACCCATAGAAGTAATAGAAGGCCATTTAATGACCGGAATGAACGTAGTGGGGGATCTGTTCGGAAACGGAAAAATGTTCT
This sequence comes from Saonia sp., assembly GCA_049670505.1. Classification (GTDB taxonomy): domain Bacteria; phylum Bacteroidota; class Bacteroidia; order Flavobacteriales; family Flavobacteriaceae; genus JBATTK01. Next base: position 18,946 of record JBATTK010000124.1, read on the forward strand.
TGCCCCAAGTGGTGAAGTCCGCGCGGGTAATGAAAAAGGCGGTGGCCTATTTACTTCCATACATTGAGGAGGAGAAATTGCTCAACCCTCAAGCAGGCGATAGCAAAGGGGCAGGAAAAATTCTTATGGCCACTGTAAAGGGAGATGTACACGATATAGGAAAAAATATTGTGAGCGTAGTGTTGGCCTGTAACAATTATGAAATTGTGGATTTGGGCGTAATGGTACCTCCGGAAAAGATCATAAATGCCGCAAAAGAGGAAAATGTGGATATCATTGGTCTCAGTGGATTAATTACGCCGTCTTTGGACGAGATGGTCTTTTTGGCCAAGGAGATGGAACGCCAGAACTTTAACGTGCCTTTACTTATAGGCGGAGCTACCACAAGTAAGGCCCACACGGCCGTAAAAATAGATCCGCAATACAGTCAGGCCGTGGTACATGTAAACGATGCTTCCCGGGCGGTTACCGTAGTAGGTGATCTGTTGCAAAAAGATACCTCCGGTCCGTATAAAGAATCCATTAAACTGGGGTATGAAGAATTTAGGGAGAAGTTTTTAAAACGCACCAAACAAAAGGAATACCTATCTATTGAAAAAGCACGTGAAAATAAGTTTAAAATTGATTGGCATACTTCTGAAATAGCGGAACCACAGCAATTAGGTATTCAGGTTATCGAAGATTTGGAACTGGAAAAATTAAAGGATTTTATTGATTGGACGCCATTTTTTAGAAGTTGGGAGCTGCACGGAAAGTATCCCGCAATCCTCTCCGATGATGTAGTGGGCCAGCAGGCCACGGAATTATTTAATGATGCCCAGGAAATGCTAAAGAAAGTACTTGATGAAAAACAGCTAAAAGCCAAGGCCATTTTCGGACTTTTTCCCGCCAATACCATAAACGATGACGATGTAGAAGTTAGCTTTCCCCATAGAAAGAAAGGAAAAGAGCAAAAGTTTATTTTCCGGACGTTACGGCAACAGTCAAAAAAACGGGAGGGGGTCCCCAATATTGCTTTAGCGGATTTTATTGCCCCAAAAAAAACAGGTATTCAAGACTATATCGGCTGCTTTTGTGTGACTACGGGTTTTGGCACCGCTGAACTTGCTAAAGGGTATGAGGAAGATTTGGACGATTATAGTTCGATCATGATCAAGGCGTTGGCCGATCGTTTGGCCGAAGCTTTTGCGGAATATTTACATATGGAAGTCCGTACAAAACATTGGGGCTATGCTTCCCATGAGAAATTGACCAATGAGGATTTGATCGGCGAAGCCTATAAGGGTATCCGTCCGGCACCCGGTTATCCGGCTTGTCCTAATCATCTGGAAAAGCTCACTATCTGGGACGTATTGGAAGTAGAGGAAAAAATAGGGGTGAAATTGACCGAAAGCTTGGCCATGTGGCCGGCAGCCAGTGTCAGTGGCTATTATTTTGGTCATTCGGAAGCCAAGTATTTTGGTTTGGGCAAAATAAAGGAAGATCAGGTTTTGGATTTTGCGGAACGAAAGGGAATTTCAATGGAGGAAGCTACAAAATGGTTGGCTCCCAACATAGCCGATGATTAATCGGTCGCGTTTTTAAAACCCGACCCATCTGCTGCGTTAGGGATTGAGGTATTGTTGGAGCTCTTTATGTAGCTATACCGTACATAGTAGGGTTAAAAATCAAAA
>JBATTK010000125.1:0-35387 GCA_049670505.1 Saonia sp.
CCCGTTTTTAGCTTTGCCAAGGCATCAAAAATTGACTTTTCAATACTGATTCGGAAAGAAAAAAGCCCCTTAAAGAGGCTTGTGCTGATTATTTTTTTGCAAATTAGAGGCTTGTGCAACGGTTACCTTTGTTACCCAACGTTTTTTTCTTTTTCCGCGAACAGTTTTGAAATCCGTTTATAGTTGGTCAGAATTATGATACCGATCAAAGCGTTTAGTCCAGAACTAATCCACCAATTGTAGTCCAGATGTTGGTCCAACATTGCACCTTCAATTTCACCTAGTCCGTTAGAGGAGACTTGTTTTTTAAAAGCCAAATAACAGTAGTTTAAGAACTGAGCTATGTTGTCCGCTATCATCAGAAGTCCGATTATTATTAGTCCAAATCTGAAAAGTCCGTCCGAATTTAAATTCTTAACGTCTATTTTATCGCTGTCAAATCCTTTTTCAAGTCGAAATAGTTTAATCAATCTGTCCGTCTGGAACAGTAGTAAATATGCAATCAGTCCAGTGATTAGTAGGTAAATTCCACTTACCATTAAACTAAAGGAATAGAAACCATTTGAGAGAGAAATATTCGGAATTAACCTAAATAATGCTTCTATGAAACAGTAAACACCAAAAATTTTGATGATTACTCTAAAGAGGTCGGTTTTGGTCATTTGGTCAGCTTTTTGAAATGTTGGGTAACAATGGGATATCGTTATTGATGAGATCCCATTATAGGAACTAAGATAATAAATCCTATATGTCCATGAAGGGCCTGTTAGCTAGGTGGTCAAAGATGCTTGTTCCGCTATAGCCATCTTTTTGCTAACTTTCGAAGAGATATTGCAAGGTCAATATTCCATTTAATATGCTCTTTTAGGTGATTGCTAAAAAGACGCATTTCTAATTTTAAGGGAACTTTGACCTTGACTTGTTACTTTTTAAAAATTGGACTTATTGAATGATTACCCTATGGGATATGGGCTTCCCGTTTATACGGCCTTTGATAATGTATAGCCCTGGCGTTAGACTTCCCGGTTGAATAATAACCTGATTCCCTTGAACGGATGCATTTACAGGATATGTAATGTTCATATAATCAATTAGGACTATATTATCGATGGTTTGTATGGTTTCCGGCCATTCTAAGGTTGCTGTGTTATAAACGGGATTTGGAAAGACCTTAAAACTAGTTGGCCCTTGTGAATTCAACAAGTTGTTGGAATTAGAGGTGCCAGGTTCCTGTCCCCAAACTAATTGTCCGTCTATATATGCCGTAATCATACTGTTAGGGCTGAATACAGTACCGATCGCCTGATAAGAATGGTCATCCAACTCATTAAAAGAAGACCAGTCCTGTTTCCACAATCGGGATTTAATTTCCCCGCTATTGCTATACGCATAAAGGGCTCCGGCGGCCTGGTCAAAACCTACCTCGAAATAGCTGCTCGTTCCATTTTCCGTTGCACCAAAGGTTCCCGTGACGTTGGCCGCTCCTAACTTTACATAATCAAAAGCATAGTTTAAGGGAGCGGGAGTTTCCGGGCTAAACCAATATTTAAACGTTACATCCTTCAGATCAACAGGCTGATTGCCTTCGTTGACCAAGATGAAATTTGGTTTTATGGTGTTATTGGATTCCTGATCCCTATTTTTATGTAATACAATAAGTTTTACCGTTTGTTCCTCAGCTATTTTAGGCTCTTTTCCCCAAATAAGCTCATTGTCCCAGTAAACGGTTATCTTATCGGTTTCAAGATAATCATTGAAGGTAGCGTAGCTATGGTCATCGGTTTCATCAAAATCCGTCCAATCGTTCTTGGCAATTCTGGTTTTTATCTCCCCGGAATTCGTTAGCGCCCCTATTTCCTGATCCGTATCAAAGGATATTTCCAAATAATAATTGGCACCCTCCCTGGCCTCCTCCAAGACCGTAAAATTACCCATCACCTTATCTGTTCCAACTGCGGCATAATCCGAATAAAAGTTTAAAGGTGAAAAATCCTCTGCGGTAAACCAATAGCGAAGTGTAATACGTTCCAGGGCTACGGGATGATCTGCTTCGTTCCTTAGTTTTAACTGTGGTTTTATGGAATTATTCAACGGTTTGTCCGTATCGCCATTTTTAAAATCAACAATGATAAAAGGTGCCAAAATATCTATCTGGTCCGAAAAGCAGGATTGACCATCTTCTCCTAGTAAAGCGGCCACCCTATAGCTGTACTCGTCACCCGGGATAAGACCGGAATGCACATAGTTCAACTCATTTGGCCCTAGCTCGGCCAACACCTGGAATTCCCCCTCTGCTTCTTTAAATTCGATGACAAAACCGTCTGTCTGCCCCAATACCGATTCCCAAACAATTTCAATTTCGGTAGGCGAGATTCCTTCGGCGGATATGTTATCGATTGCGTTGAGTTCAATGTTCAATTCCATATCCTCACTTACCGTAAGGACATCCGAGGCCAAGCTGATGTTTCCCTTATATACCGAATACGGTTGGGAAACATTTGATGCTACATTGTAGAATACCAAGGAGCCATCCTCCTGGGGTATTTTTAGTTCCCCGTTAAAACTTACCAATAGGTCATTTAGATCGGCATCACAGTTTTGGATCTGTACGCGAACCGTGTATGGCGTTACCTCCGTTGATACATCCTCATAGATCTCGTTCCAGTCAGTGATGCCGATGACAGATTTATAGGGGTCAAAAACAGCATCTTCCTGTGGTGTTCCCGCTGCATCCCAAACGAACCAACCTTCTTTCTTTTGGTCAAAACCATCAAAAGTGCCGTCCAAAACGGTCCAAAGACCAAATTCTAGTCCGCCCTCGTTCGCATTGTCCACCCACCTATGTAACTGAATATTCTCTATGGATGGCAAACGCTTATCGGTCTTTTTCCAAAAATAGGCAAGTGCCGCTGCTTGTGTAGTTTCATTGGCATTTGGGTTCCTATCCGTATTGGAGCTAAAACCGTTTTCGGACAATAAGATGGTCCTTACCTTTTTTCCATTGTACAAGATATCTTTTTGCCGCACATAGGCGTCGATCATTTCCAGGTTTTTAGGTGTTATCTCAGGAGTGTTAAAGTTAAATTGGGTTTTTTCCGGGGGATCGTTCCATACTTTTGGATTAAACAAATTGGTAGGATAGGAGTGCCAGCCCACTCCCCACTCGTAATCGTTTTCCTTTTTACTCAGGGAATTTAAAACACCCAAGATATCCTTGGATCTGAAATTTGCCTCGGATCCCGCCTTACTGTTCCAATGTTTTGTAAATGAACTGAATACCTTGGCGGTAGGATTGTATTTGCGTATGGTATAATGGACCATCCGCATAGAGCGATCGTAAATTTGGGTATATAAGGATACCGGTTTTTGTCCTGCGTGCGTCCAATTGGTATGGGCGTCTACTTCATTATGGATGATCCATTGATCTAAACGTCCATAAAGCTTATCCGGTCTGGAATAGCGCTGTGCCAGAAAATCGATTACTGCCGCATAGTGTTCCGTGCCCTCTTCGGTCGCAACATTTGCCATACTGTAAATCCCTAACGAAGCATCAGGGTGTACAAAAATTCTTTTTACATCCTCATTACCGATATTAATCGGTATTAATAATACAAAAGCGGTCTTAATACCATTTTCTGTCATTGCTTTAATACCCTGATCGAATCCAGCTACAAAATTGGGATTCATATAGTAGGTTTTCCCATTGAATTCATGGGCGAGAGTGGTAGGATTTAAACTGAACACCCCGTTCAACAAGATATTGATCTTCATACTTTTGATATCTAGATCTATCAGATCCGGAACATTGGATAAAGTGGTCGGGGTCAATCCATCGAGTCCTTTTATGGTACTTGCCTTATCTTCCTCAATATTACTGGTGGCTATTGCAGAAATATCTCCCGCCCATTGAGCATTTGAAGTGAACGCGTAGGTGCTGTCCCCGGTCTTTGTAACCACGGCCCATCTAGAGTATAAACGATCGTAATTATGGTCGGATTTTTCAACAAATCGATTCACTTCCAATGAAAATGAATCTTCTTCGATTACTAATGGAACTACAACATTGAATTCCGTTTGATCAAATCCGTACTGATGAGGTTCTATTTCGGCTATAAAAAGTGCTTCGGAAGTATTGGCGACTTTTCCTTCTATCCTAACAAATTCTTCGGTAACTTTTACTTTTGAAATAGAATCCGTGAAGCTAGTGTTCAAATAGTTTAAAAAGCTTTCGTTAATTGCTCGGCTCAAAAATTTATCACTATTCTGTTCGGCTTCCAGTTCTTCGGAAGTGGGCTTTCGTATCACCAAATTTCGTATGGAAATGGATTTTTCCACATTTTCGTTCCTTCCAAAATCAAAGCGAAACAAGGACCAGTTCATATCCTGAAAATTATCCACGAAAAGTCGGGGATTGAATGTAAAAGTTGTCCAGTCCGTTGCTTGGGGAAGTGTTCCTACACTAAGTCTTTGAGCAGCGGAAATGGGCGGCCCATAAAATAATTCCAATTCGTTATAGGCTTCTTCCGTTTTGTACTCAAAGGAGACCACATAGGAATCGTTAACATCATAAATATCCGTCAACGGTTTGGAAAGTATCCAAGGATCATTCCCAAAAGTGTTCAGTTCATAGCTTCCGGGAGCCACTTCGATCGCGTCCAAATTGTTGCTGGTTCTGGCAATATCAAGTTCAATGGGTACGGACTCCTTTATTTCAAATGCCTTTTTTTCTTCATTGGTCGGTTCTCTTAAAATGAGATTGCTGATCTGAATATTTTGTCCTGCCAACCTACCGATATCGAATCTGAAGAGGTCATAAGAGGCATCCCATATGGGTGCACTTATTTTCATTAGGGCCGTAAAGTTTTTGGGCACGGTGGAAGCCTCTAGACTTCCGAAGATTGCATTTCGGGCGGCACTGATCGGTGCACCATAAAAAATCTCCAAATCGTCCAGTCCATTGGTTGCCACATAATCAAAACTGATAACAAAGGTCTTGTCCGGGTCATAAGTTGTGGTCAATTGTTGGGAAAGTACCCATGGGTCTCCCCCGGGGAGTGTGGTAATGTTATAAATACCGGGAGAAGTCTCGCTAATATCCATTTGATTTTTACCTGTCAGGTCCAAATCTATTTCTATTACTTCTTCCGGAGAAGCGGCTCGCAACTGAAGATTTCTAATCTTTATTTGCTGTCCCGCCAATCTACCTATGTCTAAGCGGAAGCGATCATAAATACCGGTCCAATTAGTTACCTCATACTTCATAAAGGCTTTAAACGGGGTATATGTTGTAGCTTGGGCCAGACTCCCAAATTCAATCTTTCTCGCAGGGTCAAAAGGTGTTCCATAAAAAATTTGCAAATCATCGAGTCCGTTTTCGGCAATGTAATCAAAGCTTATTACGTACACCTGATCGGGGTCATAGGACTGGGAAACAGGACGGGTTACGATCCATGGGTCTCCCCCGGCCAGGGTAAGAATATCATAAGTTCCTACGGGATCTTCGGTAATATCCATTTGGTTCCTTAAATCAGGGTTGAGTTCCAAGGTAATGTTTTGGGCATATATGGAAGTGCCTAAAATGGAGGTCAGGGTAAGAAAAAGAAGTTGGAAAAATAGTTTTTGATTCATGACAACAAAGTTTTATTAAAGATAAAACCTGCATTTGGCAAAGGTATCCTGCACATACCTGTACCTATTTATCTGTAGTATGTCCTCATCAAAACTGTTATGTTGATTTCTTTTTGAACGTGTATATGTAGACTGCGGAAGGCGAAAAAAATAGGGCAATGGGACAGCACGACTTCCGGGAATTGTATTGGGTTTTTACACATATGGTTGTCTATAGTTCCTACTTTGGATTTTTATTGGGTATAAGGTACCGTACCTGTAGCATCTACAGGATAGCCCCATTTTTTAATATAATCCATCCCGGGAAGAAATTCATCCCCGGTTTTTTTTAATTGTTCCGTTAACTGCTTATCCAAATCGTTTTGGAGGGAAGTATAAAGCGCGTTGCCTACCAGATTATTCATCTGGTAAGGGTCTTTATTATTGTCGAACAATAACCAGGGTCCGTTCAAATCCCGGGCATACATATACCGCCTAGTCTTAATAGCCCTATATTCCCTACCGTTATGCTCTACCCTATTCCATTGACCGAAGGGTTGTACACATGTAAGCAAAGTAACATTGCCTAGCTGTTCTTTTCCCTCCAAATAAGGTCTATAATCAATACCCTCTACCGTTTCGGGAATTGGAATGTCGCACAAGCTTAGAATTGTGGGCATGATATCTTCCGAGTTCATCAAGGCATCCCGCGCACCTACCTTGATTTTCAGCTTTTCGGGAATGTAAAAAAGCATGGGCACTCGTGCAGATTCCTCATAAGGTTGCTGTTTTTTGTATGCGCCATGGGAGCCCAAAAGATCCCCGTGATCAGCGGTAAATACGATAATCGTATTTTCTAAATGGCCGGTGTCCCTCAAATTGTCCATAAGCTTACCGATCATATCGTCCAAGGCTGCGATATGGGCGTAATACCCGGCAAGGTCTTTTTTCACCTGTTCCTCCATAGGACCCGGTACGTTTTCACGAAGGGTAATTTTATCAGGGTCAAAGCGATTTCTATATGCTTCGGGCGCAGTGTGATAAGGGGCGTGGGGAGTACCGTAAGAAACCACCATTAAAAATGGGTTGTCCTTTTCGTTTCGTTCCGTAAAACAATTAATGGCTTCGTCGGTTTGTTGAAAGGCATCATAGTCGTTCCAAATTTTTCTGGTGGAATCATCATTATCATAATACACGGATTCATTGTAATCGTGGGTGCACTCGTTGGCCTTCCAGAAATTGAAGCCCTGCCTTCTTTTTCCTTTGGGAATGAACTGTAATCGTCCATGACCATCTAAATGCCATTTGCCAATGTAACCGGTATCATAACCAGCCTTTGAAAAGACTTTGCCCATGGTCAAGGCGTTGGTATCTAGTTGTACATCGTTCATAAAGACACCATGGGTCAAAGGTCGTTGTCCCGTTAAAAGCGAAGCCCTGAAAGGCGAGCAGACAGGCATACCGGAAACCGCATTTTTGAAATTGACGCTCATAGCGGCCAAACTATCCAAATGGGGTGTGCTAACATTGGGGTCTCCGGCATACCCCGTAGCCTGAGCTCTCCATTGGTCGGTTAAAAGTATCAATACATTGGGCGATTTAGCCTCCGTACTTTCTGAAAATTTGTTCCCTTTTGTATTACAACCGGATATGAAGGATAAAACCGTTACCCATACCAGGAAAAGCGTATTTTTCATTCCACTTTGATTATTGTTTTATTAAATGATCAAGAAGTTGTTTTGTGTATGCCTTTTGAAGGGGTTTGATCTTTTCGCTTCCGTATAGATCGTACCATTCTTCAGGATCCTCCTTCAAGTCATAAAACTCTCCAGTAAGGATATCATTACTGGTATAATCCGCTACATTTTCCTTTCGTTGCAGTACCAGGATAAGTTTATGGGTTTTGGTCCGCCACATAAACGCCGCCTCTCCCTTTCGCTCATGAAGTGCCGAAAAACTCCCTCTTCTGCTATCGGGGCCTAGTAAATTTAGGCCTGGAAGTTTTTGTTCCGATGGTATGCCGACTAAATCCAATAAGGTCGGCATAATATCAATGTTTTCAATGGGCCGATCGTTTACCGATCCTTTTTTGACCGATTTGTCCAAAGCACTACCGCTTAATATTAGAGGCACTCTAACGCTGGATTCGTATAAATTGTATTTGTTGAAGCGATAATAACGCTCTCCCAACATTTCACCATGGTCGGAGGTATAAACGATAATAGTATTTTCTAACAACCCTTTTTTTTCCAGGGCCTTTAAAGTTCTCCCCATCATATCATCTATCCAGGTTACGTTGGCGTAGTAACGCATGGTCATCAATTTCCATTCTTCTTCCGAGGCGTTTTTCCAATACCCCTCATACATGTCGCGCCGATTTACGCCTTTGGAATGGGGAGAATAATCTTTTTCCCAAGGAGGTTGTTGGGCGTAGGTAATGGAATCCAAACCGTATAATTCTTCATATCCTTGGGGAACATTATGTCCCGCATGGGGTTTCATATAAGAAAGATAGAGAAACAATGGGCGCTCATCTTCCCGATGCTGAATGTATTCAATAGCCTGTTTTGTTATCCACCCATCCCTATGGTCTTCTTCCGGAAGCTTGCTTGTAAAGCCCAAATACCCTAAGTTGTTTTCTTCCCCAGCTCCCATAGGTCCTATTTCGGTATCGTATCTCGTCTTGGCTGCAGCATCTATTTGTGCCATACTTATAGCGCCCTCTTCGGGGATTTCCGAGACAAAACGGGTCTCAAATCCCCGGGTATCCGTCTTGTACTTTCCCCAATGGGCCTTTCCGAAACCAGCGGTTTCATAGCCGGCATCCTTAAAATATTGGGCCAAGGTTTTCCCGGGTAACAAAGAGTCTGGCAGACCACCGTTATTTCGATACACCCCGGTTTGATTGGGATACAACCCGAACATGATCGAATTTCTACTAGGTACGCACATGGGCGCCTGACAAACCGCCTGGCTATACCATATTCCATTGTTTGCCAAGCTATCCAAAGTAGGTGTAATGACCTGCCGGTTTACCATTCCCAAGGCATCCCAACGATGTTGGTCATCCATTAGAAAGATAATATTCGGACGTTCCCTTTTTTTTGCCTCGACTACGGCCTCAGGTTTCTTATGGTCCTTACAGGAAACAAATAGGCTTAGCACGACCAAAACAAAAAGGTTTTTTTTTAAATTTTTCAAAGCACTTTATTTTTTAAGTTTTCTCGTTTTTATTTCTAAGGGATCATCTGCCAAATCCCCTGTTTTTACCCTCCATTCCATAAGTACTTTTTTCAGTTCTTTTTGTTTTTCCGAATATGCCTTCTTTCCGGCCAGATTGATCAATTGTCCGGGATCATTTTCCATGTCGTACAATTCTTCGAAAGGTCTGCCAGATTCTAGTTGCTTTAATAGCCTATATGGAATCGGATGGGTATTCTTGGCATCCAAAGTAGCCTGATAACTGCGGTTTCCCCAAGCTTTTTCCACCATAAGATCAGCAGGCAGTTCATACGTTTTTTTAGGCATCAGATTTTGGATGTAATAATAGCTGCCATCAAAAACAACCCTGCTGGGATAATGCTCTGCACGTATGGGTCCGTGTGAGTTATGCTCCCCGAATACATAATTCCTGGCCGCTACCTTATCCTGTTCCCCGGAAAAGACAGTTTTGAGGGAGCTTCCCTGAACCGTTTCGGGGATTGGAATTTTTAGATAATCCAAGATAGTGGGCATAATATCAATATGCGAGATCAGTGCTTCTGAAATCTTACCTTTTTGAATCCCTGGTCCACTTGCTATAAAAGGAACATGTAAACCGGCGTAATAGGGAGATGCTTTGGCACGGTGATACGGTTCTCCTTGATCCCCGGCATAAATGATCAATGTATTTGCCAATTCCCCTTTTTCCCATAGTGCCGAGATGATAGCTCCGGCACAGGCATCCGCCAATTGGACAGAACCGTAATACCTGCTCAAATCTTCCCGCATGGCGGGAGTATCGGGTAAATAGGCCGGGACTTCAATGGTATCGGTATCCGCAAGAAACTGGGGAAACTTGTTCATATGATGATCAAAGTTACGATGGGGTGGGCTTACATTGGCTTGAAAAAAGAAGGGTGCGTCCCCCGCATCGGCTATAAACCCGGAAATGACTTTTTTGAACGCTGCGGGGTCGTTTTGCGTGCTGTTTCTTGCATTGAACGGGAACTTCCATGGGGGACTCATATGGAATTTCTGGGTAATTGCCGTGAAATAACCATGTTGTTGTAAGAGTTCGGGAAGGGTTTGTATATACTCATGGATTCCTACCTTATCCACGATTGAAGATGCTCTTCCAAATTCCTCGTCCCCATCCGACAATTTTGGGGTAATGGTATTTCTCCAATGACCATTGCTATGCGGATACATCCCTGTCATGATGGAACTCCTACTGGGAGCGCAGGAAGGGACCACTGCGAAAGAATTGATAAACAGCATTCCTTCCTTGGCCAATTGATCTACGTTAGGGGTAGAAATTCCCCTGGTCCCCAGAGCGGATAGATGTGCTCCCTGATCATCGGTTAGTATCAGGACCACGTTCAATGGCTTTTTGGTTTCCGATTCCTTGATCCCTTTATCCTTACAAGAAAGGATAGCAAAAAGAATAAGGCCCGTTAGCGTAAAGTAACTTTTTTTTTCCATTTCCTAATCTATGTGAAAGACCTCTTCCAGTTCAACCGAAATAGGGCTATGATCCTCATTAGTTTCCATTAAAGTAGACATATGCAACCACCACTTTTTACAGACTTCGGTCAATGCTATTGCGCCCCACTGTTCTTCGGATTCTATTTCGGCATAACCAAAAAGGATACTTGTTTCCTTATCCAAAAAAATACTATAGTTGTCAACTCCGTGACTTTTTAGGATTTCTTGTAGTTCTGGCCAAATAGGATGATGTCTTTTTATATATGCTTCGGTTTTATCAGGGTATACCCTCATCTTAAATGCTTTTCGGATCACAATATCAGGTTTACGGTTGGTTTATGGTATAGCGATAGGTAAAACGGGCGTTGGGGGCCACGTCACCTTGATCATAGAACTTCATAATATCACCTGCCGGATCTACATTGTCTCCCCATTTGAATTCAATGTAGCCTTTGGATAGATCTAGCTGTGATCGGGGAACTGCCACCTCCAATTCATTCCCGGATACACTTGTATTTAACGGAGTTTTGGTCTGCCATTGCCAATTTCCTTTAGATTCACGTAACAGTATAGCCGTTCCCTCAGATTCTTTTTCGATGAGATACCGGTACCCTTCCCAATTGGAACTGTCCGGCTTGTCCAATTTAAGAAAAAGAGTCAATTTATCGGACCATTGGGCTTGAGCAAAGTTTTCGGAAAGCTTGAGATAGAAGTACAGGTTCTTGTCATCATGGGTGACACGAGCTTCTGTGATATCATTTCTTCCAGAAGTGTTTTCATAGGCGGTAATCCTTCCCCATCCCGGATGTGATCTAGGTTGTATATCGCCGAGATGATCGTGATACACGCTCTTTACATTCGTCCAATCCGAAAATTTCCCGTCCATATTGATTCGATGCGGGCGGTGGTCCATGGGAGATTTTCTACTTCCTTTATATTTTCTGATATTGGCCACCATTTGATAGTAGTAGTTGTCCTTAAAATCACCTTTCATGGGTTCAATATCCCTACTGAATTCGGCATTGTACTGGTCTACAAAATAGGTTTCACCATCTTTAACGGGCTTGCCCATCATTTTTTTTGCCTTTCCATTATTGAAACGCATAGCCACCCATTCGTTCCATCCTGTGATGAACACAAATTCAGGATCTACTTCTAAGGCCCTTTTCCATTGCTCTTCAAAGAAAAGCCCTTTTCCGGATTGGATACTGTCCGTAGGGGGCTGTTTGCCCTTATGAAAACTTCTTCCGATATTGGAAATGGGATGTTGGGCCGTAGATACTACTATTTGTTCCGGTTTGTCCGGCGAATCATGCCAGCCATAGTTCTGCGGGTAATGGTCTATCCAAGGCCACTTGTCCTTACCATCGCCGAACCATTCTTGGCCATCGGTCCATGCCCACGATCGTCTAAAATTGAAAAACTCCGTTATTTCTGTATTCAAACCTTCTTTATTCCCCATTAAAAGCGGTTTGCCTTTCCAATAAAACCATAGATTTTCATAACGCCCCTTTTTATAGAATCCCTCATATATTTTTTCCGTAGTCTCTACATGCTTGGTATTGGTCAAAAAAGCGATTTTAGGCACTGCCCAACCCTTTTTCTCAAGGCCCGAGAAAACCTCACAGATTTTCTCAACTTGTGGCAAATAGGCCAATGCATTGGTCACATCAAAAACAATGACATCGATACCCGCATCGGATAACAGCTGTGCATGCTTCATAATAACCCATTCGTCATTGGTGAGGTAATAACCAAAATAAGGCTCTCCCCAATGATGAAAGGCCAGTTCCGGTCCGTATTTGGGATTGTTCGGATTTTCCTTTAAAATTTTGCTTATATCGTATGGACTTAGGGTATCCGAAGCGGTTTTGGGTTGTACCCCTTCATCGGGCAAAGGTTTGGTGTGCTGGTCATGACCATGGGCACCCAGCCACGTAAAATAAAAAATACCTACAAATTTGTCCTTTTTTAGCCCTCCCGTTTCATCGTTCAAGGGTAGTTTACGCTGAAGGTCATCGGTAGCACTCCACGTATCCGCATATTGTTTGGAAATCAATTGCGGCGATGTTTGCTGTCCATTTAGGACAAAAACACTTATCGTCCATAGAAGTATTAAAACCGGTCCGTTGAATTTTGTTATATTCATTTTTTTTAAGATTATTTAGTTACTACATCCCAAACTTTGGAGCGGATGGATTTTCCTTCTGGTCCTTTTACGGTAAGTATAACCGTCCATTCCCCGGCCTTTCCATAGCTGTATCCCGGATTTTGTTCCGTTGAACTATTTCCGTCCCCAAAATCCCAATGCCAACTTTGGATATTTCCTGTGGACTCATCCTTAAACTGAAACCATCTTTTGGTCCTGTCAATCTCTACGAAAGACCAATCGGCTTCAATAGGTTTTGTATGCTCCTTCTCTAAAGGCATCAACCTAAAAGTGTTCAGGAAAGAGGCATCATAGATCATTTTGGTATCGTGGGCCAAATTCATGAACGATTCACATTGCTCGCCATCAAAATCGAGAAAGCACCATGAAAGTCCAATAAGATGGTTCTCTTTTAAGCCGGTAACGGTAGATTTATGAAATCCATCAACCGCCGCGTGATCAAAGGGCGTAATCCAAAATTCCATTTTTAGTTGACCACTTTCGCTATGTTTAAAATTGTAATCATAAGCAGCGTTGTAGTGGGGAAATTCTTTGATCCAAGGAGTGTTGCCCCATATCATTACCCAATCTTTGTTCTGTACCGGTGTGAAAATATGGTAGTTTTGGGCATGTGCACCATGGCCTTTAAAGTGTAGCTCTTCCACAGGGATTTTTTCTTTGTTGCTATTGTGCTGTTTAATAAAAGGTCCTCCCGATAAATTACCGTCCACCACCAGTTCAAAGATATCCTGACCCAGTGCAGGGTCGTCAAAATCCCAATAATCGTCCTCCATTTCCAAATAAAAATAGAGTCGGTCCAGGCCTTTTACCCAACCTACTTTTACCGAAATAGTAAAGTCTTGCGGGTCTAAATCCGTGCCATGGCCAAAGCGGGTATCCATCAGTTGGTCCAGGCCTATGTCGTAGGAGTCGGGGACCATGGCCCAATCGGTAAAATCCCCATCAATACGCGGGATTTTATCTTTTGGAAATTGATATATTTTGTATTCCTTATCGGGTATCGAAAAAGAGATCAAGCTAGCTGCGAAAAAGATGGTCAGACCTATTGGGAAAACCATTCTTAGTTGTCTTTTTATCTGCTTTCCCTTCATTTTCCACCCTTTTTTCTATCCATTAGATAGTAAATATTTTCAGCGATCCGGTCCGGCATAATCATCATACCACCGTAATTACCACTGGTACTGCTGTGCGTATCCGGATAGGCATAATCGTATTCTCCCCTGAGATAGCGTTTATGTGTTTCGGGCAGGTTGTGGGGAAGCCAATTTTTATCAATGGTCTGTGCCGCCATCCATCTAATGGCCGCATTGGTAATGCCTTCTTGATAACGGAGCCAATTTATTTCCGGGTCTATTTGATCCCATTTGAGGTCACGACGAGCTATATCCACAAAAACGGCTAAAACCTCCCACTGCACATGGTCACGCACCCAATTTGCAAAATACCAATCGCTAGAACTGAGCACAGGTTTGGTATTGTAAAGCATAGCCACATCTTTAGGTTCCCATAAATGGGTGAATGCCATAAGGGTACGCATCCAATAAATGGCTTTTGTTCTATATTTTTCATCGTTAAACTCCTCATAGGCGATGTAGTTTCCAACTGCGGCATGACCAGCTGCCAAAAGGTTCGCGGCATGCAATGGAGTTTCCCAAAAATCACCTGCTTCGGGACGTTGCAACTCCATACAAAAATCAAACGCTTTTTTGGCTGCATCCAAAAAACGTTGTTCCCCGGTCTCCCTACCAATATCCAATAGCCGTGTGGCGGGGCGTATGGTAATGTCCAATGCAGTTTCTCCTTTGAGCCCCATGGGTTCTATGAAAGAAGTGGCGACTTTAAAATCGTCTTTTGTGATGACGTCCGGATCAAAAACAAAGGAGCCATCAGGTTTTTGTTCCGATAACAGTTTTTCTCCTTCCCGTATCATGGCATCTCTATTGTTGGTATTATTGCCTATCTCCTTGGATGTCCAGTCAATTTTTTGTTGAAGTTCCTTGGATAGCTTGCTTCTTCGGTTCTCGTTTATGTAGCGCACTAAAAATTTGGGGATGTTCGGTTTAATTTTATTTTCCGGTCTTTGAACTATTCCAAAACCTTTATTTTCATGCCAAAAATTGGTATTGTAGGCGTTGGCAATGCGGTTGAGGGTTTCCTTGTAAGACCAGCGTGGGGCAGAGGGTTCCGGTAAGCCGTTTCGCTGCACCCAATCGGTCAATACGTTAACACAGTTACCCTTGCTTAACCAAAGCTCTGCATCAAAATTGACCATTTGATCGATTTTCAGTTCCAAGGGTATTTTTGCCGTTACTTCATTTTCATGGCCCTCGATTGTAGCATCGGGCACCATCAATCCCATCAAATGGTTGTTTTTTCGGTCTACAAAATTAGGGGATGCAAAAACCGGTTGTGGTTTATGATCCCTATAGTTGAACCATCGTGAAGCGGTCTGTGCGGGATCCCAGGAGAGTCCGATACCGGTACCCTGATGGCTCAATGCCATCAAGGGAACGGAAACCTTGTTTGGATGCGGTGCCACTCGCAACGCCCAAGGGTCTTTGAAAAAATCGGTGCCGCTGGTCCATTCATCGTTTATGGCCCAATCTACGCCCGGAAGTAGGGCATCCGCTTTTTCCGCTTTGAACGAATCTTCCCCTACCTTGAACCAAGGTCCGCGAATATATTCGGCATTATAGTTTCCCGTAGCTTTCAATCTGTACTTTAGTTGTACAAATTGTGAATCGTTATCAATGGTAAAAGTCACTGTGCCTTTTATGGCAGGCTCTGTAAATGGATAGGCCATCCAATTATGGAACGATGTGCCATCAAGTACTTCCCTTACCACGATCGATGCCACGTTAAAGATTAATTCTTCGCCATTCCCTGTCTTTCGCTTGGTATAGGTTTCCGCTACAAAACGCACGGGAATATCCTGATCTTGGAGCTTTATTTCACCCAAATGTTCTAGGACCGCCATCATTTTCCCTGAGGGGGTCAACACTTCGCCCCAGCACCAGCCCTTGACTCTTTTGTAAAAGTTCAGTTGTATATGATTATTTCCAAGGGAAACGGATTCGCCTACATAGCTGGTACGTGTAAAGTTTGGGGCATTTTGAGCGTGATTCGCGGCTGGCAGAAAAATGAAAGCCATTACGATATATAGTCCTCTTAGTAGTTTCATTTTTTATTGGATTATAGTTAAGCCTTTTGGGGCATCTATTTCTGTTTTTATGGTACCATCGGCATTTTTTTGATGACTGACTTTCAGTACCCCGTATTTGGTGGGAAAACTTCCCTTTGCCCATTCTAGATCTCCCAGATTAGGTGCAATTTTAATTCTTTCCCCTGCCTCCGAGACATGGATACCTAAAACATGCTGACTAAGCCATGAGGTAGGGCCACTTGCCCAACCGTGACATAGGCTATGGCGATAACCTACATAGCAGTATTCGCCAAAGTCGCCGTGAATATCGGAATTGGTGGTTGGAATAAGCTCATCTACCCTTCCGCTGTTCATAACATTGAGCACGTCAAAATCTTCCCAAAAGGTGGTGGCGCCCAAATCCAGCATACCACCCCAATAATCACGGATTACTCTCAGCCCACCGGTGTAATCTTTTGCCTTGGCCATCGCTTCTAAAATATAGTAGCCGTAAAAGGTAGACATACGCTGCACACCATCTTTGGTAAGGACCTCCCGGTTGACTTTTTCAGCATCTTGCAGATCGGCCAGGGCCATTAATGCCGCAGCCTGTTTGGTAGTATTGCCTTCCGGTCGATGTTTTTTAAGCCGTTCCACTACTTTTGTATATTTCTGTTTTAGGTCGTCTCTTTGCAGTACGCCCATCACATCGGCACCGGCTTCAAAGGTCATGACTATCATGGCCTGTAGGCCTGCATGGACTGCTTTGGGTTTTTCGCTAGTGGGCCAGTCTAAAAATCTGCCCCCGTCCAATATCTCTTTATTGTCCTTATCGATGAAGGTACTTAGTTGGTCCAGGAGACCGATCATATATTGCTCCTGCTTTTTTAAGTAAGACAGGTCCCCATGATAATCGTACCAGTTTTTATGGATCAGAATCCACCACATGGAATAGGAACTAATACCATTCATCCATTGTGGTAGTGGATGTTGGTCCCTGGCCAAATCGAGGCTCTTGGTCACCACCTCATGTTTTCCAAAAACGGTATTGATGGTCATCACCTCCGGATGCATATCGCCTACCCAAACCAGTCGGTCCCGTTTAATACCGTCCCATAGGTAATTTTGCATATTCAGATGTACGGTATATGCTCCTGTTTCCCATATTTGGTTCAACCTTTCGTCATTGCTCTCAAAGGATCCCAAATAGGGGATATCCCGATATACGAATGCGGCATCTATGGATTTTATGGGGGCATTTTCTCCCGCTTCCACCACATCGATCCGTAAGAAACGAAAACCCGTTTCCCCTACCTCAATGCTTCCCAACCATGGAACTTCTATAATAAAATCGCGTAAGGAATGTTCATTGGTCGCATTCTGTTTACCGCCAATATCGGACATGGCCTCGCCGACCGACTCTCCAAAACGAAGTCTCAATTTTAATGGGGTTTTGCTTGGCCGAATCCCCATGGATATTTTAACTCCTCCATTGATTTCCTTCCCATAATCGAGTAAAATACCCGGTTTGTGATTTGTTGTGCTGATGAATCTGAACAGATTTTGGTCGTTCACCGCAACCTGACCATTTCCGTTTTTTAAAAGTGTTTTCGTATTTTGGAGGAACTCCCCTTGATTATCGGACTGCCAAATAATTTTTTGTGGTGTAAGATAAGTTTTGGCCATATCCGAACGAGTAGCCTTATCCCTATATGCTTCATCAAAAATAGGCGGCAATTGTCCATAAGAGGACGGAATGAAAATCAGTAAACATATCATCTGAATGATTTTTTTCATATTTGGGTCGAATTATTAATTAAAACCATGTCATAACCGTTCATGGACCATTTTTGATAAAAATAGGATTTGGGTTAGGTTTAACTATCCTGCACCATACTGTTAACTGCAAATGAAAGTATATTCCCAATTCCATGGGGAATCCCTAAATAGCATCCCATCCTAATCAATTTAACGAAAGCCGTATGCCAACTACCCGTATTACAAATAGAATTTTAATTTTAGCGTTCAGGGTTTTTAGTTCACTATGGTTTACTTCCTCATTATTTTAACCCGTTGTGCATTTTGGATCTTAAAATCAAAATGCACATCAGGTTATTTAACTATTTGAAGGCTTACCGGTCCCAAAAGGCCAGAGGGCACAAGTTCTTCTTCTGGGGTAATCCCATCAATGTTCAACCAGGTGGTACGTGCTTCTTCCGGAAGTGTTTTATCACCCGTTAGTCGGTTGCGCCAAACATTTACAACTTCTACGCTTATGGTATTTTCACCTTCCTGTACCACCTTGTTTACCTTAAGTTTAAAAGGGGCTATCCATGTGGTACCAACGTCTTTACCATTGATTTTTACAGCTGCCATTACACCAACGTTACCAAGGTCTATAAATACGTCCTTAGCCTCCTTGTCTTTTTTATAGGTAAAGGTTGATGTATACACGGCTGTTCCCGAGTAGTATTTGATCTTGTCATTTTCATTGGTTACCCAGTCGGTAAGCGTTGGAAATTCTACTGTTTCGGCCGGGCCAATATTTTTGTTTTTAAAATCGACGGTCCATGGATTTTCAAGTGTTTGTACTACCTTGGGTTCAGGGAAATTAACGGTATAGGAGGTATCGATACTATGTTGTCCTGAATTGGAAAAAACAACAAACCAACTTTGTTGGGCCTTCATTTTTATGGGAACGGTTGTTCGCCCGTCCATTTCCGTATATTCGGTCAAGGCCCTTATTTCACCAGTTACCGCATCCCATAGCTGTGGTTTCATGCCACTGACCCGAAAGGAAGGTGAAAAACTGACCGCTTCGTCACTCTGGTTGGTTAGAAAATAGATATCCATTCCCGGCATGGTACGATGTGTCCAAAGAACGGGAGGCGTTCCATTAAGATTTACGTCTTTTACAATTCCCAAGCTGTCCAGAGCCTCCTGCAGTTCCAATCCATCAACAATGAATCCTTTCCCATATGGCTTTACCTTTTCGGTATTAACGCCCCACATTTTCATCGCTAATTCTTTCACTTGTCTATCACTCTCCGGATAGTTTTGTAAGCTTGGGGATTTTTCGGGCGCCGAACCGTATATTTTACCGCCCTGATTCACCAATGTTTCGATTTTGGCAAGAAGCTCCGACCGCATAGTCTTAAACGGTGGCAACACCATAAGACTATAGGACATTCCATCGGGCAGGACAAATTTCCCATCTGTAACGGACAACCTATCCAGTATCACTTCGGCATTGATATAATCATAGGAGTATCCCTTGGGCAATTCGGGGTTGCGGACTCCCGTCATAATGGGGGTGTCTTCACCTATAAAATAACACACGTCGGCAGCATATTTCCCTTGTTGCAAGAGATGTTGGTTTCTTCGTAAATAGTCAAAATAGGTTTTTGATTTTTTAAACCAAGTGTTATGACGATTAAATTCAGTACTGAACCAGGCATTAACACCGGGCACCCTATGATCATCTGGTTGATGAATATAAAGGTGGAGCACAAAATGATTTATTCCCTCTGTATAGGACCAATCCCCACGTTTTTTAAGTAGGGCAGGATGCCGCACATAGGTTCGATGTGCCGCGGTAAAGGCTTCTGCCGAAACGATCGGCTTGCCATAGATGTGAGCGGCCGATGAGCCCGACTTACATTCAATATTGCCCAAGGTTCCTTCGTTCCAAAACTCCCCACTGACCAAATCGGACTGCCCCCCGTACATGAGAAATTCCGATGGGAACCCCCAGTGCCCATAATTTTCAAGCCATAGTTCCAGCTTATGTTCGTTGCTGACTTCCCTTAGGCCACCTGTATATTCGTATGCTATCGCATTGGCTATGGAACGACGTAAATCCCATAAAAATCGTTCAGACTCTTCAATACTACCGACAATCCTACCCGAGAAAACCGGAAGATATTTTTTGGGATTATAGCCAAATTCCGCCTCAAACTTCTTTTCATAGCCATCCGTCCAGTTCTGTGAACCCATTTCATAGCTGTCGGCAATAACATATTTAAAGGCACTCTTGCTTTCCTCGGGAATCCGTTGAAGCAATTCCCCTATATACTGCTCAAAATGAAACCGGATCAGCTCTCTATTGGCCTTGTCTATTTCATATCCTTTTCCCTGCGGTGCCGAGGGCGAATTTTTTGTACCCGTTGGGGTCATGCCAAATCGTTGAATTGTCCATTCCCCATCGGGTACATCCCATGAAAGCTTGCCGTTGGCATCCATTTTATCACTAATGTCGATTACCTCGGCCGTTGCTACTTTGAGGGCAGGATCTACTACTTCTGCTTGTTGGTCCCACAAGTAGCTATCCCAGGAAGGAAATGGCGTAGGATGCATTTTGCCCAGATTCTTCTCCGCATAATCCTCTAATCCCGAAGCCTCTGAAATCACGATTTCCGATACCGCCCACTCTTCCAATTTGGTATTTGGAAATGTAACCGATTGGAATACCCCGCCCAGCGCATTGATTTTCAACCTAAAACTATTTGATCTGGTTTTTGGTAAAGCCACTAGAATGGGGGCATAGCGATCAGGGCCTACATTGGGTGTCAACTTGCTCCGGTCTATAGTGAAAGATTTTATCGTTTGGTACTCCCCGTCAATATTGGCCAACACTTCACAAGCAACCTTAATGGTGTTTTTTGCGGGAATAAACCGCAGGCTTCTGGCATTTATAAACTCTTCCGAAATAATATCCACCTGATATTTTTCCACCGCCTTTGAAAAACCGGCAACGGTTGAAGTATCCTGATCAATGAGTTTTTCGGCATTTTTGATCGTTGGGGCCACCGTAATTTTTGCATTGGTAACGGAGTATGTTTTTTGCTCTGCTCCAATGGAAGGAAAAGCTAAAACATATGCGTCCTGAAACTCATCTGCCGGTTGCGTTAATTGAATGTCCACCTTTCCTTTACCCTGCACTTTTGTTTCGGAATAGGACATGTAACGCATGGCCATTTCCGGCTTTACCCAAGGCCCTCCGGATTGACTCCATCCCGGACAGTTAAAGGCCCCGATATCAACCCCGATTCGTTTGCCTTCGTTCACGGCATGTACCATATGCTCCCACCATTCTTCACTAAGCATAGGTACTTTCCCATCTTTTTCTTCAGGATTGATGTTCCCTATAAAGGCACCACCGATTCCGGCCTCCTTCATAGCTTCCAGATCTTTGGTAATTCCTTCTTTTGATATGTCATCACCGATCCAATACCAATAGCACCAGAGTGTATTGTCATCGGACGGCGTAATGAAACCGGATCGGATAGCCTCAAAATTGGGTTTCTGCTGTTTTTCGGATGAGGTGCATTGGATAAGCATAAATGCCGTCAGTATTAGTGCCGCTACGATAGGAATTAAGTTTCTTTTCTTCATGAAAATGGTCTTTCTATTTTTTATTGGTCTGGATTTTATATGTATTGCTTAATTCGTCCGGCATGGCCGATGGAGTGTATATGCTGCCCGATCCCCTGTCTCCCTGTGGGCTGTAATGTGGATTTTCGGCCGTACTTTTGGGTTCGTACTTTTCGGTTTTGCTTTCCGTTTTCCACCAATTTAACCAATCCTCGTCCAAGCTGTTTACCACGTGACCAATCTTTTCGGATAGATCATTGGTCTCAAAAGGATCGTAGTTTAGATCATATAATTCCCAACCATTACCATCTACTTCAACCAAACTCCACTTTTTAGTGCGGATAGCACGATTGTCCATAAACTGAAAATACATAGGCGATTTTCTGCTCCAATTTTCCCCTTGCAACAAAGGCATAAAAGATTGTCCCGATAATGAGTCGATGTTTTGAAATTCCCCCATATCTGTACCGGCATCCCTGGCGATATCCAAAATAGTAGGCATAAGGTCTACCACATGCAAGGGATCTGCCAAGACCGCACCCGGTTTTTTAATTCCTTTTGGCCACCACGCTATGGCACCGGTTTTAATACCACCGCCGTGTTGACTAATTTTATACAACCTCCATGGACTTACACTGGCATATGCCCACCCGGTACCGGGCTGATAGTTGGACCCCTTATCTCCGGGCAAAAGATTTCTTTGAAGCATTACTGCATCCATTACGGAAAAGGAATCCGTACCGTTATCGCTCAAAAAAATGATAAAGGTATTATCCGCTTGATCGTTTGCCTCCAAGGCTTGTATTAGTTTCCCGATGCCCTTGTCCATGCGTTCTACCATGGAGGCGTATACGGACATGCGTAAATCTTCCAAATCTTTTTGCGCCGGTGTTAAAGATTCCCATGGAGGTAAATTTTGAGGAAATGCCGGTAAAGGCGTTCCCGGTTTTACAATCCCAAGTTTGATTTGATTTTTAATTCGGGCGTCCCTTATGGCTTGCCACCCCTTTAAATAGGTGCCACGATACTTCATAATATCTTCTTTTGGGGCCTGCAAGGGGTTATGTGGCGATTGATAGCTTAAATACAAAAAGAATGGCGTATCGGTTTTACTTTCACCGGGCTTTATAAATTCGATGGCGCGATCAGTAAATGCGTCCGTACTGTAATAATCTATGCCAAAATCTTGAAATTGTTGTTGGTTTAACCGGTAATCCTTGCTTCCTTCAAAATAACTGGAATAGCCCCCTAAAAAACCAAAAAAGAAATCGAAGCCTTTCCGGTTAGGTTCCCCTCCCAGATGCCATTTGCCTACTAAACCGGTACGATATCCTACCTTTTTTAATGCTTGGGCAAGATTAGGATCCGTTGTAGTGGTCACATCCGCTTTTGGCCACCATTTACCGGTGAGCATTGAACTGCGCGAAACTACACACATACCGGCATTGTTCATATGGGTTAATCGCAGCCCCTCTTTTGCCATTCGGTCCAAAGCGGGAGTCTTGATCTCACCGCCATAGCACCCCAAATCACTATAACCCAAATCATCGGCCACAATAAGAATGATATTGGGCCTTTTTGTTTGGCCCTGTATGGTCTGTACTGTAATCAGGCAAAAAACCACTATAAAGAAATATATTTTCATAAATATGTATTTAAACCCTTGCATATGCTGAATAATGCAGATTTATAGAGTCAATGTTCCGGTCAAAGACAATCTTTTGACTATTTTGCTTCTTGCTTTAGTTTCCTGTATATAATCCTTTGTTCCGCTAATAGTTCTTTGTAATCCGGATTGTTCGCCAAATTGTTTTTTTCATACGGGTCTTTCGTCAAGTCGTACAATTCTTCATAATCGTGCTCCGTATATATCATGTATTTTAAGGACGGACTTACCACACCTTCTACCTGTGGGATTTGAGGGCTCCCCAAAAAGGTATGCTCATAAAAGAAAGATTTCCTTGTAATCGTATTGTTCCCAAGTGCCGTTATAAGATCTATGCCTTGCATGGATTCCGATTTGTTAATTCCTGCAAGTCCAAGGATGGTAGGGGCAATATCTATATTCAAGGCAATTTGATCGATGTTCTTTCCGTGTATTCCTTTATCCCTTGGGTCGTAAATAATAAGAGGAACCCTAATAGACTCCTCATACCCGTACCACTTGCCGGCAAGACCATGCTCCCCAAGAAACATTCCGTTATCGCCCAGTAAGATGACAACAGTGTTCTTATCCAAGTTCTTTTCCTTGAGTACGGCCATCATTTTTCCCACTACATCATCAACGCCCGTTAGCAGTCTATAATAGTTTTTTACACTTTCCTGATATTTTTCAGGGGTGTCAAATCGTAACTTCCATCGTTCCCGGGCAATGTTCTTTTCGGTGCGAAAAAAATCGGGAAAGGATTCCCAGTATTCCGGTTCACTGGTTTCGGGTCGTGGTACGATAGTTTCCTTATAATCCGATGCATATCGGGGGTTGGGTATAAATTGCCGTTCATCCCCATCTTGTGTATGTGGGGCCTTAAAACTTACGGATAGGCAAAAAGGTCTTTCATCGGTATTTTTCAAAAAGGTTTCCATATGGTTGCCTACCAAATCCGTGTAGTGTATGTAATTGCCCTCTTGATCTATATTTTCATAATCTGGCTGGTGTTTATCCGTTCCCGCCCAAAAATCAAATTCCTTTCTTGGTTGATTTTCCGGATCTCCCACACCATACTTACCTATGAATCCTATACGGTAACCTTCTTTTTTTAGAAGTAAGGGATAAGTCCCTTCCAATACATCGGGTTTAAAAGAGGTGCCGAAATCGTTAATGCCATGTCTGGATTCATATTGTCCGCTCAATATACTGGCACGACTTACACAACAAATGGAGGTGGTTACATAGGCATTGTTGAACAATAATCCGTTTTTGGCCATCTGATCCAAATGGGGAGTTTTTACTATCGTATTTCCCATAGCGCCCAAAGCATCCCATCGTTGATCATCCGTAAGTAAAAAGATGATATTGGGCTTCTCCTCTTTTAAGGGCGGTTTTTTGTTTTTGCAGCTATATACCAGGAATACCAATAGGAATAACATGCAAAAGTTTTTAGGCCAATTTAAAATCATGCGTATGTAATTTGTTTGCTTACAGGATATCTTGGAATAACCTCTTAGGTTTATTTACGTAAAAAAAGAGAAATCATGGTACTATCTCATCCTGCACTATACTGCTTTGATCAAAATTATGTTTTCTGTACACGGGGCAGTACAGGATACTTTTTTTTAATACTACTCTTATTCTTGTTTTAGAATATTGTTTTTTCCGTTCTTACGTACTGTACCTCCCCAAAGGAAAAGACTTTATGTATTCATTTAAAACTAACTAAAAAAACAGAATGAAAAATTGTACTAGGCCCATTGGATCTCTCTTTTTAGGTGTATTGTTTTTTGCGCTTTTTTCCTGTAGCGACAATTCCGATGCCGTTGTTGTTGAAAAATTAAGTGTAGAATATTTGGAAAACCCATTGGGGATCGACGAAACCAAACCTCGATTAAATTGGATATTACATTCGGAAGGTAGAGGTAAAAGTCAATCTGCCTATAGAATTTTGGTGGCCGGTTCACAGGAGGCATTAAGCAGGGACCAGGGCGACCTGTGGGATTCCGAAAAGGAGAATTCAAGTGCTACCAAACAAGTAGAATACCTAGGAAAGCCTTTAACCTCTGGCCAGCATTGCTATTGGAAGGTAAAAGTATGGGACGAAAATGATAGGGAGTCCCCATGGAGCGCTATTGGGACATGGTCTATGGGATTGTTGAAACGTGGCGATTGGAAGTCGAAATGGATCGGTTTTAAAACAAAAGATCTCAATGAAAAAGACACTTTGTATTTGCCACCTTCCCCGTACTTAAGAAAGTCGTTCACCTTAAAAGGGAAAGTCAAAAAAGCATCTTTGCACGTAAGTGCTTTGGGACTATTGGAAATTTCATTGAACGGTTCCAAAATTGGAGACGACCTATTTGTTCCCGGATGGACAGATTATGACAAAAGGGTCTATTATAAAACCTATGATATTACAAAAGAATTAAAGGAGGGTAAGAATGCTTTGGGAGCTATATTGGCAGATGGTTGGTACTGCGGCTATATAGGGCCTTATTCATTAGGAAGACCAAGAAATAGGGAGTTCTATGGAAAAAATCCGGGCTTGTTATGTCAATTGAAAGTAACTTATGAAAATGGGGATACCCAGGTCGTGATTTCCGATGAAAGCTGGAAAGCCAATACAGGACCTATAGTATACGCAGACTTACTTATGGGAGAATCTTACAACGCCAATCTAGCGTACGACGGATGGAATCTCCCCGAATTTAACGATGCCGATTGGGAAAATGCTTATTTGCACGGGGGTACTAAGGCAGAGCTTCAGTGGTATCCGGGAAACAGCATAAAAGTATACGATGAATTAGAGACGGTTACGGTGAGCGAACCAAAGGAAGGCATCTATATGTTTGATTTGGGACAGAACTTCGCCGGCCACGCGCGTTTAAAAATAAAAGGTGATAAAAACGATACCATTGTACTCCGTTATGGGGAGATGTTACATCCCGATGGAACATTGATGACCGAAAATCTAAGATTTGCCCGCGCCACGGACACATACATTCTTAAAGGGGGCAAAACGGAAATTTGGGAACCCAGATTCACCTATCATGGATTCAGGTATGTGGAGGTAAGCGGTTTAAAATTGAGCCCTAAAAAAGAAATGATTACAGGAGTAGCGGTGAGTTCGGCAACACCAAGGACCAGTAATTTTATAAGTTCGGATTCGTTGCTGAACAAGCTCTATAACAATATTATTTGGACCCAACGCTCCAATTTTATGGATGTGCCAACGGACAGTCCCCAGCGCGACGAACGCTTGGGATGGTTGGGCGACGCCCAGATATTTTCCAAATCCGCGTTGTACAATTGTAATCTTGGTGGCTTTTACAAAAAATGGTTGGTAGACGTAGCCGATGCCCAATATGACTTTGGCCCTTATGCCAATTTTGCACCTAGATCATACCCGGAATTG
The DNA here is from genome assembly GCA_049670505.1 of Saonia sp. Classification (GTDB taxonomy): domain Bacteria; phylum Bacteroidota; class Bacteroidia; order Flavobacteriales; family Flavobacteriaceae; genus JBATTK01. Next base: position 26,045 of record JBATTK010000125.1, read on the forward strand.
GTATGGTATTCCCCGGGGTGGATGGAAGCCGGGATTATGGTTCCATACAACCTCTATACATTTTATGGCGATACCAGGATTATAGAAAAGCACTATGAATCCATGACCCGGTTTATGGATTATTGTATTGCAAAGACCAATGGAAAATATTTTTACCCTGAAAATTCTTGGACGGAAATAGCGCCAAAAGGGGGCTTTGGTGATTGGTTGTCACTTACGGATAAAAATTTGGCCCACGACCTTATGGCCTCCATTTATTTTGCAAATGCCGTTCGGTTAATGGCCGAAATGAGCAAAGCGATCGGAAAGGAGGAAAAGGCAGGGTATTACCAAAATATATTCGAGGAAGGCACCAAGAATTTTGTAGACCATTATATGGATGAAAGTGGCAGATTTAAAATTGATGAGGCTGCATATGGCAATGGTGAAGGCTACTTTGAGGGCGAAAAAGGTTTTACGGGCCATACCCAGACCGCTTATGCCAGTGCTATTTATTTTGATGTGTTGACGGAAGATTTAAAGCAAAAGGCTTCCGGCCATCTAGCGGCCTTGATCAAAGCGGCAAAGCGGAAACCGACGGCAGGGATTTTGGGCATAAGGCAATTATTGCCGGGACTTTCCAAAGTAAATCGATCGGACTTGGCCTATGAACTGTTGTTGAACAAAGCGTATCCTGGTTGGGGCTTTGAAATTGAAAATGGGGCCACTACCATTTGGGAACGTTGGAACAGTTATACCCATGAAAAAGGGTTCAATGGTGAAATGAACGCAAAAATGAATTCTTTTAATCACTACGCTTTTGGCGCGGTTTCCGAGTATTTGTTCAGCTCCATTGCTGGAATAGAAACCAAGGGCGTAGGATTTGATCAAATCATTATCAGACCGGATTATGGAAACAAAACGATCGATAAGGTAAGCGCGGAATATTCCTCGATCAATGGAAAAATCAAATCATCTTGGCAAATTAAAGAAGGTACTTTCTCTTTAGAAGTAAGCATACCGGTAAACACCACGGCCAAAGTTTATATCCCTTCAAAACAACAAGGAACAATTAAGGAACGGGATGTGCCAATTGACGAAGAAACCTTTAAACCCTTAGGAAGAGAAGGAAATTATGAGGTTTTTTCGGTAGCATCGGGCACCTATTTCTTTGAATCACAAATCTGATATATTACCGGCATCTTATGAAATTAAAAATGCATGGTGCGTTCATGGAAAAGATGTGATTTCAAAATTCATCAAGCTTTTGTAATCCAATTAAAAACCTGTAAATAATTTGCCCAATTTATTATGAATTGTTCAATGGAACGGTACAGTACAGGATACATTTACATACAAACACTATTAATATTGCGATAACTTAAAATTAACAGAAGGATATAATCTAGCTTAAACCAAACAAATGAAATTATGGAATACTATTATGAAAAAGTTCTGAGAAAAGCATTGTTTTTATGCGTTGCTCTTCTTTCCTTTTGGGGATATTCCCAGGGAAATGTTGTAACCGGAAAAGTAAGTTCGGATGATGGGGAGCCTTTGCCTGGAGTAAATGTTTTACAAAAGGGAACAAATAATGGAGTAGTAGCCGATTTTAACGGTAACTACGAAATTAGATTGGTTTCTGGCACACAAACGCTGGTCTTCTCTTATGTAGGCTTTAGCCCAAAAGAAATTTCAGTTGCTGGGCAATCAGTTATTAATGTGGTACTGATAGAGGATGCAGAAAACCTTGACGAGGTTGTGGTAATTGGTTATGGTAGCCAAAAAAAATCAGATATCACGGGAGCTGTAGCTTCAGTAGGAAGTGAGGATTTGGAAAAAGCAGTGTTTAACACGGTAGACCAATTGCTGCAAGGTAGAAGTAGCGGCGTGTTGGTTACCTCTGCCTCAGGTGAACCTGGAGCTCCGGCCTCCATTAGGATTAGGGGAAATAATTCGATATCTGGTGATAACTCGCCACTATATGTGGTCGATGGTATTCCAATCAGCGGGACGCCAAATTTTAATCCCCAAGAAATAGAGAGCTTAGAGGTACTAAAGGATGCTTCGGCAACAGCCATCTATGGTTCTAGAGGCGCAAACGGTGTTATATTGATTAGTACAAAAAGAGGAGAAGCAGGAGAGACATCTTTTGATTTTTATACTAATGTAAGTTATTCGACCATCGAGACTCCTTACGAGGTTTTAAGTGGACGAGATTACGCAGATTACAGAAACGAAGCAAATGCTGCTCTTGGTAATGCCCTACCATTTCCTAACCCTGAGCAGTTCGAGGGACAAGGATTCGATTGGTTTGAAGAGATAGTAAGAACCGGTATACGGCAAGAATATGGTTTGAACATTTCAGGAGGTGGAGAAAATACACGGTTTTTTATTTCAGGAAACTTATTGGATGATAAGGGTGTCATATTAGGGTCTAAATTTAAAAGAGGCAGTGTTAGGGCGAATTTAGATTTGGATGCTTTAAATGACAAGCTGAATTTAAAATTCAGCTTAAACGGAACCCAGACCCAAAACTTTAGGTCAGTTACCGATAACAGGGCATTTCCATCCGGAGCAGGTCCTATTTTCAATGCGCTTTTTTCAGAGCCAATAGTTCCTTCTTTAGATTTTGCCGGTTTCACAGGGGAAAATCAACAGTTTGTTAATCCCTATCTAGAAGTAACCGAACAAGACGACAGAGACGTTCTTACCAATTTGCTCGGTAATATTGAAGCTACTTTGAAAATAACCGACAATCTATCCTACACCTTTAATGGTGGCTTAAACTTTAGACTTAGAACAAGGGATATTTTTACCCCATCAACTGTCGGAAGTGGCATTTTGCCCAATGCGGTCGGTTCTTCCAGTAATACTAACGCATATGATTATATCGTAAGTAATTATTTGACCTATTCAAATGAGTTTGGAGACAATCATGAATTCTCTGCCACACTAGGGGCGGAGTATAGTGAATTCAACAATTACGGAACTTCACTTAGTGTGAATGATTTCGACATCCAGTTATTGGGGTTTGATAACTTTGGAGTTGCTACTGGAATACCCATTGTTGGGTCGAATCGCTCCCAAAGTATTCTACAATCAGGTTTTGCAAGGTTCAATTATTCATTCAAAAATAAATACCTGCTGACAGCGACGGTACGGGCCGATGGCTCCTCCCGTTTTGCAGAAAATGAAAAATGGGGCTATTTTCCATCAGCAGCTTTGGGTTGGCGTATATCAGAAGAAAATTTCTTGAAGGATAACACCACCATTTCTAATTTGAAATTGCGAGCATCTTGGGGCGAAACAGGTAGCCAGGCAATAGCACCTTATCAATCGCTATCTAGATATGGTACAGCCGTATATTCAATAGGAAATGTTCCGACTTTATCTTTTGTACCACAAAGTGTAGCAAACCCGAACCTCAAATGGGAAACGACAGAACAGACGAATGTTGGGTTGGATTTAGGTCTTTTCAATAATCGGATTAGTTTGACCGCCGATTACTTTATAAAAACCACCAAAGATTTGCTTCAGAGTATTCAAATTCCATCCCAATCCGGTTTTGGAAACGCACTAGTAAATTTTGGCAGTATTGAAAACAAAGGTGTTGAACTTAATCTAGATGCGTTGGTTGTCAACACAAAAGATTTTCAGTGGAACACATCCTTCAACTACACTTCGTATAAGACTGAAGTTTTGGAATTAGGAGGCGCTGAACAAATATTTGGTCCTGGTTTTAGCCAAAACGTTTTCGGCAACGGCCACATTTTTAGACCAGGAGAAGAATTTGGCCAGTTCTTTGGCTTAAATGCAGTTGGCCTAATTCAAGAAAGTGATTTTGATACAGATGGGAATCCGACCTTTCCCGTATTTAGAAATGATACGCAATTGGGACATTGGAAATTTGAAGATGTTAATGAGGATGGCGTGATTACCAATGACGATAGAAAAGTTATAGGAAATCCCAATCCAGATTTTCTTTTTGGTTGGAACAATGACTTTACCTATAAAAATTTGACCCTCAATGTTTTCATCCAAGGTTCAATCGGAAACGATTTGTACAACCCTATACGGACTACCTTAAGTTCCGGTTTCTTTAACAATGAAGCTTATAAAAACCAAACCGTTGAATGGTACGAAAACAGATGGACTCCACAAAACCCAACGAATGATATTAGATTCCCGTCCATTAACTCCGTAGCTCCTGCTGTAGCAAATTATATGGTAGAAGACGGCAGCTATATACGATTCAGAAACATTTCCCTTAGGTATGATGTGCCTTTGCCTGATAGAATTGGTATAACCGGGCTACAAGTTTTTGCAACTGGAACAAATCTGATTACTATAACTGATTATAGTGGATTTGATCCGGAAGTAAGCTCCTTGGATGCCGATTCTATAAGATCCGCTAATGGTGGTTTGGCGCCAGGAGTGGATTTAGGAGCATATCCACGACCCAAGACGTTCACCTTTGGAGTAAACTTATCATTTTAAACTTGAAAATATAGATATATCATGAGAAAATTTATAATAACCATAGTAACGGTTTCGGTCTTTTTAGGATGTGAGCCGCTTGAAGAAGTTCCCTTCTCCTTTTTATCGGTCGAGAATCTTTATCAAAATGAAGATGATGTAGATAAAGCATTGTTTGGGGTATATGCAGCTATGAATCAAGGCATTGACGAACTTTGGTATTTTTTAGCCACCTCTGGTGCCGGAGAGGGCGTGGTCGTTCGTCTTAAAGGTGATGGCAACCAAGGTCAGTTATCGGGTTTAAATTTCCAGCCGACAACAGCTCATGGCGTTTGGTGGAACAATTTTTATAGAGGTATCAACCGTGCCAATACTGTGATTGCCGAGGTGTCAAACGTGGGGTTGGACCCAAATATTGAAGAGCAAAAAATAGCCGAGGCCAGATTTTTGCGGGCTTGGAATTATTTCAATTTGGTGAAATGGTTTGGCGGAGTGCCACTACAACTTGAGGCTACTGCCGATTTTTCAGATGAATCGGTAAAAAAACCAAGAAGCTCCATCGAAGAAGTATATAATGTAATTATCGAAGATTTGCAGTTTGCTGAGACCAGACTTCCTGAAAGTTGGGACAATGCTAATCTTGGCAGAGCTACTTCTTGGGCTGCAAAAGCTTATTTGGGAAAAGTTTATCTTAATATGGCAGGGAAACCCTTAGAACAAAATGAAATGTATGCATTGGCGGCGACAAAATTACAAGAGGTCGTGAACAACGGCCCCCATTCATTACAGGCAAACTTCGGCGATATATTTTCAGTGGACAACGAATTTAATTCTGAAATTATATTTGCCCGTCCAAATGTTGCACAAAATGGGGCTGGCAGCGTATTGACCTTTTTTGTTGGTGTACCGCTATCTCCCTTCGCTTTCAACGGTGGGCAATATCAGGTAGGGTTTGCAGAGTCTTTTTACAATTCATTCTCAGATACAGATTTAAGAAGAGATGTTACGCTCTTATTTTCTTATGTAAACAGGAATGGTGATACGGTCACGTTCAATGATCCAAATAATCCGGACAACCTTCCTTTCGGTGGTTATAACGAACCCAAGGGCATTGGGTTTGGCAAATTATTGGATACCAGCGGTGCATTTACTAATCCATTTCAACATAGCACTGATTTTATCTTTATGCGCCACGCAGATGTACTTTTAATGCTTGCCGAAGCCTTGAATGAAAATGGTAGCTCTGGGGAGGCATTAACTTACCTTAATCAAGTTCGAAATAGAGCAGGCTTGGATAATGCAGGTACATCTGATCAGTCTGGACTTCGAGAAATTATCAAGCAAGAAAGAAAGTGGGAATTAGCTGGAGAATTTACGGAATATCCCGATTTACAACGTTGGGGTGATATTGAGCAGTCGCTTCCAAATAATGAAGACGCTGTATTTTTCGGTACCGTTTATGAACCAAAGCTCGAGTTGTTGCCTATTCCTCAAGGCCAGTTGGATGCAAATGAAAATCTGGTACAGAACCCGGGTTATTAAGAAGGCGTTAGCTTATAAATAAGTGCCTTTGGAGTGATCTGGAAATCAACCTAAATTGGTAAACGAATAGGCTTATCGTATTTTAGATGGTATTAACAAGAGGCTGCCTTACAAGTAGCCTCTTTTCATAAAAGCCCTTATAAAACTTAAACACTCAAATGAAAACTAGATTTCTTATCATTCTTCTCGTCCTTTTTTCCCTGCACCCTATGCACTCCAATTATGGTTCCACGGAGGTGCCCCTTATGGCGAACGGGTTAAGAACGGAGTATCATAAAAACCCGGAAGGACTGGATGTGCTAAAACCCAGATTCAGTTGGTTTTTGACCGGAGAAGGCAGAAATAGGTTTCAATCCGCTTATCACATCATTGTCTCGTCCACCAAGGAAAAACTCGACCTGCATAAGGGAGATATCTGGGACAGTGGAAAAGTAATTTCAAACAGCACTAATCAGATTGAATACAATGGAGTTCCCTTAACATCTGATACCACGTATTATTGGAAGATAAAGGTTTGGGACGAAAAAGACCAGGCCTCTGATTGGAGCACTCCTGCCTTCTGGTCCATGGGCCTTCTAAAATTTTCGGATTGGAAAGGCAGTTTTATAAGCCATGATGTAGGCTACGACAAAACCGATACATATGACAGTCTGTATTTGCCTCCCGCTAGATACCTGCGTAAATCCTTTACGCTACGAAAAAAAATTAAAAAGGCCACGGCTTACACCACTGCCCTTGGGCTTTATGAACTGCGTTTGAACGGGGATAAAGTAGGTGACCAATATTTTTTACCGGGGTGGACGGACTATAATAAAAGAGTGTACTATCAAACCTTTGATATTACCCATAAATTAAAGCAAGGTGAAAATGTTATCGGAGCGCTTATAGCCGATGGTTGGTACGCCGGTTATATTGGGTATGCTCTTTTGGTGAGATTGGATAAGGTCAGGGAATTTTATGGAGTAAACCCTTCTTTCATGGGTCAGATACATATCACCTATGAAGACGGCAGCAAGGAAATCATTGCGTCCGATACCTCATGGAAAGCAAATGAAGGCCCCATTCGCGAGGCCGATATCCTAATGGGAGAAGTATACGATGCGCAATTGGAAAATTCGGGATGGGATGCCCCCGGTTATATAGAAACTGCTTGGAGTACACCTAAGGAATACACCTATCCCAATGGAAAACTACAAGCGTATCCGGGTTCCTTTTTGAAGCAAAGGGAACGTATTCGTCCTATGGCTATAACCGAACCATCACCAGGTACTTTTGTATTTGATTTAGGTAAAAATTTTGCAGGTATAGCAGAACTTCAGGTAAAAGGCCCAAAGGGAACCAAGGTGCAATTAAAGTTCGGGGAGATTCTTAGGAGCGATGGCAATATCCAAACGGAAAATTTGCGTTTGTCCCGATCTACGGATACCTATATCCTAAAAGGAGAAGGCCTAGAAATATGGCGGCCTAAATTTACCTATCACGGATTCCAGTATGTTGAGGTAAAGGGGTATCCCGGAAAGCCCAATTTGGACGCAATTACCGGTATTGTGCTCAGTTCTATTGAGACCAATGCAAGCACCTTTAATACGTCTAATGCAATGAACAATACGCTCTTTGAAAATATAAGGACCACACAGAGCGCCAACTTTTTTGAGGTTCCGACCGACTGCCCGCAAAGGGATGAACGTTTGGGATGGACAGGCGATGCCCAGACCTACATGCGATCGGCCACTTATAATGCAGATGTTTCCGCTTTTATGACCAAATTCCTTATTGACTTGGATGATGCCCAACGTTGGTATGGTGCCTACCCCAATTTTGCTCCCTTTCCATATTCGAGGCCCAACCAATATGCCCCTGCATGGATGGATGCCGGCATCATAATTCCCTATAACATGTATAGGGTATATAACGATACCCGTATTCTGGAATATATGTATGAAGGGATGGAAAAATTCATGCGCTTTCAAGAAGATGCCAGCACCGGTTTTATTCGTCCGGGAGGTGGCAATAATTGGGGCGATTGGCTTGCGGTCAACGAAGAGACGAGCCATGATTTTGTGGGGGCTTCCTTTTATGGCTATGATGCCAAACTAATGACCGAAATTGCCGAAGCTTTGGGAAAAATTGAAGATGCCACAAAGTACAGGTCATTGTTTGAAAATATAAAAAAGGCCTTTTCCAAAAAGTATATTTTGGAAAATGGCTATACCTCCGAGGATACCCAGACCACATATGCTCTTGCTTTATATTTCGATTTATTTCCTAAAGATTTAGCTCAGAAAGGAGCCGCACGCCTAGCGGAAAAAATAGAAAAAAATGGTTATAAATTTTCCACAGGTTTCTTGGGAACTAAACACGTCATGTTGGTTTTGTCGAAATACGGGTATCATGATCTGGCCTACCGCCTGTACCAACAAACCAAATATCCCAGTTGGGGGTATTCCGTAGCAAACGGCAGTACGTCCATATGGGAACGGTGGAACAGTTTTACAAAAGATGATGCCAAAAACTCGGATATCAATGCGGCAATGAACTCCTTTAGCCATTACGCCTTCGGATCGGTAGCGGAATGGATGTTTCTGCATGCGGCAGGAATCGATACCGAAGACCCGGGCTATCGAAATATCGTAATAAAACCCGCAATAAGCAGGGAAATGGACTTTATAAATGGAAGCTATAAAAGTATCAATGGCACCATTTCGTCCGCTTGGAAATGGAAAGGCAATACGCTCATCATGGATGTTCAAATTCCCGTGAATACAAAGGCCAAGGTGTACATCCCTACCTCTGAAGCAACGGATATTAAGGAAAACAATAAAGCCATATCAAAAATGCCCGAAATTAAGGTTTTGGAATCCAATGATGAAGCAACGATATTGGAAGTGGGATCAGGTGCATATTCCTTTAGCACAAGACTCAAAAAATAACGGGTACTGCCGAAAACGATCCGTATGAGGTCAATTCCATTGCTATATGAACAAAGATTTTACAGATGTTTAATCCGTACCTTAAAAAAGATAAGTGATGCTTCTTATAAAAAGACAAATGAGAAACATAAAGATTGTGTTTCTAAGTATTTTAGGTCTCTTGGTGTTTTTCCAGAGCCATGGTCAGTCAAAAAAGAAACAAAATGTGATTTTTATTTTGGCAGATGACCTTGGTTGGAAAGACCTAAAGTGTTACGGATCCGATTATTATGAAACTCCAAATATAGATGCACTTGCAAAATCCGGTATGTTGTTTACCAATGCCTATACGGCAAGTCCACTCTGTTCACCTACCCGGGCCAGTATTTTAACGGGCCAGGAACCCGGGCGTTTGCGTTTTACCACACCTAGCG
>JBATTK010000126.1:0-1684 GCA_049670505.1 Saonia sp.
TGCCCTGGCCATTTGCGATGGCGTACGATTGGCCGGATTGGCACGCAATTCATGATTGAACAAGATGCCGTAAAACAATACTGCCTGTGCTGCCGGAGACAGTTGGTCGAGCCCTCGCTTCGGCCGGGCATGAAAATGTTCCCGTAGATCCAACGCAAGCGGCGGGATGTAAAGCTGATTGCCGGGCACCACGAAAGAGATGCCGTTCGCGACGAGGCGTGAGCGGCGATCGGCGGCTAAGTGTTGCGAAGCGTAGATGACAACGCCATCAAATGCCTGTTCGATGCGGGCAAGATGTTTGGCGACGTTTGCAGGTGTGGCGTCTGCAGTGCCTCGATCAGCCGCGAATAGGCAGGGCTGGTGACCGATAAGGGCAGCGAAAAAGTCGTAGCGGTGCGACAAGAACGACGGCAAACCGGCCGCACCATTCCAGCGGGATAGCTTGATTGGCCGGTGCAGGGTGGCCGCAACATAGGCGCGGAGGTCTGCCGCAATATTGCCGTTGCCAGGCCGTTTTCGGGTTATTTCTAACATGGTTATGCACACTAACACTGAGAATGTTAGTATGCAATTTGACGTTAGTATCTGTCTGGCAGACTATCGAAACTCAGGCATACGTGGTGGTGTTGGAACAGGGTCAAATTCGCTCCCCAGTCTTCACGCAGGCCTACGCCTGGACTGAACGCTTTCTCCCAGATCCGGTTTTCGAGCGGATTCGGCGGTCTTTTAGCTTGCACATGCCCGGCGAATTCTTTCTAAGAAAGTACCTGCACACCGCAAGGCTACGAGGTCAAATCTCGGCAAAATTCTAAAAGAATCGAGCTGCAGACCGCATTGTTGCTTGATTGCAGAGTTGATTTGTAATCAGTAGGTCCCGAGTTCGACTCTTGGTGCCGGCACCATAAAATCAGAGAGTTAGCGCCCCGTCCTGGGGCGCTGATTTCCCGTGTAGGCACCATGTAGGCAGCCGAGGAGTGGCCGAGCCCGAGTGTTTGGCTCGCGTCCACCGTTGGTTCAATCAGCGAATCGCATGCATAACCAGCACAGTCTGCGCAATTATCCAGTCTCTGTTATGCGGTGACCTGTTGTCTGTCAGTTGGGGTAGATTAGGAATCTGCGGCACGATTTGCCAAATATGGTAGTCAGTATCAATTGTATGGAAGCAAATACCAAAAATAGTGAGCATGCGTTAGGTCCCTGCAATGCCTAGTTCAAATGTTTCTCTACCGAAACCTAAAGACTGGCAAGATTTTGAGCGAAAAACTCGAGACCTTATTAAGTTTCACCTCGACGATCCGAGAACTCAGCTGAATGGTCGAGGGGGTCAGCCGCAATGTGGTGTTGATGTCTACGGTTGTCGGGATCGGAAAACACGGGAATGGGTTGCCGTTCAGTGCAAGAAATCTGAGGACCAAATCACAAAAACCGAATTGGTCAAAGAACTCGAAGATGCGAAGGGCTTTGAACCGGCAATTTCGGAATTTATTTTGGTCACGACCGCCCCTCGAGACGCAAAAATTCAGAAAGAGGCCAGACTCCTGACAGAGGAATTGGCTGATTCAGAACGACCAATTGTTGTGTCGGTATGGGGTTGGGAGGACATCGAAGAGCGTGCCTCCGAAGACGCCGATGTTTGGAGATCGTTTGATCCGAATATCAATCCATTCGTTGACCAGCTTGGCGA
>JBATTK010000127.1:0-14072 GCA_049670505.1 Saonia sp.
ACATTTACAGTATCCAAATTTGCTCCTACTTATGATGCGTTTAGGTATTCCTTTATGGATTATGTTATTCATGGGCATACAGGCTGCTTTTTCACAAATATCGGCGGATTGTAGTACTGCTGTACCCATATGTAACAACACACCCGTAAATGGGGGCACCAATGGTATGGGTATCGATGATTTTAATGGATCTTCCCGAACAGGATGTTTTATCCAGGGTAGCGGCACCGTGGAATCTAATTCCGCCTGGTACCGTTTTCGTACGGGAGCATCCGGTCAATTGGGCTTTAATATAGGTTTTGATGCCTCTGAAGATTGGGATTTTGCACTGTACAGATCCGATGATTGCAATAGTTTAGGGGAACCTATCCGCTGTAATTTCTTTGATAATTCGGATAATGAAGTGTATATGGGGGTTGGGGAAAGTCCTGCCGGTACTGGAAATACGTTTCTCTATGAGGATTGGCTTCAAGTATCACCTGGAGAAGAGTACTATTTACTGGTCAATAATTTTAGCAATACCAACTCTGGCTTTTCCATTCAGTTCTCCGGTAATATTTTTGTTACAAACCCGGACGATGCGCTAGATTGTTCTATTATAAGCAATCTTTTGGGGCCTCCGCTGGCAGTATGTGATAATGAGAATGTAGTTTTGGATGCAACTACCACAACTGCCGTTAACTATGAATGGTTTGCGGATACGGGAAGTGGATTTTTACCTATTATGGGAGCACATGACCCTACGCTGCAACCTACTACTTCTGCACTTTATAGGGTATCGATTTTGACTACGGGGGGAAATCTGATTACAAGTGATGTGCAAGTGGAATTTTCGATCGCTCCAACGAGTTTTCCGGTATTGGATGAAATCTTTTGCTCCGATATGGTCATGTACGACCTATCCCAAAAGGATAGCGAAGCCTTGGGAGGGCAGCATCCCAACGATTTTACGGTGAGTTATCATCGTTCCATGGACGATGCCGTGAAGGGTATGGGCAGTCTTCCAAAATTATATCCACTAAGTGCAGGGAATGAAATTATTTATGTCAGGACTTCTTCCATAAAGAACCCAAACTGTTTTGATGTATCGCAACAGTTCCAATTAACCGTTGTTGAAACTCCGGTCGCTAATTTTCCTTTAGAGGTTTTTCTATGTGAAGGCGATATCACAACGGTTATCGGGGATCTATTGTCAAATCCAAATTACTCCTATTCATGGGATTCCGGTGAAACGACTTCTAGCCTTACGGTTTCACGGGCAGGAACGTATACCGTTGTAATTACCAATCAAGAAACAGGCATACGTTGTGAAAGTACGTGGGTTATAACCATAGTAATTTCTAGAACTCCCGAGATTTCCGATGTGCTTATAGAACATCTGCAGAACAATAATGTAGTGACCATTTTATCCGACAGGGAAGGTGATTTTGAATACCGTTTGGATGATGGAGGTTATCAATCGGAGCCTATTTTTGAGGAAGTGTTGCCAGGAATCCATGAAGTGACCATAAATGACCTAAATGGATGTGGTGCGGATGTTGAAACGATTACTGTAGTGGGTTTTCCAAAGTTTTTCACCCCAAATGGGGACGGGGTCAACGATGAGTGGCAAATCGCCGGGGTTTCCGAACTAACGAATCCCGTTGTTTTTATTTATGATCGATATGGGAAATTCATAAAACAGTTGCACCAAAATGATATAGGCTGGGACGGTACCCTTGGCGGAAAGCAATTGCCTTCATCCGATTATTGGTTTAAACTGACCTATGTAAATGACGAAGGGCAAAATATCACTGCCAAATATATAAACAATCACTTTTCCTTGCGGAGATAGGGGCCGAAAAACTACTTTTTTAATCTAAGAAATTTCTCGATGGTTCCGTTGTGCCTTCATGTAGCTATTTCGGAGGACGAAGGCCTTGGGTTTGCCTACTGCAAGCAGGGTTTACGATCTTATCTCTTCCGCCAGTCGGCGAATCAGAATTGCCTTTTTCGCAATTCCGGGCGGGGTAAATAAAAAATTTCTTGAAATTTTTTAAAATCACTTCATCGATAAACTACATAAATTATAGGTCAAAATATACTAAATCCGCGCTCTGGGAGTTATACTATATATTATTAATACGACCTTAGCCCCTATAATCTATGCGAACACATATTCATTTCATGTGTTGTTTATTCCTATATGTGTTGGGAGTAAACGCCCAAGATGTCATAAATTCCTCAAATTCACCGGATTGTAGAACTGCCATACCCGTTTGTGCGGATATGCCCTTGGAAACTTTTGCGGAAGGTGCGGGAGATATTGAAGACTTTGATTTTAATGTTATTAGGCAAACAGGCTGTTTGGAAATAGGAGGAATCGGCGTACCTAATATAGAAAACAATACTTCATGGTTTGTTTTTAGGGCGGGTACGGACGGACAAATAGGTTTTGATATTGAAGCCTTGTCCGCTACCGCTGAGTGGGATTTTGCACTCTATGGCCCGGATGTAGATTGCGGCGATATCAGCAGCGGCAATGCCGAGCCCATTCGCTGTAATTATGAAGCGGACAACGGGACGGGTTTCACGGGTATAGGGGTGAATCCGATAAGTGGTCAGGCCGGGGCCCCATTTCTGGTACAGAGCCTTAATACCTATGACGAGTGGCTAGATGTACAGCAAGGTGAAATTTATTACTTGCTTATAAATAATTTTGATCCGACCCTGCTTGGCGATCCAGAACCCTTTCGACTCACTTTTACGGGTACTTCCGTAGACGCGGATCAGGATACCGCTTTGGATTGTACGCTTAGGGATGAATTCCTGGGATTGGATATCATTGCGTGTGAAGGAGATGCACCAATTACCTTAAGTACCTTAAATTCCCCTGCCGGCCCCGATGTTTTAAGTATAGATTGGAGCGTAGATAGGGACGGCGACGGTGTTCCCGAAGAAGTACTTACCGCTAATGCTAACCAACCGGAACTTATAGTAAGCAGTCCTAACTCGGGACGCTACTTTGTATCCATAAACACTAGTTTTGGTGTAGTTTCCGATGATATTTTAATTACATTCTTCGGACCCCCTGTCCTAGAGGAGGTAGTAGTATTGGAATCGAATCTCGATGATGATGATACCAATACAAACAATATAGAAATTATAGTAGCGGGAGATGGAGAATATGAATATGCCATTAATGGAGGGGAATTTCAGGACGATGCTGTTTTTCTGGATGTGCCTCCTGGTGAGAACACCTTAATAATCAATGATAAGAACGGTTGCGGTACTATTAATGAAATATTCATGGTGGTAGGTTATCCAAAGTTTTTCACTCCCAATGGAGATGGAATAAACGACGCTTGGAATATTTTGGGTATTGAGGAACTCACCGATCCCGCAGTATTCATATTTGATCGATATGGAAAACTACTGAAACAACTTGACGAAACTACCATTGGTTGGGATGGTACCTTTAACGGTAGGCCTCTACCATCGTCGGATTATTGGTTTCGAATAGAATTTTCTGAAAATCAGGAGGGTATAGTAGTGGCAACTACAAAAAGGGCCCATTTTACGTTAAAACGATAAGAAACAAAAAGCCCCGACAGTAAAGTCGGGGCTTTTTGTTTCTTCCCAAATACACTTTAAAAATTCAAGGTAAATCCTAAAGTTACATTGGTGTTCAAATTATTGATTAATGCCGGTGCTGTTATGCCCGTATCAAATAATTGTTGATTCACATCTTGTTCTGTCCGGTTGACGGCTAAATCCAATCTACTGCCTCCAAAGTTATAGCCAATACCTGCAGAATACCCGGTTAAATCCCCAACAACGGTATCATCTTCAAAAGGACTTTGCTCCAAACGATAACCTCCCCTTAAGCTTACTTGGTCAATTCTAAATTCACCTCCTACCCTGAAGCTTGAAACAGGCTTCAAAACCGTAGATATAAAAGCGTTCTCGGATGAAAAATTAGGATCACTGTTCGGAAGCAGTTCTGCTTGGGACATATCCTGATACGTATAGTCAAAGCTTAAAAGTCCATCTTTACCAAAAATAATGGCCGCACTTCCCGTAAATTTCTCCGGAATCTCAACCGTATATTCTTCAAAGAGGTTCACAACATTGAAATCGATGAAATTAATTTCAGGATTCGTATCCGGAAAATCGGAATTTATCCGTTGTGAAAAGTCGTCCCTTAATCGATACCATGTAGGCGACTGATAGCTTCCACCTATTCTAATATTTTCATTCAATTTGGCTATTGCTCCTAGAGAATAGGAGAAACCCCACCCATCCGTACGTAGGAAACTATCAAAGGTGGTAAACTGAATTGGGGAAGTGGGGTCATATCCGCTTTCATCGAACAAAGTAACTTGTTCGTAAAGAACGGAGTGGAAGTTCAAGGAGGCCCCAAAGAATAGATTCTCCTGATATTGAGACGCCAAATTTAAAGTGAATTTACTGTTATAACCTGCAGTACTGCGCAGATATTCCTGATTTACCGTACTATATTGTGCATTAGATATATATTCCGTATTATCATCGATATCTTCTGCCGGATCAATAATCCCACCTTGAAAGCCTAAAAATGCCTGTTGATCTCCAAAACCCAGATTGGCCCCAATATCCAAATAAGCATCTTCTATGAATTCGTTTTCCTGCACACGTAACGGCCCCAAAGGAACGCCTTGGGCAAAATTTAAAAAGTAATTGTCTATTCCTTGATCACTGTTTCCGGTAATGAAAACTTCGTTGTCAAAATTCTGTGCCAGATCATAATTGATGGCTAAGGATATTTTTTTCCAATTAGAATTCTCATCCGTATTCTTAAATACAAAAACACCTCCTAACTGATTGATGTCAACGGAGTTTATATCTGTGGTGCTGGTTCTGTTAAAATAAGTGGCGTCATTGTTTCTATTGTAATTTGTTCCGGAAACGGTAAACAAACTATTGTTAAAAATTGCGGAACCGGCAGGATTTATGTTTAAAGCTGATAAGTCCCCACCAACTGCGCCGAAAGCACCGCCAAGTCCCTGAAAGCGGGCTGTGCCCTGAAGACTTTCAGTACCATATCTTAATACATCGTTGATGTTTTGTGCACTCGTTATTGAACAGGCCAAAAGCATAAGGAAAGCAAAATAACTCTTCATTTTGTTAAGATTTAAGATGTTGTTGAATGATTGGGTTTACTACTGTCTTCTTCCTCCGCCTCTACTGCCACCTCTGCTACCTCCAGAGGAACGGGAAGAACCACCGGAACTTCTAACGCTCCCGCCAGAACTTCTGGAGCTTCTACCAGAGCTTCTATATCCAGAACTTCTTGAGGACGAAGAAGACCTTGAGTATCCAGAACTTCTAGATGATCTACCGCTACTTGAACCTCTGTATCCAGATGAACTTCTAGATGTACCGCCACTTCTATAAGTTCCTCTACCTGCACTGGTTCTGTTAGCAGTGCCACTTCTATAGCTGCCGCTCCTTGGAGTATTGCCTCTGTATGTCTGACTACTTCTGGAACTACCGTTGTATCTAGGTACGGCCCTGGTACTTCTACTTGTTCTATAAGATCGGTTTCTCGCCGCTGCATCCACTCCTACCGTTCTTCTAGCCGTAGTTCCCGTTCTATACCTGCTAGAGTTCCTAGCTGCTATAGTATTTCTATTGTTTGCGTACCTACTACTGTTGGTCCTATACCTATTAGAAGACGTACCTCTAGTTGTTCTACCGATATTGGAGCGACCCCTAAAGGAATTGCCGGCTATAGCATTTCTATTGTAGTAACCGCGTCTACCTCTATTGAATCCAAAGTTTCTGTTGCCATAATAGCCGCCCCATAATGGCCCACCATAAAAGCCTCCAAATCCATAGCCAAATCCGCCGCCCCAGCCCCAATTGTTCCAACCGAAGCCACCGCCCCAGCCCCAATTGTTCCAACCGAAACCTCCATATCCAAATCTATTAAATCCAAATCCGCCGCCCCAGCCCCAGTTGTTCCATAGCCAGGGATCCCAACCGAATCCTCCATATCCAAATCCACCACCGAAACCACCGCCCCAATTATCGTATATGTTTATATTGACATTGGAAGGGTTTTCTCCCCATCCGGCATTACCATTGTAATTGTTATTGGAATTAAAATAATCGGTTTCTTGCGCAATTTCCAAGCTGTCGTTTTCCGTACCGCCATAATAACTATCTACATCGGTAAAAACTTCACTATCCAGAAATTCTCCATATTCATCAGCTCTTTGTCCAAAATAATCTCCATAGGCATTACTTTCATTTCTCTTACTTTGTTGCGCTTCTTGCCTTGGTTGTGTTGTGGGTTTTTCAACAGAAACCCTATTGTTGTCATTTCCATAGATACCATCGTTATCGTAATAAGATGCTTGTTGATACGAACCACATGAAGCCAGGAAAACACCCAACAGGGCAAACATGGCAACAGTTCTAATTCTTGGGCAAGGTAGAGAATGTATCATCGTTGTAAATTTAATTGTTGAACATGGTAAAAATAGTTAGTTTTACCGAACTATTTTTTTAAGTAATCAATTCACAAGTTTTGTGCCAAACTTCAAGTAATGAGTAAAAATTTGACAAAAAGGGATGAGGATTATTCCAAATGGTACAATGAGCTTGTGGTTAAGGCAGATTTAGCCGAAAACTCCGGAGTTAGGGGATGTATGGTCATAAAACCCTATGGCTATGCTATTTGGGAAAAAATGCAGGCTCAACTGGACAAAATGTTCAAGGAAACCGGACATGAAAACGCCTATTTCCCTTTGTTTATCCCAAAATCCTATTTAAGTAAGGAGGCCAGTCATGTAGAAGGATTTGCCAAGGAATGTGCCGTGGTTACTCACTATAGATTAAAGAATGCCGAAGATGGTAGTGGAATTATTGTTGATCCAGATGCAAAATTGGAAGAAGAGCTCATTGTTAGACCTACTTCCGAAACTATAATTTGGGATACATATAGAAAATGGATCCAGTCCTATAGGGATTTACCTTTGTTGATCAATCAATGGGCCAATGTAGTCCGATGGGAAATGCGTACCCGTCTTTTTCTACGCACTGCGGAATTTCTGTGGCAAGAAGGCCATACGGCACATGCCACCGAAAAAGAAGCAATAGATGAGGCGGAACAAATGATGAACGTTTATGCCGATTTTGCAGAGGATTATATGGCAGTACCCGTAATCAAGGGAACCAAAACGGAAAGCGAACGTTTTGCCGGTGCTGTTGAAACGTATTGTATTGAAGCCCTGATGCAAGATGGAAAAGCCCTTCAAGCAGGCACTTCACACTTTCTGGGACAAAACTTTGCAAAGGCTTTTGATGTAAAATTTGCGTCCAAAGAAGGCAAACAAGAACATGTTTGGGCCACTTCCTGGGGTGTTTCAACCCGGCTCATGGGTGCTTTGATCATGACCCATAGTGATGATAATGGCTTGGTACTACCCCCCAAATTGGCCCCTATACAAGTAGTAGTCGTCCCCATTTACAAGGGTCTGGAACAATTGGATGCCATTTCCGAAAAGGTAAATCCCTTGGTAAAGGAACTGCGTTCTAAAGGTATATCCGTGAAGTTCGATAATAGGGATACCCATAAACCAGGATTCAAATTCAACGAGTATGAATTAAAAGGTGTTCCTGTGCGTTTGGCAATCGGTCAACGCGATTTGGATAATGGAACGTATGAAATAGCCCGTAGGGACACTTTGGAAAAAGAAACCGTTCAAATGGGGGATGTAGTCGGGAAAATCGAATTTTTGTTGAAAGATATCCAAAAAAACATCTATCAAAAGGCAGCGGACTATAGAAGCGATCATATTACCGAAGTGGATTCCTATCATGAATTTAAAACCATTTTGGAAGAAAAGGGTGGTTTTATTTCCGCCCATTGGGACGGGACCGCTGAAACTGAGGAACGGATAAAGGATGAAACAAAAGCTACCATTCGTTGTATTCCCATAAATGTTAAAGAAGAGCAGGGAAGTTGTGTGTTTACAGGAAAACCTTCATTGCGAAGGGTGTTGTTCGCAAAAGCGTACTAAATATCAAAGGGAGACATGGCAGGATAAACGACGAGGGTCTATTAGGGCATTTTATGGGTTGAATCGGTTATCCAGGAAGGTCTAAGAGAAGTTTCATTAAAAAATAATATATAGGTATTGCGATAGTTAAAAATAATTGTATTTTTGCATCCGCAATTGTATAAATATATGGTCCGTTCGTCTAGGGGTTAGGACGCCAGGTTTTCATCCTGGTAACAGGGGTTCGATTCCCCTACGGGCTACAAAATAAAGGCTCAGTAGGTTTTATTAAAAATATAACAAAAGAATATAATGGCAAATCATAAGTCGGCATTAAAGAGAATAAGAAGAAACGAAGCGGTTCGCTTGCGTAACAGGTACCAGCATAAGACGACCCGTAATGCAATTAAAAAACTGCGTGCAGAGGAGAATAAAAAAGATGCACAAACTTTATTGCCTACCGTAATAAGTATGATCGACAGATTGGCAAAGCGCAATATCATCCATGCCAATAAAGCGGCAAACTTAAAAAGTAAATTGACGAAGCAGGTCGCTGCTTTGTAACGCTTACTGTGTAGTATAAAAAAACGCCTTTCGAAAGAAAGGCGTTTTTGTTTTTTGGTCCATTCCTTGTCCAAGGAATGGACTACCCATTAAAAGGTTCGGCCTTTATTACTTCTACCGAGATGTCATCATGGGAAATGGGATACTGTCCTCCAGACACCAGCTTAAAGAAGTGTACAGAGGATTCTCTTTTGATTTTCCCTTTTAACATATCCATATCTATCTCCCCGCCCTCTTGTTGCCAAATGAAACAGGAATGTTCCCCTATCTGAATTATTTTATGGGTTGCTTTGTATTCCGTAATGTACGTAGTCATAGTTGGTTAGACTAGTTTGTTAGTTTTGGTTTGGTATGGAATTTTTCAATGAAAAATGACCGTTTTAAAAGTAATGATTTTTATCTCTTTTCCTACATAAAACTTTAAGATTTGTCAATTTTTCAAGTTACATAGGTAAGAAAACCCGTTGTGCATTTTGATTTTAAGATTCAAAATTCATCAGTTCGAACCTGCCTGTCGGCAAACAGGCCTGCCTGCGGTAGGCAGGTGCTTCGACCGGAGGAAGAAGTGTATCGAGAATAGAGTTTTGGATCAAAAAAAGCTGTTCTCGATACAATTTTTCCCCACTTTGTTGCGAAAAACCACTCGAACTGACGCTTTTTCCGTTTTTATGACCTCCAAAATACACCATAGGTTAAGAAAGTATTTTTCCTTTGATTATGATTTAGTTAAAAAACACCCCGTGTAGATACCTGCCGGGTGCTAAGGTAAACCCGCCGGCAATTATGATCGCTCCTATATAAAGGAGTATCATTTTACTCCTATGTCTCCTTACATTTCCCTTTTTAATGGCCCAAACGGCCGTTGGTACAGCGTAAAGGGTAAGAATACTGAACAAATGTATCCACCCAAAATGATTTAAGAACTGTGCACCTACTTGTGCAGGTAAAAATAAACTTACCATCGCAGTAAAGAACATAAGGCCCATATATACTTTGCCAATGCCCCTATGGTTTTTGGTACCCTTTGTTGCCATCAGCAGGAAAGCTCCTATAAAGATACAGGGAACAACGGTTACCAAATGCAGGTACATTAAAATGGTATAGGTGGTCATAAGCTTAATTTTTTACTAAAATCGAATAAAAAACAGAATATACAGGATGAAAAAGGATGAATTGTAATTTTCATACGCTGGATTGAAGAATGCAAAGGAGATTATGTGGTCAACCGCCTTCGCATTCGTACAAATCCTATGATAAAACAAGTATACATTATGATGATTAGGGATAGGTGTATCTTCCGTAAATATAAATACCTAAGGTCATATATTGTGTTAAAATATCGGTCGACTTTAATGGGCAAATACCCGCTATAAAAAATAAACAGTCCTACACTCAACCAAAATAGAAGATCTCTATTTATAGAAAAAACCCTGTTGGGATCTCGTAACTGCACAAAATAAAAAATGGTACACAAAAGCAAGACGATACCTCCAAAAACATAAGTAAATGTTTGTGCTTCGATCATAAAGTTTTCAAAAAATGGATTGATAACAGCTATAAGCAGGAAAATAATACCACCATATACAATGATCCTTTTTTGCTTTTCATTTACTAGGGAATTCCAAAAAATATAATAGAAATAGAGGTAGAAAATAACATTGTAGATATTATATATTATTACATTATATGTGATGTAAAGACTTTTCTGAAATAAACTGAACAGCTCATACTCGGAAATCAACTCCCCTAACAGCTCATTAAAAAACGTATAAATAAAAAGAATTGGTAAATATTTTAAAGAGGTATTAAAATATTTACGGTATTTATATAAGGACAAAACAGCCGTTATCCCATATAACGGTATATAGGAGTTCTCCATAAAGGTATCCATCATAGTATTCAAATAGTATGTCTTTTAACTATTGAAAATCAATTACTAATGAGGCGGCGGTACAGAACTACCCTCGTTCAAAACAAAACTTTGGTCACCGTTAAATGCGGAAGGAGCATTGGCATTGGGTTTCAAAATGGCTGGTATAAAGGAAGCATGGGCTCTGTAACCTTCACTTTCTAAAGCACCTATGCCATTTGGCGCATGCCTTTCCAATTTGTTGGTCAGTAGAACGGGCGTTCTATCTTTTTCTCCTCCGGTAGTATAAAAACCAAATTCCCTATCGCCCCTTTTTATGGTCGGCATGATAAAAATGGAATTTTGTCTGGGATGTTTTATTTTTCTTTTGCTATGCTCAAAGTGTTCTTTATCCGGGTAGTTGGATAAATAGAACCGTAAGGTAGAAATTTCAACATTTGCCTTTTTGGCTTCCTGTTCTATAAAGGCCAAATATTGCTTAATGGTCTTATAGTCATAATAGGTGTAGCGGGCAACATCAAAGGTATCTTTACTTTTTTTATCATATCTATTTATAGAATCCTCATAGTGTTTAATGAGCGGTACCCTACGTTTGGTATAATCGTCATACATATGTTTGGCCTGTTTTACATCTATAATTTGCGCGGGAGCAATGACTATGGGGTCCTCTTTTGGTTCATCATCACCTTCTTTTTTTCTTTCCCCACAAGAGATAAAGCTTAGGCACATAACAAAAGCAAATAGTTGTACAAGCGAATTTTGTGTAACATTTTTCATGATCAAGACTTTTTAAATAGTTATTAATGTGTTCTATTAATTGTGGGGAACTTTTTTCTTGCAATAAAAATAGTATATATTCCTTTTGTTTTAACGATAAATGGCATCTATTCGTTGTATGGCTTTTTAAATTAGAACCCCCCTTGGCAAAAGTCAAGGGGGGTTCTAAAATCTATATGGGAAATAGGCCTATTGACTCATGGTCATTAAGAATTCCTCGTTGTTTTTGGTCTGCTTTATGCGCTGTTCCATAAATTCCATAGCTTCTACAGGATTCATGTCCGCTAAGTATTTACGCATGATCCACATGCGCTGAATGTTATTTTCGTCCAGTAACAGATCATCTCTACGCGTACTGGAAGACGTAAGGTCAATGGCAGGGAATATTCTTCTATTGGATATCTTACGATCTAATTGAAGTTCCATATTACCGGTTCCTTTAAACTCTTCAAAGATTACCTCGTCCATCTTAGATCCGGTCTCTGTCAAAGCAGTGGCAATAATAGATAGGGATCCGCCATTCTCAATATTACGTGCGGCACCAAAGAAGCGTTTGGGTTTGTGCAGTGCGTTGGCATCAACACCCCCACTCAACACCTTGCCCGAGGCAGGTTGCACGGTATTATAGGCACGGGCCAAACGCGTAATGGAATCCAATAGGATTACTACATCATGACCACATTCTACCAGACGCTTTGCTTTTTCCAATACAATATTGGCCACACGTACGTGTTCCGTTGCTTCCTTATCAAAAGTGGAGGCAATTACTTCCCCACGTACATTGCGTTGCATGTCGGTAACTTCCTCCGGACGTTCATCGATCAATAAAACAATTTGATATACTTCCGGATGATTGGCGGCGATGGCATTGGCGATATCCTTTAATAACATCGTCTTACCTGTTTTAGGCTGGGAAACGATCATGCCCCGTTGTCCTTTTCCAATAGGTGAAAACAAATCCATGATACGTGTGGAAATGGTGCTCTGACGTTCCGCCAAATTAAATTTTTCGTCCGGGAATAAAGGCGTTAAATGCTCAAAGGCAACCCTATCCCTGACCACTTGTGGGTCCAGGCCGTTGATTTTATTTACTTTGATCAAAGGAAAATATTTTTCGCCCTCTTTTGGTGGACGAACATTCCCTAATACGGTATCCCCGGTCTTTAACCCGAACAATCGTATTTGCGATTGAGATACATAAATATCATCCGGTGAGGATAGGTAATTGTAATCCGAAGATCGTAAAAAACCATAGCCGTCCTGCATAATATCCAACACCCCTTCGCTTTCTATAATACTATCGAATTCAAATTCCGGTTGCTTGTACTTATTCTTTAAGTCTTTATCAAAATTGCTATTTTTCTTATCCTGGCCATTATTTTGATGATGGACTGTGTTCTTTTTAGGGTTGGGACCTTTATGTTGTGGGGTATTTTTTTGATGTTCCTTTTTACTGGGGCCAGTGTTGGCCGCCCTTTGATGTTGTTGTGGCTTTCTCTCTTCTTGAACCTTGGTTTTAGTGGAAGCGCGTTCAGAAGGAGTATTTTCACCGCTGGCATGCGTCGTTTTGGCACCCTCAGTTTTCGCTTTAGGGGTCCTTTCTCTCCTAAGTTTAGGCGGTGCTTTGGGCTTTGGGGTATCTATAGAGGCATCCAAGGCCTTAGGATTCGAAGCTTGGACATCCAAAATTTGATAGACCAAATCCAACTTTTTAAGAGTTTTGTATTTTGGTACATTTAAACCCTTTGCAATTTCTTGAAGCTCAGGAAGTTTCTTCGATTTTAAATCTGAAATCTCAAACATTAAGTGTTGAATAAGTTATACTTGTCTTGAAAATTATGAAGTGTATTGTTATTTGGGTATTACTTGGGAAAGATGTTCCCTTTGGTAAGTGCTATAACTAATAACAGAGCAATATTACAAATTATTTTCAATATTTCGGGGATAATTCTCAAAAAGACACTTATTTTTGCACTTTAAATGCAGAAAAAAGCAATGATTCAAAGAATTCAGACCTTATATTTGCTTGTAGTCGCCTTTTTAGGGGGAGTCTTGCCTTTTCTGCTAAACCTCTGGTCCGATACCAATGGAGCAAAGGTTTTTGCTGCTTCCGAAATGATAGTTTCCATTGTCTACTATGTATCGGTAGTCTTGGCAATCGTCACTATTTTTTTATTCAAAAATAGAAAGAATCAATTTGTTATGAACAGATTGAACATGATATTAAATCTTTTTTTACTAGGATTTTTCGTTTATCGATCACTAAACTTATCCGGAGAAAACACCATTTCTGAGAAGGGTATTGGGATGCTGATTCCTGTATTTTCTATCGTTTTTTTAGTTCTGGCCAACAGAGCTATAAAGAAGGATGAAGATCTTGTAAAATCTGTTGATCGCTTACGTTAAACCTAACATCTTAGTAGTATTAGTGCGTGAAACCCAGGGGTTGTTCCCTGGGTTTTTTATGTTTTTATTTTTAAATAGCAAAGGTTTACCCCAGCATTTTTGACATTGCCTTGAACCGAAAATTTTTTTTCCCGATCTGGAAATTGTGATTTCCTATTGTGGCGAATCCATTTTTACCGTAAAAATTTAACGCCCTGCTATTGCTTTCCAAAACGGATAACCATATGGTTTCAGATTTGTTCTCCCTTGCTTTTTCTAATAGCTTTTGCTGCAGTTCAAAACCTATTTTCATAGATAGAAAATCCTTTAGGACATAAATTTTTTGAAGTTGGGAAACGTTTTCCCCTTTAATGAATTCCAGTCTGGAATTTAGCTTCAGTTTTGCATATCCTATAGGTAGCTCGTTCACAAAAGCAATCCAATAGACA
>JBATTK010000128.1:0-14209 GCA_049670505.1 Saonia sp.
GAGTTAACCTATCGCAAAATTCAACCGGGTGGAATCAGGCTCCAAGGAGTAAGCGTTCAGGTGTTAAAGCTTGGGACTGGTTGAAACTATATGGCGAGCAGGTGGAAGGGTTCGGATTCTCAGGAACTATGGGCGAATGGTTACTGACCCGCTTAGAGGCTGCCGGAGCACCTGAGTTAGGGCTTAACGGAAATGCCGAAGGGGATGCCTCAGATGCCGGAATGGTATTTACGCAACTTCCAGGGGGAACAACGGATGCAAGCATGGAGGAAATCAGGGACTTTTTTATGAAAGAATAGGTGATAACCAAGAGGGCTGATTTCGGAAGGAATGGAACAGTTTCTCCAATTAGTAAATATGAGTTCAATACATTACTTACCAAACTCAAAGGAAAAAGAAATGATGCAGCTGGATTGGTTCTTTCTAAAATAATCAATAAAAGGGCTCTCCTTACCGAATAATCGATCCAGTCAAAGTCTCGCAGCCCTTTTAATTGCCCTTAACGGCTTACTTAAGCATGATATTTGGTAAGAAATATGAAAAAAATGAAACGGACAAAACAGTACATTGTATCGGCAGCGACTCTTAGCCTGGCCTGCTTTCTCCGGCATGCCAGCGCAACGGCTCAAGACACAACGGAAGTGGGAGCTCCTACGTCTATTAAAAACGACTGGAAGATCCTGCTTGATAAAGATTTGGCACACTGGGAAAAATTTATGGGCATTCCTCATTCCACAGTAAAAGGTTTGCCCAAAGGAACCTTCCAATCTGACAATGTTCATGTAGGAACTCCGTTGGGTCTGAACAACGACCCGAAAAACGTTATAAACATGATCGAGCAGGATAGTCAACCCGTCCTCGCCATTACCGGAGAAATCTATGGCTGTGTTTCAACCAAAGAGAGCTTCGGCAACTATCACCTTTCGCTCCAGTTTAAGTGGGGTCAAAAGAAATGGGAGCCGCGCTTAAATAAACTTCGGGATAGCGGGATTCTTTACCATAGCTTCGGCGATCACGGTGGAATCTGGAACGTATGGAAAGCTTGCGTTGAAGCACAAATTCAAGAGAATGAATGCGGAGATATATATCTGTTGGGTAGTCATCAGGGCAATCCAAATGTGTTTGCCAAAACCGTTCCAACCGTAGGCCAGAGGTTTTCAACGTGGGATCCAAAAGGCACGGATAGCCAACAAAGATCACGTATTATTAAAAGAGGGAATTTTGAAAAGCCGAACGGTGAGTGGAATACCATTGAAATCTACACCCTTGGCGACGAAGCATTTCATCTTGTGAACGGAAACGTGGTAATGCACATCACCCAGATTAAACGCAATGATGAACCCCTTACGAGTGGACAGATTCAGCTGCAATCCGAAGGTGCTGAGATCTATTACCGTAACATCAAAATTCGCAACATCACCGTATTCCCAGAATACGTGCTCTCCGCATTAAATAAACCCTATGGACACAGTGTAACTGAGAATAGGTAAAGGAGAATTACTTCGTTTGGATGGCTTCAACCTTGAATAGCCCATTCACTAATCCCCCTAAAGATGTGTTGGATTGCCGATAATTAGTTGAGAAATAAATAATAAAAAACGAAAAAGAATATTTAAGACAAAAAACTAAGTTATGGTAAAAATTGTTCATGCTGCAAAATTAATACTTGGTATTTTATTTACCCTTGCATCAATCAATCTCTTTGGTCAAAAAACCATTTCAGTATATCACGAAAAAGGTTCGCCAACGCTTGATTTTGCCTTGAACGATTTGAGGGATGACCTTAGTGTGCAAGGTGTATTCATCTTATCTACAAAGCTTGTGGATGCGGATGTATTATTGTTTACTCAATCAGGTCTCACCAAACTGAAGTCAGAAGGGGTGGGATACCCAGAGATTGATTTTGACCTAAAACCAGAAGGCTTTGCAATCAAAAACAGTAAAAAGGATAAAATATGGGTGATAGGTGCCGATGAACCCGGGTTGATGTATGGAGTGTTTGAATTGGCAGAACAGATACGTCTATACGGAATAGATAATGTCATGGAAACAAAGCAGAACCCATACATGTCAACACGTGGCGTGAAATTCAATATTCCATTGGATGTGCGAACCCCAACCTACACAGACCCAAGCGAAGCGTGTCAACAAGCCATTCCCGAGATGTGGAGTATGGATTTTTGGACAGCATACATAGATGAACTGGCCCGAGATCGTTACAATATGATTTCACTTTGGAGTCTTCATCCTTTTCCTTCCATGATCAAAGTCCCTGAATACCCAGATGTGGCACTTGATGATGTGAGGAGAACAACGACGCCCATTGATAGATTCTGGGCCATTGGAAACGGCGTGAAATATCCTGAAATTTTAGAAAACACGGAATTGGTCAAAAAGATGACCATCGAAGAAAAAATAGAGCACTGGCAAAAAGTGATGTGGTATGCCAAAGAGCGCAATATAGACTTCTATGTAATGGTCTGGAATGTTTTTGATTTTGGAATCGATGGAAAATATGGCATTACGGAAAAGCCCGATAATCCAATTACAAAAGACTATTTCAGAAAGAGTGTAAAACAGATGCTGCTTACCTATCCGGATTTGGGGGGTATTGGATTAACTGTAGGAGAAAACATGGCCGGTTATCCATCGGATGTAAAAGAAGGATGGGCATTTGACACCTACGGGAAAGGTATTCTGGATGCTTTAGAACTATTTCCCGATCGGAAGATTACTTTTATTCATAGATTGCACCAAGGTGATGTACAAGAAATTGATAATCGGTTTGCCCCACTTATCGAAAATAAAAATGTCAATTTTATATTCAGTTTTAAGTATGCACAGGCTCATATTATGAGTTCCATAAACCAGCCATATGCCGATGAATTTGTAAAGGAAATTCAGGGCAGGAAAACCTTGTGGACACTTAGGAACGATGATAATTATTACTTCCGTTGGGGAGCTCCGGGTTTTTTGCGGGAGTTTATAAAAAATATCCCTTACGATGTTTCTGAAGGATTTTACTATGGGTCGGATGGTTACGTATGGGGGCGTGAGTTTTTAGCTAAAAATCCAAAAATACCTCGTGAATTGGAGGTAAAAAAGCATTGGTACCACTGGATGTCAATGGGAAGGCTTGGCTATGATCCGGATTTAACGAATCAACGGTTTGCGGATATACTACAACATCGTTTCCCCGAAATTGAAGGTAAATTACTTTTTACCGCGTGGCAGGAAGCTTCAATGATTTATCCCGTAACAACCGGATTTCATTGGGGGGTAGCCGATTTTAGCTGGTATATAGAAGGAAATATGTCACGTAAAGGGCATCCTACCGCTTCAATTGATGGATTGGGTATCCACCATGTTGATCAGTTTATCCAACAAGAAGTACACCCGGGAACAAATAACCAAACCATACCCGACTATGTTGAAATGGTCGCGCTAGGAGAAACCTCGGAATTAACTTCGCCTCTGAAAATTTCAAGGCAGCTTCACGAACATACCGATAAAGCCTTGGAAATCCTAAATAGCTTGGACCAGATTGAAAACAAGGAACTTTCAAATACTGTTGAAGACATAAAATCAATTAGCTTTTTAGGCAAGTACTATGCCCATAAAATCAGTGGTACAACACATGTGGCTATGTATCGAAAAACAAAAGATAAAGAATACCAGAAGGAGGCAGTGAAACAGCTGGAAATGGCACTGGACTTTTGGCAGAAATACACAGAAAATGCAATGAAACAATACGTCAACCCCATTTGGATGAAAAGAGTGGGAATGGCAGACTGGGTGAAATTTACGGAGTATGCTCAAAAAGATATTGAGATAGCAAAACAGGAATTAAAAAAATGATTGTTTAGAAAAATAATATTTAAAAAGAAAGACAATATGAGACTCAAGAGAAACGCCTTGTCAAGTTTTAAAGGTTTTGTTTTTTGTATAACTCTTTTACCCACACTTCATGCCCAGACAACTGATTCGGCATCAAGCTCAACTCAACCAAACTTTGTAATTATCCTAGCGGATGATCTTGGGTATGGCGATATCGGAGCTTATCGCAAACTGAATGGGGGGGTGGACAATAAGCCGGAGGCGTATAAGTATACGCCTAACATGGATCGCTTAGCTAACGAGGGGGTTATGTTTAGCCGTGCATATGCCACCGGTTGGTGTGCTCCGAGCAGGCAGGTACTGTTGAGTGGTATGTGGGTAGGCCGCAAAAGCGCAACTGAACAACCTTGGTTGGGTAATCGGTTTCGAAAAATGGGATACACCACCGGTCTTGTCGGCAAGGTACATGGAAAATACCCTATCGAAAGATGTTATGATAATACAAATCCTGTTAGTGCAGAGTTTGATGATGGTCTTTTCTTTAATGGAGGTGCTCGCCCATCCTACATGAAAAAGGGAGAGGTACTTCCCATGCGAAGGGCTTTGAAGCCCTCAGAGTATATAGCTGGAGAGGGAGAATACATTACCGATCTTTTTACGGACCATGCGGTGGATTTCATTAAACGAAACCAGAATAACCCATTTATGCTCTACATTGCACATACTGCACCGCATTCTCCTTTGCAGGGTAAGCCGGAGGATATGCGCAAGTTATTTCCGGATAGATTTGGAAGCATGAGTGACGAAGAGATTCGGAAAAGTGCAACAAAAAAGAGTAACGATGCTTTAATGGCGGACCACTATACCGGGATGGTCTATGGTCTTGATCGCAATATAGGTCGAGTAATGGAAACATTAAGAGCCTTTGAAATTGCTGATAATACGGTGGTTATAATCGTTAGTGATAATGGTGCGATCGAGGGCTCTAACTATCCACTGGATGGCCACAAGTGGGATGGCTTGGAAGGCGGGATTCGTGTGCCAATGATTATATGGTCTAAAGAGTTTATGGAATCTGAGGCGTCAGGATCGGTGTGTGACCGAATGGTTTCGTTGGCTGATGTGGTTCCGACGACATTAGCTGCCGCGGGTTCAACTGAAAAGCTTCAGACCGATGGAATGAATTTAATCCCTCACCTTACCGGAGGAAAACCTTGGCCAGAACATAGGCGCTATTTGATAACCAACTCCTGTTACACTTTTCAAAACACAGGAGCCATGGATTTTGGTTTTGAATACAACAATGGCCAACAGTTAATGCAGTGTGTATATATCACCGATGAATCTAAAATCATTAGCTGGAATCCCAATAAAACCAAGAACATCGGTGTGGTTTACAAAGAATTGCCAAATATAACCAGTAAAGGGTCCTTTAATATTCTGATAAAGGAGGAGACACCTAAAGATGGTGTTGTGCCGAAGAGTGGGCCGGGATTGAACCTGTTTAATGAGATGATAGGTGTAATTATAAACTCTGATGGTGACGTGTTGCAGACCTGGAGTTGCGCGACTCCCAAAGAGCTTGCCAACTATAAATGGTGGTGGGAGTAGGGGCGATTGTTCTTCTCGCGGAGCGGTAGTTTTATATTTATATTGGAAAAAGCATTGAGGACTAGCTTATTTTTGATAGGAACGCAACTTTATGTCTTTGATGATAACTTGAGAATAAATCTAAAAGAACTTTCTTCATGAATGCGTTGATAAAGATCATTTTGCTACACTTTGGTCACTATATGCAACGAACTGAATTGCCTATATACCGTTATTTTTAAAATAAACTAATAATTATCTACATGAAAAATAGGAGTTTTTAGAATGAATTCAATATTCTGTTTTCTAATTTTTTTTTGGAATTAGTTTTTTTTCCTGCCTTTAAGCAAAGCCCTTTACACCTTTCCTATAACTTCATTGTCGGGTTTGAAAGATTTCTGCGAAGGAAGAAAAATAGGAACGGAACATTTCAATAAGTAGAGTAGATTTCTGGGCGCTTTCGCATCAAACCGTATGTAAAAAGAAAAATTTAAACTTGCCAGATGTTTTAATGATGCTGATTAACTAAAGGCTATATTTTCTCTGTTTAAGTTTCAAATAAGTCAATGATGTTAATAACATGGCTATAAACCCAATAAGCCCTAAAATTCCGGCTTCAGGACCATATTCTCCACCTGTCAACAAATCGGAACCTTTGTTTTCAATGCTGTAAAATGAATTTAAAGCCTTGTTGCCGCTCATTGTAAACCCTAATTGGGACTGCGTAAAATTCCAAGCCGCATGTAGCCCGATTGACAATCCTAAATTTTTAGTCATTACAAATGGAATACACCAAACCATTCCGTTTATTGTTAGCAATGCAATCGAAAGAATTGATGCATTATTATTACCAAAATGAGCTAGTCCGAACAATACCGATGATACCACTAGTGAAATTAAAAGTGCTCGTTTTTTGGATGTATTTTTTGATTTAAATCCTTCGTAAAGATTGGTAAATAAATAGCCTCTGAAAAAAGTCTCCTCTAAAATACCTACAAGAAGCATTTTAAAAGCAAAAGGAAATAACAACAGAAGACTTGGGGCCGATGATACCTTAGTAACCATTAAAATACCGGTGACCTTTCCAATGAAAAATAGTAATATGACTGAAAAAACTCCGATTAGAATTCCAATAAGCAAATGAACAAAAGTTCTTTTTTTGAAAACCAGACCATATTCCGAAAAATCTCTTTTGTCGAGGTATTTTGAGTTGAGATATAAGCCAAATATCAATATTAATGCAGCTCCAAAGAATTGTAAATTAGCATTGTTAATCAGAATAAGAGGTGAAATCGCAAGCGATAGCAAGCAAATGAATATCAGGATTCTCCAAAAGGCCCTTATTCGATTATTATCATTGTAAAAAAAAATTTGAACATCCATTTAGTTACAACCTATTCTTTTTGATATAGCACAACGGTTAGGGCCATGATTTCGGTTGGGAAATCCGTCAGGATTTTTCAAGCTACCACCTAATGAAGCTGTTTAAAGGTAGGGAATTCTCAGTTTTCAATTGGGGAAGATTGAATCATAGGTATTGTTATGGTCGGTGCCGTCTTTGAAAATCTTCAAACAGCCTTTTGTTGGTCTCTGCTCTGCCGACCTTTGCGCGGTCATTGGAATACCTCACTAATTTGAACAACTGGCTGAATATTGGTATAGTTGGGGATGTCACTAACGATTTTTTCCGCATTTGGTCCAAAAGAATTTTGATAGGCCGAAAGCTTGTCAAAGTATAAATATCCAATAGCCAAATATGGAATCGGTTCATCGGGCGTCCTGCCGGTTATTCCCCTATCAATTGCTAACAGCTTTAATGAGTCGCCCAATAAACTTGCAACCATTGGCATGTGTTTATTGGAATAGTAGTCCATGTCAAATGTTTTCCCGTCACCGTTCGGATATAGTATCGTCACTTTGATCATGCCCTTTTTATTTTTGGAAGTATCCGTTGCTGTAGTCTGCCAGCAACTGGTAAGGAGTGCCACGGCACCAAGGATTAAGATGATAGTTTTGGTTTTCATTTTGTTGGGATTTAATGATTTGTTAAAAGTTAATAATTTCCCGTGCCAATGTTACCACATGTTTTACTTTATTTTAAGGAATCTAACTCTGATAAAGTGTCGTTTTCTTTTTCTATCAACATTGAATTTCGAAAATTAGAGAATTCCGATTCCAATTGTTGTTTTGTAATAACTTCGTTTTGGTCTGTTTCATTGTTAGTAAGTTTTTCTATCAGGTCAATTCCACTGTAAATTCCACCAAAAGTGCCAAGAATTAAAAGTGGCCAAAATGTTTTTACCCTCCAATCCGACAATCTTGCATCATCACGCTCCTTTTTCTTTAAAATTTCCGAATGCTCCTTGCTCTTCAGTAAATCGGCATAAGCTTTTTTAAATCCTCCTTGGGCTTTAAAACTTGCCGTTCTTCCATTAGGTACTATGGTAGTTGGATTTCCAGTTTCATTGGGGTAAACTTGAGCGCAATCATATCCATGGATTATAGATGCAAGTCTATTAAATTCACTTTTGATGGAAAGTAAATCTTCATTTTTGAAGATGTTATATAGAAAATGATCATGCTCAGAAATTTCTGACCCATTTTCAACCAAATGATTTATAATACTATCTAAGGCTTCAATATCTTTCTTTTCAAATGCTATCATTTTATCAAATATGTGGTAAGGGTTGTGTGCATGAAAAGTAACCGACTTAAATTCTTTACTTTTCAGCTTAAAATAAAGATAGCGGAAAAGAATTAAACTATTGTTAAGCTCTTAACCGCTATTCTTTGTATACCGTGTTGGGCGTAGTGTTCTTTATTCTTTGTTGATGCTTTTAATTGCATCAGAAATAAATTCATCAGGCAAATAATGGCCAGATTCGTAGAACTTCAACGTTTTATCTTTAATAGCTATTTTGTCAAAAAAATCTTGCGCCTCCTTTTCGGTATACCAACCATCTTTTTTCCCCATAAGCAAACTTATAGGAGCTTTTTGTAAAAATGCATAATTTTTGGCAGATGTAAAGTCCAACTTTTTAGCATTTTCTTCATTTAGTCCTAAACGCATACTTTTCTTCGCATCCAATGGAGATACACAAACAACCACACGATTCAATCTGTCATCTACCGAGTTTAAATAAATTGCCATTATTCCACCCATGCTATACCCTACTATATCAAAGGAAATGTGTTTATTGTTGGAACCTGATTGTACATAGTCCATTATAATTCTGGTATCCTTAACGGTAGTTGCAAAAAGGTTTTGTATTTTTTGTAAATCTTGTGTTGCATAAAATGTTATCGGAGATGTAAAATTAGCTTCATAACTTCTTTCCCCGTGATATTTTGCATCAGGTATTATCACGTTATATCCGATTGATAATAGGGAGTCTTTTAACTTTACATATTTTTTGGACAAGCTTGATACGGGATTAACCCAATTATCTTTACTTCCCGCTATACCGTGAAGAAGTATAATATATTTGCCTTCTTTTTTGTCTTTTGGTCTGATTACATAAAATGGGATTTTAGAATCAAATCCATCTATAACTACTTTTTCGAAAGAAGTACCATCGTCATCGATATTACTTTCTACAATTTTATCGTTGAATTCTATTTTTGGGTAATAACTGAAATTAGCAGCTAACTCTTGCCCAAGTGAGATGGTACTGATGAAAATCAGTCCAAAGATTAATAGTAGTGTCCTGGTTTTTTTCATAATTATTCTTAGTTTAGTTTTGATTCAAATTCTGCACAATGTTCCGTATATGGTGCCGTAGTTATTCTAAAAGGTAGCTATGCACTATACATATTGTTGTGTGGCCGTTTTTCTTTTTTATCAAACTTCAACTTAGGTAAAACAACTATATATTCTTTGTCATCCTTAGAGTCATACCAATAAACTAAATATTCAACACTTCCATTTGATAACTGATAACCGTCCTTGATAAAAGTGTTGTATTTTTTATTCATAAATTCTCTTGAAAACAGAAGTATATTTCCTCCATCTTGTTTGGCTAATCCTTTCCCTATGTTATCGGAAAACTGTATAGAATCATTTTTAAGAGTATCACCTGATTTTAGCGTTTTAATCCTATTTGATGTTTTAATATGTTTTTGAGATCCTAAATAAATGTCTTTGTGGCTAAGTATTAATTCAAAATGTTCAGGCTGTTCAGTTTTTCCTTCAAATGGGATTATTTCTAACATATAAGTATTAAAATCATCAAAAAATGATGAGTTACAGTGAATTTGTAAACTTTCCTTTGCTCTAGAACAACCAACATATAATACGCGTTTTGATTCGGTTTTGGTAAAGTCATAATCCTCTAAAAGAAGGTATACGTGATCAAATTCTTTACCTTTTGATTTATGCATTGTTGCAATTATTATTGTATTGGAATCAGCATTTATAGCATCCTCCATTTTAATTTCACGGATATATTCGTACCAATCTACCAGTTGTTTCTGCTTATCATAATTCAATTCAAACTTTTTGATAATTTCTAAGCAAATATCAAAGTGAATACTAGAACTGTGTTTTGATTTAAAATTATTTTTTGCTTCATTCCATTCATTATTTAAAATTAAGCCAGCATCATTTTTTTTCAGTTTTAGATAATCTGTAAAAGTTCTTAGCTCAAATAAGTGATCTAAGCTAAATCCTTCAAGTCCTGTAATAAGCCTGGTTTTCTGTCCTAAATTATTTAGGAATGTACTTAGCATTAAGGCTTGTTTATTGGTTCTGACCAGTATAGCTCTTGTTCCGTTGTGATTTTCTTGAATTACTCTTTCTGCTAATGATTTCTCCAAATAAGAGGTGTTGTACCTAATTAGTTTAACCTTAGACTTCAACTGTTTATCTGTAGGTTCTAATTCTTGTGTTTTTAATCGCTTTGGTATTTTATTTAGTAATTCATTGTTGAATTGAACGATGTGTGAACTACTTCTATAATTTTTGATTAACGAATATGCTGTAGCATTATATTTCTCTTTGAATTCAAGCATGTTTTTATTAGAAGCTCCTCTAAATCCATAAATATTTTGATCGTCATCCCCAACAGCAATGACTCTGATGTTTCCTGCTTTATTTATTATGGTTTGTACAAGTTCCCATTCAATATCATTTACATCTTGAAATTCATCTAGGAGCAATACACTTTTATTAATAATAGACGAAATATCTATTTCTTCAGTGTTAATTGATTTTATACAATCTTGAATTACGTTTTCAGATTTCTTTAAATCGCCTAACTGTCCCATTAATTGAAAACAGAAACCATGAAAAGTTGTGATTTTAATAAGTCCAGAGTATTCTGGAACAAGTTTTCTCGCTCTCGCTCTAAATTCTAAAGAAGCTGCTTTTGAAAATGTAAGCATTAAAAATTGCTCTGGTTTTATATCTTCTAACAATAATAGACTTGCAATTTTATGAACCAGTACTTTAGTTTTACCACTTCCAGGACCGGCTAAAACTAATATATTATCTGATTTGTTATCGTCTACAATACTTCTCTGATCAATATCTAGTTCCCCGGCAATTTTCTTAAACCGTTCAGGAGTAACTGGCCTGCTAATTTCCTTTTTACGTCTCGGGAAGTATTTAGCCAAAAACTCCTCATAAGGTTGACTAAAATAGTCATTAACATATGCTAATGCAGATTCATAATTTTGAAGTCTCCTTTTAGCATATTCACCAACAATATGAATCTGTTCCGTTTTATGATGGTAGTGTTGATCCATTTTATTAAAGTTCTCCTTTGTAAACCTTGGTAGTGAACTGTCAATTTCTTCAATATTTAATCTATTGTAGGATACCATAAAACCACCTTCTAGTTTTATTGATTTTATCTGATTTAGAAACAATAGGGTTTTCTCATATCGTTTAATATCTCCCTCTTTAATTTGACCAAATAATTGATTAGAATTTTTAAGTTCTAACATTGAAAAACTTACAGGTAAATCTTTTTTATCTTGAGATTTTTGTTTTTCCTTTTGTTCTTTATAAAACTTTTCAAGCAATTCGTAAACATCTAGCGTCAGTTCATGTCTCCACTTTATATCCTCATTCAATGAATTGGATTGTTTTACTTTTATTTGATATAAATCATTTTCTCGGTCAACACGCCTTTTTTGGATAAAATTTCTTATTTCCCAATAATTAAGAATGTTCTTTATTGCATCAATTGAAGTTTTTTCGACACCAGTATCAATAATGTTTTGATTTAGTTGTCGCATTGAAATAGTAATGTCTTTTGTTACAAATTGTTGCATTGCAATTTCAATTTTCCGATAACGTTTAAGTATTCTCTTTGAACTATTAGTTGACTTAGACAGATTAATAAATGCTGTTAGATCTTTAGCATCTCCTAATATTTGAAGGTTTCTTAATATGTCTATGACATCTCGTATTTCTTTTAGTTTTAATCCAGTTCTATCTGCTAAGTAGTCAATTCTACACTCATCATCTTTAATTATTCGTTGTAGTACTCTCGAACAATGTTGAATTTGAGTTTCTGTTATATTTTTACTTTGATGTATTATTTTTAGAGCTTTGGATATGTTCGGCACCATCAAACTATTAGCAAATATTCTTGGTGAATTTTGTTTCCGTTTTAAGAAACCTTGATCTTCTAAGGCAGCAACAGAGGTTTTAACTCTGGTTTCTAATTCTCGAATTTCGGTATCCCAGCCTGCTTTTTGTGCTATTTCCAAAGCAGAATTACTTATTTTTTTAGTTTTTCTATATTTTGATAAATACTTAAGTGCTTGCCAAATTTGTTGAATTTCTTTTTGATTTATTTTGGTTTGCTGTAACAAGCTAAAGTGCTTGTTTAGATCTTGTTCGTTAAACAAAATATAGCATTTAGCCTGTATTTTTTCGTCTCGCCCTGCTCGCCCTGCTTCTTGGACATAGTTTTCTAAAGAATCGGATATATTATAATGGATTACAGATTTTACATCATCTTTATCTACTCCCATTCCAAATGCAGATGTTGCTACAATAATGTCTTTTTCATTGTCCATAAAAGCATCCATGAAATCCTTTTTCACATCTTTATCTAACTTTCCATGAAAATAAGTAGAATTAAACCCCGCTTTTTCTATTAAGCTGTGTATTTCTTCAACTCTTTTGGTTCTAGACGCATAAATAATCACAGGCTTTTCGCAACGTTGTAATAAGGGCAATAATGCATTCATTTTACCATCTGGATCTTCAATCTCTATTACCTCATATTTTAGATTGGTTCTACTAGCCCTTGTTACAAATTCGTCTAATTCAATGTTGAGTTTTGTTTTAAGATACTTTTTTATATCTTCTATAACTTGTGGCTTCGCGGTTGCCGTAAAGCAAGACACGGGTATTTTACCAAATATTCTTTCTTCCTCAAGGCTTTGAATAAAGTCGGGAATGTATAAGTAATCTACTCTAAAATCTTGCCCCCAAGACGAAAAGCAATGTGCTTCATCTATAACAAATCTGGCTATTGATCGTTGTTTTAAAATCCTTAGTATTGTTGGTGATCGCAATGATTCGGGAGATAAATATAATAATTGTACTTCTCCTTTTTCTATCCTTTCAATTGCATCTTGCCTTTCTAAAGGAGATAACAATCCATTTATGGCTACCGCCTTTGTAATGTCAAAACGCTTTTCAAGGTTTTCAACTTGATCTTTCATTAACGACACCAAAGGGGATATAACTACTGTTAGTTGGCGAGACAAAGATCCCTTCATCAAGGCAGGTAATTGAAATGTAAGCGATTTACCTCCTCCTGTTGGGAAAACGGCAACAAATGACTTTGAACTTAATCCTGCCCGAACGGTTTTTTCTTGTAAACTTATTTCTTCATCTTGGTCAAAGCTTCTAAAATCTTCATATCCAAAATAGCTTTGTAAAGCTTTTTTAGGGTTTAGATTTGAATTACAATAAGTACAAGTTGGTTTACCACAAAACTTAAACCTTATATCATCTAATATTTGTTGCGTTTCGGGAAATTTTTTACTAACCCAATAAGCTAATACGGACTTATCTTCTTTGGTGTTTATTAGTGAAAAAGTGTAGGCAAATTCAACAGGATTATCTTTTACTAATTGA
Source organism: Saonia sp. (assembly GCA_049670505.1). Lineage (GTDB taxonomy): Bacteria > Bacteroidota > Bacteroidia > Flavobacteriales > Flavobacteriaceae > JBATTK01. The sequence goes on from JBATTK010000128.1 coordinate 13,529, forward strand.
AAAATATTGACGTTATCACAAATTTTATTCTTAAATAAATCACCTATTTCAGAACTTATATCTATGTTGTCTATCTGAAAATTAATCAATTCTAAAAAGCCTGAATACGCATCAGAATTTGAAAGTAATCTAGCATAAACCTGCTGTATATTTGCTTCTAACTCATTGAATTTGTTGAGCTGGTCTATTAATAGTTGCTTGGTTAATTTGCAATCTGATAAGGGGTTGTTATAATCACTATCGTTAACTATTTTATATCCTTTGACAAGTTTATGATACGGATTATCGCTGAATAATAGTGGAGACCACAGTAGTGTATCAACTATCTTTTTATTTTTAAAAATTTCATTTCCAAGTACTCTTTCCAGTAAGGGAATGTCGTGTGCGACTATATTATGCCCACAGATGTATTCCGCTTGATTTATCCAGTATTCAAGTTTGGTAAGTTGACTTTCATGTAATTCTTGTCCATTAAAAAGCGCACCAACATCTTTTATTTTTCCTTGTTTAGTGGTTTCAATGTCAATATATAGAATTTTGTTTATCATTTTGTAGCGACCACTTAGTCATTATAATCTCTCCTTTTTTGCATATGACCCGCAACGGTTGGTGTACAGATAGTTGGGTGACTTAAGCAACGAATTTAGGAAAAGGAAACCGAACCTTAGGAAAATCCATAGG
>JBATTK010000129.1:0-21699 GCA_049670505.1 Saonia sp.
AACACTCTTGCCATACCACCCATCATATGGTACAATACGTGACAATGAAAGAACCAATCGCCATACTCTTCGTTATAAAATTCAATAATAACTTTCTGCATTGGTGGTACGTTCACTGTATGCTTTAATGGGGAACGTTCCCCATTTTCATTGATGACCCTGAAGTAATGACCGTGCAAGTGCATTGGATGGTGCATCATAGTCAGGTTATTTAATGTAATTCTGGTTACCTCGCCTCCTTTTATATTTATCTTGTCGGTTTCTGACAATGGCACCCCATTCATACTCCATACATAGCGATTCATATTACCTGTTAGGTTAAGTAGCAGTTCATTTACCGGTAAATCTGCCTTGAATTCAGTTTTTTCTTTTGCCTCCAAAAAATCATAGTTGAAGTAGGTCTTTCGCTCTTCATAACCAAAAGAAGTAGAATCCTTCTGCATCATTGGCATATTGTGCATATGACCTTCCATTTTACCTGATGCTCCATTACGGCTCATTGACATCGAGTCTTTTTTCATTCCCATTGTATCATCCATCTTCATATCCATTTGGTCATTCATTTTGCCATCTTTCATCGACATCTTATCGTTCATCCCCATATTCATCTCGCCGTCCTTCATATTCATCTTCATTCCGTACTTCTGCATTAAAACTTTGGGTGTATTCTTTTTTTTGTTTCCAACCATTGCAGGTGCTCCCATTTTCATATCCATTTTAGCCATTTGCTTCATCATCGCTACCTTATCAGGTCTATCAATTGTTTTGGCTGGGTAAAGAGTGCCATTACCTAACTGTATAGAGGTATGACCTGAACCATCTTGAGCGGTTGCGGTAATTTCTATGGTTCCTTCTGGAATAGTTACAATTACATCATAGGTTTCAGCTATGCCAAAGAGAAATCTGCTTTTGGAAACGGGTTGCACGTCAACACCATCACTGGAAACCAACATTGGGTTACCTCCGCCAAAGTCCATCCAATAATAGGTAGAGGCCGAAGCATTTATAAAGCGAAGCCGCACCTTTTCTCCTGGCTTGAATTCTGGATATTCCGCCATTTTTTTTCCGTTGGTAAAAAATGCAGGATAATAGATATCGGCAATATCAGCCCCTTCCATACGGTCTCTCCAAAATTTAAGTTGAGCGCCAAAAGCACCCTCTTTGATGACCCTGCCCAAAGGAACCGCTGTACCTTTTTTAACTTGATACCATTCGTTTCCCCTTTTTAGGTTACGCAGTACGTTCATCGGTTTTTCGTTGGTCCAGTCAGAGAGTACTACAACTAAATCTTTATCATAGTCCAAGGTTTTTTCCTTGGGCTGAATCATAATGGAACCATACACACCTTTCTGTTCTTGTAGCATCGTATGGGAATGGTACCAATATGTTCCCGATTGGTTGATTGGGATTCTGTACTGGAAAGTTGTTCCGGGCTCAATGGGTGGGGTAGTTAAATATGGAACACCATCGTAAAAATTGGGAAGTATCAATCCGTGCCAATGTACTGAGGTTTCTTCATCCATTTTATTGGTTACGTTGATTATAGCAAGGTCTCCTTCCTTAAATTCCAAAACAGGTCCGGGAATACTACCATTGATGGTCATTGCATTGGCAGTAACACCATCAAGCGTCATTTTGTTCTTTTCAATGGTAAGGTCATACTCCTTAATAGGTCGCCCATCTTCTTTTCGATCTTGTCCGTTGGTCCCTACTTGGGCAAAGCCTTCACTTGAAATGAGAAGTACCAAGAACACCGTAATTTTTCTGACCATGATTCTCTTTTTTATTATTTATAGTATTCTACTCTATCATATTCAATCAATTCATATCGCCCTTATCCATAAGGATACTAGCTCCTTAGATAATTGATAATGGCCGACTGCACATAGTAGCCCTTGATGGATTCGATTCGATTGATTTGAAACTTAAGCTGTAGCTCTTGAATATCGAGCACATCGTTAAAATCAATGGTTCCGGTCTCATAGCTTTTGATAAGAATTTCCTCCCCGTCATTCGCCTGCCTAATATTTTTGGTTTGGGTTCTGAAACGAATCCTGGCGGACATTCTGTTGTTAATGGCCTCGCTCAAAAGGGTCTCCAATTTGTTTCTTCGTTCTTGCTTTTGGGCGGTTATTTCCTCTTGCCTAAGAATATTTTGACGGGAAATGGATTTATATCTATTGTTAAATATGGGTATGGATACCGATACCATTGGCATTAAAATATCCTTTCCATTATCATCGAAAGATATATCGGGCCTTTCGGCTACAGGTATATAATCCAATCCGAAACCAAGGTCCGGCAACGCTTCTTTTTGGTTTAATATTTCGGATTGTTCGACCGACTCGTACAACTTGTCATACTTCAAAAGTTCGGGATGCAGGTCAAGGTTTCCTTCTTCCGTTATCGGGTCTTTTTCAGGTACTGTTAATCCATCGTAAGCAGCAACTTGGGTCTGTTCGTCACGATTCAATAGGTTGTTGAACAAGGTTTGTTCCGCCAGATATTCTTGTTCCAGTACCTCCCTTTGCTGTTCCAGTTCGTTTTGCCTGATCTGAAGACGAAGTACATCAACGGCCGAAGCGTTGCCCACTTCTACCGAAGTCAGGGCAAGACGTTCATAGGTCTCCAGCAATGCAATATTCTCGCCCAATACACCTTGCTTTGCCCTAATTGAGAAGAGTCGGTAATAGGATTGCGAGACCGATAAGGCCAATTTTCTTTTAACGATCACCAGCTCTTCGTACTGGGCATCGGCCAAAGAACTTGCATAATTTTCACGGGCGGTAATAGTACCGAACCATGGAATCATCTGTTTTGCCGAGAAACGTGCTTTCTGTGCTCCGGTACGTGTTTCGGGCTCGCTTACGAAAAGCCCGGCACTCACTTCCGTATTGGGCAAAGTGTTGACTTCGTTCACTTTTTCGGAGGCGATATTGTACCGCAGCTCAAAAGCCTGGATTTCCGGGTTGTTCAGTTCGGCCTGTTGGATAAGGTTTCCCAGGTCTTGTCCGTTAATTGAACCGATGGATACTATTCCAATCAATATGTATAGGTACTTCTTCATTTGGATACTCTTTTTAATTGAAACTCAGCCTTCCAACTGTATAAAACCGGGACAACAAATAAGGTAATCAAGGCGATAAGCATGCCCCCGAAAGAAGGAATCGCCATCGGTATCATAATATCGCTACCACGGCCCGTGGATGTCAATACGGGAAGCAATGCCAAAATAGTGGTAGCGGTGGTCATCAAACACGGACGTATACGTTTTTCACCGGCTTCGACTACCGAGTCCCTGACCGCAACAAGTGAATCGGGTTTGTTTCTATCAAAAGTCTGGGTAAGGTAGGTGGCCATTACTACACCATCATCAGTGGCTATACCGAAGAGAGCAATAAATCCTACCCATACGGCAACACTCAGGTTGATAGTATGCATCTGAAATAGGTCCCGTAGATTTTCCCCGAAAAAGTTGAAGTTCAAGAACCAATCCTGACCATAGAACCAAATCATCAAGAAACCTCCGGCGAAGGCTACGGCAATCCCCGTAAAGACCATAAGTGATGTGCCTACTGAACGGAATTGGAAATAGAGAATCAAGAATATAATGGCCAATGCCAGCGGCACTACAACTGATAGTGTTTTTTCAGCGCGCAGCTGGTTTTCATAAGTACCTGTAAACAGATAATTGATGCCCTTGGGAACTACTAGTTCTCCATTATCTATTTTTTCTAGTATCAAGGCTTGGGCGTTCTCGACGACTTCTACTTCGGCAAAACCGTCCAACTTGTCGAAGAGTACATAACCGACCAAAAAGGTGTCCTCACTCTTGATAATTTGGGGGCCTTTTTCATATCTAATGGTAACCAACTCGCTCAAGGGAACAGGGTTTCCTTTGGAAACAGGCACATAGATTTTCTCCAGGTCCGCTGGATTCTCCCTTAATTCCCTTGGGTAGCGTACTCGAACGCCATAACGCTCACGCCCCTCGACGGTCTGGGTAAGCACCATCCCCCCAACGGCAACCTGCAGCACGCTCTGCACGTCTTCAACGGTAATGCCATATCGTGCCAGTCTTTCTCTATCGATATCAATAAGCAAGTAAGGTTTTCCAACAATTCGATCAGCGAATACGGCTTCATCTTTGACCCCATCTGCTTGCTTTAAAATATCTTCGAGCTTGAGGCCAAAGGCTTCAATTTCCTTAAGATCCTGTCCCTTTACCTTGATGCCCATGGGGGCACGCATGCCGGTCTGTAACATGACCAATCGGGTTTCTATCGGCTGTAATTTCGGAGCAGAGGTAACACCTGGGAATTTGGTGACCTTTATAATTTCTTTCCAAATGTCATCTGGAGATTCGATTTCAGGTCGCCAGTTTCTGAAGTATTCCCCATCTTCATCGGGAATCAAATCTTTTTGCCTGACCGAAAAAACCGATTTTATTTCCGACTCTTCGTATTCTAGATCGTCGTCCGTTTCAAGGTTGGGGTTGGTTACGAAAGTACCGTCCCTGAGTTCGAACATACCGTCCTCATTAACCTTGAATCGCTGTCGCTCCCTTTTGTCATTCAACATGTACTCCGGCTTGTACTGAATCAGGTTTTCATACATCGACAGCGGAGCAGGATCCAATGCGGATTCCGTTCTACCCGATTTACCGACTATCGTTGCTATTTCAGGAATACTGGCTACTGCCATATCCAATTGCTGCAATACCCTCTTATTTTCTTCGACCCCGGCGTGCGGAAGAGAGGTAGGCATCAACAAAAAGGAACCTTCGTTCAATGAAGGCATAAACTCCTTTCCAGTATTTTGCATAATCATGACCCCAAACACTACTATAGCGGTGGGGATAGAGAGAAATATTAGTTTATTGCGTAAAGCCCAACGCAGTATCCTCGTATAATAATTTTGGAAAATGGTAAAGAAACCAAGTAACCCGAAACAAATAAGCGAAACGAAAATCAGGTTCCAAAAAATACTTTTATCAAGACCCAGCGGTCTCCAATATTCGGCCAGAACGAAAACAATGGCAAATGCCGAAATAATGATATTGATTAGATTTGCACGTTTTTCCGAAAGTGAAAATCCACTAGAAATGCGGGATGCGAATTCCGGATTTTTAAGCAAGCCTACAATACCGAAAGCGATCAATATCAGTCCGAGTAAATAACCATAAAAAATGGCCAGGACCCCTAAGAGTATCAATATTCCATTGAGGCCATATCCGGCTGTTTTCTTGATGCTCTTTTTTCGGAAAAGAAACGCCGCAAATGGAGGTATCAAAAAGAGGGCTACTATAAGGGATGCTGTAAGCGCAAAGGTTTTTGTAAATGCCAGGGGCCTGAACAACTTTCCTTCCGCCCCGATCATTGTAAATACCGGAATGAAACTGATAATGGTAGTCATCACAGCGGTTAATATGGCTCCCGATACTTCTGCCGAGGCATTGTAAACTACAGTATTTATAGGTAGGCCCTCCTCATTTTCGTCCAAATGCCTTATGACATTTTCGGAGAGAATGACCCCAACGTCCACCATGGTTCCGATGGCAATGGCTATACCCGAAAGTGCTACAATATTTGCATCCACATTGAATAGCTTCATCGCAATAAATACCATAAGCACTGCAACCGGTAACAGTCCAGATATCAGGATGGATGCCCTTAAATTGAAGACCATTATGATGATAACTAAAATGGTAATCAAGATTTCCAAGGTCAGGGCTTCATTGAGCGTACCGAGCGTTTCTTGAATAAGTTCGGTTCTATCATAAAAAGGAACAATTGTGAGTTGGGATGTTCTGCCATCTTCAAGTACTTTGGAGGGAAGCCCGGCACTTAAATCATTAATTTGATCTTTTACATTATTGATGACCTCCATGGGGTTGGCGCCATATCGTGCGACCACTACTCCACCGACAACTTCTGCGCCTTCCTTATCCAATATGCCACGCCTGGTAGCAGGCCCATAAGAAACATTACCAATATCCTTTAAGCGGATAGATGTGAAATCTTCTGAGGTTATGACTGCATTTTGTAGATCCTCAATGGATTTAACATAGCCAAGCCCACGAATCAGATATTCTGCCTGATTGATTTCCAAGGTTTGGGCACCGATATCCCTATTGCTCTGCTTTACCGCTTTTACCACTTGCTGTAGCCCAATACCATATTGCTTCATGAGTTCGGGGTTCACGTCCACCTGATATTCAAGCACATAACCACCGATAGAGGCCACTTCCGAAACACCGCTTGCGGATGATAGTGCATATTTCACATAGAAATCCTGAATACTTCTAAGCTCCTGTAAATCCCAGCCGCCTGTAACATTTCCATCGGCATCACGGCCTTCCAAAGTGTACCAGTATATTTGTCCGAGTCCTGTGGCATCGGGCCCCAAGGCAGGGTTGACACCATCGGGCAATAAACCGGCTGGCAACGAATTCAATTTTTCAAGGATGCGGCTACGGCTCCAATAGAATTCGATATCCTCTTCAAAAATGATGTAGATACTTGAAAACCCGAACATGGAGGAACTACGGATGGTCCTAACACCCGGAATTCCCAAAAGTGAAGTTGTCAATGGGTAGGTTATCTGATCCTCGATATCTTGAGGTGAGCGACCATCCCATTTGGTAAAAACGATTTGCTGGTTTTCGCCGATGTCCGGTATGGCATCAACGGCTACCGGATCTCTCGGTAACGAGCCCGTACTCCATTCAAAGGGTGCGTTTACGGTTCCCCAGCCTACAAAAAGGACTAAGAGCAAAACGGCTACCAATTTATTCTCGATAAGGAATTTAATGCCTTTATTTAGCATGGTATTGATAATTAAGTAATTAGAAGTATTGGCCGAAAACCAACAAAAACAGGATAAGCCCTAAACTGTTATCAGTTGGGCTTTAAAATTCTATTACTTAAAAATCAAATGAGGAAAATCTGATCTAGGATTTGTATATCCTTGACCAAAACTGGAGGGGGGTAATCATTAAATGGGACTATGTTTTCAGGTAGTCCCTCATAAAGATTAAGATATGTGTAGATAAAGCTAGCAACAAAATGTTGTTGTTCAAAGCTTAATTTTTCAAACGATACTTTCAAGTCATTCTGACCATCAACGGTAAGAACTTCGTCACTACAGCAATCGGTTTTAACCAAATTGCACGTTGGCAATTCTGCTGTTTCTTGAACTTCCATACCACAAGACTCGGCATGGCCGAACAAGGAATAATCCACAAGAACATCTCCACAATAATGCTGCTCGACCGAAAAAGAGAAGGTCGAGAACAGCACTATAAGTGCCATTAAAAAAGATGATATTTTGAAAAAAACTTTTTTCATTGGATAGACAAAACTACAAAAAATTTAACATAAGACTTTTGTTTAACAAAATTTTGAAGTTTAACGCATGTGGATTTAGAAAGTCCAAACTTAGTTTATCCCTTTTCTTTTCAACATGATATATATCATGTTTTGTCCATATATACAAGCTAAATGAAGTTTCGATAAAAAGGATATGTTATTTAGAATTATTCTTAATACTGTTGCGCAAGGTTTGAAAATAATATATGTTTGTACTTTATTTTTATTAAATCTAAATAAGTATAACATGAATAGGTTATCCTGCACGCTCATTTTTTTTCTTTCTTTTTATAATATTATGCTATCTCAAGAGCAAACTGTCCAGAAAGATTCCGCAACCGTCAAAACCGAAATATTAAACGAAGTAATTGTAAATGGGAGCACAATATTAGGCAGTAAATTCGAAGCAAAGAACCGAACAGGTTCCGTAGTTTACATTTCAGAAAAAGAACTCCTGAAATTTGGTTACAACGATATTAACAGAACGCTGAAAAGTGTACCTGGGGTCAATATATATGAAGAGGACGGCTTTGGCCTTCGGCCCAATATTAGTTTACGGGGAACTTCACCAGAGCGGAGTGCAAAAATCAACCTTATGGAAGACGGGGTTCTAATTGCCCCGGCGCCTTACAGTGCCCCGGCAGCCTATTATTTTCCTACCATTGGCCGAATGCAAGCTGTGGAAATATTAAAAGGGAGCAGTCAAATTCAGTACGGGCCAAATACGACCGGGGGTGCGATCAACATGATTTCTACTCGGATTCCCGACGAACTTTCGGGAAAAGTTGTATTATTGGCCGGTAATTTTAATACAAGAAACACACAGGTTATCGTTGGTGATAACTATCAGAATTTCGGGTTTGTAAGTGAATATTACAACTATAACTCAGACGGCTTTAAAAATTTGGACGGGGGTGGCAATACAGGTTTTAATAAATCGGACTATTTGGCAAAGTTTCGTATCAGTACTGATGAAGATGCCAGATTCTATCAGTCCCTTCAATTTAAAATTCAGTATTCAGAAGAAAAGGCCAATGAAACGTATTTAGGTTTGACCGATGTAGATTTCAAAGTAAATCCCTACCGCAGGTATAGGGCTTCGACCGAAGATTTGATGGATACGGAACACCAACAATATCAGGTGAACCATTTTTTTAAACTCTCACCTGCCTTGATTATAAGTACAACAGGATATCTTAATAAATTTAAACGGAACTGGTATAAGTTGGATGATGTTACTCTTGGTGAACGGGTCGGGATTAACAATGTGCTCTCAGATCCTGAAAGGTATGCCATGGAATATAATGCATTATTGGGAAATGTAGATACTTCCGAAGATGTATTCGGCATAAAGGCCAATAACAGGACCTATACTTCCAAGGGCGTACAATCGACACTACGGCTGCAGTGGGGCTCGATTTGGTCGCAAAATATAGAACTGGGGGTTAGGTACCATCAAGACGACGAGGACAGGTTCCAATGGGTAGATCGGTACGCTTTTCAAAACAATGAACTTGTACGAACCACAGTCGGTATTAAAGGGGCCGACGCCAACCGTATCAGTAATGCAAGGGCTATCGCCACACATTTTTTATACAAATTAAGTGTTAACGGACTCACTATAACCCCTGGTCTACGTTATGCAAACATTACTTTGGGCAGAATAGATTATGGTAGTAATGATGTTGCAAGATTAAGTCTGGACCTTTCCGAGAGAGAGAATAAAGTAGATGTTTGGATTCCAGGATTGGGAGCTAATTATAGGTTTACAAATAATTGGTCCACCTTTGGTGGAGTTCACAAGGGATTTTCTCCCCCGGGCAGTGCGGAAGGCCAAAATCCAGAAAAAAGTATAAATTACGAACTGGGCACACGTTTTAATTATAAAGGACTTCAAGGCGAAGTGGTTTGGTATTATAATGACTATCAAAACCTATTGGGCAGTGACCTTGCCGCCACTGGCGGTACGGGCAGTCTTGACCAATTTAATGCGGGCGAGGTACGGGTCAGCGGGTTAGAAGTACTATTGAATTACGATATTTTAAAAAACAGTTCCAAAAAACTACGTTTTCCCATATCGCTGTCCTACACATTGACCGATACCGAGTTCCAAAGCTCCTTTGAAAGTGATAACGATATTTTCGGGGAGGTTACGGTGGGCGATGAAATCCCTTACATAGCCAAGAACCAATTCAATTTGAATCTTGGACTGGAGCATGAAAAATTTGTCGTTGATATGGGCCTGCGCTATACCGATGCCTTTAGGACACGGGCGGGAACAGGTACGATTCCGGCAAACTTCAAAGTAGATTCTAATTATATTATTGACCTCTCGGGTCGATATTTTTACAACAAGCACCTTATCTTTTCTACGAACATTATCAACTTATTGGATAAAACCTATGCTGTATCCAGGGTTCCGGCAGGACTAAGACCGGGGCATCCTTTTGGTATCAACTTTTCACTAGCCTATGGTTTTTGAAATAAAAATCGAAGATCACTTATTATTGTATCTGATCTGGTATAAACGTATGTATTTTTGGTTTTATTCCGTATAGCGAAGAATCATGAATAAAATCTGAATCTTATCCTTCAATTTCTCCCTCAAAATTTTGAGTGCCTTAGTAAGATGGCCTTCTACCGTTTTAAGAGAAACGCCCAAGTAATCTGCAATTTCATTATTTGTCAATCCTTCCTTTTTGCTCAACAAGAATACTCTGGAGCATTTTTTAGGGAGGTTTTGAATCTCCATATCAATGATTTCCATCTTGCGCCTTAAAATTTCCTGGTTTTCGGACCGGGCAACACTATCCATTGTCTCAACAAAAGTTGTTTCCAATAAATAAGTCTCTTTCTTGTATTTTTTTACATGGTCCAGGAACTTGTTGCGAACAGATTTATACAACCACCCCTTAACCACCACTCCATCGCTTAACTTGTCCCTTTTTTTCCATAAGGCAAAAAATGTTTCTTGGGTAAGGTCCTTTGCCAAAGTGTCATCGCGGCCTAAACTTTTGGCATACCAATAGACTTCTTTGTAGTACAAATCAATGACCGCCCTAAATGCCGCTTTGTCCCCATTTCGGATTGCATTGACATCAACATTTATGTTACGATCGTTTGAATTCATAAACTATTTTAACAAATATTTATCAAAATTATAGGTAAATGTAAATAAAAAGCGAGGGTATTGTAAAGTTCGGTCGTTTGGTTAGTATGCATTGGCATTATCTTAATCTTTCATAATGAAAAAAAGGAATATCAAAAACATCGTTCATAAATTCCTGAGCAATACCGCCACTACTGAGGAAATTGAATTTTTGACGAAATGGGTCAATAACAACAAGGCCAGCTTTCAAGAAGAGATAAAGCTGCACCATCTTCTTACTGGTCTTTTTGAGGAAGAAAAAGCGGAAAGCCTTAAAAGGGACTTTTTGGACAATTTTGAACAGTTCGAGATTAAGGAAAGAAGAAGTCGAAGGTTCAATATACTAAAATATGCCGCTGTCTTCATGGGTATTATTACGGTCGGCACTTTATTTTATTTGGGAGGAAGTGCTGATAAAGATTTACCCCAAAAGCAAATCACCATTACTTTGGGCGATGGATCCACCAAGGAAATTTTGGAAGCCAAAACTTCGGGAGTGGTCTCCAGCTCCGGCACGTATGTGGCCGAGCAGAAAGGAAGCAAAATCACTTACAAAAAAAAATCGCGGAAAACCCTGAAAAACTCAGGTCCATTGGTCTACAATACTTTGGAGGTCCCTTATGGCAAGAAATTCCAAATAGTACTGTCTGACGGTACCGAGGTCTACTTAAATTCAGGATCGTCCTTGACATATCCCGTGGCTTTTTATGATGAAGGACCTCGCAACGTGGTTTTAAGGGGGGAGGCTTACTTTACGGTCAAGGCAGACTCCTTGAGACCTTTCTCGGTGGACGCAGGTTTATTGGACACCAGAGTTTTGGGAACCGAATTTAATATTTCCAATTATGCGGATGACCAATATACCAAAGTTGTTTTGGTAGAAGGCAGTGTATCTGTAAACAAAGGGAGGAATCCTGATAGACAGACTATCGTTTTGAAGCCGCACCAAATGGCTTCATACTCCCTCTCCGAAGTAAATTTAGCAGTGTCCGATGTTGATGTAAGCAGCCACATTGCATGGAAGGATGGGATCTTGCTTTTTAAAAACGAGGATTTTTACCGTATTACCAAAAAGCTTGAAAGGCACTATAACATAAAAATTGATATCAACGACGTGGAAGTGGGGAAAGAACTGTATACGGGAAGATTTAAAACGGAAACCATCGATGAGATACTACGGGCGTTCCAACGAATAAAGGAATTCGAATATTCGAGTGACGAAGATAAAATTGAGATAAACCCTAAAAAATAAAAGTATGAAATAAACAAAAGAATCAGGGACTGCTCTAACAATCCCTGGATTCCAAATGAATTTAAAAACTAATTAGCCAATTTATAAACTCTCTCAAAAATATGAAAAACACACTATGTAAAAGCTATTTTACGATTAAAATAGACCTGAAAATGAAGATAACCGCATTGTTTTTACTCGTTGCCCTATTTCAACTTAGTGCCAAGAATGCGTATTCTCAGAAAGGAAAAATTTCGATGAATATGGAGGATGCCACCATTGAGTCCATATTTAATGAAATAGAAAGACAGACGGATTTCAACATCCTATACAAAAATTCCACCTTGGACACCAATAGAAAAGTAACGGTAAACGTCGACAAGGTAAAAATCGAGACACTTATGGCCCTCGTTTTAAAGGAAACCAATGTTTCTTTTGAAATAAGGAGAAAACTTATTGTTCTTCTGGAAAATAGAGAAAAGGGCGCAAAAACCTCTTCCGCTATTTTTCCTAATGATGAAATACAAACCATGACCGTTACTGGAACTGTTACCGACAAGGAAGGGGTTCCCCTCGCAGGGGTCAATATTATAATCAAGGGAACGACCAAAGGTGTTTCCACCAACTTCGACGGAAAGTATAAAACTAGAGCATCTTCTGGAGACATATTGGTTTTCTCCTATATCGGTTTTCGGACCACTGAGGTAACGGTTGGCCAAGATGCTATAATAAATCTTGAAATGGCACCTAGTGCCAACCAATTGGATGAAGTAATTTTGACGGCCATTGGTACAAAGCAATTAAAAGACGAAACGGGCGCCACCAGTTCATCCGTAGAACCCGAACGCATCGTAAAATCCGGGGAAACAGGTGTCATCAATGCGCTTTCGGGAAAAGTTTCCGGTCTTCGTATTGCCCGGCAAAATGGTGATCCCGGGGCAGGTGCCAATATACAGATTAGGGGCATCAACTCCATTGAGGGCGATAGTAATCCACTGATCATTATAGACGGTATCCCGGTAAGCAACGACTCGTTTGATGATGACGGTGTTGGTGGCAGTACAAGCGTTACCCAACAATCAAGATTAAACGACATCAACCAGAACGATATTGAAAATGTTCAAATTTTGAAAGGGGCATCGGCGGCCGCCTTGTGGGGTTCGCGTGCGGCCAACGGGGTTATTTTAATTACCACCAAAGGAGGGTCGTTCAATAGACGCCCTACATTTACCTACAGCTCTACCTACTCCATTGATGATATTTCGGTAAGGGTACCCTTGCAGGACAAGTTTGGACAAGGAAGAGGAGGCGTACGGGCATTGAACAGGACCGAATCATGGGGCGACCGTATCGCTGACCGACCCGGAGGTGAAGATGACTTTGACACCAGTGGAGAGTATTTTGTTACCCCTTCCGGCGAATTGTATTATCCCATTGCCAATAAAAATTCCAGGCAAACGTTTATCGACGAGAATTTTGATGCCGTATTTAGAAACGGCTCATTTCTACAGCACGATTTTTCTGTTGCCGGTGGTGGTCAAAAGGCCTCTTATTTTTTTAGCTACGGTATCCTGGAACAGGATGGGATCGTCAAAAACGCGGATTATAACCGTCAGAACATTAGACTGAACACCAAAGTAAATCTTACTGATTGGCTGGATGTTCGAAACAACGTGGCCTACACGTTTACCAAATCGAACCGAATTCGAGGAGGTGGAAGTATCACGGGCCTTTATATTGGTTTGCTGAGAAATCCTGCGGATTTTGATATCCGAGGCCACATTGGAACCTATGTCGATGAAGACGGTGATGTTTTCCAGAACAGGCAGCGTTCTTATCGTAACCAGCTAGGGGCTTCCAACAATGCAGGATATAACAACCCCTTATGGACCCTATACGAGCAACGAAACGAAACTAGGGTAGATCGATTTTTAATGACCCCCGAAATAAATATTAGGGCCTTGAACTGGCTAGACTTCACACTTCGTGGTGGATTGGACTATTACTCGGATGAAAGGTTGCAGTTTCTGCCGATCAATACGTCCGGGGGGGCGAGGTTTGGTGATATGCGTTCAACCGTTGCGGTAAGTAAGGAGTACAATTTTGACCTTCTTATGAAAACCAAGCATAATCTCACACCGGATATAAACGTGAATACAACATTGGGTTTTAACTTCAACAACAGAAAAAGAGCCTCATCATCCATAAGATTGACCCCGTTTGTGGTGGATTCCAGGCAACCTATTTCAGATTTGAACCCGGATGATGCTTCCACAAGCTGGAGCAGGAATTTACGTCAGATCCGTACCAATAGAGGTTATGCGCTTGTTAATTTTGGCTTGTTCGACCAATTGTTCATCAATGCATCTGCCTCTTTGGAGGCATCTTCTACCATTGAAGGAGCGTTCTTTTATCCTTCCGTGGATATGGCATGGCAGTTCAGCGACCTTTTTGAAAGTGACGAACAATTTTTCGGCAAATTGAGGGCGTCATGGGGAAAAGTCGGGATACAACCAGGACCTTATCGCTTCGAGACACTTGCAACGACCAATTTCCAAGATTTTGGCGGTGTTTTTGAGGTTTCGGATGTTCGTGGCAACCGTAACCTTAGGCCAGAAATAAAGACGGAATACGAAATTGGTGCCGACCTGCGATTTTTCAGAAATAGACTGAACCTGGGGGTGACCTATTATGAAAATGAAATAGACGACATTCTGTTTGAGGTCAAGACCAATCCCAGCTCAGGATTCAACAATAGCTACCGAAATGCGGGAATCATAGAAAACAAAGGTTGGGAAGTGGACCTGACCGCAAAAATCATTGACAAAGAAGATTTTAAATGGTCGTTCAACTCAAATTTCAACAATAATGAAAACCTGGTCGTAGATATCTTCGGGGCGGAGACCGTGGATATCGGGGGCACTTCCAAAGCGGTCAAAGGGTTTCCTATGAGTTCCTTTTGGTTGCCGGCTTCAGTTCTTAATGAAGATGGCACCCGTGCCCTAGACGAAAACGGCTTTCCGGAAGTGGATACCGAAAGACGGGTAATCGGTGACCCGAATCCCGATTGGAGGGGCGGTGCCGGAATGCAATTCAACTTTAAAGGCTTTGATTTCAGTTTTCTCTTTGAGCATTCGCAGGGCGGGGATTTCATCAACCGTGGAAGAATTGTAATGTACGGTTTCGGTACGCATGCCGATGTCGGAAACGAAGTCACTCTGACGGAAGACCTTGTCAACGTCAACGGTGATGTGTTTGCTACAGGAACGACGGTAAGGGGAAATATTGCCGACTTCGGTGCCGGTAATGTATTGCTCGATGAATCCTTTTATAGAACACGTGGTGGGGGTCTGGGGTTCAACAAACTTAACGACCTTTATATTGAGGATGCCACATGGACCAAACTTCGGAACGTAACCTTAGGATATACGTTCGATAGAAACAGGTACAAAAACTTTCCCCTGAAAAGCTTAAGAATAGCTTTGACGGGTAGGGACCTTATTTTGTGGACGGACATCGTAGGCTCTGACCCCGAAACCAGCTATTATGGTATAAGCAATGCCTCCGGGATGGACTATTTTACCAACCCCTCTACGCGCTCTGTACTTTTTAACCTAACGGCTACCTTTTAAACCACGAACCCAAAAACAATATAAAATGAAAACAACACATAAAAATCATATCATCCTATTACTATTTTTCGTCTCCCTTTTTATGGGATGTGAAAAATTGGTGGATGGTATTAACGAAAACCCCAACAACTTTACCTTGGAAGAGTTGGAACCGGGCCTATTTTTGAACGGGGCCGAGTTGAATCTTATCGATATCCTGCTGGATGATTTCAATAGAATGGCAGGATACTGGTCTGGCCAGCTCATTGGTTTTGACCAAACGGAATTGGAACGGTACAACTATAATGTAACGTTTACCGACTTCAACTGGGATGGCTACCAAGAAGTTTTGACCCCGTTAAAGGAAATTAGGGAACGAGCACCCGACAATAATAGGTACCAAGGAATTACCAGGGTACTTGAAGCCCAACTTGTTGGAAACTATGCCTCTTTATATGGCGATATCCCTTATTCGAATGCTTTGTTGGAGATTGACAATCCCGAGTTTGATGGCCAGGCGGAAGTATTCGATTCGTTACAGTCCCTATTGGATGTAGCCATCAGCAACCTGTCCAACGTCACCCCTCAAGATGTGGTCTTGGAGGATTTTCTGTTCAATGGCAACGCAACAAAATGGTTACAGTCCGCTTGGACTTTGAAGGCCAGGTTTTATATGCTGACCCGGCAATATGATTTGGCCTATGCAGCGGCACAAAACGGAATAGCATCACAGGACAACAGTATGATCTTTGTTCCCTTGGATCTTGAGGACGTGACCAGCACAAAAAACAAATTTTGGATATTGCTTAACAACACGCCTAGTGTGGGAACTGGAAACAGTTACCTTGTCCAGCTTTTGGATACATCCAGTGGTATTTCGAGAAACAATGCAAAAACCGATGAAACTGCCAGATTACGGTACTATACTATCAACGAGGCCGACCCCGACGGTAATTTGGGTATCGCCAATGAGTTGGAACCACAACCCTTGATCACCTATAAAGAGAATGTATTGATCTTGGCCGAGGCAGGTGCCCGTACCCAAGGTTTCGATGTCGGCTTGGGACATTTAAATGCGTGGAGGTCGGCATTGGGAACCGGTGATTTTTTCAATGCCAGTGTTGCGGGGGAACCCATTTTATACGATGCGTACACCGCTGCTGATTTTGGCCCGGGCGGTATAGAAAACCCTGACAATATAGATACGGACACTGCATTACTTCGTGAGATTGTAGAAGAACGATACGTAACGGGCTTTACCACCTTCATGCCGTTCGACGATGCCAGAAGGTTGCGTACGGAGAATGCCGTGGCGGTACCTTTTCCAAATAATACAACCACCGCCCCAGGAAGGGTAGAACGGTTTTTGTACCCAGAGGATGAAGTGTTGGCAAATACAAGTGTCCCGGACGAACCTGGACTGTTTGCCCCAAACCCAATTAATCAATAATAAATTTAATTATAAATACCCTTAAATTTAAAACTATGAGAAGTAAAATTAAAATCATGTTATTTGTTGCCGTAGCCGTTGGAGGCTTAACTGTAATGAACGCCCAAGAAAAAACCTCGGAATTCGAAGTACTGGGCAATTGTAATGGATGTAAAAAACGTATTGAAAAAGCGGCTAATTCGATCGACGGAGTAGCCAGTGCCAATTGGAACAAGGAAACAAAAGTAATTCAATTGACCTATAACTCCGAAAAGGCTTCGATAGAAGATGTATCTAAAGCCATCAATAATGTTGGACATGACACCAAATTCGGTAAGGCCAGCGATAGTGCCTATGAGGCCTTGCCAGGCTGTTGCCAATATGATAGGGAGGGAACTGAAAGCTTGGAAGCATCCAAAGCAAAAACGGTGGCATCTTTCGATTTTGAAGTCTCAGGAAACTGCGGCATGTGCAAAAAGAGAATCGAGAAGGCTGCTAAAGCCGTTCCTGGAGTAACCAATGCAATATGGGATAAGGAAAGTAAGGTTGTAACTATTGAGGTTTCCGATGCTTCCATAACAAAAGATAATGTTTCCAAGGCAATAGCGGCCGTAGGACATGATACGGAATTTGATAAGGCGGAAGCATCGGTATATGATGCCCTACCAGGTTGTTGCCAATATGATAGAGTTCAATAAATAGGTAGGTCTTTGTTATAATTGTTTGGTTTTGATGATAATTTTAGTTCGATTAATAGCCTTATATAAACGGGATAGTATTGCGAACAAAATTATCATCAAAACTATATTAGCATAACCTTATGTAAATTGGAATTAATGCAATGAATGTTTTTAATAATTTAAAAATTAAATCACCCAAAAAAATGCGTAAAGATTTATTTATTCAAGTGTTTTTTAGAAAAGGTATAATTTTTTGTTTGCTCTGTGTCACTGCCCTTTTTCAAGTGCAGTGTTCTAGTAGCGAAAAATTTTTGGAATCATCTACTACAGAAAATGAGACATCGGTAAAACAAAACACCTTTGATGATAGCTGGCTGGAAACCGTTAACGGCAACATGCCCTTGGTTATAAGTGTTCCTCATGGAGGCACAATTTCTCCAGAATTAATTAAAGACAGGGATTGTGGTACTAATGAGATGGACAACAATACAGCCCAACTCGCAGCTGAAATTGAAAATGCATTCAACGCTTCTGGAAAGAAACCGTTTCTAATTATTGCCAAATTGGGAAGGAACAAGATAGATTTTAATCGAGATTTGAAAGTAGCTACATGTGGAAACCCCCAAATGGAATATACGTGGAATCAATACCACAAATATATTGAAGAGGCCATCGATGCAGCCATAAACAAATTTGGATATGCAATGTATATAGACCTGCATGGGCAAAGTCATCCAGTAAAACGATTGGAACTGGGTTATTTTTTAAGCTCAACAGCGCTTAAACAAGTACAAGAAGGCACAGAGACGAATTCAGAACTTGGCGATAAAACATCTGTTAAAAATTTATTAGTAAACAACGATCAACTAACTCTTAAGGAATTATTGATGGGCGAAAATGCTTTTGGCACCCTGATGGAGAAATCTGGTTTTCCAGCAGTTCCAAGTCTTGGTAATCCTTATCCAAAACAAGGCGAACCCTATTTTAACGGAGGGTATAATACCAGAACATATACATCTTCCAATTATCCAAAGATTTTCGGTATGCAAATAGAGGCCAATTTTCGAGGCGTTCGGGACAGTGAGGAAAACCGCAAAAAATTTTCCAAAGCATTTACCCAATCAGTGACCAGTTATCTTGACTTTATAGAATCTAAATGGAAATATTAGGCCATTAAAACTAATTATTTATTGGAATAGAATAATCTATGGCGAACTATTAAGGTCTCACCGCACATGAATCCCAAGCGATATGGTGGTTCAATCAAATTAAAATCAATAATCTATTAAAAGGCTGTCCTTGTTAATCGAATACATTTTAATGAATGCAGATTCCTTCCATTATGAGTTTGGAAAAGACATCTGCTAAAGTTATTTGAGTTAGTACTGGATATTCCATTAATAAAGGGCAGCTTTAAAAATAGACTTATGAAACTGAAACAAATAACATTAGAACAATATTTTCAAGACTTCAGAAAACATATTATTGGTATTGAAACGGAAATAGAGACCCCGTTCGGAAAAAAACCATTAATCTATGCCGATTGGATAGCGAGTGGCCGTTTATATGGCCCCATTGAAGATATCATGCGCAAAAGGATAGGGCCCATGGTCGGGAACACGCATTCCGAGACCAGTTACACGGGCAAGTTGATGACCGGACTCTATGAAACTGCCAAAAATGAAATCAAAAAGCACGTAAACGCCTCGGAAGAGGATGCCATTATTACGACCGATACCGGTATGACCGGCGTGCTCTGTAAATTCCAGCGCATTCTTGGACTAAAGATTCCGGAAAAACTGGAAAAAGCCTTTACAATTCCCAAAAATGAACGCCCTATAGTTTTTCTGACCCACATGGAGCATCACTCCAACCAGACCACTTGGTTGGAAACCATTGCCGATGTCGTAGTCCTGCAACCTTCGGACGGCTTGTTCGTCGATGCAAAAGTTCTTGGCGCCCAACTGGAAAAGTACAAGGATCGAAAACTTAAAATAGGCTCCTTTACAGCCTGTTCCAACGTAACGGGCATAGGTACAAATTACTACGAACTTGCCGAGATCATGCACGCCCATGAAGGGTACTGTTTTGTCGATTTTGCAGCTTCCGCGCCTTATGTCGAAATCGATATGCATCCAAAAGAATCGACCGGAAGACTGGATGCGATTTTCTTTTCGCCCCATAAATTCTTGGGAGGACCAGGTAGTTCAGGGGTATTGGTATTTAACAAGGAATTGTATAAAAATCGGATACCGGATAACCCCGGTGGTGGCACCGTTACGTGGACCGACCCTTGGGGAGGACATAGCTTTTTTGAAAGCGTTGAAGCACGAGAAGATGGCGGTACTCCTGGGTTTTTACAGACTATGAGAACGGCATTGGCAATAAGGTTAAAGGAAAAAATGAACTTGGAAAAAATCCGTCAACGCGAGAACGAGCTGGTAAGCAGGTGTTTTGAAGAACTTCCGAACATAAAAGGACTGGAAGTTCTGGCAAAAGAGGTGCGGTACCGTCTTGGTGTTTTTTCCTTTTACATAGAACATCTGCACTATAACCTAGTGGTAAAGCTTTTGAACGACCACTATGGTATACAAGTACGTGGAGGCTGTTCCTGTGCGGGCACCTACGGGCATTTATTATTGGAAGTTTCCAAGGAACGCTCACGGAACATAACTAGTCAGATAGACCTTGGAAACCTAACCGAAAAGCCGGGTTGGGTACGCTTGTCACTTCATCCTACAATGACCGATAAAGAACTAGACTATATTTTGGGTGCCATCAAAAAAGTAGCCCAAGATGGGGAAGAAATGTCCAGAGAATACTCCTATAACACTCATACCAATGCGTTCTATCATGTATCCGAAAAACCAATAAAAGAAGATTTGACCCAATGGTTCGATATATAAATAAGCCGTATTAATCACAGATAATAAATCCGCATGTACATATTAAAAAAATTAAAATTTATCCTTTGTTGTTGTGTTGTTGTTTATTTTTTACCGTCTTACGGACAGGAAACTTTCCCTAAAAATGACATCTCCGACCAAAGGGTACAGACCATGGCATTGACTCACGCCACCATAGTGGTCAACCCTGAAACAATCTTGGAGAATGCCACATTATTTGTAAGGGATGGTATCATTGAGTCCGTTGTTCCACAAACACAAGTTCCTACGGGCTATCGCGAAATAGACCTTCAAGGCAAATACATATATCCCTCCTTTATAGATATGTTCAGTCATTACGGTCAGCCCAAAGTGACCATACCGCCACGGGTAAATCCATACGTTAAAAGGGAGCAGATACAATCAGACACCAAAGGTGCCTACAATGCGAACGAGGCCATCAAATCGGATTACCAAAGTGCGGAACATTTTGAGGTGGCTAAAAAAGTAGCCGAAAAAATGAGGGAACAAGGCTTTGGAACAGTTGCCACAATTCGACCTGACGGTATTGCAAGAGGCACGGCATCTTTGGTAGTTCTGGGCGATGAAAGTGAAAATAAGATGGTCATAAAACCAAATGTAGCTGCCCATTATTCTTTTGACAAAGGTAGTTCCAGTCAAGATTATCCTGTATCACCCATGGGTGCGATTGCCCTTTTGCGACAGACTTTTTATGATGCCCAATGGTATGCCGCACAAGAACAAAAACCTTTTACCGATTTAGCTTTGGAATCACTTATTAAAAACAAGACCTTACCCCAGATAATGGAGGCTGATGGTTGGCTAACAGCTTTGAGGGTAAATAAAATAAGTGAGGAGTTCAAGCTAAATTTTATTATCAAAGGTGGCGGAGATGAATACCAGCGTATCGAGGAGATAAAAAAAATGGGCTCCCCTTTGATAATCCCTTTAAACTTCCCATCAGCTTTTGATGTTTCGGACCCATACCTAACCCAAAAAATCTCACTTACAGATTTAAAACACTGGGAGTTGGCGCCCTCAAATCCTGCTCGATTAGAGGACAAAGGGATAACCTTTGCGTTTACGGCTTACCCTATGGAGAGCAGTTCCGATTTTTTGGAAAATCTAAGAAAATCCGTAACATATGGCCTGAGTAAAGAAAAAGCCCTTTCGGCATTGACAACGGTTCCGGCAAGCCTATTAAAAATAAATGAAAGCTTGGGCACCTTGGAAAAGGGGAAACTCGCAAATTTCATCATTGCAGATGGTGACATTTTTGAAAAAAACACGGCACTGCTCGAAAACTATATCAAAGGAGCGCGTT
>JBATTK010000130.1:0-52664 GCA_049670505.1 Saonia sp.
CCCCCTTGCTTGGGTCGCCGTGAATTTTCCGACGAACCGGAAGCTTCGTCATTTTTATCACCGATAAACGGATGCTCGGCTATCACTGGTATTCTTTGGTTGATAAGTTTCTGTATATCATTCAAATAAGGCTTTTCCTCTACATCACAAAAGGATATGGCTATTCCGCTTGCTTTGGCCCTGCCCGTTCGTCCGATACGGTGTACATAGGTTTCGGGAACATTGGGAAGGTCGTAGTTGATGACCAATGAAAGTTCTTCAACATCTATGCCCCGCGCCGCAATATCCGTGGCGACCAACACGGTAATGCGGCCATTCTTAAAGCTATCCAATGCCTTTTGTCTTGCCGTTTGGGATTTGTTTCCATGGATAGCCGCGGCTACAACATTGGACCTATCCAACAATTTAACTATTTTGTTGGCTCCGTGTTTGGTACGTGAAAAGACCAGTACCGAATGTGCTGATTCCTCTTCCAGCAGATGTATCAGTAATTTTATTTTGTTTTTTTTTGGAACAAAATATACCGCCTGCTCCACTTTTTCGGCAGTGGCCTGTTGTGGCTTTACCGTAATCCTTTCATAACTTCCAAGGATTTTTTTGGATAGGTCTATAATTTCTTTGGGCATAGTTGCCGAAAAGAATAGCGATTGCCTTTGCCTGGGTAATTGGGCAATGATTTTTCTAATATCGTGGATAAAACCCATATCGAGCATATGGTCCGCTTCATCCAACACAAAATAGGCAATGTCCTTTAAGGAAATATAGCCTTGATTCATTAAATCTAGCAATCTCCCCGGAGTGGCCACAAGTACCTCTACTCCTTTTTTAAGGGCCTGGGTCTGTGCGCCCTGCTTTACCCCGCCAAAAATAACGGTACTTTTAATTCCCGTGAATTTACCATAGGTTTGGATACTTTCCCCGATCTGTATGGCCAATTCCCTAGTGGGAGTTACGATAAGCGCCTTAATTTTTGGATGAAAATTGTTACGTCTTTGATCTAAATATAGGTGTTGTAGTATAGGGATTGAAAAGGCCGCTGTTTTTCCGGTACCCGTTTGGGCACAACCCAACAAATCCTTTCTGCCGAGCAGAATAGGGATAGATTGCTCTTGTATGGGGGTAGGGTGCGTATAGCCCTCGGCTATCAAGGTTTTTAAAATAGGTTCTATAATTCCTAATTCTTTGAAAGTCATAGTGTTTTTTGAATAACAGCGGCAAAGGTAACGGAATAGTTTGGATTAGATCGTTTTTGTTTCCAGGCCTTGGAACGACTATGATATAAGGAGTAACTTATCTATTTTATGAGTCCTCATCATATGTTTTGAAGGAAGAGGACACCAATCTGTTTATCTCTTTTAGCTCTTTTTCCGTAATGTATCGCCATTTTCCAACGGGTACGTCCAGCGGGATGTTCATAATGCGAACACGTTTCAATTTGGTGACCCTATATCCCAAATACTCGCACATTCTTCGAATCTGACGGTTTAGACCTTGGGTCAGTACAATCTTAAACCGATAATCACCGATCTGTTCAACTTTGCATTTTCGAGTTATAGTATCCAAAATAGGCACGCCATTTGCCATTTTATGGATGAACGTTTTGGTTATAGGTTTATTTACAGTGACTACATATTCTTTCTCATGATGGTTTCTGGCCCGCAAGATTTTGTTGACGATATCCCCATCATTTGTTAAAAAGATGAGACCTTCACTTGGTTTGTCCAATCGGCCAATGGGAAAAATACGTTTGGGATAGTTAATGAAATCTATGATATTGTCCTTTTCTACGCCGGTATCCGTAGTACATACAATTCCTATAGGTTTATTAAAGGCAATGTAAACCGGTTTTT
The DNA here is from genome assembly GCA_049670505.1 of Saonia sp. Taxonomy (GTDB): domain Bacteria; phylum Bacteroidota; class Bacteroidia; order Flavobacteriales; family Flavobacteriaceae; genus JBATTK01. The sequence continues at coordinate 1,851 of JBATTK010000130.1, forward strand.
CTCTGGGCTCGGAAATCAGTTCCCCATCTACACGTACTTCATCACCGGCAATAATCTTTGTTCCCATCTCCGGAACTTTGCCATTGACGGTTACCCGCCCTTGATCAATAAGTTTATCCGCGGCCCTACGGGAACAATATCCTACTTCGCTCAAATATTTGTTGATTCTGGTAGATTCTTGTTCTTTCATTAATATTCCCTCTTTTCAAAACTCAAAATTAATAGAATCATTTGACAAAGGATGCTTCATTTTCTTGATCATGTTTTATCATTGAACAGCAACCCCTAAAATTAGGCTATATAAAATAAGTAAGGATAATACGAACATGATGAGGCCTGCCCATCGAAACTTATGGGCATTTTTTAACGTAACTTTTCCAATACTTGATATGCCCATAGCGGGGATAAGTAAATATAGCAATCCTTTGATAACCAGAACCAAACCATAAATCGTTATCAGTATTTTAGGCCAAAACCAGATAAAATGAAAAGAGAGGATTATGGATCCTATACCAAGTGAGATTAACGCATTGATAATATTTCCCGTACTTCCTTTCTCAGAGAGGAATTCAAAGAATTTCACCCACATTTTAGGTTGTAGGAAATGTGATAGTCCAATAACGAATAAGTTGATGGCTACAAATAATTCTACGGCCTGTCCAATGTTCATAAAACCACTTAATCTACCATAAAGAGCGCATTGGCAAAAAAGAGCTTGCCATTTTCCCAAAATCCCCTGAACAAAGGATTGTCTATCATATATACTACTTCGCCCTCTCCGTGCCGTTCTACCCCAAAAACCATGGTCTTTTTAATATTATGCTGAGCCTCGCTTCCCGCAAAACCGGCTATTGGTCTAGTATTATCCCCAATATAGACTACGGTTCCCTTGTCCATATGCGCATAGGTGTCATTACCGAGTTTTAGGGTAAAATAGGTGTCGCCATACCCATAGGCCAAGGGGTGGGTAATATCTACCTGTGCTTTAAAAATAGCTCCGGTAATAGCACTTTTTATCTGTTCCCGTTGTGCCTCTTCATGAGAATACATAGTTGTATTCGCAGAATCTTTGTCAGCTTCCTTTTTAGTAATCCCAAAACCTGTTTCTCCATCGATAGCTTCAATGGCATTTCCCATAGCGATAAGTTTACCGCCATTACTTACCCATTCCTTCAATTCTTTTAGCTTGTCTTCATTAAGGAAATTACCGTAACGGCCCCCGGGCAATATGAGCACATCATAGGTGCTGAGGTCAATGTAATTCATGTAATCGCTACCGATTACGGTTAACGGATAATTCAATTGTTGCTCAAAAAAATGCCAGATTTCACCGAAACGCAGCGTTGAGGTAGGTTTTCCGGCAAGTACGGCCACTTTCACCTTGGGTACCATTTGTACATATTCCGAACCAAAATCCTTACCTTCCTCTACAAAACCCGTATCAGCGGCAGCCAATAGGACAGTATGCTTGTTTGCGACCTTGGCCAAGGTTCCCAAAAAGTCCTTATGATTCTTATTATCCCCTTTTGTAATGATCAGGCTTCCCCGCTTATAATTATTGTCACCCAGAGTAAATGGCTTTTGTGTATAACGTACCCGAATGCCTTCTTGAAGTAATTCTGCCAAGAAGCGGGCATCTTTCATACTGTTCCAGCGACTTAAAAAAGCATAGGTGTTTTTATCCAAAGCCGTTGGTGTATAGGTTTCCTTTTTATAGGCGTTGCCGGGAACGGTATTTTCCGAGGCCAAGGCCTCCAGGCCATAGGCATAGGGTAGGGACCAGGCCGTGATATCATAGGTCAGGGAGTCACTTAATTTTGCGTTAGGTTCAAAAAGCACCTTTACCAAAGTACCTTTGGTCTGGTTGGTAGAGACCACCAAACTTTTATCGTTTGTCCGAAGGCTACCGTTTTTTCCCGTCCTATAGTTAAATCCCTTTGCGGTACCAACGTTGGCCGTACCGTATTGTATTTCGTGTTGATCTAATAAGGCCGTTAAAACAGCTATTTTATCCGCTTCTCCATTAAGTACATAGCTTTTATACTTGTAATTCTTGTTTTGATAGAATTTTTTGAACTCCTTGTTTAATTTGGTGGCATTTTTAGTCGCTACCTCTATCGTAGACAGCCCTGTGGTATAGTGATGGGCTATTCGATCTTTTAAGGTGAGTGTATCGCCTATACGGGTAGTGATTCCAAGTCCGGCCCGTCCACTGCCACCTTGTTCATAGGTCATGCCAATGGCCCCGTTGTAGGTGGGATAGGTATCCCCGTAACTGGGATAAAACAGATCGTAAACTTCTTTTGTAAAATAGAACCAACCGTTGGCATCAAAATACTTGGCGTGGTTCTTCCCGACAGTGGCTTGAAAATCGCGTTGAAAATCCGTAACCACCTCGTGGAACGGTTCTGCGGCAGGAGCAAAATAATAGGGGTTGTTCACGCCTTGTTCATGAAAATCTACATGTACGTGCGGTAACCATTGATTGTATTTCTTTAACCGTTGTTGACTTTCTACCTGTGTTAGCCATGCCCAGTCCCGGTTAAGATCAAACATATAATGATTAGATCGACCGCTCCACCAACCTTCATGATGCTCCATACTGTTGGGATCTACATTGAAGGGAGTATTTTTATATTGATTGTACCAGTTTACATAACGATCCCGTCCATCGGGGTTTATACAGGGATCCATGATGACCACGGTATTATCCAAGTAATTGATTCTACTGGTCAATAGCTCATAAATCGTTTGCATAGAGGCCTCCGTACTTACACTTTCGTTACCATGCACGTTATAGCTCAACCAAACAATGGCCTTTGAGGCACCTCCCTCTCCTTTTGTATTCTTTAGATGGGCATTCCGTATGCTTTCCAAATTTTGCATGTTGGTGGCCGAAGAGACGTACGCCAGCAGTAAAGGTCGTTGTTCATTGGTTTTGCCATATGTTACAAGTTGTACCTTATCTGCAGCAGCTTCCGACAAGTATTCATAATAATCGACCACTTCATGATGACGGGTAAATCTAGTGCCCAGTTCATAGCCTAAAAACTCCGATGGGGATTTTAGCTCTTGGGCAAAGAAAAAGTTAGCGGATAAAAGAATAAAAGCGAGTAAAAAATGCTTCATATTTGGTTTGTTTCGTTTGTGCAGACTCAAATCTAACAATAAATAATGAAATTAATTCTGCCGAACAACAGAATCTCGTTGTACATCAAGGGTGTTGGCCCCGATTCTATTTTTCTTCGACGCTGGTGCCACAGGTAAAACTTCTTAACGTATTTTTAGGAACAGAAAGCGGATAGAATTTTATCTTTACCCGTATTTTAACATTTATATGGATACCGACTGTATACCCTTTGCTCAAACCGGTTATTTTTCTAAATTGATATGTGATTATCTGGAGGAGAAAACCCACCTAAAACCATTCTACCACAGATTTCCTTTATTGGAAAACTTTAAAGGACAACTTGAAGAAAAGGAGGCCAATTATCCACAAGCACATAGAGCGGTACTTTCCAAAGTACTGGAAAAGCAATACAGCGGTATCAAAACATCGGAAAGTACCAGGAATAATATCGCTTTGTTGGGAGATCATAGGACCTTTACCATAGTAACGGGGCACCAACTGAATCTTTTTACCGGACCCCTATATTTTCTCTATAAGATCATCGCCACCATCAACCTTGCCGGAGAATTGAAAAAGACCTATCCGGACTATAATTTTGTGCCTATATATTGGATGGCTACGGAGGACCACGATTTTGAGGAAATCAATTATTTCAATTATGCCGGTAAGAAATTGAAGTGGAACCGAGAAGCTTCCGGGGCGGTAGGGAAATTGGATACTAAAGGATTAGAAGGTGTATATGAGGCATTTTCCAAGGAACTGGGCACAAGTGCCAATGCCGGTACATTGAAGCGATTATTTTCCGAAGCCTATCTAAAACATGAAAATTTAACGGACGCTACCCGTTATTTGGCCAATGCCCTTTTTAGTGAATATGGCCTGGTCATTCTTGATGGTGATAATTCTGATTTGAAGCGACTACTTGTTCCATTTGCCCAAAAGGATATATTCGATACTACTTCTTTTGGGAAGGTCACCGAAACTATTTCCAAATTGCAAGAACTTCCCGAAACCTATGGAATACAGGTAAATCCTCGTGAAATCAATTATTTCTATTTAGCGGACGGTATTCGCGAGCGGATAGTGGAAAAAGAGGGGCGGTTTTATATTAACGAAACCAAAATTGAATTCTCCAAGGAAGAACTTTTGGCCGAACTGGAAACATATCCCGAACGCTTTTCCCCAAATGTGATTACAAGACCCTTATACCAAGAGGTAATATTGCCGAATCTCTGTTATATAGGAGGCGGAGGGGAACTTGCCTATTGGTTGGAGCTAAAAACTTCTTTTGAAAGCTTGGGAGTTGCCTTCCCCATGCTATTACTTCGGAATTCGGCTTTGATCATTACCCGAAAGCAATGGGAAAAGTTGAAAAAACTGAATCTGAATGTATCCGATCTATTTTTAAAGCAACATAGCTTCATCAACAAAAAGATTCGCGAGATTTCCAATATCGATATCGATTTTTCAGATCAAAAACAACATCTGGAAGATCAGTTCCATGCCCTCTACGAGCTAGCGGAGCAAACCGATAAGTCCTTTTTGGGGGCGGTCAAAGCCCAGGAGGTGAAACAAAAAAAAGGCCTAGATCATTTGGAGAAACGTTTGCTTAAGGCCCAAAAGCGAAAACTGAAAGATCAGGTTATCCGAATGACGGATATTCAGAATTCACTTTTTCCAAACGGATCATTGCAGGAACGCAATCTTAATTTTTCCGAACTCTATTTGGAACATGGGGAGAACTTAATTCCACATTTGATAGCTAGCCTAAAGCCATTGTCGGGCGAATTCAGCATATTGAAAATGAAATAATACGTATATCCTTTGCAAACCAAGGCACCTAAAAAAGTACTTCTTCTGGCACTGGGCAGTGGTATTGCCATTGTGGTCATTGGTTTTATGAAGATAGCACCGGAATTGGAAGACGCGGAACAAGCATACTATTCGCAATGGTGGCGTTGGGGTTATGACGATCAGCCTCCTTTGTATACATGGCTACAGATGTTGGTCAATAGGGTATTTGGAGTGTCCAAATTTTCATTTTCTTTTTTGAGGGCTCTTATTTTTTCTGCAACCTTATGGTCCGTATACATATTTGCATTGGAATTTCTAAAAGATAAAACCAAAGCTGTTTTGGTGGTTTTGAGTTTACTTTTTATACCGACTTTTATTGATTTTACATTTAGAAGGTTATCGCACACTTCCCTTCTAATTTTAGTGATTCTTGCTACCTATCTCCTTATTCATAGGCTCCGCCATCACAAAAACCTACTGAACTATATGCTTTTGGGCATAGTGGTAGGTATGGGTATACTCACCAAATACAACTATTTCCTGTTATTGGGAAGCTTGTTTTTGTTGCTCTTTTTTGATAGGGAATTTAGGAATATCGTGTGCGACCGGAGAATTTTGTTGAGTTCGGTTTTGGTGGTATTGATCGTAGCGCCACATTTCCATTGGTTGTTTTACCATCAGGAACATCTGTTGGAGTTGGGCCATAGTATTGATTTAAAAACCGGGGTGGCTAAGGGAAACGGACTGTTCCTAATTTCTTCCTTGTTCGCATCTATACTTACGCTTGTAAAATTAATAGGGCCGGTATTGATCTTAGTGCTTGCCCTATTCTTTTTAAAACAACTTCGATTCAGGGCATATCCCAAGGGTAATTGGCTTTACAAACTTTTTATTTTGCAACTACTGGTACTGATTTTGGTATTTGTAGCCTTAGACGTTCAAAACATAGAGACCCGCTGGTTATTGCCCCTATTCGTTCCTTTTTTAGTGCTGTTGATCCATACTGTTGATTTTACCCGTCCGGAAAGATGGGTTCGCTATGGTTTTTATATGTTCCTTACCGTTTTGGCCATTCAGACCCTAAGGACACCAACGGAGAAGCTATTGGGTATTTCTTCCTCGGTCCATTATGGATTTCATCCGATATCCAATACGTTGAAAAAGGAATATGCTAAGCGGCAATGGGTAATGCCCAATGTTACGTATGGAGGGAATATTAGGCTCCTCAACCCGGATAGGGAAGTTTTTTCAACCGATGATTTTAGTTTGCCGCAAGAAAAAATAGATTCGTTGAATGCGGTGTTTCTTAGGATAAATGATGGTACAGTTCCCAATGCTATAGTAACGGACAGTATTTATAATTTTGGAAAAGAAGGTGAAACTCTGTTTTTCGTTCGTTTTTAAGGCACTAAAAATTCTCCTATCCAAAGATTTTCATTTTTTGAGAAGCGTACCCTTAGGTGATTGGGTCGTTTTAATTTTAAATATTCGATCTTAAAAGGTTTTACTTCTACTACGGAAAAATGGTCCTTGTCTTTTAAGTATTCCACGGCATCGGGATGGTCAATGGGGCTGCCTGGGGCAATGGTCGTAGTATAATCCTTTCTGCTATTAGGATGTATACTGCTGCGGTATTCCTTCAACCTTGTTTCATCGGCCACTACTTGGGCCAATCCATCTACCTTTAATTGCAGCAATTTCTTGGGGTGATAAAAAAGGAGGCTGACTTTGTTATTTTCCATGATATGGATTATTTTTTTAGATCGTTTATCGGTATAAAAGAGTATGGTCCGATCATCGGTGATTTTTCTTAACACTACCGTTCGCAAACGTGCCGCCCGATCCAAACCCACGGTCCCAAGTGTAAAATAACGAAACGGGTGCGTTTTTTCGGTAGCTCCTTTTCGCAACTCCTTGGTAAGTTCATCAAAAAAAGTATCAGTCATGACATATGGAATATGGACTATTAAAGGTAATTAAAACCAATGATTTAGTGCATATTTAATAATGCTTTTAAGAAGATGGTATAGAAAAAAAATCGCTTTGGTCCGGATAATTTCAACTATTTAGTTTAAAAACTTTTGAAATAAAGCTTCATTTAGGTAGGGTATTCTAGGAGTGGATTGTTATAAGTACAAAGATTGCTGTGAAAAAGATATTCTTTGTTCTTTTTGAGTGCTATCAAAATGAACATTTTCTTTACGGCAATAACTAAGAAAAAGAAAATAAGTGTTATAAATCATGTGTTTAGGTTGGTTTTTGATTAAGGAAGCCCTGACGTCTTTGTCAGGGCTTTTGTTTTTTAATGTGTTGAACTTATCTCATCTTGATTTCTGCAATAATTGCTTAAGCACAGCATCGTTACTACATGCCATAGTTTCGGATCGGGCCGTTCGGTGGAATTCATTTTTGAATACTAAAAAAGTGTAAGGAAAGGTAACAGGATACGTCTAATACAATGTGGCCATAAAGTAATTGAAAAAGAAAATCATATTAGAGTGAGTTTGGTTTGGTCCCGATGTTTATCGGGATAGGTTAAAAGCCCTGACAGTATCGTCAGGGCTTTCTTCTTTTTAATCTATAGTATACGTTTTTTTATCGGGCCCCACTCCCTTTATAGTCAAGGATTTCCATTCTTTTGGGAGCATGGGATTTTTTTGAACAATACCTTCTTCGGTAATATCCAGTCCACCAAATCCAAAGAGTACTACTTGTAACATGCCGCCTGCGCCCGTAGCAAAATAGGGGTATTCGCCTGTGGCCGTTTCCGAAAGTGCGCCAAAGGGAGGTCGCTTATTGGGCTCATAGGAACGTTTAAATAGCCGATACGCTTCCTTGGCATTACCTAATCTTGCATATAGGACCGCAAAGACAGATTGCCCCATGGCGGGACCGTCCGGTGATAGTTTGGGTTCATAATATTTCAAATCTTTTTTGATCGTTTCTTCATCCGAAATTACATGAAGCGGGTAGGAGAGGAGGTTTACATCGGCCTGCTTTATAATATCCCCATCATAGGTGCTGTGTTCCATGGTAGTACCATCCGAAAATTGATGGATCTTGAGCTTGGATGCCACTTCCTCCCATTGTGGGTCGGGTTTTTCATCGACTGTCCTAGCGGCCAGGGTCGCAAATTCTAGCGCCGTAATAGCAGCCCCATTGGTAAAAGCATTGTCGTCCACGTTGGGCGCAAATTCATTAGCGCCTACCACATTTTTAATACTATAACTACCGTCTTCATTTTTTGCGGATCGGCTTACCCAATAGTCGGCCACTTCCCGCATCAATGGATAGCCGCGTTCCTTAAGCCAATCCATGTTTTGGGTTACCCGATAATAGTTCCAAAAGGCAATGGCCACGTCAGCGGTAATATGGTGCTCAAAGGTACCCGTAAGCGCCCAGGCGGGAGTGGCTTCTTCCCCGGTATCATCACTTTCCCAAGGGAACATAGCCCCCTTATATCCAAAATTGACAGCTTTTTCCTTGGCTTTTCCCAGTCGGTCCGATCTATAGTTTACCAAAGATCTTGCAATATCCTGGTTTAACAACAATAGGGGAGGAAACATCCACAGTTCGGTATCCCAAAAAATATGACCGTTGTAACTTTGGGAAGATAATCCCATAGGGGCGATACTCAAATTGGAATCCCCCCTGGAAAAAGCGTACAGATGGTATAGGCCCAAACGCACATCTAACTGATCCTGCAGATTTCCTTCAATAATGATATCACCATCCCAAAGCTCTTCCCAAAGTTTTTTATGTTGGTCCAACAACTCTTGTCTTGGGGTCAACAAATTAAAGATTACAAAGCGCTCCGATTCGGTCTGGGGATCTTCAAAATCTTGGGTGGTACATTCGGCACCTGTCCATGCAAATTCAAAGACTTCCCCCTTTTTCACTTCTTTTTCAAAGGATAAACGATTATCATAGTCGGATACTTTTTCGTGCATCAATTCGGGTCGCTGATGCTCCCTTGTGGAATTTATGGCATGCCAAATAAAAGTGGCCGAAGTTCCTACTATATGTCTGCCCAATCTGCTTTTTGCTACCGTCTGAAGGATGGGCATGGTAGTTTCCAGGTCTTGCAGGATGCGAAACGTGCTTACTGGATCTTGGTACTCCTCCGGAGTGTTGATTTTACCAGTAACCTTTAGTTTTAACAGTTTTGTAGGAAAGACTTTAATATCCACATAACCAGAATATTGAACGTTCCTAAGTGCATAAACAGTATAAGAAACATTTGCCTTGTCCTTGAACACAAAAGAGGTGGTAAATGCAGCCGTTCGCATATCTAGTACCTGCTGAAAATCACTGATGTTTTCTTCAGTAATCAGTTCTCCATCGATTTCCATATCCAGATTGGCAAAGTTCATTCCTTCCAAAATTTTACTGACCCCCAAAGGCGATTCCTTATCATAAACATTGTTCAAAATGATCGATCTTGTTTGCAAGGGTTTATCTTCGGGCAGAATCCCTATTCGTCCATTGGCCGTAACAATTCCGGTGTACTTTTCCACTTTACCTGTAGCGAGTTTCCAACCTGCTTCTTGGGCCTTTGATAGGGTCGTTGTCAAGGCGATAAAAATTATAATGAATTTCTTCATTTTGATAACTTTTTGGTTGGTGGTTATAAATATACCTAAAAGAAGCTTTTCCAAATAATTCAAATTGCTATTTTTGCCCATGCAAAACAACGTCCTTATTCTAGATTTTGGTTCCCAGTACACACAACTCATCGCAAGACGGGTTAGGGAACTGAACATTTTCTGTGAAATTAAACCTTATAATCATCTGCCCAAGAACCTTTCGGACTATAAAGCCGTTATTCTATCCGGCTCACCTTTTTCCGTTCGTGGTGATGATGCGCTACATCTGGACCTTTCCGAAATAAAAGGAAAAAAACCTGTATTGGGCGTTTGTTATGGAGCACAGTATTTGGCCCATTTTAATGGTGGTAACGTGGAGGCTTCGGATACTAGGGAGTACGGTAGGGCCAAGTTATCCTATATTAAAAACGACGAAGTCTTTTTTACCGGGATATCCGAAGGAAGTCAAGTATGGATGAGTCATGCCGATACCATAAAAACGCTACCGGATAATACGATACGTTTGGCAAGTACCCATGATGTGGAAAATGCCGCTTACAAGCTTGTTGGGGAAGAAACCTACGGCATTCAATTTCACCCCGAGGTGTATCACACTACCGACGGTAAACAATTGTTAGAAAATTTTCTCGTTACTATAGCAGGGGTAGAGCAGACATGGACCCCCGATGCTTTTGTAGAAACTACGGTAGCGGATTTAAAGGAAAAAATTGGAAATGATAAGGTGATCCTGGGTTTGTCAGGAGGAGTAGACTCCACTGTTGCCGCTGTATTGTTGCATAAGGCTATTGGAAAACATTTGCAATGTATTTTTGTGAATAACGGGCTTTTACGTAAAAACGAGTTTAATGATGTCTTGGAGCAATACCACGGAATGGGTCTAAATGTAAAAGGAGTGGACGCTTCGGCACGTTTTTTGGATGCATTGGCCGGGGAAAGCGATCCCGAGAAAAAAAGGAAGATTATAGGAAGGGTGTTTATAGAAGTTTTTGATGATGAAGCGCATTTAGTGGAAGATGCCAAATGGCTGGCGCAAGGCACCATCTATCCGGATGTTATAGAATCCGTTTCCGTAACGGGCGGACCATCGGCCACAATAAAGAGCCATCACAATGTTGGGGGATTGCCCGATTTTATGAAGTTAAACGTGGTAGAACCCTTAAAAATGCTATTTAAGGATGAGGTGCGAAGGGTTGGTAGAAGTCTGGAAATCGGTGAATCCCGATTAGGAAGACATCCGTTTCCGGGACCCGGATTGGCCATTCGTATTCTAGGGGATATTACTGCTGATAAAGTGGCTATTTTGCAAGAAGTAGATGCTATTTTTATCAATGGATTAAGGGAATGGGGACTTTATGATAAGGTATGGCAGGCCGGAGCCATGCTTTTGCCCGTAAATAGTGTAGGTGTTATGGGAGATGAACGTACCTACGAAAAATGTGTGGCTTTGCGTGCAGTTGAAAGTACGGATGGAATGACCGCGGATTGGGTGAATTTACCTTATGAGTTTTTACAGAAAACATCGAATGAAATAATAAACAAAGTGAAAGGGGTGAATAGGGTTGTCTATGATATCAGTTCCAAACCCCCTGCAACCATAGAATGGGAATAAAAATGAACAAGATGCTTACTAAATCTATTTTGACGCTCATTGCAATAGTCCTTTTTGGTGTTAATGCAATGGCCCAGCAGTTCGCTACGCATGCCGTAAAAAAGGGAGAGACACTTACCAGTATTGCCAAACAATACAAAGTGACCCCTTTTAATATCCTTAAGTTCAATAAAGAGATCAAACAGGGAGACGTACTAAAGCCCAGTACCATCCTTGTAATCCCCTTGGATGCCAAGGCCCCTGAAACGGCAGATATAGTTTCGGAGCAAAAAAAGGAGGAAACGGTTATGCAAGAGGAACCTATTGGTTTTACTACGCATAGGGTGCGGAGAAAGGAAACGCTCTACGGTATCTGCAAGCGTTATAATATTAGCGAGAATGATATAAAACGTTACAATAGGAATTTGTATTCGGCCCAGCTCAAGAAGGGTATGAGATTGAAGATTCCCAAATACCGAAGGTTAAGACCGGTGGATACCGAATTGGATTCCTTAAATTTTCTTACATATACGGTCAAGCCCAAGGAGACTAGATGGAGTATTGCCCACAAGTACGGTATTACTATAGATAGCTTATTGGTACTGAATCCCGATCTTCCCAAAACCACGAGCTATTTGGCAGAGGGACAGCAATTAAAACTGCCCAAACCGGCAGGGAGCAGCTTGGAAGACCAAAAGACACAATTGTATATTTCGTATACCGTACCGCCCAAACAGACATTTTATAGCCTGCAGCGCGAATTTGGGATAGGTTATCAGGAAATTGTGAAACTGAATCCTGAAATCTTGGAACGGAAAGGACTTAAGGAAGGAATGGTCCTTAGACTTCCCAAGAAAAAAGATAATACGGACGAAGTAAATACCGAAAATTTTATTTTTTACGAGGTGAAACCTAAACAGACGGAGTTTTCACTGACAAGAAATTTGGGTATAAGTTATAGGGAACTTCTAGATCTTAATCCTGATTTAAAGGATGGACTCAAAGCCGGGATGGTTTTAAAACTGCCTAAAGAAAAGGAAGGGGAATTTGAAGTAAAGAATGCCCTTATACTGGACAAAATAAACTTGTTGGATAGCATTGATACGGCAAATAGGCCAAAACTGATATTTATGCTGCCGTTTAGATTGGATAGATTAAACCTAAAGGATACCGAAAGTACCGCAAACAGTATAGAAAAAAGAAACGATATCAAATACAGCCTCGGCCTGTATTCCGGGGCGTTAGTTGCATTGGATTCCATTAAGAAACTGGGAATCTCCGTAGATGTAAAGACTTTTGACAATCAATTGAGTTTGGCAAGGACCAAGGAAATTTTGGCAAGGGAAAACCTAAACGAGGTAAGTGCCATTATTGGCCCCTTAGATCCACAGTCTTTAAAGGAGGTAGCCGTACAGGCGGCCAACTATCAGGTTCCGGTTATTGCCCCCATTACTGCAAATAGCGATATTAGTCTTAACAATGTCTTCTTTTCCATTCCATCGGATGAGGTCCTGAGGGAACGGATACTCTCCTTTGTGAGCAAAAAACACGATAAAGAAAATATCATAGTCATTGCGGATAAGAAACATCAGGACATTGACTCTATTATCCACGAAAAATTCCCTATGGCAAAATCGGTAGAAATTAAGGAAGAGGATAAAAGTATAGGTATTAATCTCAACGCTTTTACCGCATTGTTGTCCGAAGAGAATGAGAACTGGGTATTTGTGGAAACCGATAATTTTAAGATGGTTTCCAGTGTGAGTTCCATATTGAATTCTTCGATTACCGAGGACATTAAGATCAAGATGTTCACCACCAACAAGAACAAGGCCTTTGATAATGATGTAATTTCGGGAACCCACCTTTCCAATCTTAATTTTTGCTATCCATCCGTATACAAGGAAGTGGGGAACGACACTTTTGTAAAACTATACCGCAAAAGATTTGGATCTACCCCGGATAGATATGCTATACGCGGATTTGATATTACCTATGACCTTTTGTTGAAACTGGCATACAAGAACGATCTTTTTGAAGCATCAAAATTTATTGGGGAGATTGAATATTCGGCGAACAAGTTCGACTATAACAAGGATATTAGCTCAGGATATTTTAATACCGCATCCTATATCATGCGATATGATACCATGTGGATCAAAGAAGTAAAACTTTAAAAATGACCTCTAAAGTAACCTATACCGGAGCCCTGCGTACTACTTGTACGCATTTGAGATCCGGCAGTGATTTCATTACGGACGCCCCAATAGATAATAATGGATTGGGACAGGCCTTCTCTCCAACGGATACGGTAGCTACCGGATTGGCAAGTTGTATGTTAACTGTAATGGGAATCAAAGCAAATGACTTGGAAGTGGATTTGACGGATTCAACGGCCGAAGTTACCAAACATATGGCCCCGAATCCTAGAAGGATTTCCAAGATCGAGATAAGCTTGAGCTTGCCTTCATCAATTTCCGACAAGCATCGGAAGATTTTGGAAAACACGGCCAATACATGTCCCGTTCATCAGAGTTTACATCCCGATATAGAAAAAGAGATTGTCTTTAATTGGATACGGTAAGGATCATATACGCTTTTGTTTTCTTCTGCGCAGCGGATTTTGTCCACGCCCAGGAATTTGATACCATTCTATGGAACGCCGAACAAAAATTAAGCTGGAAGGATTTTAAGGCCGATCCACCAAAAGGAGGTCCGGCAGCTGCGGTAACCGCAAGTGGCATTACGTATCAATTTTCATCAACACTCAAAGGGAATGAAATAGCGCTGGATTTTAAAGTGAGTACTTTTTTCTATCCCAATAAATCATGGTACAAACCAGAGCTTTGCGATACCGTTGTTCTTGGTCATGAGCAGCTTCATTTTGATATCTCCGAACTTTTTGCCCGTAAAATGCGAAAAAGATTAGGGGAAACTAAATTTTCAAAGCAGATAAAAGCGGAAGTAAGGGCTATTTATAAAAAGATTCTTAGAGAACTTAGCGATTTCCAAAACCGTTATGATACCGAAACCAACTTTTCCAGGAATAGGGAGCAGCAGTTCCTTTGGAACAAAAAGGTACAGGAGGCATTAAGAAAATAAGGCTGCTCGTGGTACAGTGTTGCATACCTTGATAGTGTTCCATGAACTCAATTCCGAAGAAGGGGTGCTTGAATGTCGACCGAATGAACCTTTGCAATATAGCTTACTTTTTGTATGCGGGATTTTCCAAGGAAATCTGCCCAATTTTTTGGGTCAATTCAACATCTTCGTAAAATGTTATTACGGGATCGGCCAAATGATAGGTATACTTTATATAGGGAACGGAAGGTTGGGATGTGTCCACTTCTTGGTAAACAATTTTTACCTTTATGACAGCGAATAAATTCTTGGATTTTCTATGGATCAACGCTTCCGCTTCGGCCGGATCCACTACAGTCTACACATCACATACCAAAAAAGCATCTTTTAAGGCCGCTATTTTATCTTCCTTAACGGGAATAAATTCTTGGGCCACATGTCCTTCAAAACCGATTTCCAAAATAGCGTTCATTATGGCCGGATAATATAATTCCTGACTTTCATCGATTTCGTGTCTTCCGGGAACGCCTGCGGTATGATAATGTCCAAAATAACGATGGTTGTTTCGGATGGTCCGTATAATATCGCCTTCCTGTATTTGCATATGGTAGATATCATATAACAGCTTAAAATTCTCCGACCCTAGTTTTTTGCATAATGCTATGCCCCATGCCGAACTGTCACACATATAGTCGGGATGATTGATTTGGTTAAAAAGTTCCATTTGGATAACCACCCCATGTTTTTCTGCCAAGGGCATAATTTGTTTTAACCCCTCCACACAATGTTGTAAACCCGTGGCATCATCCATTCCTCTTCTATTACCGCTAAAGCAGATAAGGTTGGTGTATCCGGCCTCGGCTACCTTGGGAATTATTTCCGTATAATTATTGATCAGGGTCTTATGATATTGGGGGTCGTTCCAACCTTCGGTCAGGTTTATTTCCGCCCCGTTGCACATGGAACAATGGATATTATATTTTTTAAGAAGAGGCCAATCTTTGGGTCCTATAAGATCTATTGCCTTGATCTGGAGCTTGTTTAACGTCTTCAAAAACTCTTCTAACGGAATATCACCAAAACACCAATGGCATACGCTATGGTTAATGTTATTTTTTAATCGGAACTCTTTTTCTTGTCCTACTTTAGCCGCGCTAGCGGTATTACTCGTCAATAAACCTACGGAAGCGGCAGCCGAGGTGCCAATAAATGTTCTTCGTTTCATCTGGAAATGAATTTATTTTTTAAAGATAATTTTTTTAGATTTAATAAATGGAAATACGACCCGATAAAGAAAAACTGATAGAGTTGGCACATTATAAAATGCCTTTTGGTAAATTCAAAGGCAGATATTTGGTAGATCTACCGGAGCCTTACCTTACCTGGTTTGATCAAAAAGGGTTTCCCGAAGGCAAATTGGGCAATCTTCTTAGGGCTATGTACGAGATAAAGGTTAATGGGCTAGAGCCATTGATTCGTAGGATTCAAAAAGAATTTCCACGGGATTAACTGTGATTTGTTACAACAATTTGTATCTTTATGCCCCGTAACAAACAACCCCTTCATGTCACAGACCAAGTATATTTTCGTTACGGGAGGCGTTACCTCTTCTTTGGGAAAAGGTATTATCGCCGCTTCGTTGGCCAAGCTATTACAAGCCCGAGGTTATAACACCACTATTCAAAAATTAGACCCTTATATTAACGTTGACCCGGGTACGCTGAATCCCTATGAACATGGAGAATGCTATGTTACCGATGATGGGGCGGAAACCGACTTGGATCTAGGGCACTATGAGCGTTTTTTGAACGTGAGGACTTCGCAGGCCAACAATGTGACCACGGGAAGAATATACCAAAGTGTTATTGAAAAGGAACGCAGGGGCGAGTTTTTAGGAAAGACCGTCCAAGTAGTCCCACATATCACTAACGAAATAAAGGAACGTATACAGATATTAGGGAATAGCGGTGAATATGATATTGTTATTACCGAAATAGGCGGTACGGTAGGGGATATTGAATCTTTACCCTATATAGAGGCCGTACGTCAATTGTTGTGGGAATTGGGGGATAATAATGGTATAGTAATCCACCTGACTCTAGTCCCGTTTCTTTCCGCTGCAGGGGAATTAAAGACCAAACCCACCCAGCACTCGGTGAAAACATTAATGGAAAGTGGTATCAAAGCGGATATTTTGGTATGTAGGACCGAACATCATATTTCGGATGACCTTAAAGAAAAATTGGCCCTGTTCTGTAATGTGAAACGGTCTGCGGTTATACAATCTATTGATGCCTCTACCATTTACGATGTGCCTATAATGATGCAGGATGAGGGTCTGGACAAGGTCGCGCTCCAGAAATTGGCGTTACCGGATAACTCATTGCCGGACCTTACCCAATGGAACGAGTTTTTAGATCGCCATAAAAATCCCGGACATGAAGTTACTATTGGACTTATAGGTAAATATGTAGAACTTCAGGATTCCTACAAATCCATATTGGAATCATTTATCCATGCCGGTGCCATGAACGAGGTAAAGGTGAATGTACGATCTATACATTCCGAACATATTACGGATATTAATTTTGATAGGAAAATGAAGGGTCTCGATGGGATTCTCGTTGCTCCCGGTTTTGGCGAACGGGGCATAGAGGGGAAAATTAAGGCCGTACAATACGCTAGGGAAAATGGAATTCCCTTTCTGGGAATTTGTTTGGGGATGCAAATGGCGGTCATAGAATATGCTAGAAATGTGCTTGGATTCAACGATGCCAATTCTACGGAAATGAACGAGGATACTCCACATCCTGTCATTAGTTTAATGGAGGCCCAAAAGACCATTACCAATAAAGGAGGGACCATGCGCCTAGGTGCTTGGGATTGCGAATTAATGAAAGGAAGTTTGGTGCAGGAAGTATATCGTGGGGAAACGGCCATTTCGGAGCGGCATCGCCACCGTTTTGAATTTAACAATGTGTATAAGGAGCAATTGGAAAAGGCAGGGCTTGTGGCTTCAGGCATCAATATGGAAACAGGATTGGTAGAAATTGTTGAACTACCCTCCCATCCATGGTTCGTAGGCGTACAGTACCATCCGGAATATAAAAGCACGGTCGCCAATCCGCATCCGCTTTTTGTCGGTTTCATAAAAGCTGTCCTACAGCACAAAAAGCAACAATCTAATGCCAGTTTGGCATAAACTCCGCAATTGGACATATATTTGCGTACTTAAAAAAAATTCGAACTACGAAGCGTTATACAAATTAGCTTATCCAGATGGAAGAAAAGAAACTAGATATAAATTCTATAATCGGCTTTGTGCTTATTTTTGGAATACTCATTTATATGTTTTACCAAAATCAGCCAACCCCTGAAGAGATAGCCACCAAAAAAGCGGAGCAGGAACAGGTGGAGGCCGATAAAAAAGAAGCGTCTCCCGAGAAGAATGATGCCGTTGTCCCTGCCCAAACAATCGATTTTCAAGATTCCACAACTGTTGCCAATTACAAGAGCACTTTAGGGGCCTTTGGTTTTACGACCGCTTCGGATGCCAACACCATACTGGAGAACGATCTGGTGCATCTTAAGATCAGTAATAAAGGAGGGCAAATTGTAGAGGCCAAAATGAAAAATTTTGTCACCTATGATTCGGTCCCTGTATATTTGGTGAAAGATGGCAATGCCAATTTTACATTGAATTTTTCTACGTCCAATAATAGGGTCCTCAGTACTAAAGATTTGTTTTTTGAGCCCACTCTTAGCGAAAATGACGGAAACCAGATACTATCCATGAAGGCAAAGGTATCTGCCAACCAGTTTTTGGAGTATCGTTACGAAATGAGACCAGATGATTATTTGGTCGATTTTACGATTCGCTCCCAAGGTTTAAACGGTGTTATTAACGATGCCACACCTATTCAGTTGGATTGGAAACTTAGGGGAATCCGCCACAATAAAAGTATTCAATACGAAAACCGGTATACGCGTTTGACCTATAACCATGAAGATGGAAAAATCAGTAAGCTCTCCGAGGGTAGTGATGATGAAGAGACCGAGGAGCAAATAAAATGGCTATCCTATCGGCAACATTTTTTCAGTTCCATATTGGCTACGGATACGCCGCTTAAGACAGCCGAACTCACCTCAAAAAACCTAGTTGAAGATGAGGACAAGGCTACCGGATTTACAAAGGAATATAGTTCCTTGGCCCCTTTACAGTTGGCCGGAGGAGAACTTTCGTATACTATGCATTGGTACTATGGACCTACGGATGTAAAAGTCCTGTCGCAATATAAAGAATTGGGCCTAGCGGATTCCATACCCTTCGGATGGGGAATTTTCGGATGGATCAATCGCTATGTGTTCACTCCCTTCTATACGTTTTTGAGTTCTTTTTTACCCTATGGTATAGCCATTGTAGTTATGACCATCCTGGTCCGTTTAGCCATGTCCCCAGTGACCTATAAGTCGTATTTGTCACAGGCAAAGATGAAGGTCTTAAAACCTGAGATTACGGAATTGGGCGAGAAATTCAAGGACAACGCCATGAAGAAGCAACAGGAAACCATGAAATTGTACAACAAGGCAGGGGTGAGTCCTATGAGCGGATGTATACCCGCCGTATTGCAACTACCCATCTTTTATGCCCTGTTCATGTTTTTTCCGACCTCTTTTGCATTACGGCAAAAATCGTTCCTATGGGCGGAGGACCTCTCTTCCTATGATACTATTTTTAATTTACCCTTCAGTATTCCGTTTTACGGAGATCACGTGAGTTTGTTTCCCATACTGGCATCGGTCGCTATTTTCTTTTATATGATGATGACCACGGGGCAGAATATGCAAACACAGCCGGGAATGCCCAATATGAAATTCATCATGTATTTATCTCCCTTATTGATGCTGTTTTTCTTTAATAACTATGCCAGCGGCCTGAGCTTGTATTACTTCGTTTCCAACCTCATTACAATTTTCATTATGTTGGCGATAAAGAAATTTATCCTGAACGAGGATAAAATTCATGCCCAGATACAGGAAAATAAAAAGAAACCCAAGAAGGAAAACAAGTTTCAGAAGAAGATGCGCGAGGTCATGGAACAGGCCGAAGCCAATAAAAAAACCGGAAAGCGATAAGATTTTGAGATCTATTTTTTATCGTTGATTGAAACTCTGCCTTCCGCAGGCAGTTCTGGTTGCCGTCCTTTAGATATGCATCTTAAGTGCAAGACTTTCAGTTTCTACAAAAGTATTGAATGTTTGACCATATGTGCCTTCGATACAATCGCAGGCGATCACTCAGGCTCCCAAGTATGGTCATTGAGTGATTTCCACGTGGAAATCGTATCGAAATGACATTCCAGCTTCCAGTTTCCAGTTTCCGGTTTTTTCTTCTTTTATCTTTTGTCTTCGGTCTTTGGAAAGATAGTCTTCGGCAGGCAGTGACGGTAGTCCGTGGTCATATCGTTTCCAGCATCCAGTTATCCAACGGCAAGGCCCCACTATTAACGGCTAACAAAAACAATCTTTTTACAATCTTCTGTGTGCAACAGTTTCTTGTATATTTTAGCTATTGATTAAACCTTTTTTAAAAGGGGTTGTCAAAAGAGCATACTATTAAAATCTAAAAAGTAATGAAACAGCTAAAATATGTAATCGGTTTATTTCTGATACTCTTTTTTTTCCCTTCACTTAAAGTCGAGGCGCGGGAGGCAAGAGCATCAAGCAGTACCGTTGTACAGGTAGATCCGGCAACCAAACGAAAAGTAAGGCGAAAAAGACGGAGGGTTAGGCGAAGAGTGAAACGTAGAACACTTAGGCGTTTGCCGGCTAATACCAGAGCGGTCGTGTTTAGAAATGTTTCGTATTATCCCGTTAACGGTATGTATTACCTTAACAGAAGGGGAGCTTATGTAAGAACATTTCCGCCGCGAGGATTTCGAACAAGGACCATACCCGGAACTTTTACCCGACTTATGGTAAGGGGTTCGGCCTATGCGTATACACAAGGGGTATTTTATCAGCAAATGGAAGATGGGGCATATGAGATAGTGGCGCCCCCTACCGGCGCTATCATAGAACAACTTCCCGAAGATGCCGAAGAAATAGATTTTGATGGTATTCCAACCTATGAACTTAATGAGACCTTATACAGGGCCATTGAAGATGGATATGAAGTAATAGGGGAGTCGGGGTTATAAAAAACCCAACCGTAAGGTTGGGCTTTTCTTCCACATTAAGTGGGTTTGGTTTGGTAAGATTTGGGACTTCAAAAATGCTATATAAATCAAGTAAAACAAAAGAATAGTTGTAAAGTGTCCATTTTTGTATGCTAACCTTTTCCAGCATGATGTATGATTTTTTGCAGACCTTAAAAAAACTAAAAAACTCCCTTGGATTTCCAGGGGAGTTTGCGTAATAAAGCATAGCTTTTATCAAAGCGGATGGATAAACTTTCTTGTCTTTAATTCGTGGTATCCGGAATCAGTACCCTAGTGATAACATGGATAACACCATTGCTACCTTGAATATTGGCTACCTGTATATTGGCATCGGTATTTCCAGCGCCGTCTACAATTCCTATGCTAGATCCAAAAATATTGAAGGACAAAGTATCTCCTTCCAAGGTTGCCGGGGATTCTAGGCCATCCGTTATGGAGGAGGCAAGTATGTTGGTTCCACCTATGACATGATGTCCTAAAACGGCCGTCAATAATGTCTCGTCAATATCATCTACCGTATCCCAATCCGAGTTGCCCGCGAATAAAGTATCGAAAGCGGCATCGGTCGGCGCAAATACGGTATACAAACCTGATTCCCTGAGTACGGTTACAAAATCCGTGTCCGGCGTTGCAGTGGTCAGGGCCGTAACCAAATCACCAAAATTAGGATTTGTAGTTACAATATCCACTACATCGGGTATCTCTATAACAGCATCTACAATATGAATGGTTCCATTACTGGCGGTGATATCTTCCTGTATCACATCGGATTGCCCGTTGAACGTTATTTCGGACGAATCGGTATCGAAATAGATACTTATTCTCGTTTGGTCAATAGGGCCACTTGCATTGGTAGAAGCATAACCTGAGAGAGAGCTTATTAGGTTTGCGGAACGTATTTCACCTGTAATCACATGGTTCAATAATACCTGCTCTAATACATCAGTGGGAATATCACTTAATTCCTGGCCATCCAAAAAGGTAGCAAATGCCTCATTGGTAGGTGCCAGAACCGTAAATGGCCCGTTTCCTTGCAGAATTGTGGGCAGGTCTCCATCCGCTGCTTCCAAGGCCGCGACCAAACTACTTAAATTAGTATTGGCCTGTGCCAATTGAACAATGTTTTCTTCAGGTCTTGGAATTCCATTATCGTCGTCATTAAGACAGGAAATAGTAATTGAAGCTACTAGGATTAGAATAAAGGCATTTTTTAATTTGAGGATTTTTTTCATGATTTTCATTTTTAGAATTTCGTATTCTGTTCAAAGATTAAATGTGAAATAGATGTAAATATTGTGTTTAGCATACCCTTGGAGGCCGTTTTATGATAATTTTAATATCGATAAAAGGTTGTATTTTATCGATGAAATCAACGTTTTGTCTATTTCACAACGACTACCTTAACGGACGGGAAGTGATGGGATTGGTTGCGCCTTTTTAAGATAAATTTAACAAAATATAGCGTTTGCAGTGTCTAATGCCATAACCGGAATAGGTATGTATTCCCGATGGTATAGATAAAAAAAGGGCTCCCAACGGGAGCCCTTTTTTCCATATGCATCATGGATAGTAATCCATCATTGATATGGATTAGTTCATAGTATCTGGAAGAAGTACGGTATTCACAACATGGATAACTCCGTTGCCAGCCTGTACATCTACAGCTATGATTCCTATACCTGTATTACCTGCACCGTCCGTTACATCGGCAATATTACCATCGGTACCGGGCAAAGTAATATCAAAGGTATCCCCTTCCAAAGTAGCCGGTGTAGTAGTAGTTCCGTCTACTGTTAAATCTCCGGACCGAATATTGTTACCTGCCACTACGTGATGCTGTAATATAGGAGTCAAAGCAGCTTCCTCGGGTATGGAAGCCAACGCTGCAAAAGCATCGTTAGTAGGTGCGAATACGGTAAATGGAGCCGGATTCGTGCCGGTAGGAGTACTTAACACTGCACCAAAATCCGTAGCGGGTGTTAAGGTCGTCAAGGCTTCAAGCAAGGTAGAGAAATTTGGATCCGCGGCCGCGAAAGTGACTACGGTAGGAATATCGATAACCGCATCAACGGCATGGATTACGCCATTGGTAGCGATTACATCTGGCACCGCAACGCTACTGACGCCATTAATCCTAACACCATCGGCCGTATTGATATATAGACTTAGATTGTCCATATCCGCATTGGTAGCCGCGGTAGAAATATCATAACCGGTAGATAAACTAGTAGATAGGGCGGCTGCACCTACTACTACGTGATTGGACAATACATTGGCAATAGCATTATCCGCAGGATTGGTAAAGGCATCAAATGCCGCATTTACAGGAGCGAAAACGGTAAAATCCTCATCGGTAGTTGAAAGTAGGTCGGTAAAGGTAGTATTACCATCAGCTGTTAAGGCACCTACCAATGCCGATAGATCGGGATTGGCTAAGGCATGGTCTACGATATTAGGTAATCCAATAACACCGTCCACAATATGTATCACTCCGTTAGAAGCGTTAATATCTTCGGTACTTATTACAGTAGCAACACCGTTGATTTCAACGCCACTGGAAGTATCTATAAAGAGGCTTAGGTTGGCACCGCCCACCCCGGCCGTGGACAAGGATGAAAGGTCATATCCTGTAGATAAACTGGTAGATGCATTTTCACCGGATACGACATGGTTCAGTAAGATATCCGTTAAAAGGTCTACAGGTACATCCTCTAGTTCGGCAAATTGGTTAGCATCCAAGAATGCTCTAAAAGCGGCATTTGTGGGAGCAAATACGGTAAAAGGTCCGTCTGCTTCCAAGGCACTTACTAAATTGGCCCGTTGAAGAGCGGCTACTAGGCTACTTAAATCATCGGTTGCTATGGCCAATTCTACAATATTAGACTCAGGTGTTTCTCCTGGTCCGTTATCATCATCGTCCGAGCAGGAAGCGGCGAAAATAAACAAGAGGGCCAGTGCTGAAATTTTAAGGATTTTCGGAAGTGTTTTCATGTTAATGTTTTAGAAATTTAATTAAACTGTTTAATTTAAAAATTTTAAAAATAGACAAAATGTAACATGTATAAAGCCGTATATCTATCACTATGCATTTTACAGTATATTTAAATATAGGAGTTATCAAAATTACACCCGAAAGATACGAGAACTAAAGAAGGTTGCTTTTGTTTATTCTTATTTAATAAAAGTTTAACAAAATGAAGGTTTTATACGCTTAAAACCCTTCCTATATTTGATACTATTTAATAAAAAATTAACATAAAGGGATGTCTATATATGATAGAAACCAAATACCGGGAACCTTTTGAGGTTCCCGGTATTTGAACATAACAGGATTATAAGCCTACAGCAAATAAACTTATAAGAGGTCTAAAACTTCTTGCGGTATCAGCACTTTATCTATAATATGGATTACGCCATTAAGAATATGGTTATCCGCAGCTATAACTTTAGCCGGTATATTCGTTGCATCAAGAATATAGATATCAGTTCCCACGTTTACAGTCAAATCTTCACCCTGGAACGTGGTCAAGGTTCGTCCGTTGGTTAAATGGGCAGCTGTAAATCTATCTCCCGCTATACAATGATAGGCCAGTATCCTGGCCAGCGCTATCCTAGCTTCGCTGGTATTGAAATCCGATACGGAGCCAAAACTTGGAATGGAATGGAACAGGTCTACAAAAGCCTGATCGTTTGGAAAGAAAAAGGTAAATGGCCTACCATTAAGAATTGGTCCGATATTATCCCTGACTACAATAAAAGCTTCGCGTACCTCGTCCAAATCTTCGCGGGACTCCAAGAAATCCAATATCAATGCCTCGGCCTCGGAAGCGAGGTCTTCTATAGCGGACCGTGGTAACAAGATGCGGTCAATGATATGAATGATGCCATTTTTTGCGGGTATGTCCGTGAACAGGAAGGAGGAATTAAGGTTTATGGCATCCCTAAGGGCAAATCCATCGGCAGTAGCCACAATTTCTATGGGATTGTCCGCAAGAAGAGTATTGATGTTCCCTGACGACAGATCCGTAGATCTAATCTCCCTAGGTGCTACATGGTACAGCAAGATATCTCGTAAAAGATTTATTTCAAATTCCGTATCAAAGTCTTCTATACTATCAAAAGTAATGCCTAGAAATCCAAGTAAGTGGGTTAAACCTTCGTCCGATGGTGCAAAAACTGTAAATGGCCCCTCACCGCCCAATGTTTCCAAAAGTCCGGTTTTTAACAGGGCCTCTTCTAAAAAAGATAGCTCCTCTTCTTCTTCTACCAATTCCTTGATTGTTTTGCCGGCGGGATTAAGGTCATCCAAAAATTCTTGGATTTCCGTGGGAATCAAAATTTTGTCTATGCGGTGAACAATACCATTGCGCGCTTCATTGTCCGCCGAAAGGATATTTGCATTTTCGGTAGAGGCATCGCCAATTACAAAAGTATCACCGGAGGCTATGATTTCTATGGAGTCGCCGGTGAGCAGAGTAGGCAACATACCTGACGCCAAATCCCCTGAGCTTATATTTTCCACCACCACATGGTACAGTAAGATTTGCTTCAATATCTGTAATTCAATGGCATTATCAAAATCATCAAAACTGTTAAATTCGTCTCCCAACGCAGTAAACAACTCCTCAATTGCGGAGTTGGAGGGAGCAAAGATGGTAAATGGACCAGCTCCGTCAAGGGTATCCACTAGGTCCGCTTTTGTAATAGCTTCTTCCAATAACGATAAATCTTCGTCTTCCGCCACAACTTCTAGCAAGGAAGGTTTGGGAAAAAGAATTTCCAAAACCGCATCGGGCAATAAAATTTTATTCACGATATGTACAACGCCGTTAGAGGCTTCATTATCGGCACCGACTACTTCGGAATCTATATTGGTTTTGTCCTTGATAAATACACTGCCATCAATATTCACGGTCAAGGCTTCGGATTGAAGTGTTTCTAACACCCTTCCATTGGAAAGATTATCGGAAAATACGGCCTCACTACTGACTACATGATATTTGAGGATTTCTGCCAACAATTCTTTTTCCGATGTTTCATCAAAATCGGTAAGGGAGTCAAAGCCTTCTAAATCAGCGATCAAGGCGTTGAACGCATCATTGGTGGGAGCGAACACCGTAAGGGTACCATTGGCGGAAAGTGCTTCAACCAGACCTGCATCGGCTACCTCAAGGGCCTCTACTAAAGAACTCAACATATTTACAGATTCTGCCAGGGCCACAATATTCGGAAGGGAATCATCTGTACCACCATCGGTAGGAGGATTACCGTTATCATCGTCATTTTTACTACAGGAATAGGCAATTAGGAAAAATGCCAGCAAAAATAATAATTTACCGACATGTGGGATGGTCTTCATTTTTCTCATTTTGTGGTTCTTTAATTAGTGCTGAAATTAAGGTTTAATAGGCCGTCGGACTTAAATCCATTTTTAAGTCTTGGTTATCGTAACTTTAAATATTTTATAGTTTTGTTAAGGAATTGGTACCCCTGTTCTCCTATGAATATTTTGTATTTTTGCGTTTGATTATGAACAGCGTGATGAAAAAAGTTGTTGTAGGACTTTCCGGAGGAGTAGACTCAAGTGTCACAGCATACCTGTTAAAACAACAGGGTTATGAGGTGATAGCCTTGTTTATGAAGAATTGGCATGACGATTCCGTAATCATTTCCGATGAATGTCCGTGGATAGAGGATAGCAATGATGCGCTGATCGTTGCTGAAAAACTGGGGATTCCCTTCCAAACGGTAGACTTAAGCACGGAATATAAGGAACGTATTGTGGACTACATGTTCAACGAGTACGAAAAAGGCCGTACACCTAACCCCGATGTACTATGCAACCGCGAAATAAAGTTTGATGTCTTTTTAAAAATAGCACTACAATTAGGGGCCGATTATGTGGCTACCGGACACTATTGTAGAAAAGGAACCATTCAACATACGGACGGTACGGAAACCTATCAATTAAAGGCCGGGGTAGACGGCAATAAGGATCAATCCTATTTTCTATGTCAACTTTCCCAAGAACAGTTGGCCAAGACCTTGTTCCCGATAGGGGAATTGACCAAACCGGAAGTCCGTAAGATCGCAGCGGAAAACGATTTGATCACAGCAGATAAAAAAGATTCCCAAGGCCTTTGTTTTATAGGGAAAGTTCGCCTTCCCGAGTTTTTACAACAACAACTGAAACCAAAAAAAGGGGTTATCGTAGAAGTGCCTTCCAATTTGGGACAATATCGGAGTACGGCTCCCCAATTTGGTACTAAGAAGGAAGAATTGGCCTATTTTTCAGAAAAACCCACTTATGCTATCAATGATGGTAGGGTAGTGGGGGAGCACCAAGGGGCGCATTATTTTACGAAAGGTCAACGTAAGGGACTAGATGTCGGAGGTACCAAAGAACCGCTATTTGTCATAGAGACGGACGTAAAGGAGAATGTCATCTATACAGGCCAAGGGAAAACCCATCCCGGATTGTACCGCAGGACATTGTTTGTGAGCAATGAGGAGTTACATTGGGTGCGGGAAGATTTGGCCTTAAAAATAGATGGGGCCATGGAAGTTATGGCACGTATCCGCTATAGACAACCCTTGCAGAAAGCCACCTTATATAAAATTGATAGTGGATTATATGTAGACTTTCAGGAGAAGCAATCCGCTATTACCGAAGGGCAATTCGTGGCATGGTATATAGAAGATGAACTTGTCGGTTCAGGGGTTATTTCCTAAAAATTACCTTCTCGAGCGCAGTCGGGGGGTTCATATGAATCAGTAACGGTTTTCGACTGCGCTCGAACCTAGGATATCATGCAAAATAGAATTACCCAGTTATTCCATATACAGTACCCTATCATCCAAGCAGGTATGGTCTGGGCCAGTGGATGGCGCTTGGCTTCCGCGGTTTCCAATGCTGGAGGCCTTGGAATCATAGGTGCCGGATCTATGTATCCCGAAGTACTTCGGGAGCATATCCAAAAATGCAAACAGGCTACGGACAAACCTTTCGCGGTAAATGTGCCTATGTTGTATCCGGATTTGCAGGAGATTATGGATATTATTGTAACCTTGGGCGTAAAAATCGTTTTTACTTCTGCCGGTAATCCCAAAACTTGGACGGCCTATTTTAAGGAAAAAGGCATCACCGTAGTGCATGTGGTGAGTAGTGTGAAATTTGCGTTGAAGGCCCAAGAAGCGGGAGTAGACGCAGTGGTGGCCGAAGGTTTTGAAGCGGGAGGACATAACGGGCGAGACGAGACTACTACCTTTACTTTGATTCCGGCCGTAAAGGAAAAAATTACAATTCCGCTGATTGCTGCAGGCGGTATTGCCACAGGCAATGCTATGCTCGCCGCTATGGTTTTAGGGGCCGATGGGGTACAGGTGGGAAGCCGATTTGTGGCGAGTCATGAGGCTTCTTCCCATGAGTTGTTCAAGCAAAAAGTGGTGGAGGTCGGGGAAGGTGCCACCCATTTGACCTTAAAGGAATTGGCTCCGGTACGGCTCATCAAAAATAAATTTTACCACGATGTGCAACAGGCCTATGCCAATGGCGCTTCCGTTGAACAGCTAAAAGATTTGCTAGGCCGTGCCCGTGCCAAACGCGGAATGTTCGAAGGCGATATGGAAGAAGGCGAGCTGGAAATCGGTCAAGTTGCCGCCCTTATCCATGATATTAAACCCGCTGCGGAAATTGTTATGGATCTGATGAAAGAATTTGAAGCTGCCAAAGCGGAAGTTCCGGCTTTGTGAATTCAGGGTTTATGCAAGAGTCCCATGTATTGGCACAATCATTAGCCGAAATCTTCCTTTGGTAAGTACATATGCAATTTCATTACACTACTTTCGATTTCTAAGAAATTATTTCATATTAGGCCTTGTACGTTCGATACGATTGCCGGGCAATCACTTAGGCACCTAATGGAATCATTAAGTGATTTTCGAATAGAAAATCGTATCGAAATAACATTCCAGCTTCCAGGTATCAGTTTCCGGTATCTAGTATCCAGTGTCCAGCTTCCAGCTTCCAGTATCCGGTGTCCAGTGTCCAGAGTTTGGTTTAAAGTTCAAGGTCTCGGTTTCTAATTTCTGAATACTGAATACTGATTTCTGTGTACATTCGTCTTTTCTCTTTCATCTTTCTTCCCACTGCTAACTACTCAATACTGCCCACAGGCTAAATGTTTATAGAGGAATTCCGTTCCTGATTTTTAAACTCGTGGACTTTCGCAGTGGTTTAGTTCTTCCATCCGGGCCCGTGGACCACTTGTCCAGGTAATTCTCCCGTATGTTCCCCATTTTTTAACACCGGTATACCGTTGACCAATACATGGATCATTCCAGTTGCATACTGTTGTGGTTTTTCAAAGGTCGCATGGTCTTGGATACGTTCTGGATCAAAAATGGCCAGATCTGCATAAAATCCAGCTTTTAAAGTGCCTCGTTTTTTTATTTTTAAGTTGGAAGCGGGTAAGCTGGTCAGTTTTCGAATAGCTTCCTCTAGCGGAATTATTTTTTCATCCCGCACATATTTTCCCAATAAACGCGCAAAGTTACCATAGGCGCGGGGATGGGTGCTAGATTTTAAAAATACTCCTTCGGGAGCCATGGATCCGGCATCAGAACCAAAACTCATATAGGGTAGGGCAATTTGTTTTTTTACGTTTTCTTCGGACATCAAAAAGTAAACGGTGCCCACTCTGCTTCCATCTTGAATCACCAGATCGATCGCTGTTTCTTCCGGAGATAGCTTTCTCATTTTTGCGACTTCCGCCAGGGATTTTCCGGTCAGGTATTTTAAACTATCGTTTTTAAAACCGATCAATAGGATTTTATCCGCGGATTCCGTACCCTGCATCAAACTTTCCCATTCATCCGTTGGGGTGACCATTTCTTTTAATACCCTTTTCCTGATGTTTGGATTTTGCAGCCGTTCCGCCCATTTATGATAACCGCCTTCCTGCACCCAAGGGGGCATGGAGGCATTTAAACCTGTTGCCCCGGCGATATAGTTGTACATATTCGTACTAATTTGCAGGCCTGCCGCCCTGGCGGAATCTATCTTGGCGACCACAGCATCAAATTTATCCCAATTATCCTTTCCCGCTTGTTTCAGGTGATATATCTCTGCCCTGATATGGGCCTCGTCCGCTATACGGATCAATTCATCCATGCTTTCCAAAAGTTTGGAACCCTCGCTTCTTATATGTGATATGTACATTCCATCGTAAGAAGACGCTACTTTGCATAGTTCGATCAATTCTTCCGTACTGGAATAAAAAGCCGGTGCATAGATCAAGGAAGAACCAATTCCCAAGGCACCTTCTTCCATGGCTTTTTTTACCAAGGACCGCATCCTATCCAATTCTTCTTCCGTGGCATCCCTATCTTCATATCCTATTTCATGTATGCGTAATGTAGTGGCGCCGATAAAGGAGGCCACATTGGTAGCAATACCCTTCTTTGCCAAAAAGTCCAAATATTCGCTAAGGGTCGTCCATTCAATATCGAACTTAAGGTCGCCCTGGTTTTCTTTTTCCTGCTTTTTCATCTGCTCGTTCAAGGGGCCCATGGACCAGCCTTCCCCGAATACTTCCAAGGTTACGCCCTGTCTAATATCACTCTGAGAGGTGCCATCTACGATCAAATCCTCGGTAGCCCAACTGAGCATATTGATAAAACCCGGGGCCACTACCAATCCCGAAGCATCAATTTCCCTAAGACCCTTTGCTTTTGAAAGATCGCCTATAGCGGCTATGGTATCGGAATTAATACCGATATCCCCTGTATAGGAGGGCTTCCCCGATCCGTCCATAATGGTACCATTATGGATCAATATATCATAGGATTCAGGAGCGGAACAGCCATATATGAGGAGTGCAAAAGATAATACGAGTATGGGTCGGTTGAATTTCATATGTTACTGGTCTTATGCGATACTAATTGTACCATAGAGCCTACTTGATTTTTTACACCTATTTATTCCTTTAAATCCACATCCAACATAAGAATAGTATGCAGGAGCACATTAGTACCGTTGGCCATATCCTCTGGCGAAGTAAACTCTTTTGGGGAATGGCTGATACCTCCTCTACTGGGAACGAATATCATTCCTGTTGGAACGAGCAGGGCCATGTCCTGTGCATCGTGTCCTGCACCGCTTGGCATATGTTTATAGGAAAATTTCAGTTTTTTAGCGGTATCCACAATTTTACGCTGTATATACGGGTCGGTTAATGCCGGTTTTGCCGTAGCATCTATAGGACTAATGGATACCCGCACATTGGAATCCTTTGCAATTTGATCCGCTCTTTGTTTCATATCCTTAAAGAGCATAGCTATTTTTTCTGAGGAAAGATCCCGGATTTCCAGACTTAAAATCACTTTACCGGGAATAACATTGGGTGCTCCCGGTTCTGCATGGATCCTACCCACGGTACCCACCTGTTTTCCCTCATAACTGTTAGTAATCTCATTAACGGCTACGATGAACTTTGCCGCCGCTAAGAGTGCATCTTGCCGTATATCCATAGGAGTAGTCCCGGCGTGGTTGGCGAAACCGGTAAACTCCACGTTCCACCACTGAAGGCCTACAATACCTTCTACAATACCTATCTGAAGTTTTTCGCGATCTAAAATACCACCTTGTTCTATATGCAGTTCTAGAAAGGCGGCCATATCTCCCTTTTGTCTCACAACCTCCTTTATTCTTGAGGCATCCCCGCCCAGGATCTTGATGCCTTCGTCCATACGATGTCCTGTACTGTTTACCACACTCATGGCATCTTCCCCCAATTCCCCTACCAAGGCCCTACTACCCATGACGCCACCTTCTTCATTGGAAAAAATAATAATTTCCAAAGGATGGTCGGTCAGGATACCATGCTCGTTTAAGGTATAGGCCACTTCAATAGCACCCATGGAACCTACACACCCATCATAATTACCGCCATCTGGAACCGTATCTATATGGGAACCGAATACAATCGGTTTTTTAGAGGCATCTTTTCCTTTTTTACGACCGATAATATTTCCGGCGAAGTCAATGCTTACATCCAGACCTGCATTTTTCATAAGGTCTATGACCCATGTCCGCGCAGCTACATCGGCTTCACTAAAAGCCACTCTGCTGGTTTCCCCATTTTCCTTTTGGCCAAATTTAGCCAGCTCCATGATGGAGTTTTCCAAGCGTTCTTGATTTACCATGACGTCCGTTTCCAAAGACTGTGCTTGGAAGGTATGGCAGAGGATACAATAAAGCCCTGCTAGTTTCAAGGCATGTTTTGAAAACATGGGGTTGGTTTTAAGATGCTTACCCCTTAAAGATATGAAACGAGCATGAAGAAATTTTAAAAATTTCTTCACAAAAGGCAATGTTTAAAATTTTTAATGCGAGAGCGTAGCGGTTACATACATTCTCAATTTTTTAATTGATTCATTATCAATAAATTAAAAAGATTTAAACGTATGAAAATATCCTTTTGTGACGAGGGGCAAAAAGAGGTGTCAATCCAATAGATTTTTAATATCCTTTATTAGGCGTTCCATTTCTTCCGTCTTGGTACCATCATAAATACCTCTGATCTGTTTTTTTGTGTCGACCAGAATGAAGTTGGGTGTATGGATAAAATCTTGCAATCCGCCATCGCCGGTATCCACAACGGCAAAATAACTTTTACGCGCCAATGCATAGATATGTTTTTTATCCCCGGTGGTGATGTTCCATACGGAATCCAAGGCCCCATATTTATCCGCATAATTGCGCAGGACCGGAACGCTGTCCATTTCCGGAGTTACCGATAGGGATAATAGTTTTATCCCATCATTGTTCCTGAATTCCTCTTGTAGTTTTTCCATATTACCGGACATAACAGGGCAGATAGTAGGGCAACGGGTAAAAAAGAAATCCGCCACATAGACCTTGCCCTCGTAATCGGCTTGGGTAATGGTATCCCCATTCTGGTTGATCAGGCTAAAATCCGAAACCGTATGGTCGCTATTCACATCTTGCAGACTCCCGTCTACCAATTCCGGATTTAGGTCGGCCGGATGATATATGGGCAATTCTTCTTTCGTTGTCACAATTTTGTGAACTACGACCATTGCAATGAGCGAAAGAAATAAAATCAGTTCCAAAGGAAAATTTGATTTATTAAATAGTCCCATATGCGTATTAGAATTTGGTCAATGCGATGGATTATAGTACTGAACTACTTATCTCAATATCGGCATGCTGCCATGCAGTATCAAATTCCGCTTTGATGGTCTCGGCCTCCTCCATTTTATCTTGTGCCTTTAAACTTTGGTATAGGCCCATAAGCGACCATCCATTTTGCCGGAGCACCTCTAAATCTTCCCGATATATTTTTTCCGCTTCTTCGTATTTTTTGGCCTTTAACAGTACGGCCCCCAGATTTTGCCTTGTAGGAATATACCATGCCGCTGGTTCCGTATACGTTAGGCCATCTTCAAAAACTACCGCACTTTGGAGATGTTTCATTGCCGTGGGAAGATCTCCCTTAAGCGATGCCAATTCTCCTGCTATCACCTCATAGGCAATATTGGCGATGGCTGCCGACGCATTATTTGCGGTGGCCACTAAATTCTCCAGTTCCGGATCGTCCTTTAATACCGCAATGGCTTCCAATTCTTCTTGCGCCTCCTTGGCATTGTTCTTACGTACAAAGGCAAGGCCCCTTGCATAATGCCAAATAAGCTTCAAATGTTTTATTTCAGGATTGGGAGCAGGAATAGTGAGTATATCGTTCCATTTTCCGAACCGGGTATAGGCCAATAAGGGTGTAGCCGAAAAATCCTGTAGGAACGTAAGTGTTGCCAATTCGCCTGTGGGTACTTTTTCAGCAGTTTTTTTGGCTGCATCAATGGCGGTTTCACTTTCACCCAGCAGACTGGCGGCCGACCACAAAAAGTGTATGTTATGGGGATAATAGGCCAAAGGATACAGACCTTGTGAATAGCACTGCGATATATAGTCCTCATCCGCAAGGATAGCGGCCTGATTGGAGGTCACGGCATCTTTATAGCGTCCCACACGAATATAGATGTGCGATGGCATATGCACAATATGTCCTGCGGCGGGCATTAGAGAGCCCAGTTTATCTGCACTGGGAACCGCCAAATCAGGTTTTGGTAGCTCTACCATATGAATGTAATAATGGTGTGCACCAGGATTGTCAGGGTTTAGTACCATGGCTTTTTCCAAAGCTGCTTTGGCCTCCGCAATGCCAGGGGATGGGTTCCCATCTGCATCCCAATAGTTCCAAGGTACGGTATTCATAACGGCGGCGGCATAGAGTATCTGTACATCCGCATCTTCCGGGAACTGCTGTACCACCTTTTCCATAGCATGCATATAAGCCGTATTCAATACGGTAACATCAATAGTAAGATCTTCGCTATATCTAGCTTCCAGGGCCTTTATCAAAGCCTGTTCTTTTGGTGTGGCTTCGGATGCCAGGCTTTTTGCCCTTTCTAAGGCTTCATTGTATTTTTTCTTACGTTCTTCATCCGGTTGTGTATCATTAATGTTAGGTCCCAAGGTATAGGCTTGCCCCCAAAAAGTCATGGCGGCCTTGGAATCTAGTCGCGATGCTTCCATAAAAGAACGATGGGCTTCGGCATGGTTAAAGGCATAGGTGAGCTTTAGCCCTTGATCAAAAAAAGTCTGTGCCCTGTCCTCTTTTGTGCTAATGGGAAAATGAAGATTTCCCAGATTTTCAAATAAAGGTGAAATCTGTTGGGTGGTATCTACATCGGTCAATAGATATTTGGCAACGGTACATTTAATAAAATTAAAAGATGCCTGTTGAGATCGATCCAATTGGTTTTCCTTGGAGGAAGGGATCAGAAAATAAACTAGGGTCACTAGCGCTACTAAAAGTACCGCTAGGTTCATTTTTGTTTTCATAAAGCTTATGTATTATGGATTGTTGTCTACTGTAATATTATTATTATTGGGTTTTATTTATTTTATCAGCTTGTACTTCACAAAGACTTTTTCAACTTCATGATTTTTAAATGAATATAATACGGAGATGACCAGGTTAGGGTATTCCGAGTATCGTAAATAGGGGATAAGGAAAAAGGTAGGTCCCCGATCTTCGGGCTATTGTACGATAAAAATTCTTCTCCGAACGGGCATGCCGATTCCGAGGTGCTGTTGTTCATATTACTGAACAATCCACAACAGAAAAAGCAAAGCGACAATAATAGGGCATATTGAAACTTCATAATCTCTAAATTTAAATACGATGGGGCCTTTGTATGGATCGGGGGAAGAAAATCCTCTAGTATCCAACTTTGGATAGGTTTAAAGGTAATAAATTTAGAATTGACGTCAGCAAAAAAAATAGTATCTGTATAAGATGTAGGCTATCCTATTTGTTTTGTCCTATTTTCTGTATGGATGACGTATCGTTTTCCCATTATTTTTCCCTTTGTTAAAAAAGCTTTATTCCCTGTAACCAAAAGGCCATTTGCTCGTCACATAGGGAAGATGATCGATTAAAACCAAAAAAACGGCAAACATGAGAAAAAACATCCTACTATTTATGGGAGTAATTGCGCTATTAGGCACCACAGTGGTAAGTGCGCAAAATTTAGAAAATGCCTTTGATGAAATTCTGGAAACCAAATATCTACCTAAAAATCCAGGGGCGACGGCCTTGGTTGCAAAAGAAGGGAATATCATTTACCGAAAGGGATTTGGTATGGCCAATCTAGAGCTGGGCGTGCCCATGAAACCAGAGCATGTTTTTGAGCTTGGCTCCATTACCAAGCAGTTTACCGCCGTTTCCATTTTGATGTTATTAGAGCAAGGAAAGCTCCGTTTGGATGATGATATCACCAAATACCTACCGGACTATCCCGCTCATGATCAAAAGATCAGCATTCACCATTTGCTCAATCATACCTCGGGAATTAAAAGTTATACGGAAATGGGCAATCTAAAGGAATTTGCCAAAAACGATAAGAGTCCTAAGGAAATTATAGACTATTTTAAGA
The DNA here is from genome assembly GCA_049670505.1 of Saonia sp. Taxonomy (GTDB): domain Bacteria; phylum Bacteroidota; class Bacteroidia; order Flavobacteriales; family Flavobacteriaceae; genus JBATTK01. Next base: position 37,296 of record JBATTK010000130.1, read on the forward strand.
ATGAGCCCATGGATTTTAATCCGGGGGAGGAATGGCATTATAACAATTCCGGTTATATTGTTTTGGGCTATATCATCGAGGAAATTTCGGGAAAGCCGTATGCCGATTTTATCACCGAAAATATTTTTAAACCTCTGGGCATGGAAAATTCCTATTACGGCAGTAAGACCAAATTGGTGCCGAATAGGGCCAGTGGTTATATGCCTACCGAAAATGGCTATCGGAACGCGGACTATATCAGCATGACCTTGCCCTATGCTGCAGGATCCCTAATGTCTTGCGTGGATGATATGTTGCTGTGGCACAAAGCGGTACACAACAATACGTTGATTAGCGCTGAAAACAGGTCCAAGGCCTTTACCAACGTCAGCTTAAATAACGGAAAGGCAACTAATTATGGCTATGGCTGGCAGATCAATGAGATTAACGGAGTCCGAAGTGTAGAACATGGCGGTGGTATTTTTGGCTATGTTACGCAAGGTGTCTATGTGCCGGAAGAAGATGTATATGTCATCCTGCTAACGAATACCAACGGTAATTCCCCACAGCTGGCAGCGGTTAAAATGGCGGCCCATGCTATGGGCAAACCTTTTCCCGATACAAAGACCACTGTTACATTGACCGATGGGCAAATGGAAAAATGGATCGGGAACTACTTGTTTGAAGACGATGTACTGCGGACCATAAGCCTTACGGATGGAACATTGTACAGCCAGCGTGAGGGGAATGAAAAACTCAAGCTATTGCCGTTATCCGAAAATAAGTTTCTTTTCGAAAATGGAATCAGTGGGTATGACTTTTCTATGGAAAACGGGAAAAAAATTGCACAATTCCAGGCGCGTATCCTAAAGGGCAAAGGTGTGGAAACAGATAAAAAATCGGATACCGAAAAAGAGACTATTCCCATGGATCCGAAAACCTTAAAGGAGTATATAGGCAGTTATGAACTAAATCCTCAGTTTATAATTAATATTACTGTTAAGGACGGACAAATTTTTGCAGAGGCCACAGGACAACCCCAAGCGGAAATTTTCCCAGAAGCGGAAGATACGTTCTTCTTGAAAGTAGTTGCCGCCCAGCTCATATTCGGCAGGGACGGATCGGGTAATGTGGATAGTGTTAGCTTAAAACAGAGCGGACAGGAAATGAAGGGAGCTAAGAAGAAATAGCGCCTAAATTTTCTATGGTCGTTTTGAGGAGGTTGGAATAACCTTTTGCAATCATACGCGTTTTGTCCGCGTTCCAAATTTCGCATTGCACGTTTATAATCAGCGTTCCCCTTTTTATTACGGAAGTTTTGGCGATAACGGTATCTCCCTCCTTAGCGGTACTAAAATAATCCACGTTTAAGTTGATGGTGGTATATAAATGTGTGTTGCCTAGTGAAAATACCGCTGCTCCCAGCGCATCGTCCATGATGGCCGCGGTTATACCGCCATGTAACGTCTGCATCGGATTGGTCATCTCTTCACGGATGGTATAGGAAAATTCCAATAATCCCGCTTCTGCGCTGAGCAGCCTAGGGTTTAACCAACGCATTAGGGGTGATGGCGATTGTGAAGAATCTTTCCCGATCTGGGATTTAAAAAAGACAAGGGCTTTGTTCATGATGATGAATTTTATAATCCTTATAAAAGTACTTTTTTTAACGGATGTGACTAAAGAAAAGAGGCGTACTTTTTGTTATGTTGGCGCAAAAGTGGATATGTGCTCGCTTCAACTTTCGATACTTTTTTCCAAGTAAAAAAAGAGTGAATTTCTTTCTTCCTTTGCAGAGAAGGATTGGATGAACTAAACCTAGGCTGAAATAGCGATAAGTTAAGGAAGGAAACGAATAATTTTGGGTTTTGTACCCCATTTAGGGATTTCCTCCGTTTCCAATACCTTAAAGTTGGAAGTAGTTCCGCCCATAAAATCTACGGGCGTTCCATAAATTACTTTAGGAATATGGTGATGTCTGATTACATAGGAGCACATAATACAGGGTTCATGTGTAGTGTACAAATAGGCGGATTTTAGCAGATGGCCAAAACCGTTATGGATGGCATTGCGTATGGCCAAAATTTCTGCATGATCGGTAATATCCTTAGTTGCTTTTCCGGATTCGATTCCTTGTCCAATAACCTGAGCCTTATGCACTAGTAAGGAACCTACGGGAGATTCCCCCTTCTGCAGGGCTATTTTGGCTAAATCCATGCATTGCTGCATATAGATACGGTGCTCTTGATCCATAGGGTTAATTTAGGGATTAAAGGGCGAATAATTCCAAAAATCCCAGACTACTTGATATTGATTTTTGGTGTGGATCCATTGGTTGGTCTCAAAAGTCCAAAAGCGTCCCGTAGCTCCTGTCTTTTGCAAATCTTTTTCAGAGGTTTGATCAAAATGTAACGCAGCTTTTCCGGTCAATTGCAAAGTTTCCCCATTTTCAAAATCGACAAATAGTAAACCTGTATTCGGATTTTCATAGATATTCCCCAAGGTATTGAACATACTGTTGCCGGGATAATCAGGAATACGTAGCGTATCATCTTCCAAGATCGAGACGAAACCTGTGTTCCCTCCCCTATGGGAGGCGTCTGTTTTCCCTTCCGAACTTCTTGTAGCTACATAGAAAGTATGTGCATTGCCGATCCATGCTTTTTGCGAATCGCTCAACCGCAGCCCTGTGGTAATTTGGGCATCCACCTTTTTTAAGTCTTCGGGTTGGGAAAGTACACCGGCCTGAATATATTTTGGACAGTTGCCATAAGCTTCTTGCACAGCTACTTGGATGTTCTGACCATTTAGGGAAGCCATACCATTTACACGGTAACGCACCCGTAGTCCATGATTAATGAACAATACCCCAATTTCTGGGTTATCCATTATGTTTTTATATAAAATATCGGTCTTTGCGCAGCGAATCATCTCCGTAGCAAAGGATAGCTTTTTTGCATTGGGAACGTTTATAAATCCAACATCCCCCAAAAGCATGGACACCCAAAGTTGGGCACTTGTATCGGTGCTCGCTACAAAGGCCATAGGCTGGTTCTCCATAAAGTTGTCCGCCCCCGAATAAATACTGTCCTGAATGCCGCGCGCTACTCTTTTTGCCATTTTGGTTTCTCCCACCATTTGCTGCACGGCTTCTTCGCCTTTGTGAAATACATTTTCCATACTGTTATTTTTAACGTGTATTCTTATTGGTGTTCATTAAAAAGGTAAAAGACCGCTTCGCTTCAAGATATGACTCCCCCCTTGGATAGTAGGAGGAGTCGTATAAATTATTTATCGTATATCATTCTTCTTTAGGAAGGCTAGGATATAAGCTGCGATCTCATCACCTTTTTCCTCCAGGGCAAAATGTCCGGTATCCAATAAATGGAACTCTATATTTTTAAGATCCCTCTTGTAGGGATGTGCCCCGACAGGAGGAAAAATATAATCGTTCTGTCCCCAAACGATCAGCATTGGGGGCTGATATTCGCTAAACAGCTTTTGCCATGCGGGATACAAAGGAACATTGGTCCTATAGTCATAAAACAGCGCTAATTGAATTTCATTGTTTTCGGGCCTTGTTAAATGTTGTAAGTCCAGAAGCCAGTTATCCGGACTTACCTTGGTGGAATCCTGCACGCCATGTAGGTATTGCCATTTTAAACCATCGATTTGATGAAAACCTTCCAAAGGCTTTGTTGTCTCAGGTCCGTTATTCTTCCAATTGGCGCGCAAAGCGTCCCAGAATTCGTCTAGACCTTCTTCATAGGCATTTCCGTTCTGTACGATAATGGATTTTACACGTTCCGGATGTTCTGCAAAGATGCGATAGCCCACAGGTGCCCCATAATCCATTACATACAGGCTATAACTATTGATGTCTAGCTTTTCCAATAGTCCGTCCACAATATCTGCAAAATTGTCGAATGTATAGTCAAATTCCGTCATAGGGGGTTGTTCACTGCGTCCATAGCCAGGATAATCGGGTGCAATCAAATGATAGTCGGATGATAAGTCTCGGATCAGGTTGCGAAACATAAAGGAGGAGGTAGGATAACCGTGTAAAAGCACTAGGGTAGGGGCGTTTTTACGACCTGCTTCCCGATAAAAGATTTCTACACCGTTTACTTCGATCGTCTTATGTAAGGTAGGGTAGCTTGCAATAGCTTTGATTTTTATAGTCGTTTTATTTTCAGCGGGCGCAACCGTATGGGATACGAGACTGAAAGCGGTTACTACAAAGAACACCGCGACTAAAGAAAATTTGATAACTGATTTCATGATTTTGTTGTTATGCCCTGAATTTGTTTCAGCGCTGGTTTACAATTATTTTAATATTACCGAACGTTCGGTAAATAAGTCGAATAAAAAAATACTAGCTTACATAACGTTTGGAAATTTTTTTTAAGGCGTTCTCAAAAATGTCCGTAGTACCCATGGCTTTGGATACTATTAGACTCCCTTGGATATCAATTAAGGTTTGCAATGCCATTTGTTTCGCTTCGGATGCGGATAGGCCGATGTCCGTTCCCAGTTGGGTAAAGGCATCCGTCCATTGTTGCAGTCCGGCTTTGATCTGTTCCCCAAAAAGTGCCATGCCCGTATCCATGCTCAAGGCCCTAAAAATACATATGGCTTCCCCGTTATGATATAGCGTGCGGATGTTGTCCAATGCCTGCACCAAACGTTTTTTAGGTGTAAGATCCTGATCGATGAGTACTTCATAGATGTTTTTATGGACCCACTCTTCCACATAGGTGAGCACGGCCGCCGCCATTTCCTTTTTCCCTCCGGGAAACCTATGGTAGAGACTTGCCTTTTTAAGACCGGCGGCATTCGCCAGTTCCATAAGGCTGGCCCCGTCATAGCCTTTGGCCCGTAGTACAGACATCAGCCCTTGCAACATTTCCGAATCTTCTACTTTTTGAGGTCGCATAGGTAAATATAACCACAAAAGATTGATTACCGAACGTTTGGTAATTAATTAACTTTTCGTTTTATCGTTATCCGGAACGGAGTCGAGGGGTTTGGCATAATAGTTATTTTTACTACCTCTGCCTATCATAAACGGGAGATAAATTAGACTGGAAAAATTAGTACTTTGCCTAAATAGATTCTTTCATTTCTTTTGCTCGTACAAAAGAAACGAAACAAAGAAAAATACGCCTTCTCCATATGAATTTCAGCGAAGCTGAACCGACATTGTGACTTCGCCACAACGCCTTGGCGTGGTGGTACCGACCGAAGCTCCCCTTGTTTATTCTTGGAGAAGGAAAACCAACATGGAGGAATCGGGCCTAAAAATCAGCCTAGTTTTTTATCGCTATATCGATAGGAAAAAGTATCAACCCTAGAATTTTAATTGTTATAACTTTTCACGGCGATAATGGTAAGAAGCTATATTTCCATTTCTTTTGCCCTAATGATTCTTCTACTCCGTTCAGGGTAATAGTTTAGTATAAGCGGCATCCTTTGTCCTGACAAGTAAACTACTGCTGTTGTTTCAATTCATCAAACTTGGAAGGTCCTTCTTTTTTGGGAAAGGCATTGTTTTCCATATCAATATCGGCGAACTCAAAATTGGGGTCTAGATTCACCTGGGCCACTTCTTTGTCCTTAATAAAGGTTTTTTGTATCACATATTCATTTAAGCGCCATACTTCGGCGGGCAAACGGTCAATTTCAGTAGTGCCGTCCGCATAGGTCCACGCTACGGTTACGGGCATAATAAGTCCGCCTACATTTTTAATGGTAAGCTCATAGATATTTTTGTTCGCCAATTGTTTGCGGATCTCGGTTTCGTCCAATCGGGATAGGAACTGACCGTAGTTGGCATCCGGGGTGTCGATCATCGTAATATCCTCGGGTCCCTCGGAAAAATCCGTTACTTTACTACCGGTATCCTCTCCGCTGATCTTGAGGTTTACTTTTTTGGTTTCCCCTTCTAGGTGAATATCTTTTTCCAATACTTTATACCATTTTACGTTGGTAAGTTCCATATCCGTTTGATCCGTGGTAAAGAACCAACCCCTATAAAACCAATCGAGATCCGTTGCCGTGGCATCCTCCAGGGTACGAAACAAATCGGCCGGATTGGGGTGTTTAAATTTCCATCGGTTCGCATATTCTTTGAACGCCTCGTCAAAAAGTTCACGTCCAATTACGGAGTTTCTTAAAATTTGTAGCCCTACTGTAGGTTTATTGTAGAAATTGGCACCTATCTGCTGTAACAATTCATTGTCCGAAGATACCATTATAGGGCGCATTATACTTTTATCCCCGCTCATGAAGGGCACAATATCCTTGGGTGTGGTATGTTTAAACTGTGGATAGCGTTCTTCCAGGGTCCGTTGGTGTATAAAGGTATTGATGCCTTCATCCATCCACATCCATTTCCGTTCGTCGGAACTAACGATCATAGGAAACCAATTGTGTCCAACTTCATGTATAATAGTACTGATCATGCCCGCTTTGGCCAAATCACTTATTTTCCCATCTTTAGGTCGCCCCCCATTAAAACTGATCATAGGGAATTCTATCCCGATATTGGAGGTATTTACGGAAATAGCGGCAGGGTAGGGGTATTCAAAGGTAGCTTCCGAATAGACTTCTAGCGCATGGACTACCGCTTTGGTAGATTCCTCGCTCCAAACGGGCAGACCTTCCTTGGGATAAAAGGACATGGCCATAGTAATGTGGTCGGAGAATTGTACCGCCTGCGCATCCCATATAAATTTACGGGAGGATGCAAAGGCAAAGTCACGTACATTTTTGGCGCGGAACTTCCAGGTCTTGGTACGGCTCGCCTTCTTTTTTTCGTTGCCGGCCGCCTCTTCTGGGGTGACGATTAGTATGGGTTGATCAAAGGAAGTACGGGCTTGGGCCATTCGTTTGCGTTGTTCCGTGGAGAGTACATCCGCTTGGTTCTGAAGTTCACCTGTAGCGGCTACAATATGGTCTTCCGGTACTTTAATCTCTACGTCATAGTCCCCGAACTCCAGAGCAAATTCGCCCAGTTTTTGAAATTGTTTGTTTTGCCAACCTTCCGTATCATTGTACACGGCCATCCTAGGAAACCAATGGGCGATAAGGAATACCGTATTATCATCCTCCGGGAAGTATTCATAACCTTCCCTGGATAAGAGGTATAGGCTCCTATCCGTAATAGGGTAGGACCATGCGATAGAAAAACGAATAGACCCGCCCGATTTTAAGGGGGTGGCCAAACGTACTTTCATCATCGTATTGTTCACTAAAGATTGCATCGGCTTTCCCGAGGCATCCTTAACATATTTAATAGTATAGCCAGCAGGGAAATCAATGGCCCTAGTGAGGAATTGCATATGGCGACTTGTCATGGAATCACGAACGGTACCCATTACTTCCCCAAAATCCTCATTTTCCTTTCGGTTTACATTTTGATCTAGCTGTACCCACAAATAACTCAAATCTTCGGGGGAGTTATTGTAATAGGTTATAGTTTCCTCCCCGTTGATCATATTATTTTTCTCGTCCAGTTCCGCTTTGATTACATAGTCTGCCCGTTGTTGCCAATAAGACTTGCCCGGTGCCCCACTAGCGGCCCGGTAAGGACTTGGCGGGGTTAGCAAACGATCTATGGGTTCAAACTTGCCTTGCCAGTTTTGGGATTCTTGGGCTTGGAGGGTGCATAGAAAAAATAGGGAGCAGCTTACCGATACGAATAGTTTCATGTTGTTGATTTTCGTTAGTTTGATTGAATACCACAAGATAATTAAACTTTGGATATAGGGGAAGAAAAAATAATAGTACGCTGTCAGTTTTCATGTATTGAAAACATAGGCACGGATACTTTCGCAAGTATGCGTATGATTCGTTTTTTGGTTACTAGTGATAAAGCTGTGCCTCTATTGGCAGACTGTTGCTAGCAGGGGGCAAGAAATGAAATTATTAATTAGTATTTTAGTTCCAAACAAATTTCCAACATGAAAATATTTCTCGCATCCCTTATTCTAATAATTAGTACAACTTCTTATGGCCAAGAGTCCATGCGCAGGTGGCGCAAGATGAATCAGGTAAGGAATGACAAGTTCGACTTGGTTTTACCGGAAGTGATGAGAGAAAATAATATTGATATGTGGATTATCACGAATCGTGAAGGAAATCTCGACCCGCTTTATTCGGACATGGGAGAAGGCTATGTCGGTGGCACGGGCTATTATATCTTTACGGATCGCGGTGGAGACCGTATAGAGCGGGTATCACTTGGAATAGATGGATATCTCTTACGAGAAGGTGGAACATACGATTATTTTGGGTCGGCGGGTGAGCTCAAAGACTTTGTAGCAACTAGAGATCCTAAAAGAATTGGTCTCAATATCTCTAAAAATATAGGTGGTGCTGATGGTCTTACCTACTCGGGTTACTTGGAGTTAGCGGAAATTTTAGGAAAAAAATATGAGGAGCGATTTGTTTCCGCGGAAAAACTGGTTTCAGATTTCAGGTCCCGGCGTGTTGCCAGTGAAATAGCAATCTACGGGGAAGCTGGCGAGTTGTCCTATACCATTGCGGAAAAAGCCCTTTCCAACGAAGTGATAACACCTGGAGTGACCACTCTGGAAGATGTTGCATGGTGGATGAAAGAACAGCAGTTCAAAAATAATTTGGGTTCATCTTTCGGAATGCCATCGGTCTATATCACAGGTCCTGAAGGAATTGTAGCGACTTCCACTGACCACATTATTCAAAGAGGCGATGTACTCATGATCGATTGGGGGGTAGGTTTAATGAATATGTTTACGGACATGAAGCGAATAGCCTATGTTTTGAAGGAAGGTGAAACCCGTGTCCCGCCGGGAATACAAAATGCATTTGACCAAGGTATAAAAGTTAGGGAGATCATTCAAAAAACTATAAAACCGGGGGTAACGGCACAAAAAGCCGAGGATGCAATTTATGAAGCACTGACCAAAGCCGGCTTTAATAAAATGAAAGGATTTAATCAATATACCGATCTTGAAAAAACCGATGTGATTATCGGCTGTCACTCCGTTGGCAATTGGGGCCATGGTATAGGACCTTCCATCGCTTTTTTTAATCCAGTAAGGTTAGGATACGTATTACAACCTTCCAATCTCATTTCCATTGAATTTTTCGCCTATACCAAAATTCCCGAATGGGGTGGTAAAAAGTTGAGAGTTCCCTTGGAGGATGATGCCGTAATTACTGAAAGAGGTATTGAATGGTTATACCCGGTAAATCCACGTGTATTGATCATAAAGTGATTTGTACTATTACAATGAACGTTAGCATAAATATGCTAGCTGGGCCATTTGAGAAGTTATAGCTAAATTATCTTAGAGCGTTACGTATGCTTGTTTTACCAAATCCTTATCTACAATTTGAAGGGAAACCCAGAAAGTTTAACAGGCTTAGGCAACCTATTTAAAAAAATAGACGTCTATTTAAATAGCAATCAATCTATAGAAAAGGAAATGACCAAAAGAAATAAAACTGCTAGGTTTGCCGGTTTGCTTTATCTAATTCTTGTAATAAGTGGCATTATTAATCTAATGTATATCCCATCCAAATTGATTGTTTGGGAAAATCCCTCGGAAACATTAGAAAACATAATTCGTTCGGAAATGCTATTTAGATTGGGTATTTTGAGTGGAATACTAACTTTTTTAATGTTTTTGCTGTTACCGTTAGCATTGTATAAGTTACTTCATCACGTGAATAAAAAATACGCCATGTTAATGGTAATTTTTGCTATCGTTAGTATACCGATTTCTTTTATCAACATCCTCAACAAATTTTCGGTGCTGACATTGATAAGTAAAGCTAATTACTTAAATGGATTAGATGCATCGGAATTACAGTTCCAAGTGATGTTTTACCTGGATTCTTACAATAATGGGATCGAGATTTCTCAGATATTTTGGGGATTATGGTTGTTTCCCTTTGGGTATTTGGTCTATAAATCCGGATTTCTTCCAAAATTTTTAGGTGTTTTATTGATGATGGGATGCATTGGTTATTTAATTACATTTCTTGGAGGATTTCTATATCCAAATTTCCATAAAACAATAATCTCTACAATTATCGGACTGCCAGCCTCTATAGGAGAAATTGGTATTTGTTTATGGCTCTTAATAATGGGTGCCAGGACTTTGAATTTTAGAAAAAAAACAGATAACCATATATAAAATACATTTTACAGTAACCGCTATCCTCAAGGTCCAAGGTCCAAGGTCCAAGGTCCAAGGTTCAAGGTTTTGGTCTTGGTTCAAAGTGGTTGATGGTCGATGAGTAAACATAAGTTATGAATTATGGGTTATGAGTTAGGAATTATGGATCCAAGGTTGAAAGTTCAAGGTCTCCAGTTTCTGAATACTGATTACTGAATACTGATTTCCGGTCTTTTATCTTTTTTCCTTTCTCTTTGGTCTTGGTTCAAAGTGGTTGATCGTCGATGAGTATATATAGGTTATGAATTATGAATTGATGGTTTTGGTTTGCAGTTTCTGAATACTGAATACTGATTTCCGGTCTTTTATCCTTTTGTCTTTTTTCTTTGATCTTCAGAGAAATGGTATCAGCGGGCAGGAGTATCGTTTTTTACTTTAAGGTCAAGTTTATCATTTAACGTTTCTAACTTCAAGTCTCTAGAATTTTTATGAATCCGCGATGGTTTCCAAGGCTTCGATCAAAGTATCGATTTGTTTTTTGCCTATAAAAATTGAAAAAGAGAGTCGCACTGCATTTAGGCCAAAAGTGCTCATAGGTCTGCAATCGATACCATAATCGTCATAGAGCCTATTTTTCACTTCTTTTACTTCCTTACCCTTTACTTCCACAGCTTGTATACCTGCAGAAAGGGTATCCAGGGCAGGTGTCTTTAAAACTAATTTTGGGCGGTCCTTTAGTTGCGCTCTAAAATAGCTTTTTAGGGCGTAGGTCCGATCGTGAATTTTTTGGCCGCCTATGGTTTCCCTGTAATCCAACGCCGCCCCCAGACCCAGAACCTCAGGTAGGTTTCGGGTATTGTAATTTTCCAATCTACGGATACTGCCGTCCTCGTACCCACGTGCAACGATCAAAGGTTTTAAGAGGGTCTGACTTGCTTTTTTAGCATAAAAAATACCCACGCCTTTGGGTGAAAACAGCCATTTATGCGCACTTACGGTATAAAAGTCGCACCCTAAATCGTTCAAGTCAATGTTGACCATACCTGCCCCCTGCGCTCCGTCTACGGCGACCAAAATGCCTTTTTCCCGTGCCAATTTGGATACTTCCTTTACAGGCAATATCATTCCATTGGTATTTACGATATGGCACATGGAAATCACCTTGGTTCTGGGCGTAATGGCCTTTCTGTATACGGCTACGATTTCTTCTACGCTTTCCGGTAAAATGGGTAGGGTAGGGCGTACCAACCGTATGCCTTTGTTTTCTTGCCATACTTTCCATGGGGATAAGGCACTGGCATGTTCATGATCGGCCAAGATTACTTCATCACCTTCTTGCAGTTCTAAGCTACGGGCAATAAGGTTCATCCCTTCGGTCGTATTATGGATCAGGGCAATTTCCTCTTCGGAAACCGAAAAGAGTCCGGCTACTTTTTTACGGGTATTTTCCTTTTCGGTCTCCCAACCGCCCCACATATATTTTGATGGAAAATCGTCCAGCGTATCCCTAAACTGGACCGTTGCCTGCCTTATGGGTGTAGGGCAAGCTCCTAAAGAGGCATTATTGAAGTAAGTGAGTCCCTCCGCAAATCGGAACTGGGATCGGACGGTTTCCCAATAGGTTTCGGAGGCATCGTTCGCTTGTAGTTCGGCCATGGCCAATTGTAAAGGTTGTGTTGCCTGTGACCACATTTGTAGGGGTGTGGCCATAGTACCTACTACTCCGGTACCTAAGGTTTTTAGAAATCTTCTTCGGTTGTTCTGCATATTTTAAAGATAGGAATTTGTGTAGGATATTTGTTTGCCTCCGGAAAAGATACTTTTGTAGCTAGGTGTAGGGGAGACCTATTTCTAGAATGCCGTGCCTACCACCTACCTTACCTTAAGAATTAGCGTGTAGGCTTTATTTTTTTACACATAAGCGGGACAATCAAAATCCCTATTCCTATACCCATAAGAGATCCGTATAAAACGTCGGGCAGTTCCAAAAAATGTTCTAAGAGTAAGGCCATCGCAATGAGGAGTATTCCCAAGGGTATAAGGATTTGCGTGTTTTTAATAGGCATATGCATTATTTTAGGTGTTTCTATGATAACCGTTTTGACTTATTGGTTCAATAATTCCCTAACGGCTGCATCCAACTGCTCATCTTGCCCTGCCGCCATCTTGTCCGGGAGATTCTGCACTTTAATATCGGGCTCCATCTGGTTGTTTTCCAAAAAGGGTTCGCCTAGGGGTTTCCACCCGCCCATGGGGATGCCGAAATAAATAGTGGGATCGATCTGGGTTTCCCACCAAACAAAGGTTCCCGTTCCCGGAACGGGCATCCCCAAGGTTTTACCGGCATTTTTAATTTTATAGGCTTTTGGGAACAAATGGGCATCGGAATAATTACTTTCTCCCATCAATACAATGGAGGGTTTGATCCATCTATTCCATGGTTGATATCCTATATTCTGACCATGGGGAATGATATCCATATACTTTTTGCCACTCAAGAAATCGGACAGTACATCATGGAGGTTACCGCCACCGTTGAAACGCGTGTCCACAATAAGGGCATCTGCGGAAATATGCTTGCCCAAGGCGTCTTCAAAGACTGTCCGCATACTGGGGTCGTTCATACTGCGTACATGTACATAACCCAATTTTCCGTCGGATTGTTTTACGACTTCGGCCCTACGGGAGGCTACCCACCGCTTATATAACAATTGATTTTCGCTCCCTAAGGAAACGGGTTTTACAACTTCTTCCCATCGTTTACCACTAATGGGATCGAATACGTTTAGCAACACATTTTTTCCCGTCTTTCGGTTTAGCAATTGGTAGAAATCCATAGCGGGCGTTATGGTGATGCCATCTATTTTTTCAATAATATGACCCGCTTTTAGTTCTGAGGTAGCTTTATAAAGCGGGCCTCCTTTAAGTACTTCTGCTACACGCATCCCGTTACCGGAATGTTCATAATCGTACAATACACCTAGCGAGGCCGTTTGATCACCATTTTCAGCCCGATGCCGATAACCGCTTCCCGTGTGGGAGGCATTTAATTCACCCAACATCTCGCTTAACATTTCGGTAAAATCATAGCTATTGTTCGTATGGGGCAGGAATTTTTTATAGGCCGTATAGTAGAAATCCCAATCCACACCCTGTAAGTCTTGTACATAAAATTTTTCCCTGACCTGGCGCCAGCTGTGGTCAAAGATATATTTGCGTTCGTCTGCTTGCTTCAACACCATTTCGCCTTTGGTACCAATGGCCTTTACCTTACCTTCCTTGGTATCTACCTTCTTTGGCTTCCCATCGGCCAATACCAAAATAAAATCTCCGTCCTTGGACAGTTCCATACTGGTTCTACGAGCATCAATTTTAGCAAAAAGCTTGGTCTCCTTGGTCCTGAGTTCGGTAACCCAAATATCATTTTTACCCTCAAAACTGGTGAGGTAATACAGTTTATCCCCATCTTTGGATAGGATCCAGTCATTGGCCTGGGAGGTGTGTATGGTAAGGCGATGCTTGCGCTCTTCTAGATTTTCCCAATCGAACTTCAAATCGTCCACTTTTTCCTCGGCCTTGTCCGTCTTATCTCCCTTTTTTCCCTTTTTTTTCTTGTCGCCCTCATCTTTGGGCTCATCTTCTTCGTCTTCTTTTTCCTTTTCTGTCAGCAATTCAAAATCTTCTTTGTTCAAATTGTAACGGTCATAGGCTTCTTGGGTAAAGAACATCCCGAATACATCGGAGCTATTCACAAATCCGTTTTCCGTCCGAGTACCTTGCCGATTGGAACCCCATATCATCATCTTCCCGTCCGAGGACCATTTGGGTATGAAATCGGAATAACCGCTTTGGGTAAGGTTTCTGATGGTTCCGCTTCCCGAGGCTTCCACCAAACCTACTTCTCCCCAGAAGATCCGTTCCTTGGGCCCAAAACTTACCAAAAGCCATTTACTATCAGGTGACCATTGGTACCACTGATCGCCGTCCGAATAAGAATAATTGTATTCCGCGGGCATGATAGTGCGGGTTTGTTTACTTTTTATATCGATGACCTTCAGTACTTTTCTGTCTTCCAAATAGGCAATTTCCTTGCCATTGGGTGCGTAGGAGGGTTGAAACTCCTCTGCATCCGTAGCGATAACGGTTTCCTCTTTGAGCAGGGTAGCTACAAAGAAATAAGGCTCATCTTTTCGACTAATGGTTTGGGTATACACGTTCCAACTGTTGTTGATCTCTGCGGCATAGACCAGGGATCTTCCATCGGGGCTAAAGCTGACACTCCGTTCTTGCCAAGGGGTATTGGTAATTCTTTTGGTGGTACCATTCTCAATACTGCTCACAAAAATTTCACCTCGAAAAACATAGGCAAACTCCTTTCCATTAGGCGAAAGGCTAGCTTCTGTGAATCCTTGGTTTACTTTCACTATTTTATCCAAGGTCTGTCGCCCGTCAAATCCAATTTGGATATGCACCTTTTGCGGTTGACCTCCCATAGCCTGGGTATATACTTCCCCATCATAGCTAAAGCAAAGTGTATCGTCATCTGAAATGCTAAGAAAACGAACCGGATGTTTCTGGAACTGTGTTAGCTGTGTGTTTTGATTTGGCGTATTCAGGGAACTGGCATGTACATTAAAGGAACCGCTTTCCTCGGTCAAGTAATAATAGTCCGTTCCATTGCCGGCAAATACCGGAGTTCTATTTTCCCCGGCAAAAGAAGAGAGTTGTTCGTAGTTTTGGGTTTCTAGATCAAAGACCCATATATCGCGGGTTACTGCGGAGGTATGATGTTTACGCCAATCATTTTCATAACCTTTTCTATCATGGTAAATAAGTTTCCTTCCATCCGGGGAAAGCGTGGCATCATGCGCTGGGGAGGTCAGGATTTGAGAAACACGTCCACCTTCCACGGGGACACTGTACAATTCTGCCATGACCCCCGAGGGAAACTGTACGTTAGTGTATTTGTCTTGTCGAAGTCCCGTGAATATGACCTTTGTATCATCTGTGCTGAAACTACTGGGTTTTTCACCATAGGAATGATAGGTAAGCCTTTTGGCCTCACCTCCTTTGGTGGGCATTACAAAAACATCGAAATTGCCATAGCGATCGGAAGCAAAGGCGATAGATTGCCCATCGTTGCTCCATACGGCCGAATATTCGTAACTGTCACTAATGGTCAATGGTACGGCCGTTCCACCTTTTGAAGGTACCTTGTAGA
>JBATTK010000131.1:0-6799 GCA_049670505.1 Saonia sp.
TTAAAAATATGGTCTGTAATCGATGTAAATATATTTTGGAGCGCGACTTTAAAGAAGCGGCTATTACGGTAGATTCAATAGAACTTGGGGAAATATGTATACCAAATCCGGATATCGAGACCATAGAGCGCATAAAAAGGATTATGGATAGCAACGGATTTGAACTCATCCAGGACGAATCCGAACTTTTGGTAGAGCGTATAAAATCCCTGCTCATTGCAGGGTTAACCGCAAACAATTTTGAAGGAAGGAATATTTATGATTTTCTTTCCCGAAATTTGAATAAGGAGTATTCTTATCTGAGTAAGTTGTTCAGTCGCGTTGAAGGCTATACCATTGAAAAATATGTAATTCTTTTGAAAATTGAAAAAGCCAAGGAGTTGATTCAAATGGATATGATGAGCTTTTCCGAAATTGCCTACTCCTTGAATTATAGCAACAGTAGTCATTTGGCAAAACAGTTCAAATCCATTACAGGACACTCCATGGGGGAATATAAAAAATTACAGGATTGGAACAGAAAACCCATTGACCAAATTGTATAAGAACCGGCCTTAATTATTAAAATAAAATATAACAGGGTACACTATTTTTAGGGGTCAATAGTAGAAACAATACAAATGAAGCACACCTATCACGTACACGGAATGACCTGTAACGGATGCCGCACGCATGTAGAAGAAACCCTTTCAAAAATAAAAGGAGTTTCAAAAGCATCCGTTGATTTGGAAAAAGCCGAAGCGACCGTCGATATGGAATCCCATATTCCTATAGAAAAATTCAAAGATGCCTTGGAAAAAGATGGGAGTCGGTACAGTATTCATATGCTAGGGGAAAAGCCCATCTCAACACCCCGGAGCAGAAAAGAATCCGATCGATCGGTTGAAAAGCTCCCTGAGCGGGGGTCGGGGGACTTTTACTGTCCCATGCATTGCGAAGGTGACAAGACCTATGATCAACCGGGCGATTGTCCTGTCTGTGGTATGGATCTGGTGAAGGAACAAAAACTTTCAAAAAATTCCGATACGGAATATACCTGTCCCATGCATCCGGAAATCGTAAAGGACCAACCGGGAAGTTGTCCCATTTGTGGAATGGAGCTTGTACCTATGGAACCCGACTTATCCGCAGAGGAAAAGACTTATAGGAAACTACTAAAAAAGTTTTGGATAGCAGTAGCTTTTACCCTGCCCATCTTTGTAATGGCGATGTCGGAAATGTTGGTGGACAATCCGCTCTATGGGATTATGGAACAGAAAAACTGGAACTGGATACAGTTCGGGTTATCCATACCTGTTGTTTTCTATGCTACTTGGATGTTCTTTGAGCGTGCCTATAGAAGTATCAAAACATGGAATTTAAACATGTTCACACTTATTGGTATCGGTGCGGGCGTAGCATGGCTTTTTAGTGTTTTCGGAATGTTTTTTCCGGACTTTTTCCCTACTCAGTTCAAAACGGAATCAGGAAGTGTACACGTTTATTTTGAAGCGGCAACAGTCATTTTAACTTTGGTATTGTTGGGTCAGTTATTGGAAGCGCGGGCACACAGCAAAACAAATTCAGCGGTAAAGGAATTGTTGAAGTTGGCACCCAACAAAGCGGTTAGGGTCAAAGATGGAACAGAAGAGGAAATCCCTATAGATAAAATTATGTTGGGAGATATCCTTCGGGTAAAACCAGGCGATAAGATTCCCGTGGATGGTGTCTTGACCGAGGGCGATACTTCCGTGGACGAATCCATGATAACCGGAGAACCTATTCCCGTTAGTAAATCCGAAGGAGATAAAGTCAGTAGTGGCACTATTAACGGCAACCGATCCTTTTTGATGAAGGCCGAAAAGATAGGGTCGGACACCTTACTTTCCCAGATTATTCATATGGTGAATGATGCCAGTCGTAGCAGGGCACCCATCCAGAACTTGGCCGATAAGGTATCGGGGTATTTTGTTCCCGTAGTAGTGCTGATCGCCCTAATCACTTTTGCGGTATGGGCCATTTGGGGACCGGAACCTACTTATGTGTATGCCTTGGTCAATGCCATTGCCGTATTGATCATCGCCTGTCCCTGTGCCCTAGGGCTGGCTACCCCCATGAGTGTTATGGTAGGCGTTGGTAAGGGAGCACAGAACGGGGTGTTGATAAAAAATGCGGAAGCCTTGGAAAAAATGAACAAGGTAGATATCCTTATCGTGGATAAGACAGGAACCCTTACCGAAGGAAAACCTACGGTAGCATATGTAGGGGTATCAGGGGATGCCTTCTCGGAAAAGGAGGTATTACAGTATATCGTATCGTTAAACCAAGCGAGCGAGCATCCCTTGGCCGAAGCCACTGTAAAATACGGTAAGGAACAAGATATCGAATTTTTAAGAGTGGACGGATTCAATGCCGTTACCGGAAAGGGCGTGGAAGGAAATGTCAATGGTAAAAAGGTATCCCTTGGAAACAGCAAAATGATGGAACATGCCAAAGTCAGCTTATCCGCAGACCTGAAGGATAATGCATCAACCTATCAAAAGCAGGGTAAAACGGTTTCCTATCTCTCCGTTGATAATGAAGCGGTGGGCTTTGTGGTCATTGGGGACAAAATCAAGGAAACCAGTAAAAAAGCCATTATATCCCTTCGGGAAAAGGATATAACGGTCATTATGCTTACCGGGGATAATCAGAATACGGCACAGGCCGTAGCAAGTGAACTCAACCTGACCGATTTCAAGGCCGGGCTGTTACCAGAGGATAAATTGCAGGAAGTAGAGCAACTTCAAGAAAACGGAAAAGTGGTCGCGATGGCGGGGGACGGTATCAATGATGCTCCGGCATTGGCCAAAAGTGATGTGGGTATCGCCATGGGCACCGGAACAGATGTCGCCATTGAGAGTGCGACGATAACTTTGGTCAAGGGAGACCTACATGGTATCGTCAAAGCACGGAACCTGAGTAATAAAGTGATGAAGAACATTAAGCAAAACTTATTTTTCGCACTCGTTTATAATACCTTAGGCATCCCTATTGCGGCAGGGGCGTTGTATCCTTTTTTTGGAATCCTATTGTCGCCCATGATCGCGGCAGCGGCAATGAGTTTTAGCTCCGTTTCTATTATTGCCAATGCCTTACGGCTAAGAACAAGTAAAATTGATTAGCTAAAAATGATGAATTAAATCGTAGTGGATAAAACAACCTTCAAAATATTAAAAATGGATTGCCCTTCCGAAGAAGCAATGATTCAAATGAAGCTGGATGGGTTTTCGGAAATAAAGAAGTTGGACTTCGATATTCCCGACCGAAAATTAACTGTATATCATGAAGGGAACCTTGAAGGTATCAGTACCGCATTAAGCGAGCTGAAATTCAATGAAGAACTTATTTCTTCTCTCAAAACTAAAGAAACTGTATTTTCTAAAGAGTCCGATCAGCGCAAACTACTTTGGACCGTACTACTTATAAATTTTGTTTTTTTTGTTATAGAAATGACGACCGGATGGTTATCCAGATCAATGGGATTGATTGCGGATAGCCTTGATATGTTGGCCGATTCTTTTGTCTACGGTCTAAGCCTTTATGCGGTTGGTGGTTCTATGTTAAGAAAAAAGAATATCGCCACCACAGCTGGGTATTTTCAGATACTATTAGCAAGCATAGGTTTTGTTGAAGTAGTACGACGGTTTTTTGCATTAGAGGAAATTCCTGATTTTAAAACAATGATTGTCGTTTCAATTTTAGCATTGATCGCCAACGTGATTTGCCTTTATCTGTTACAAAAATCCAAAAGTAAAGAGGCGCATATGCAGGCCAGCATGATTTTCACCTCCAACGATGTCATTATAAATACAGGTATAATCGTTGCAGGTCTATTGGTATTATGGTCAAATTCTCGGATTCCCGACTTGATTGTAGGGGCGATAGTTTTTGCGATAGTTATTCGAGGGGCCATCAGAATATTAAAATTGGGTAAATAAATTTTAAGCATTTAATATGAAAAAAAATATCCTTTATATCGGATTGGCAGCCATAGCAGGTATACTGGCAGGCTACCTCATTTTTGGGAACACTTTCGGAGATAGGGTCAAGGAACATGACCATAGTGAAGAAATGAAAACGGGCCAAATGTGGACCTGTTCCATGCATCCCCAGATTATGCAGCCCGAACCGGGCGACTGCCCCATTTGTGGTATGGATTTGATTCCCGCAGCATCCGAAGCGGATGGCTTGGCAATGAACCAGTTTAAAATGACAGAAAACGCCATGGCCTTGGCCAATATTAGAACTACCGTAGTAGGTTCAGGTGCTTCAAGTGATAATTTATTAAAGCTTTCGGGCAAGATAACCGAAAATGTTGATAAGATAGGAACGCAACCAGCACATTTTGATGGACGCATTGATAAATTGTACATCAATTCATTAGGGGAAAAGGTTAAAATGGGCCAACCAATTGCCCAGGTATATTCCCCCGAACTAGTGGCGGCACAACAAGAGTTGATTACAGCCTATCGTATGAGGGAATCCCAACCTTTACTTTATGATGCGGTCCGGAATAAATTTAAAAATTGGATGATTCACGGATCTCAGTTATCCGAAATAGAGACTTCGGGCAAGGTAAAATCTTCTTTTACGATATATTCGCATGTCTCGGGAGTCGTCACGGAAATTATGGTTGCTGAAGGAGCGCATATCACCGACGGTCATCCTATCTTCAAAGTTGCGGATTTAAGTACGGTCTGGGCGGTTTTCGATGCCTATGAAAATCAGGTTTCACTTTTACAGGAAGGCCAGAATATCAGTATGGTTACCCAGTCCTATCCCGATGAAAAAATCAATGCCAAAATTTCCTTTATAGATCCCATGTTAAATTCATCAACAAGGATCCTTGAGGTCAGGGCCGTTTTACAGAATAGCAATGACCGCTTAAAGCCGGGTATGTTCGTTGAGGGTACCGTTCAATTGGCCTCCAATAAAAGGGATAATACCATTATTGTTCCCGAAAGTGCCGTTTTATGGACCGGTGAACGTTCCGTGGTCTATCTAAAACCAGATTCCGAAACACCCATTTTTGAAATGCGGGAAGTCACTCTGGGGGAGGTCACCAATGGAGGATATGTTATCTTGGACGGACTGGAACATGGGGATATTATTGTGACCCATGGAACTTTTACAGTGGATGCGGCGGCTCAACTCAAAGGAAAAAAATCAATGATGAACGATGAAGGTGGTAAGACGATGACCGGCCATGAAGGCCATGAGGGAATGAAGTAGTATTCAAAGGATAAAGAAGAGGCGAAAATTTCAAATGATGAACAGAGCGGGAGGAAAACCATAACGGGTCGTAATGTCCACAGTTTAGAGTTGGGATGACCATTCAATCCTCTTGCTTTCTTTTTATAAAGAAGTAATGCCCTGGTTTTTGGGAATGGGCGATGGGAACTTTGAATAAGCTATATTTTTATTTAGAGCGATGTTTCAAATGGTTCAAACCGTAACGATCGGATACACTTTCATCAAGGGTACAGATCATTCGGGTAGCGCGTTTCTTTTTAAATTGATCAATAATACCGGCATCGATGCTGATATAATAATAACCGCCCTTTTGTTTTTCCAATTGTTTGATCGGTTGGTTCCCTTCATATAATTTCATTGCGTTTTTATTTCTATAAAAAATCAGCTATATGACCCTATCAAATGTCGCCATAAGTATTCCTAAGTTTCAATAGTTCTTGGTGCAATTCCTTTTGTATGGTCTTATATGATGGTGTATCGTACAGATTATGAAGCTCTTGGGGGTCGTTTTTCAAATCGTAAAGTTCCCAGGTATCTATATCATCATAAAAATGTATGAGCTTATAGCGATCGGTTCGTACGCCATAGTGCTTTTTTACAAAATGCCAACCTCGGGGATATTCATAATAATGGTAATAAATACTGTTGCGCCAATGTCCGGTTTCCTTTCCGGACAGTATCTCCCGTAGGGATTCCCCTTGCATATCCTCCGGAATTTCTACCCCTGCAAAATCCAAAAAAGTTGGGGCATAGTCTATATTTTGAACCAATTTTTCGGTAACCGAATTACGGGCTACCTCCTTAGGGTAGCGAATCATCAATGGGGTCCTGAGGGACTCTTCATACATAAAACGTTTGTCGTACCACCCATGCTCGCCCAGATAAAATCCTTGATCGGAGGTGTATACGATTATGGTATTCTCGCTTAGGTTATTATCGTCCAAATAGTTCAGCAATCTACCTATATTGTCATCTACAGATCTAATACACCTTAGATAATCCTTTAGGTAACGCTGTAATTTCCATTTGGAAAGGGCATCACCTTTTAATCGGGCATTTTTGTAGTTCGTATTGATCGAATCATAGTGTGCGTCCCAAATCTTTTTTTGCTCAGGGGTAAGGCGTTTGTAAGTGGCTTCCCATGCCCCCTCTACATCGTATGCCTTATTTCCTCCGGTACCGGTTTCCGTTCCATAAAATTCCTTGTGGAGCTTCATATCGGTAGAAAGATACATAGCTGCAACCCTCATGTCGGCGGCTTCGGCGGCGGGCCTATTTTCATAGGTATCGAAAAAGGTATCGGGAATGGGCAGATCCCCATCGTTGAAAAGCTTCAGATCCTTTACATTGGGCATCCAATTTCGATGTGGGGCCTTATGGTGATAGAGCAGACAAAATGGCTTTTCCGAATCCCTGTCCGCCACAAATTGTATCGCCTTGTCGGTTATGATATCGGTAACATAGCCCTCCACTATGGTAGTGTCGTTTCCCGAAACAAATTTTGGTTGATAGTACTGTCCTTGGC
>JBATTK010000132.1:0-15673 GCA_049670505.1 Saonia sp.
ATATAGTTTGGATAAATTGGTCTTTATGGAAACATATCAACATGTAAATGATGCTATTTTGCGTGAGAAGCGTTTGAAAAAGTGGAAAAGACAATGGAAAATAAACTTAATAATTGAAGATAATCCGGATCGGGATGATTTGGCACATTACTGGTATGATTAAAAAATGGATTCCTGCCTTCGCAGGAATGACAAACCGAATACTATGAATAACAGAATCCATAAAAAACTACAGGAGGACAAAAAACTCCTCTCCATTTATTTTACTGCGGGTTATCCTCAGCTCAACGATACCGTTAGAATCATCCAGGACCTGGAAAAAAACGGAGTGGATATGATAGAAATTGGCCTCCCCTTTAGTGACCCTTTGGCCGATGGACCTACCATACAGGAAAGTTCTACGGCCGCCCTAAAAAACGGGATGCATACCGAACTTTTGTTCGAACAATTGAAGGATATACGAAAATCAGTTTCCATTCCCTTGATCCTCATGGGTTATTTTAATCCTATGTTACAATATGGGGTGGAGGCTTTTTGTAAAAAATGCCACGAAATTGGAATCGATGGCCTTATTATGCCCGATCTTCCGTTGGACGTCTATAAAGAGGATTATGAGACGATCTACAAAAAGTATGGATTGATCAATGTATTTCTGATAACCCCCCAGACAAGTGAAAAACGCATCCGTGAAATCGATGCAGCTTCAAACGGTTTCATTTACATGGTAAGTTCCGCCAGTGTTACCGGAGCAAAAGAAGGCTTTGGCAAGGTACAGGAGGAATACTTTAAAAAGATCGCTTCGCTTCAACTTGCAAACCCCCAAATTGTGGGATTTGGAATCAGTAATGCCCAAACTTTTAGGCAGGCTACGGAGACCACCAAGGGTGCTATCATAGGTTCTGCTTTTATTAAACATCTAACCCTAAATGGAGTAGAACATATTGCCGATTTTGTAAAAGGAATTCGTTAAATTTAAACTCTTAACTTAAAGCAGCGCATTACATGAAAAAAGTACTTCTAGTAACTTTTCTAGTTTTTAATTATTCCCTTTTTTCCCAGGATAGTACCCAACTAAAATCTCACGTCGCACATAGTATTAACGAGATTAGGGAATTTATAGCCATTCCCAATGATGCCCTGGAACATGCCGATATCAATAGAAACCTTAGTTGGCTGACCAAAAAATTCAACGAAAGAGGGTTTAATTCCTCGGTTTTGCCCACGGAAGGGGAATCCCTGTTCTTTGCCGCAATGGCTCCTATGGATGACAGTAAACCTACCATTTTGTTCTATATGCATTTTGATGGACAATCAATAGATGCAACCAAATGGGATCAGCCAGATCCCTACAAGGTCGTATTAAAATCCCCGGAAGGTGATACGTGGAAAACTCGGCCGTTCGAGGATTTAAATGAAGATATTAATTATGATTGGCGCCTGTTCGGTAGGTCTACATCGGATGACAAGGGACCCATAGTAATGTTTCTCAATGCTATGGATCTATTAAAAAAGAACAACATCTCCTTACCCTTCAATATTAAGGTGATTTTGGACAGTGAAGAGGAAAAAGGCAGTAGACCCCTGCCAAAAGCGGTAAAGGAATACCGCGAATTGTTGAAGGCCGATTTTTTGGTCATTACCGATGGGCCGGTACATAGTTCGGGTAAACCGACCGTCGTTTACGGTTGTAGGGGCATCACTACCCTATCACTTACGAGCTATGGACCCATAAAACCTCAACATAGTGGTCATTATGGGAACTATGCGCCCAATCCGGGGTTTCAATTGGCACAAGTATTGGCCAGTATGAAGAATGCCGATGGAAAAGTGACCATAAAGGGTTATTATGATGGCATTTCCTTGGATGAAACCACCATGGCCATATTACAAAGTGTTCCTGATGATGCTTCCACCATCAATACCAATCTGGCAATCAAATCCCCGGATAAAGTAGGTGCTTTTTACCAAGAGTCCTTGCAGTATCCTTCGTTGAACATTAGAGGTTTGGGTTCCGGATGGATAGGTGCCAAAGCACGTACTATAGTTCCTGAAAGTGCAACGGCGGAAATAGATATTCGTTTAGTGCCGGAATCCGATGGGAATCGACTAAAAGGTCTGGTAAAAAAGCATGTGGAACAACAAGGTTTCCATGTCACCGATGCCGTACCCACCAAACAAGAACGTATGGCCTATGACAAGGTCATGACCATTACAGAAGGGAGCGTAACAGATGCTTTCCGGACCAACTTGGACAATCCCTATGGAAATTTCTTGGTGAACACCTTAAAAACGACCTTTGAAGAAGATGTGGTGCAAATTCGTATCATGGGCGGCACGGTACCCATTGCTCCCTTTATCAATGAACTAAAAATTCCGGCTTTTATCTTACCCGTGGTCAATCCGGACAATAACCAGCATAGTCCTAACGAGAATTTAAAAATTGGACAGATCGCTTATGGTATCCGGACTTTTTACGCAATATTGAGCACAGGGCCGAGTAACTAGGACTTTAAAAAAGGTTTTTTTTCGGCTCCGTAAACCGTTCTTTAAAGACTTTGTGTTTCACTGGTTTTTTGGAAAAATCAAAAAACGTAATCCGATTCATTTTTTAGCTTACACGCTACAATTACTAAATTTTAAACTCATGAAGTATAAAACACTGGGCAAAAGCGGATTGATTACTTCCAATCTTACACTTGGCACCATGATTTTTGGGGAGTCTTCTTCTAGGGCTACGCCCAAAGATGAAGCGCAGAAAATGATCAATTACTACATAGGGGAAGGAGGCAACCATATAGATACCGCAGACGTTTACGCCGGTGGCTTATCCGAAGAAATCGTTGGAGCATCCGTGAAAGGAAGGCGACAAAATATTTTGGTTGCGACCAAGGTCCGTTTTCCGATGGGAGATAACCCAAACTTGGCCGGTCTTTCCAGATTACACATCTTAGAAGGTGTACATGCAAGCCTTAAAAGATTGCAAACCGATTATTTAGACCTTCTATATATCCATTCATGGGACCCACTTACCCCATTAGAAGAGACGCTACGTGCGCTCGAGGATTTGGTCAGAAGTGGAAAAGTACGGTATTTGGGCATTTCCAATTTCAAAGCCTGGCAATTGATGAAGGCTCAAGGGCTTTGTAAACAGCTTAGTATGAATTCATTCATTGCGGGCCAGTACCAATATAGCTTGGTGAAACGCGATATGGAGTACGAATTCTTTGACCTAATGGAAAGTGAGGGTATCGGATTAACACCCTGGGGACCGCTGGGGGGTGGATTTCTCACTGGAAAATACGACAGGAACTTAGAAAACAAAGGAAGAATTTTTACCTCTTCCGATCAAAACGAGGAATCATGGGAACGCCGGAATACGGACAAAAATTGGGCCATTCTTGATAAGGTTAAGAGTCTGGCCGAAACTTATAATACCACTCCTACACAAATTTCGATCGCCTGGATCTTATCCAGAAAAATTGTTTCTTCCGTAGTTCTGGGCGCTAGAACCATAGACCAGTTAAAGGATAATATGGGTGCAAATAATGTACGGCTATTGCCAGATGAAATCGAGTCTTTAGACCGGTTAAGTGATCTTCCGGAGTTGTACCCGTACCGTTTCATTAAGGATTATGCCAAACGGGATATCTAAAAAAACGGCCGATATTGCAGTACCCGAAAATCAAAGGTGGTGAATGCGGGATTTTTATCTTTTAGCTTTTTGTAGGTATCCAAACTCCCAATGGCCCTATTGGCCGCCCCGGAAGGAGCAGTCAAAGAAACCGTTTTTACTATTCGCCGGTCGGCTAACTTAAATTCATGAATTCGCGGAACCTTATCCGAAACTACCTTTAACTTCAGTTGGTGTTCTTTGATCAGTTTTCTAAAAAAGTACTCCGGACCGTTTTTGCTATTGCCCCCCGTAAACAACAAAGTGTCTACATTTGGGTATTGCCGAAGGTATCCGATCATATCCCGCAGCTTTATATTTTGCATCCCGAGATCCGAGGCGTCAATTTTTAATCTTTCGGCACTGGCCACAATATCGCATACCCCTATCTTCCGTTCCAACAAAAAATCTTTTCGTTGCTGGGTAGCAAATTTAGAGGTTTCATACTTTAAATCAAGATCAAAAATTTCATTTAAAATGGGCCATAGTTGTCCATTTCTACTGCCGTAACAAAAGTCTACATCGTCCTCTTTTAAATCACCCATAGTAAATCTGGGCGGTGGTAAGGTACCCACAATGAGTTTTGTGGCCTCCTTAAAAAGAAAAGGTTCGTAAGGATGGGTATGTAAGAACATTAGCGAGCTACAATTAACAGTACTTTGGCCTTTTTAATCCTAAATACGGGCGCATTACGCTGAATTACGACTTGCATTGATATTTCCATATAGGGATCTGGTTACTATTTTTTCATACAGCTCTGTAAAATCTGACTTCAATCCGATTTTTTGCAATGCATACTGCTGAATGACCAATAAGGGGAGTACAATGTTTTCCCTTATTTTAATGGATTCCCTCGAAACAGCTTCTCCTTCCATTAAAATTTCCATATCCGAAATAAGCAATAACATCTCTTTGGACAACTCATATTCATTATGCAAAATCGTCCAAAAATCGCCATATTCCGCATCCTCCTTCATATAACTGGTCAATTCAAAATAGCATTTCGATAAGGACATCATACTATTCAACATCAATGCCTTAAAGAAGGGAACTTCTTTGAACAAGTTTTTCACCTCCTGAAGCCTACCTTGATCCTTTAACGTCTTTATTGCCGTCCCTATTCCGAAATACCCGGGTACATTTTGCTTTAATTGACTCCAAGAACCTACAAAGGAAATAGCCCTAAGATCCGATAGTTCTAATTTTGCCTTGTTCCCCCTTTTTCCCGGCCTACTACCTATATTGGCCTTGGTATAATATTTTAAGGTACTCATATTTTCCAGATATGGCATAAACTTAGGATGTTGTTTTAGGGCATCATAGGTAGTGAAACTGATATCGGACAACTCTTCCACCAATGCTCTGGACGCCTTGGAAATCACATTTTCCTTACCAAATAAATTATTGGACAGGCCAGCGGTCAACAACTGCTCACAATTATACATGAACTGTTCTTTAGTCCCGTATGTACTTGTAATGGTCTGGCCCTGTATGGTTAATTGAATTTCATTATTCGCAATATCCTTGGTCTGGGCCGCATAAAAACGGTGCGTTTTTCCACCACCACGAGCTGGAGGCCCACCGCGACCGTCAAAGAATATGGCTTCGATATTATTCCGTTGACAAACTGCCGATAGGATTTCCTTGGTTTTCAAAATCGACCAATTCGCTTTTAGATACCCCCCATCTTTGGTGCCATCGGAGAAGCCCAACATTATAGTCTGTTTGTTAGCCCTATTTTTAAGATGGCCCCTATATTCCGGTAGATCGAACAAATATTGCATTGTGGTCTCGGCACCATCCATACCCTTCATGGTTTCAAAAAGGGGAACAATATCAAATGTGATCTCGTTCACGTTCCACCCGCACCATCTAAAAAGTCCATAGACAAAAAGGATGGAGAAAATATCTTCGGAATTACTAATGATATAGCGGTTGCACCCTTCTTCACCATTTTTCTTTTGAATATCCTTTAGTTGAGCAATATTTGTAATAGTGTCCTTTATGATAGCGTCCTTAAAATCTTCCGGTGATAGTTTTATATTTTTATGCAACAGTACATCCACTAACTCCGTTTCGGAAAGTTCGTCGACACTAGCTTTTATAATGTCGTTTTTCTTTAAAACGGCTTCCACCACCATGAAGTGCTTACTGTGATCCTGACGGATATCCAAAGTGGCGAAATGTGTCTTGAATATTTTCACCTTATCGATCAAATTATCCAGATCCTTAAGGTACAATTTGTGGTATTTATCGATCAAAACCTCCCTTATTATCAATAATGGATCAATAATATCTTCATACGCCAAGGCCTTATCCAGATCGAACATTGCAGTATATAGGTTTTTTCTTAACTGCATAATATGTTCCTGCAAGTCATTAAAAGTAAGCTTTTTATGAAGTTTCTTTAATTCATTGTAATAACACTTCATTAAATTAATACGTAATTCATCTGCTACATCTTTGGTGATATCGGCAGTTACAAAGGGGTTTCCATCCCGATCTCCCCCTGGCCAAAAGCCCAGTTTCATAATGTTATGGTTCTCAAAACTACCACTGTTGATATTACTTTTTAAATATGCATACAGATCCCCTACCGCATCGTAATATACATTTCTAAGAATATAGATGATATTTTTTGCCTCGTCCAAAGGTGTAGGCTTTTTGGCATTTATAAGTGATGTGAGCCCTAGTTGCTGGAGCGCAATGGCGATATCATCTATCTTATCCCCCAATATCAAAGTACTCAAATCCCCTATGATGTCCAGTATGGCAGGTGTGTAGAATTGGGTAGGGTGTGCCGTAAGTACAATACGTGCGCTAAAAGTAGATAGTTTTTCAGCGATCTTGTCCCAGCTTTTATTCTTATCCACCAATTCAAAATAGTCCTTGATCGATAAGGAGGTACTGTGCTCGTGTAATTTAGGAAACGCGGCATCTTCCACACTATCATACAAAACCACTTGCCGTTCCACATATTGGATAATCTTGAACATAAAATCGATCCTTTCTTTTTCCGAGGCTATGTTTAAAAAGTTTTGAAAAAAAGATTCCAAAATTTCTTTTGGATTACGCCCTTCTTTAAGTCCTTTTTGACATTGATCCAATATCAGGGGAATGATCATACCCACATTTTCAATATCGCGATAGGGCAGATTCAGGAACAAGCTATTATAGACATTGAACTTATTGTTTACAGATGTTTTAAACTCTTCTAATCTTTCTAACTGCTGCATATCTATTGTTAATTTCTAATATAATACGAAAGTTGTTGTTTTGTGACTTTTTACTTTGCAGGGTAGTCTTTAAAATCCAATGGAAAACCGCGTATAACGCGTATACAAAACTACTGCTTTTGGACTAGCATCCCAATTCCATAAAACCATAAAAACGTACCATTTTGTTACAATTCGATACAAAATCGGGTTCTTTATCCCTAAAAACCGATAAAACCCTTTTTCCCTTTAAAAATCCATTTTTAGTGTTCGACTTGATTTTCTTCATATAAAATGTTATCTTTTAAAAAATCTACAAACTGTTTATGGGAAAAGGTGATAAAAAATCCAGACGAGGAAAAATCGCGAATAAATCATATGGTGCAAGAAGGCCCGGAAGGATAAAAAAAAGGCCGACCGTAGAGGAAAAAATACGTATCGAAAAAAAATAGAGTACATTCTGATACCATTAGACCGCACCCTATTCTTTAATCCTCAATTTACTTTTGAAGTATATTACCGTATAAAAACGGGTTGATCTTCTCTTAAGGTATGTGCCGCACTATACATATATTCATCTCGATCAAAGCCTTTGATCTCCTCCAAAGTAGTTGCGTTCGTATCTAGAATATAACGTACCATAGTACCTCTTGCCTTTTTCGCAAAGAAGCTAATGACTTTTAGTTTATCATTTTTCCAGTCCTTGAAAACAGGAGTGATTATAGGAACTTTCAATGCCTTTTGATCTACGGCCCCAAAATATTCATTACTTGCCAAATTGATAAATAGTTCGTTATCCTCCAATTCCGAATTGAGTTGTGCCGTAAGTTGCTTTTTCCAGAATTCGTATAAGTTCTTTTTCCGACCTATTTTTAACGACGTTCCCATTTCCAAACGGTAGGGCTGTATTAAATCCAAGGGTCTCAAAACACCGTAAAGTCCAGATAATATACGTAGACTATCCTGCAATTTACCCAATTGATGCTCCGGTATAGTATAGGCATCCAACCCTTGGTATACGTCACCGTTAAAAGCGTACACGGCAGGCCGCGCATTAGTTGCTGTAAAAGGCAAATTGAATTTTTGATTGCGTTCCCAATTGAGTTCGGCAAGCTTTTCGGAAATCCCCATAAGTTGCGATAACGCTTTAGGTTTTTTCTTTTTGAGTACCTTGTTCAATTGTTCCGATTCTTTTAGGAAAACGGGCTGTGTATATGTTGACGTTGGCAACTTGCTTTCAAAATCCAAAGACTTTGCAGGTGATATCACAATTTTCATATGCTACGATTTTGATATAAAAATAATACTGATTTTTTGGGATAACCCATCTTATTCAAAGGAGTTTTCAATACCCATATCGATGAAACCTATCCGTTATCTGTGTTTGGCGTAATGTCGCCATTTTTCAATACAATGCGTCATATCCTCCGGAACGTCAGAGTCAAATCGCATGGATTCGCCGGTCACTGGATGCACAAATCCCAAGGTCTTGGCATGTAGGGCCTGTCTTGGCAAAACTGTAAAGGCATTCTCTACAAACTGCCTATATTTAGTAAAGGTGGTTCCCTTTAAGATTTTATCTCCCCCATAACGCGCATCGTTGAACAAGGTATGCCCAATATATTTTAAGTGCACACGTATTTGATGTGTCCTACCGGTTTCCAATCTACAGGAGATAAGGGTAACATATCCTAAACGCTCCAAAACGGTATAGTGGGTAACCGCTTCCTTACCTTGATGTCCATCCGGGAAAACCTGCATTTGCAAACGATTTTTGGGGTTTCGCCCAATAGCACCTTCAATGGTACCGTTATCGTTCTGAACATCGCCCCATACCAGGGCAATATACTCTCGTTCCGTAGTCTTGTCAAAAAACTGTTTGGCCAAGTGGGCCATGGCCATTTCCGTTTTGGCAACGATCAGAAGTCCAGAGGTATCCTTATCTATTCTGTGAACCAAACCCGGTCTCTCGTTACTATTTACCGGTAAATTATCAAAATGATATACCAAGGCATTGATCAACGTACCAGAGTAGTTACCATGGCCCGGATGCACCACCATCCCTGCCGGTTTGTTCACCACTAATAACACATCGTCCTCATAAACGATATCCAGGGGAATATTTTCAGGAGTCAACAACAACTCATAGGGGGGGTGCTCAAACATCACTTTCACCTCATCCCCCGACTTCACCTTGTAGTTTTGTTTTACAACGGTGTCGTTCACCCAGATATGACCTTCTTTTGCGGCCTGTTGAATTTTGTTCCGGGTCGCATTTTCAATGAAATTCATTAAAAACTTATCCACTCGTAAAGGTTCTTGACCCTTGGAAGCGATAAATCTATGATGTTCAAAAAGCTCATCTTCATTTGGCCCAAGACTATCCTGTGATTCCATAGCTATTGGGAATCGGCCTTAACCTGCGCCCTACCGGAAATTTTCCCGTTTCCACAAATAAGCTCGATTTTTGAAGTTTTGGGCAATTTTTCACCCGGGGAAATACTCTTGCCCTTATATTTTATATAATATACCATGTCCTTGCCCAATTCATCCACATATGTGACCCGTTGTACATCCAAGCCCACAGCTCTTAGCATAGAGGTAGCATTACGCTGGGTTACTTGTATGATTTTTGGGATAGTAACCTTTTTGTAGCCCGATGGATTGACCGTAAAATATATTTTTCTATTTTCTTTTACCTTGTTGCCCGCAGGAGGATTTTGATCAATGATAGAGAATCTAGGATATTCCGGATTATAATTTGCGGAATCCAACACTTCATAGCGTAATCCGGATTTTTCAACCGCTTTGCGCATGTCCATGACAGACATTTTAGAAAAATCGGGCACTTCTACAAACTCCCCATGATTTGTGGAACCCTTTAGCCAGTTTAACACTAAAAAGACCAGGATTACGGAGACAAGCAGTGCAAGTCCTAATTGTATAAGAAAAACTTTACTTCTTAAAAAGCCAAAAAAATGCTTCATAACAAATCTATTGTCCGGCAAATATATGAAATGAACATAAATTTTAGTGGTATAACAGTTATCATGCGGGAATAAAATTTTGAGAATTATTGAAGAACTTTGAAAAAATTACTTTTGTGCAGATGGAAAGCCAATGCTTTTTTCTTTACTTTGATACCATGATAATTGTTTTACAGGCCCCATATAAAAAAATAGAATGAAAAAAAATATAGCCATTATTATGGGCGGTTATTCCAGTGAATATAAAATATCATTGAAAAGCGGCAGTGTTGTTCATCAATACCTGAATAAAGAAAAGTTCAATACGTACCCAATTCATATTTTTAAGGATAAATGGGTCTATGTAAACGATAATGGGGATGAATATGTGGTAAATAGGCACGATTTTTCCGTTGCATTGGAAGATACGATTTTGGTTTTTGATTGCGCCTTTAATGCCATCCATGGATCTCCAGGAGAAGATGGGCTAATGCAAGCGTATTTTAATCTTTTAGAGATTCCCCAGACCTCATGTGAATATTACCAAGCTGCCTTAACCTTTAATAAAAGAGATTTGCTAAGTACACTTAAACCCTATGGCATAAAATCCGCCACCTCCTATTATGTAAATCTGGGAGATAGGATCGAGGAAGATAAAATTATTGAAAAGGTAGGCCTTCCCTGTTTCGTCAAAGCAAACAAAGCAGGTAGCAGTTTTGGCATTTCCAAAGTATACCGGAAGGAGGATTTGTTACCCGCTATAAAGAAAGCATATAAAGAAGATGATGAAATTATCATCGAGGCTTTTTTAGATGGCATAGAGGTTTCTGTAGGTGTCATAAAATATAAAAGAGCGACCAAGGTGTTGCCAATAACCGAAATCGTCACCGAGAATGATTTTTTTGATTATGAGGCCAAGTATGAAGGAAAATCAAAAGAAATCACCCCAGCAAGAATAACCCAGGTACAAGAGCATAAAGTAAAAAAAATGGCACAACGTGCATACGATATCTTAAAAATGAAAGGTTTCTCCCGAAGCGAGTTCATATTCGTAGGAGATGAGCCCTATATGCTAGAAATGAACACAACTCCCGGATTGACCACCGAAAGCATATTGCCCAAACAGGCCAGAGTAGCTGGTATTGAGCTTTCCGAGTTGTTTGAAAATGCAATAAACGAAGCCTTAGGGGAAAATTGAGTAACTTTAACACTGACCTAATACCATACGAATGAGACGTGCCATTTTTCCGGGCTCTTTTGACCCGCTTACCCTAGGACATTATGACATTATTCTAAGGGGGATTACACTTTTTGACGAAATCATAATAGCCATTGGAATAAATGCGGAAAAAAAGTATATGTTCTCGTTGGAAAAACGCAAGCAGTTTGTAATCAACGCCTTTAAACAGGAACCCAAGATAAAGGTCATGACCTATGAAGGGTTGACCGTTGATTTTTGCAAAAAAAATGACGCCAGTTTTATTTTGAGGGGGCTCCGTAATCCAGGGGATTTTGAATTTGAAAAGGCCATTGCACATACCAACCGTAAACTTTCGGAAATAGAAACCGTATTTCTTCTCACCTCTTCAGGAAAATCGTACATAAGCTCTTCCATAGTAAGGGACGTTATAAGAAACGGTGGAGATTATACAGGATTGGTACCGGACACGGTAAGGATATTATAAATTTTTCTTTTTGGAAACTACTGTAATATCCATGGTAGTTATGCCCTTAAAATTACATTTACCGTTCTTAGAAAGACCGAATAACCTGTAAGAAAATATCTCGTTTATCCTGTATTTTATGGTGCTTTCATTGAATATGAGTGCAAACACCACTACTTTTACCCTGTTCACAACAAACTCTTACATATATTAAAAAATCAATTTACTTTAGTAAGAAATTTCGCCGTGGTGTTGAACGAGACCAACATATCATTTAATAATTATTTAATTAAGCAGCTGCCCCAAGCTACAGCTTTTGTAGACAAAAAGCTTAGGGTGGTCCACGCTTCGGATAAGTGGGTCAACGACTTTAGTTTTAACCATAGGGATATTATTGGAAAGACTTTACGTGAGTTATTCGGCACCATAAATAAAGAGTGGCAAGAGGTTTTAAAGAATTGTCTGCTAGGAATCCCAAGTGATATAGGAGTAGAGCGATATTTGGATGATGATAAGTCGGAAAAATGGCTCGAGTGGAGCAACGCACCATGGTATGACAACCAAGAAAATGTAATAGGTGTAATCATTCAGACCAAAGATGTTACCCAAAGGGTTCTTAATGAAATAAGACTGGAAAAGTTAGAAATTCTTCTTGAGGATAAATCGGAAATAGCTAAAATTGGTAGTTGGGAGTACAATGCCGTAAAAGACGAATTGTACTGGTGCAACATGACAAAGACTATTCATGATGTTCCTATGGATCATGTCCCAAATATTGAGAAAGGAATCAATTTTTATAAGGAAGGGTACAGTAGAAATACTATTGCCATGGCAGTAGACAAGGCTATGAGCCAAGGCACCCCATGGAACGAAAAACTACAACTGGTCACGGCCAAAGGAAGGGAAAAATGGGTTATAGCCGCAGGTAAGCCGGTATTCAAGGAGAATAAATTTTTAGGGCTCATCGGTACCTTTCAAGACATTACGGAAGTAGAGGCAATCAAAATCAAAAAAGAAGAAAAAGATCGTATCTTCAAAGGTGTTTTTAATTCTTCCTATCAGTTCACCGGGATATTGGATGTAAGGGGTACGTTCTTGGAAATAAACGATACCGCGCTGGATTTTGCAAATATCAAAGCTGAGGATGTCATACATAAAAAATTCTGGGAAGCATACTGGTGGCCGCTTCCTGAATATGCGAAAGATGGGCTTAAACAATTAGTGAAAGCGGCGGCGGATGGTGAATTCATACGTAGTGAGATCGTTGTCCTGGATAAAAACAAAGAGCCTGTCCCGGTAGATTTTAGTCTAAAGCCTATTTATGACGAAAATAACGAGATAGTATCCCTGCTTGCAGAAGGACGGATGATAAAGGAAATGGTCATCGCCAGGGAAAAACTACAACAAAGCGAACAAAAATTCAGGGCCCTATATGAACTGTCCCCGGTAGCTTATGTACTGGCCGATCATGAAACGGGAGAAATCTTGGATTTCAACCCGTCCTTTATCAATACTTCGGGATACAGTAAAAAAGATATTGGCAAAATTAAATATACCGACCTTATTCCGTCAGCGTATATGAACGTATACCATAATTCCATAGCAGAACTTGAAGAAAAAGATGTATTCGGTCCTGTTGAAAAGGAATATGTGAAAAAAGACGGAACATCTTATCCAGTTTTGGTCAATAAATCGATGCTTGTTAATAAGGAAGGCCGAAAATTAATCTGGACCAGCGCCCAGGATATTTCCGAATCCAAAAGGAAGGAACAGCAGATAAGGGAAGAGCGGAAATTGCTAAGGACCCTAATAGATAATCTGCCCTTGAATGTTTTCATCAAGGATAGGGATTCCAAAAAAGTTTTGGCGAATAAATCCGAAATTGAATTTTGCAATGCGAGGGACGAAAGTGAAATTATCGGAAAAACCGACTTCGATTTCTATGACAAAGAAACTGCCAAAAAATCAAGGGAAGAAGATATAATGGTAATGGATTCTTTTAAGCCTATTCTAGGAAAAGAAACTATTAACATTAAGAAAGATGGTACGCTGACTACCTTCCTGACCTCAAAAATCCCATTAAAAGGGGTAGATGGGAATGTAAACGGTTTGGTAGGCATAAGTCTTGATATATCGGACTTAAAGCAAAAGGAAGAAGAGCTTAAACGCCTGATCAACGTTACTTCCCTACAAAATAAAAAGTTGATAAATTTTGCACATATCATATCGCACAACTTGAGGTCCCATACGGCAAATTTTTCTATGCTATTGGAGTTTTTAACTACTGAAAAGGACGAGGTAGAAAAGAAAAAGATTGTGAACATGTTAATCGATGCCTCGGACAACTTACTGGAAACCATAGATAACCTAAATGAGGTCGTAGCTATAAGCACCAATACCAATCTGGAAAAAAAATCCGTTCGTTTAAATGAGCAAATAGCCACGGTAACGCTAAACCTTGCAGGGTTTCTTAAAGAACATAATACCAAAATTATAAATGAAATCAACGATGATGTTCATATCAAGGTTATCCCCGAGTATATAGACAACATCCTAATGAATTTTATAACCAATGCCGTTAAATATAGGAAGCCTGGAAAAGATCCGCTCATTAGATTAAGTGCCAAAAGTGAAAATGGTTATACCGTATTGAGTATAAAGGACAACGGTATGGGTATAGATTTAAAAAAGCATGGGGATAAATTGTTCGGTATGTACAAAACTTTCCATAATAACGCTAATTCCAGAGGTATAGGACTCTATATCACCAAGAACCAAATTGAATCCATGAACGGTAAAATAGTTACCACCAGTGAGGTTGGTAAAGGAACTACCTTTAACATATATTTTAATGAAAAGAATTAATTCCATCTGCATAATTGATGATGACCCCATAACTATCTTCGGTATTAAAAAATTACTTGGTTCCTTGGACTTATGCGATAACATAAGCACCTATAACAACGGAAAAACAGCCATAGATGCTGTTAAAGAGATGATCGAGGAGAAGAAAGAACTGCCAGAAGTCATTTTTCTGGATATAAATATGCCCATTATGGATGGGTGGCAGTTTTTGGAAGAATTTATTGGCCTGCCTATATCAAAAAAAATACGGATCAATATAATTACCTCTTCCATAGACAGAATGGATTTGGAAAAATCCGAAATGTATAAATCCAAAACCCATCATCCCATAGAATTTAACAATAAACCCATCTGTAGAAAGGAAATAGCGGAAATAACAAAGGCCGCCTAGTACAAGCCTTAAATTTTTGTTTAATTTTGTCCATGGTTTGAACCTCTAAATTCAGGCATATGAGACTTTTTATCACCTTTCTGGCCGTTGTACTTCTTCTTTCCTGTGAAACAAAAAAGGAGGATAAAGTAGGTAGCTTTCAGACCCATTTTGAAGCTTCCGATGGTAAGGAAACTGCCTCTTACCTGCAAGTAATAGATTTCTACATTCAACTCGCCAAAGAGTTTCCGGAAATAAATATACAGACCATAGGGGATACCGATAGTGGTTTTCCATTACACATCGTTACCTTTAACCTGGACGGTGATTTTAACTTTCAAAAGATTGGTGAAGAAAAGACTATAGTCTTGATCAATAATGGCATACACCCCGGGGAAAGTGATGGTATAGATGCTACAATGCTCCTGTATAGGGACTTGGCCCTTGAAAAAATAGCACCCCCAAAAAATACAGTACTGGTTACCATACCTATCTACAATATTGGTGGGGCACTGAACAGAAATTCTACCACAAGGGCAAATCAGAATGGCCCTGTATCCTATGGATTCCGAGGCAACGCGCAAAATTATGACCTCAACAGGGACTTTATAAAAAGTGATACAAAAAACGCAAGGACTTTTGCAACAATTTTCCATTTGATCAAACCGGATATTTTCATAGATAATCATGTAAGTAATGGAGCCGATTATCAATATACCCTAACACATCTTTTTACCCAACACAACAAATTGGGAGGCGAATTGGGCGAGTACCTCCAGGAAGAAATGATGCCTTCCCTGGAAAATTCCCTAACAAAATCCAACTGGGACATTACACCATATGTAAACGTATTCAATCAAGTTCCGGAAAACGGATTTTCACAGTTTATGGATTATCCCAGATATTCTACAGGGTATACTACG
>JBATTK010000133.1:0-69330 GCA_049670505.1 Saonia sp.
GGGAATAGTCGCGCTCCCTAGGTTGAAAAATATAGGGGTTGGTATAAAATTGTATGGCGATACCGGTAAACATAAAAAATACGAAAAGCACCCAAAACTGTTTTGGATTTTTACTGATTTGAAAGACCAATCCTATGATGCCCAAAAGTAGGGGCAAAAAGAAATAGGTATTTCTTCCTTTATTGTTCTCCACGTCCGTTGGAAGGTTTTCCTGACTCCCCAGGCGAGCGCTATCCAAAAAAGAGATACCGCTCAACCAATTGCCATTATCATCATACCTTCCTTGCAGATCGTTTTGTTTCCCTACAAAATTCCACATGAAATAACGCCAGTACATGTATCCGAACTGAAATTGGAACATATACTTCACATTTTCCCAGACGGTAGGGGGCTGTACTTCCAAATATTCATTAAACTGTCTTAAAAAGCCTATGTACTGGTCTTCATCTATTTCCCCGTTGGCATAGCCCGACTTCAATTGGGATACGGCTTTCCTAAGTTCTTCATTGGACTCTTTCATTTTAAAATCCAATGCCCCAAAATGTCTCATGTAATTCTCGGCGTGCTGGTCGCTCCACATGCGTGGTAAAAGGCCAACGTGATCCTTGTTGGGTCCCTGAAGGGCATTTTTGTACTTGTTGACTATGATATATTTCCCC
This sequence comes from Saonia sp., assembly GCA_049670505.1. Classification (GTDB taxonomy): domain Bacteria; phylum Bacteroidota; class Bacteroidia; order Flavobacteriales; family Flavobacteriaceae; genus JBATTK01. The sequence goes on from JBATTK010000133.1 coordinate 660, forward strand.
AGCTTTTTATCCTTTTCATATTTGGGCTTTTCATCAATTTCATCTCCGGCTGGTGCAAATAGGTCTGAATAGTAAGCCCCATAAACAGGACTATCCACACCTGGATATTGCTCCCTGTTGTAGTAGGCAAGTAATGACCGGGCATCGGAGGGGTTGTTCTCGTTTATGACCACATTGGCATTGGCACGTACGGGTAGTAAAAGCCATGAAGAGAAACCGAGGAACAGGAACATGGTGCAAAGGACGATCGTATTTGCATTTCTGTAATTATTTTTACGAGTGTATCGCAACCCATAGTAGAAAGCACCAACAAAAATAAGTCCCATGATCAGGGTGCCCGAGTTGAAAGGAAGGCCTATGCTATTTATAAAGAAGACCTCGCTCCATCCAAATAATTTTAAAACATAGGTAAGGGAAAATTTATAGACCAACATTAATATCGCTACCACTGAAATATTGGCAATAAGGAAATTTTTAACCGTTGTGGTCTTATATTTTCTAAAATAATACAGAAGCCCTATGGACGGGATGGCCAAAAACCCCATAAACTGTACGCCAAAGGTAAGCCCTACTACAAAAGAGATCAATACCAACCATTTGTTTCCCCTGGGGTCTTCCAGATTATCCGTCCATTTAAGTCCCATCCATAATAGGAGGGCCATAATAAAGCTAGCCATGGCATATACTTCCGTTTCCACGGCATTGAACCAGAAACTATCGGAATAGGTAAAGGCCAAGCTTCCAATAAGACCACTTCCGAGTACCGCTATGGCCTTACTGTTCGTAAAAGTATCCTTGTCCGATATCAATTTTCGGGTAAGATTGGTAATGGTCCAGAACATAAAAAGAACGGTAAACGCACTGGATACCCCCGATACATAGTTGACCATGACCGCAATTTGATCCGCTTCCAAGGCGAACATTGCGAAAAAAGCACCTATCATCTGTAACAAGGGCGCTCCGGGCGGATGGCCCACTTGTAATTTTGCCGAGGTGGCAATGTATTCCCCGGCATCCCAAAAACTGCCGGTGGGCTCTACCGTAATTCCATAAGTGATAAGGGCTATAAAAAAAACGACCCACCCAAGGATGGTGTCCCATTTCTCGAAGTTCTTTGAAAACATGCAATATGTTGTTTATCCGATGGGCGAATTTACTAATTCAAATAAAAAAGGAACACTCTTTTAGGAAAACCTTTAGTATTAAAATATTTAAATTAAGTATTGGTGCAAACAAAACTTTGTTATAAATTTGCACGCTCTTTAGCAGTATTGGCCTATGGTGTAATTGGCAACACAGCTGGTTTTGGTCCAGTCGTTCTAGGTTCGAGTCCTAGTAGGCCAACAAAAGAGTTCAAAATCAATCCCTAGCTTTAAGGTTAAGGGATTTTTTGTTTCAGGGACACGCCGGGACGAGAACTTGCCTGCCAGCAGGCAGGGTTTATTCTGAGGCGCGGTGGAAGGAAGCCACTGCTCTGCGAAGTTTGCAACTTAACAGTTACAAACTGCAATCATACTTTTCCTTATCTCAATATTGTATTGCTGCGAATGTCAGTGATTTTAAAGCGTTTGCTTTTATCCTTCACTGTTAATGCTACGAAGTTGCAAACTTCGTAGAGCAGGATATGGATAGTGTATGAAATTACCACCTTAAAGATTTAGTAAAAATGAAAAAAGTTGTATATTTGCACCACTGAAAGGATATAAGGTATTCATGAGGGGACAATTTAGTCCCCTCTTTTATTAGTGAAATTTTATTTTTTTAGGAATCCAAAAGGCGATGATGTGTGAGCGGTCAAAAAAATCTTGGAGCATGTCGGGATTTTATACGGATGGTATTGAAAGAAGATATTCTTGAAATAGAAATTTATGTTTAAGGATAAAGTAACTGCCTTATTAGAGGAGGCCCTGGCGGAAAGCAAATCACTTTTTTTGATAGATTTTTCCATTGCGACCGATAACAAGATCCATGTTGTTTTGGATGGAGATCAAGGGGTTACCGTACAGGATTGTATGCGTATTAGTAGGGCAATTGAACATAATTTAGATAGGGAAGAGGAAGATTTTTCCTTGGAAGTGGCTTCGGCAGGGGCTACGTCCCCCTTGAAAATGGCCCGACAGTATAAGAAGAACGTAGGCAGAAAATTAGAAGTTAGGACCGAAGACGGGAGTTTTGAGGGAAAGCTTACTGCCGCGGAAGAAGATAGTATTACCTTAGAGTGGAAGGCAAGAGAGCCGAAACCTATTGGAAAAGGTAAAATTACAGTCCAGAAAAAGCAGCAAATTGCTATTTCTGATATTCAAGAAGCAAAAGTTGTATTAAAATTTTAATTGTAGGTCAAAATGGAAAATATTGCGTTGATCGAATCTTTCTCGGAATTTAAAGACGATAAATTCATAGACAGGGTAACGCTAATGGCGATTTTGGAAGATGTTTTCAGGAACGCCCTAAAGAAGAAGTTCGGTTCGGACGATAACTTTGATATCATTATCAACCCGGACAAAGGGGATTTGGAGATATGGCGGAACAGGATTGTCGTAGAAGACGGTGAGGTAGAAGAACCCTTGGAGGAAATATCGCTTTCCGAGGCACAAAAGATAGAACCCGATTTTGAAGTGGGTGAAGATGTTTCCGAAGAAGTAAAACTTATAGATTTGGGAAGAAGGGCAATTTTGGCTTTACGCCAAAACCTAATCTCCAAAATACATGAGCACGATAATACTACTATTTACAAGCAGTTCAAAGACTTGGAGGGAGAGATTTATACGGCTGAGGTCCACCATATAAGACATAAGGCCATCATCTTGTTGGATGACGAAGGCAACGAAATTATTTTGCCCAAGGACAAGCAGATTCCATCTGACTTTTTTAGGAAGGGCGATAATGTCCGAGGTATTATCGAAAATGTAGAACTAAAAGGTAATAAGCCTACGATTATCATGTCCAGGACTTCGCCTTTGTTCCTAGAGCAACTGTTCTTTCAGGAAATCCCCGAGGTATTCGATGGACTGATTACTATCAAAAAAGCGGTTCGCATCCCAGGTGAAAAAGCAAAAGTAGCAGTGGATTCATATGATGATAGAATAGATCCTGTAGGGGCCTGTGTGGGGATGAAAGGTTCAAGGATACATGGTATTGTAAGGGAATTGGGCAACGAGAACATTGATGTGATCAACTGGACCAATAACCCACAACTTATGGTCACAAGGGCGTTAAGTCCCGCTCGTGTGTCTACCGTAAAATTGAACGATGAAAAAATGACCGCCCAGGTATATCTAAGGCCGGAAGAGGTTTCCAAGGCAATTGGTAGGGGTGGACATAATATCAGATTGGCAGGTCAATTGACCGGTTACGAAATTGATGTGTTCCGTGAAGGTGTAGAAGAAGATGTTGAGCTTACCGAGTTTTCAGATGAAATAGAGAGCTGGGTAATAGATGAACTTAAGAAAATTGGCATGGATACGGCAAGAAGTGTCTTGGAACAAGATGTGGACGATTTGGTAAAACGTACCGATTTAGAGGAAGAAACAATTTTGGAAGTTGTACGCATACTAAAAGAAGAATTTGAAGATTAAGCTATATATTAGCGGCAAATTATAAGAATAGGAATAATTATTTATGGCAGACAATGCAACGGTAAGGCTTAACAGGGTTCTAAGAGAACTTAATATTTCACTGGATAGAGCGGTAGATTTCCTCGAGTCCAAAGGACATGACGTTGAGGCCAGACCAACTACTAAAATATCCAATGAGGTATATCAAGTCCTTTTGGACGAGTTCCAGACGGATATGAGCAAGAAAGTTGCGTCCCAGGAAGTAGGAGAGGAGAAACGCAAGGAGAAAGAGGCCATAAGGATACAATTAGAACAGGAACAGGAAGAAAAAAGATTGGCAAGGGAAAAAAGATCGGCCGAACAGTTGATCAAGGCAAAAGCTGAACTTGCTGGCCCTAAGACAGTTGGCAAGATAGACTTGGAAGCCACCAAAAAACAGAAGCCTGTAGCGAAAGAGCCACCGGTTCCAGCAAAAAAGGAAGAAGTTAAGGAGGTTGCCAAAGCCCCTGTACCTAAAAAAGAAAAAGAAGCCCCTGTTGTTGAAGAAAAGAAGGAAGTTGAGGTCCCTGAGGAAGCAGCAGCTAAACCGGAGACCATAACTACAAAGTATAAGAAGCTGTCCGGACCCAAAATAATGGGGGATAAGATAGATCTTACCAAGTTCGAAAAACCAAAGAAAAAGAAAGAAGCCCCCAAGCAGACCCAAAAAGACTCGGATGCCGCCGCCGATAGAAAGAAAAGAAGAAGACGTATCGTCAGTAATAAAGGTAATGGTAGTGGCACAGGTGTTGCAGGCAGAGGTAAGCCAGGTGTAAGAAAAGCACCCGGACAACGTTTTTCAACGGTTTCCAAGGTAGAGCCTACAGAGGAAGAAGTTCAAAAACAGGTGCGGGAAACTTTGGAGAAACTGCAGGGTAAGTCCAAAAAAGGAAAAGGCGCTAAATATAGAAGGGACAAAAGAGATCAGCACCGTCAACAGACGGAGAAAGATTTGGAACAGCAGGAGCTGGAGAGTAAAATTCTGAAGGTAACGGAATTTGTTACCGTAAACGAAGTTGCTACCATGATGGATGTTTCTACGACAGAAATTATTTCGGCCTGTATGTCCCTTGGAATAATGATGACCATGAACCAGCGTTTGGATGCGGAGACCCTGTCCATTGTTGCGGACGAGTTTGGTTATGAGGTAGAGTTTGTAACCGCGGATATAGATGAGTCTATTTTGGAAGACGAAGATGCGCCTGAAGATTTAAAGCCCAGGGCCCCTATCGTTACCGTTATGGGCCATGTGGATCATGGTAAGACATCTTTATTGGATTATATTAGAAAAGAGAATGTAATAGCCGGTGAAAGCGGTGGTATTACACAGCATATAGGTGCATATGGAGTAACGCTAGAGGGTGGCCAAAAAATCACATTTTTGGATACTCCGGGTCATGAGGCCTTTACGGCCATGCGTGCCCGTGGCGCACAAGTAACGGATATTGCTATCATAGTAGTTGCAGCTGACGATGATATTATGCCGCAGACCAAAGAAGCTATAAGCCATGCACAAGCAGCCGGTGTTCCTATCGTTTTTGCGATAAATAAAATAGATAGGCCAACGGCAAATCCGGATAAAATTAAAGAAGGGCTTGCCGCAATGAATCTTTTAGTAGAGGATTGGGGAGGTAAAATACAGTCCCATGATATTTCTGCCAAGACCGGTGATGGTATTAAAGATCTTTTAGAAAAGGTATTGTTGGAAGCGGAACTTTTGGAGTTGAAGGCCAATCCGGATAAACTGGCAACAGGAACCGTGGTAGAGGCATTTTTAGATAAGGGTAGAGGTTATGTTTCAACCATATTGGTGCAGGCGGGTACCCTTAAGATAGGAGATTATGTGTTGGCGGGTATATGCAGTGGTAAGGTGAAGGCCATGCAGGATGAACGAGGGAAAAATGTAAAAAAAGTAGGACCGTCCACCCCCATTTCCATACTAGGTCTAGATGGAGCGCCCCAAGCTGGTGACAAGTTCAATATTTTGGAGGATGAAAGGGAGGCCAAACAGATTGCTGCTAAAAGAGGACAATTACAAAGGGAACAAACCGTTAGGACGCAACGTCATATTACACTGGACGAAATAGGCCGAAGAATCGCCTTGGGCGATTTCAAAGAGCTGAATATCATTCTTAAAGGAGATGTAGACGGTTCAGTGGAAGCGTTGACCGATTCTTTCCAGAAATTATCTACTGACGAGATTCAAGTAAATATTATACACAAAGCCGTTGGTGCCATAACCGAATCCGATGTGTTATTGGCCTCGGCTTCTGACGCCATAATCATAGGATTTAATGTAAGGCCAATGGGTAATGCTAGGGCCATAGCGGAAAAGGAAGAAATAGATATTAGAATGTATTCTATTATTTATGATGCGATCAATGATCTGAGGGACGCCATGGAAGGAATGCTTTCGCCGGAAATGAAGGAGGAAATTACAGGGACTGCCGAAATTCGGGAAACCTTCAAAATATCAAAGGTCGGTACCATTGCCGGCTGTATGGTGACCAGTGGAAAAATATTCAGGAATTCCAATATCAGACTTATCCGTGATGGGGTTGTCATCTATACCGGGGAATTGTCATCCTTAAAACGATTTAAGGACGATGTCAAGGAAGTGGCCAAGGGATATGATTGCGGTCTGCAGGTGAAAAACTACAATGACATCAAAGAAGAGGATATTGTTGAAGCCTTCCAGGAAATCGCCGTTAAGAAAAAGCTCTAAATTTCAGTATTGCTGATATAAAAGCCCTAGTTTTTATTGGAGAATGCAATTGGCATCGCCCTTTAGAAAAGGGAGGTGTCCTGGTCATACAGGATAGAAGGGAGTTATTTGGTCTTTTTTTCCGGTTTAAGCAACATGGCGCTAGGATATTTTTCCCGCACCTCAATAAGTTTTCGCTCCCCTTCTAATTTTGTTTTAAAACGCCCTACCCGGACACGGTAACTTGGGGATTCAAATTTGATCATGGAAGACCAACCGGGAAAGTCCACACCCACTTCGGATTTTATTTTTTGGGCTTTTTCATAGGAACCGAAAAACACCTGAATTTGGTAAAATTCTGAACTTTCGTTGGCGGACTTATAAATGTTCAACAAATCCCCTATTTTTTCATCCTGTTGAATGTTAATGGTGCCTTGTTGAGCATAAGTAAATGATGATAAACATATAATAGCCAGTATGTTGACAAATATTTTCATAGTATTTTACAATTTAGTTTCTATAGGTAATACAAAAGTAAATTTTTAAAGATCAAACAAAAGATTTATTGCTTATTTAGAATTAGTATAAATTATAAATTATCAATCCCTTAACATTTCGCAAATAAAGTCTATGTCGTATTTTTGCCTTCAATTTGAGCGGCGATATTTTAGCCTTACTTTCCTAGTAATATAAATATCGTGCCAAGATTTCGATAGAAATATTTTTAATATGAAAAAGGTTCCATACCGCAATCAAATTTCTAAAATTTTAGGTATCAGCTTAGTAGCTTTTCTACTCTCTTCAACCTTCCTTATTGCACAAGACGAAACTCCGGCCCCGGAAACTGAGGCCGTTACGGAGGAAACTACCGATGCCTCCGGCGGGGATGCTGCCAAGGGGAAGTCGTTGTTCAATCAAAATTGTGCGGCCTGTCATGCTTTGAATCGAAAAATGACCGGACCTGCGTTGGCAAACGTGGAGTCCAGGCTTGCTTCCGAAGAAGGGTTGGATAGGGAATGGCTCTATGCCTGGATAAAAAATAGCGCAGGGATGATCAGGTCGGGTGATGCCTATGCCAATAAAATTTATGCGGAATATAACCAATCCGCCATGACCGCTTTTCCAACCTTGTCCAATGCCGATATAGACGATATTTTGGCATATACGGCAGCACCGCCACCAGAGCCTCAAGCGGCTGCGGGAGGAGCTGTGGCCACTGGAGAGGGAGCCGGGCAGGCTACAGGTATATCCAATGAGATTATTTTAGGTGCTTTGGCCATGGTATTTGGGCTCTTGGTCGTGATGTTGATTTTGGTGAACAAGACTTTGCGAAGAATTGCTGAAGCCAATGGTGTTGTATTGGAAAAGGAGAAAGCCGAAAAGCGCACTCCTATATGGAAAGCATTCGCACAGAACCAATTCTTGGTTTTGGTATCTTCAATATTTCTGTTGTTGGGCAGTGCATATTTTGCTTATGGATGGATGATGCAGGTAGGTGTAGATCAGGGATACGCCCCCATCCAGCCTATTCATTACTCGCATAAAATTCATGCCGGAACCAATAAAATCGAATGTAAATATTGCCATTCTTCCGCCAGGGTATCCAAGCACTCGGGCATACCTTCTTTGAACGTATGTATGAACTGTCATAAATCGATTTATGAATATACGGGCGGCGCCGAAGGACCAACACAGGAAGATTTGGCCAATGGTTACACCAATGAGTTCTATACCGGTGAGATAAAAAAATTGTATAAGGCCGTTGGTTGGGACGAAGAAAACCAAAAGTATACCGGTGAGTCACAACCGGTGGAATGGGTGAGGATTCATAATTTACCGGATTTTGCCTATTTCAACCATTCCCAGCACGTTTCCGTCGCCGGCATAGAGTGTCAAACCTGCCACGGACCGGTAGAAGAGATGGAGATTATGTATCAATATGCTCCATTGACCATGGGATGGTGCATCAATTGTCACAGGGAAACAAATGTTAAAGTAGAGGGCAATGAGTATTACGCAAAAATACATGAAGAGCTTTCCAAAAAATATGGAGTCGATCAACTTACTGCAGCACAAATGGGTGGGTTGGAATGTGGAAAGTGTCATTATTAATCAAATTTAAGCAGCTAATTACAGAGATATACGTATGGCATCAAACAAAAAATATTGGAAGAGTGAAGCGGAGTTAAATCCAAACGATTCCATTGTTGAGGCGCTAAAACAGAATGAATTTGTTGAGCAGATCCCTGTTGATGAATTTTTAGGGGACAAAGAAACCTTATCATCCACAACTACCAATAGAAGGGATTTTCTAAAATATGTCGGTTTCAGTACGGCGGCAGCTTCGTTAGCGGCCTGTGAAGGACCTGTGGTCAAATCTATCCCTTATGTGGTTCAGCCGGAACGCATAGTTCCCGGTGTTGCGGATTATTACGCTACCACTATAGCCAATGGATTTGATTTTGCAAGTATATTAATAAAGACCAGAGAGGGGAGACCCATAAAGGTCGAGAATAATACGGATGTAAAAATAGGAGGTGGGGCCAATGCACGCGTACAGGCATCGGTTCTTTCTTTATATGACAGCACAAGATTACAAGGCCCATTACAAAACGGGGAACCCGTGGAGTGGAGCGTTTTGGATGCAGCGGTAAAATCTAAATTGGGATCTTTGAGGAATTCCGGAAAACAGATCGCTCTGTTGACCCAGACCTATGCCAGTCCGTCCACTTCCAGACTGGTGGCCGAATTCAGTGAGGCATTCGGAAATGTGAACCACGTTGCCTATGATGCTATTTCGGAAGATGCTGCACTGACAGCATTTGAATCAAGATACGGGGAAAGGGCATTAGCGGACTATGATTTTGAAAAAGCCGAGCTTATCATTTCTTTCGGGGCCGACTTCTTGGCCGATTGGCAGGGCGGGGGATACGATGTTGGATATGCCAAAGGACGTGTTCCGCAGAACGGAAAAATGTCCAGACATATTCAGTTTGAATCCAATATGTCCCTGACCGGAGCGAATGCCGATAAGCGCGTTCCGTTGACCGTTGCCCAGCAAAAAATAGCGCTTGCAAAATTGTATGCCAAGCTAAATGGTACTTCCGCAGGAGGAGAGCTTCCTGAAAATCTGGAAAGGGCCATTGATAATGTGGTGAAACAAATAGGTAATAACAAGTCTAGCGCAGTCGTTGTTACGGGTATAGATGATATAAATGCACAGACCGTTGTTTTGGCCATTAATGAGCTATTGGAGAGTAAGGCCTATGATGCCCAAGCACCAAGATACGTGCGACAAGGAAATGTAAAGGCGCTTAATCAGCTGATTTCTGATATGAAACTGGGTAAGGTAGGGGCACTCATCATGGATGGTGTAAATCCTATGTATTCCCTGCCGAACGCTTCGGATTTTGCCGAGGGTATAAAAAATGTAGATCTTTCCGTTGATTTCGCCTTTAGTAGAAATGAAACTACGGAAGTTTCCCAATTTGTTGCCTCCTCCTCGCACTATTTGGAATCTTGGGGCGATGCGCAAATCAAAAAAGGACATTACAGCTTAATGCAACCCACCATCAAGGAACTGTTCGATACCAGACAATTTCAGAGTTCCCTATTACAATGGATGGATAGTGATAAAAGTTACTATGATTATATAAAGGATACTTGGAGCGTTTTTATTCTGAACGGAAACGATTGGAACAAGGCCTTACAGGATGGATTCTTCGCGGCAACTGCTGTTACGGAGATGGTAGCGGACACTTCGGCCGAAATATCGGAACAAGAAGAGACGACTACTGAAAATGTTGACCAGTCAACCGATTCTTCCATAGTCCCTATTGCCAGTGCTGTTAGAGGTCTATCCAATGCCAGTAGTTCCGGAATGGAACTGGTACTGTACTCCAAAGTAGGTATGGGAGATGGACAGCAGGCCAATAATCCGTGGTTACAGGAATTTCCCGATCCCATTACCAGGGTCTCTTGGGACAATTATGTTATGGTTTCCAAGGCGGATGCCGAGGTATTGGGCTTTGTCAATGAAAATGTTGCCAATGGAGGTTTAGATGGAAGCTATGCTAAACTTACGGTTAACGGAATTTCCCTGGATCAGGTTCCGGTTATCATTCAGCCCGGTCAGGCACAGGGTACGGTCGGACTTTCTTTTGGTTACGGAAAGAAAGTGGGCATGAAAGATGAAATGCAGACGGGAGTCAATGCATTTGCCTTATATGAAGGATTCTCAAATATACAGGAGGTAACCGTTGAAAAATCAACGGGAATGCATGAATTTGCATGCGTTCAATTACATAAAACATTAATGGGTAGGGGGGATATCATCAAAGAGACTACCCTTGAAATTTTCAATACCAAAGACCATCACGAGTGGAACCGTGTTCCCGAAGTTTCTTTGAACCATCAAGAAGTTCCGGCTACAAGTGTGGATTTATGGGACAGCTTTGACCGTTCTATAGGACATCACTTCAATATGTCCATAGATTTAAATGCCTGTACGGGCTGTGGAGCTTGTGTTATTGCATGTCATGCGGAAAACAATGTTCCCGTTGTCGGAAAAGAAGAGGTGCGCAAATCCAGGGATATGCATTGGTTACGAATTGACCGGTATTATTCATCGGAAGAAACCTTTGAAGATGATAATACCAAAAAAGATGAGTTCGATGGTCTTTCCGGAGATAAAGGTTCTTTAGGCGGTTTCGGGGAATTGGAAGATCCTGCAACTAACCCCCAAGTGTCGTTTCAGCCAGTAATGTGCCAACATTGTAACCATGCGCCATGTGAAACGGTTTGTCCGGTAGCGGCCACTTCCCACGGGCGTCAAGGTCAGAACCAAATGGCCTATAACCGATGTGTGGGTACAAGATATTGTGCCAACAACTGCCCCTACAAAGTGCGTCGATTCAATTGGTTCCTTTACAACAATAATGATGAGTTCGATTATCATATGAATAATGATCTGGGTAAAATGGTAATCAACCCGGATGTTAATGTACGGTCTCGTGGGGTCATGGAAAAATGTTCCATGTGTATCCAAAAAACACAGAAGACCATTTTGGATGCCAAACGTGATGGACGGGTTATTGCAGATGGGGAATTCCAAACTGCATGTTCCAGTGCCTGTAGTACCGGCGCCATTGTTTTTGGAGATGTTAACGATAAGGAAAGTGAGGTCGCCCACTTAAAGGAAAGTGACCGTATGTATCACTTGTTGGAAAGTGTAGGAACAAAACCAAATGTATTCTATCATGTAAAAGTGAGAAATACAGACCAAGCATAATCAATAAATAAAGTAACGTAACTATAATAAAAATTTATGGCGTCGCATTACGAAGCACCTATACGAAAACCCCTAGTACTTGGAGACAAAGGCTACCACGATGTAACCGTGGATATTGCCGCTCCGGTAGAAGGAAAAGCCAATAAGCATTGGTGGATAGTTTTTTCCATTGCTTTAGCAGCGTTCCTTTGGGGTGTCGGTTGTATTATCTATACCATTTCTACGGGTATCGGTACTTGGGGATTAAATAAAACGGTAGGCTGGGCCTGGGATATTACCAACTTTGTTTGGTGGGTAGGTATCGGTCATGCCGGAACCTTGATCTCGGCGGTACTATTGTTGTTCCGGCAAAAATGGAGAATGGCCATTAACCGTTCCGCGGAGGCCATGACCATCTTTTCTGTAATACAAGCGGGACTATTCCCCATTATTCATATGGGACGTCCATGGTTGGCCTATTGGGTATTGCCCATTCCCAATCAATTTGGTTCCTTATGGGTAAATTTTAACTCACCCTTACTCTGGGATGTATTTGCAATATCCACCTATCTATCGGTTTCCTTGGTATTCTGGTGGACAGGTCTATTGCCCGATTTTGCTATGATACGGGATAGGGCGGTAAAACCTTTCCAAAAGAAAATATACAGTTTATTGAGTTTTGGTTGGAGTGGTCGTGCAAAGGATTGGCAACGTTTTGAGGAAGTTTCCTTGGTATTGGCCGGATTGGCAACACCGCTGGTACTTTCCGTTCATACCATCGTATCCTTTGACTTTGCTACATCGGTAATTCCGGGATGGCACACCACTATATTCCCGCCATACTTTGTTGCAGGTGCGGTTTTCTCCGGGTTTGCCATGGTAAATACACTGCTCATTATCATGAGAAAGGTATGTAGTTTAGAGGCTTATATTACCGTACAACATATAGAACTGATGAACATCGTTATCATGATTACGGGTTCTATTGTTGGTTGTGCGTATATTACCGAGCTTTTTATGGCGTGGTACTCCGGAGTGGAATATGAGCAGTATGCCTTCCTTAACAGGGCTACAGGGCCTTATTGGTGGGCGTATTGGGCAATGATGACCTGTAATGTGTTCTCACCACAATTCATGTGGTTCAAAAAATTGAGGACCAGTATCATGTTCTCGTTCTTTATCTCCATTGTGGTGAATATAGGAATGTGGTTCGAGCGTTTCGTAATTATCGTAACTTCATTGCACCGCGATTATCTCCCATCTTCTTGGACAATGTTCTCGCCCACATTCGTAGATATAGGAATATTCATTGGTACCTTGGGATTCTTCTTCGTACTTTTCCTATTGTATGCCAGGACTTTTCCGGTAATTGCTCAGGCGGAGGTGAAGTCTATTCTGAAATCTTCGGGTGAAAAATATAAAAAATTAAGGGAGGCCGGTCAGCCTTTATATCAAATTGAAAAGCGTGGAACTGTTTCAAAAAAAGAAATCATCACGGATGATGTTCTAATGGGTGAAGTAGTTCCTAAAGTAGGGGATAAAGTAGGCGTGAATGAGCTTTTAAGTTCCCTTGGGGAATTCGACCCTACAAAACAGTCCCCCGATGACTTAAAGAAAGTAAAGGGAATAGGCCCTCAAATGGAGGTCACCCTTAATCAGATAGGTATATATACGTTTGCCCAAGTGAGTAGAATGACCGAAAAGGAATACAACTTATTGGATTCCATCACAGGTTCGTTCCCAGGTAGGGCGCAACGCGATGATTGGGCGGGACAGGCCAAAATTTTAAACAACAATAAATAATATGGCATCTAAAGTTATACAGGCATTTTACAACGATGACGACATATTGATGCATGCGGTCAAAAAAGTAAAAGCTGCCAAGCATCATATAGAAGAAGTATACTGTCCGTTCCCCGTACATGGTCTGGACAAGGCAATGGGACTGGCACCTACTAGAATAGCGATAACATCTTTTTTGTATGGCTGTGTAGGGCTTATAGTGGCTATAGTTATGATGAATTATATGATGATCGGTGATTGGCCGCAAGATATTGGAGGTAAGCCAAGTTTTAGTTATATAGAGAATATGCCCGCATTTGTGCCGATTATGTTTGAGCTGACCGTCTTCTTTGCGGCCCACTTAATGGTAATTACCTTTTACCTTAGAAGTAGGTTATGGCCCTTTAAGGATGCGGAAAATCCGGATGTACGTACCACGGATGATCATTTTATTATGGAAATTGAAGTACATGGGAATGAAAAGGAATTGCAGGAGTTATTGGCGGATACCGGTGCGGTGGAAATAAATATTTCAGAAAAAAGTAGTCATTGAATATGAGCAGTTTTAGCAAAATAGGAATCGTATTGGGATTGGTTGTCTTGGTTGTTTCATGTGCGGACAAGAATAGTCCAAACTATCAATACATGCCCAATATGTACGAAGCGGTAGGTTATGAAACCTATCAGGAGGTAGGTTTTCTCCCCAATGGAGCCGAAGCTTTGACCCCGGTTGAGAATACCATAAAAAGGGGATGGATGCCATATGGTTTTGAAAATACCCCTGAAGGAAAGGAATCGGCAAGATTGGATATAAGCCCGTTGGATTCCTTGCAGAGCGAAGGGAATTTGGCAAAAGGGAAAGAGTTGTACAATATTTACTGTGCCATTTGTCATGGCTCCAAGGGCGATGGAAAGGGCTATTTAGTGGAACAGGAGAAAATACTTGGTGTTCCAAGCTATGCCGATGCTGCGCGTAACATTTCTGTAGGTAGTACATATCATACCATGTATTATGGACTAAATTCTATGGGTTCTTATGCGTCCCAAATGAATAATGAGGAACTTTGGCAGGTTGCGGAATATGTAATGAAATTAAAGCAAGATTTATAAATAACGTAGAGAACTCATAATAATATGTACACGTTTTCAAATAGATTAAAAATCGGTTCCTTCATTTTAATGGCGGTAGGCCTATTATGTATCGGTATCGGTTTCGTCTCTGCACCTACTACAGTTGCAGATGCTAAAGCCATGGTAGCCGACCATAATGGAGGTCATGGTGATGCTCATGGCGAAACGGCTTCACACGGAGTTGTTGCCGAAGATCATGGGGACACGGTAGCGCATGGCGAAGAACATAGCGCATCCCATGATGAGCATTTATTACATCAGTTGCAGAACAGGCCATGGTCTGCGTTATATGTCGCTGCTTTCTTCTTTATGATGATAGCCTTGGGCGTATTGGCGTTCTATGCCATACAAAGAGCCTCACAGGCAGGCTGGTCCCCATTATTGTTTCGGGTGATGGAAGGTATAACGGCCTATTTGGTTCCAGGTGGTATCATTGTTTTTGTAATTTTGGTGTTATCCGTATTACATATGAACCATTTGTTTGTTTGGATGGATGCGGATGTAGTGGCACATGATAAACTATTGCAGGGTAAGGCAGGCTATTTGAACAGTACTTTCTTCTTGGTGAGAGCGGCTATTTTCCTAGGGGGATGGATATTGTATCGCGAGTATTCCAGAAAATTTTCCTTGGCACAGGATGAGGCCGATGATAATTCGAATTTCAAAAAGAATTTTAGGATTTCGGCAGCCTTTTTGGTATTTTATTTAATAACGGAATCCATAATGTCCTGGGACTGGATCATGAGTGTAGACCCACATTGGTTTAGCACTTTGTTCGGCTGGTACTTATTTGCCAGTATGATCGTTTCTGCAGTTACCGTAATTGCGATGGTTACGATCTATCTGAAATCAAGGGGGTATTTGGAGAATGTAAACGATAGTCATATTCACGATTTGGCAAAATTCATGTTCGGTTTCAGTATTTTTTGGACCTATTTATGGTTTTCCCAGTTTATGTTGATATGGTATGCAAATATCCCGGAAGAAGTAACCTATTATGTTACCCGGATCGAGGATTATAATTTGCCGTTCTTTGGTATGGTAGCCATGAACTTTATTTTTCCCATATTGTTGTTGATGAACAGTGACTATAAAAGAATCAACTGGTTCGTAATTATGGCCGGTATTGTTATTCTTTCAGGACATTATATAGATATATTCAATATGATAATGCCAGCTACCGTGGGAGACCAATGGTATATAGGGATTCCCGAAATTGGAGGAATACTGTTTTTTGCCGGATTGTTTATTTTTTGGGTGTTCAGGGCACTTACCAATGCACCTTTACAGCCCAAACGCAATCCGTTCATTGAGGAAAGTAGGCAATTTCATTATTAGTAGTAGTAGAGTTTTTAAAGTATAACATAGATCATACAATGACTGCATTATTAACAATAGCTGTTTTAATCCTAGTGGCAATTGCAATTTGGCAAATGACCAAAATTTTTGAATTGTCCCAGGCTAAGGCAGATAATTCCCAAGTAGCGAACGATACGGATAACAAATACAACGGTTATTTGATGTTTGCGTTTTTAATATTTATTTACGGAATTACCATTTTCAGCTTCTGGAAGTATACTAAAGTACTTTTGCCCGAGGCCGCATCCGAACACGGTGGGGATTATGACTATCTAATGTTGGTTTCCTTTGTCATCATATTTATTGTGCAGACGATAACACAGGCGTTGCTGCACTATTTCGGTTATAAGTATAGGGGCGAAAAAGGTAAAAAGGCACTTTTTTATGCGGATAATGATCGTTTGGAATTTATATGGACCATTATTCCCGTAATTGTTTTGGCCGGATTGATTCTTTGGGGATTATATACATGGACCAACATCATGGATATCAATGAGGAGGACGATCCTTTAATCGTAGAGCTCTATGCACAACAGTTCAATTGGACCGCAAGATATGGTGGTGAAGACAATGTACTTGGTGACGCTAGCGTTAGGATGATCGATATTGATAGGGCAAATGTGTTGGGTCTGGATGAATCAGATCCCAATGCGGCAGATGATATTATTGTAAAAGAGTTACATCTACCGGTAGGCAGAAAGGTGAACTTTAAGATGCGCTCACAAGATGTATTACATTCGGCTTACATGCCGCACTTCAGGGCACAAATGAACTGTGTTCCCGGAATGATAACGCAATTTTCGTTTACGCCTTCTATCACTACGGAAGAAATGAGACAAAATCCGGATGTAGTGGATAAGGTAAAACGAACCAATACGATTAGGGCGGAGAGAGCTGCCAATGGAGAGGATAATTCAGATCCGTGGGAATTCGATTATATTTTACTCTGTAACAAGATATGTGGGAAATCTCATTACAATATGCAAATGAAGATTATTGTAGAGACCCAGGAGGAGTATGACAAGTGGATAGAAGGTCAACAGACTTTTGGTCAAACCATGACTCCCGCGCAATAAACAAGGCTATAAAAAGAAAATTAATATAAATTAAAAAATTCGGTTATGTCTACAACAGCACAAGCACACGTAGAGGATCATGCTCATGATCACGGACATCATCACAAAGAAACCTTTGTAACTAAATACATATTCAGTCAGGATCATAAAATGATTGCAAAACAGTATCTGATTACTGGTTTGATTATGGGATTCATAGGTATTGCCATGTCTTTGTTGTTTCGTATGCAGTTGGCCTGGCCTGGTGAATCCTTTCCCATATTCGAAGCTTTACTTGGAAAATGGGCACCCGATGGTGTAATGGATGCCGATGTATATTTGGCATTGGTCACCATCCACGGTACCATAATGGTATTCTTTGTTTTAACGGCCGGGTTAAGCGGTACGTTCAGTAATCTGTTGATTCCATTGCAGATCGGTGCAAGGGATATGGCATCGGGCTTCCTCAATATGCTTTCCTATTGGATGTTCTTTACCTCGTCTGTGATTATGGTACTTTCGTTATTTGTAGAAGCAGGCCCTGCGTCGGCAGGATGGACCATCTATCCACCCTTAAGTGCACTCCCAATGGCCCAGGCCGGTTCAGGAATGGGAATGACGCTTTGGTTGGTATCCATGGCCATTTTTATTGCTTCCTCCTTATTAGGTTCATTGAATTATATTGTAACGGTCATAAATCTAAGGACCAAAGGGATGTCCATGACTAGATTGCCTTTGACCATTTGGGCGTTCTTTGTAACAGCTATTATAGGGGTAATTTCTTTCCCCGTTCTTTTTTCCGCCGCCTTATTATTGATTATGGATAGAAGTTTCGGAACATCTTTTTTCTTGTCCGATATCTTTATCCAAGGGGAAGTACTCCACTATCAGGGGGGATCTCCCGTATTGTACGAGCATTTGTTTTGGTTTTTGGGACACCCGGAAGTATATATTGTATTGTTACCGGCCTTGGGTATAACCTCCGAGGTAATGTCTACCAATGCACGTAAACCTATTTTTGGATATCGAGCCATGGTCGCCTCCATATTGGCGATTGCGTTCTTGTCTACCATTGTATGGGGACACCATATGTTTATATCGGGTATGAATCCGTTCCTAGGTTCCGTATTTACATTTACTACGCTGTTGATAGCGATACCTTCGGCGGTAAAAGCTTTTAACTATATTACTACCCTCTGGAAAGGGAATCTACAATTGAATCCGGGAATGTTGTTTTCCATAGGATTGGTCTCTACGTTTATTAGTGGTGGACTTACGGGGATTATTCTTGGGGATAGTACCTTGGATATAAATGTACACGATACTTATTTCGTTGTGGCCCACTTCCATTTGGTAATGGGTATTTCGGCATTGTACGGTCTGTTCGCGGGAGTATATCATTGGTTCCCGAAAATGTTTAAAAGAATGATGAACAAAAATCTGGGATATGTACACTTCTGGATTACCGCAATTTGTGCGTATGGTGTATTCTTCCCGATGCATTTTGTGGGTATGGCAGGTGTTCCAAGACGTTACTATGAAAATACGGCCTTCCCTATGTTCGATGAATTAACGGACGTTAACGTATTGATAACGGTATTTGCCCTTATCGCAGGTTTGGCACAATTGGTATTCTTGTACAATTTTATAAGTAGTATCTTTTATGGGAAGAAAACAGAACAGAACCCATGGAAATCCAATACCTTGGAATGGACTGCTCCTATAGAACATATACACGGTAACTGGGAAGGAGAAATACCACATGTACATCGTTGGGCATATGATTATAGCAAGACACACGATAATGGGGAGTATATTATCCCGGGGCAGGATTTTGTTCCGCAAAATATTCCTTTACAGGATGATGAGGAAGAACTGAATCATTAGATAAATACTAATTTACTACTAAAAAACCCATCATTTGATGGGTTTTTTAGTATCCGGAAATTGATGGATATGCATTATATCCGTTTTTGTGATATATTTAGTTGGTAATTGTCCCTTCGGATTACTATAAGGGTATTCATGAATTATATGTCAATTTTCATTTAGTTCACTACCTTTATGCCATGTTATTTTATAATCATGAATCATTTCACATGAAAAAAATAGTTGTCCTTATTTTAGTATTGTCCAACTGCTTTGTTTATGCCCAAAGAAAGCCTAAAATAAAAGGGAATAGAACGGTAACGGAGGTGCGTGAGGTACTTCCTCCGTTTAATGCCATAGCGCTTAACGATGACCTTGAAATTACCTTGCAAAAATCGTCCGATCCCGGTTATTTTATTACGGCAGATGATAACTTAATCGACGTTTTAAAGCTAGAAGTGGTCGATAGTACCTTGGTCATCAGTTCCTTTTACAAGATTACCGCAAAAAAGAAATTGGAGATAACCGTAAACTATACGGAGTTGGAAGGTATTACCATGCGAGAAGGAAAGATAGGTATGCAAGATATCCTTAACTCCGATAAGTTGTATGTAAATACCTTTGGTTATGCTATCTTACAGCTCAGCGGCAGTGCGTCTATTATGAGCATTACCATGGAAGAGAATAGTACGGGCGATTTTAATTTGGATAGTGACTCGCTGAATATTACGTTAAAGGACAAGGTAAACGCCCAAATTTATTCCGTAGGAGAAAAAAGTACGTTGGAGATGCATAAAAACGCATCCGCCATTATGGAGGGTACTACGGATAGTTTGCAGGTGAAGTTAACGGGAAATGCCAATTTAAAGGCAGAAAAATTAGAAGCGGCCACAATCGTGGCAAAGCTGGAAGAGTCCGTTAATGCCAGATTCTATGCATACAAAAATTTTGAGCTTTCTTCTAGTGGGACTTCCAGGACCCATCTATATGGCGATCCAAAGGTTACGATTTTGGAGTTTTTGGATACCTCTGCATTGTTTAAGAAAGAGGAATAAATACAGGCCTTCAACACATGTGCTTCCAAAATTTATGTTGCTTTTTCTAAAAGCCCGTAGGCTTTGATAATTTGTTGTATTTTTATAAGAGACTGTTTTAAATATATCGATTATTTTTTTATGCCCCTTTTCGTTAAAAATTTATACCGTAGCTTGTGACTCCGCTAAAGCTTCAGCAACATGTGGGAGGCTATGCTAGTCCGCCAGCTGGCGGATGCCTAAAATGGCATCGGAAAGTAACTATATAAATTCCAATCACACATTTCAAAACAGTCTCCAAGAAGGCGACCTTAATGAAAAAAAAGAACTATGGAACAGATAAAGGAACAACCCCAAGTACAAAATTTTATCGACGGAAACTTTGAGAGAAATGGTCACACCGCCATGGATGTTATTAGTCCGGTCGATGGTAGTATTATATCTTCCCTTCCCCTTTCTACCTATAAAGATGTAGATAAAGCGGTACAAGTGGCAAATAAGGCGTATCCGGAATGGTCCTCGAAAACACTAAAGGAACGTGTTCAGATATTTTTTAAATATCGGACCCTTTTGGAAGAACATATGGATGAACTGACCAAGTTGGTGCAATTGGAAAATGGTAAAACCTATGGGGAAGCAAAAGCAGAGGTTGAAAAGAGCATTGAATTGTGCGAATTTGCCGTGTCCATGCCGCAAATTGTAGTGAATGAAATTCAAGAAGTGAGCAAGGGTGTGGAATGCAGGATCGAACGAAAACCTTTGGGGGTGGTTGCCTGTATAACCCCTTTTAACTTTCCTA
Organism: Saonia sp.; assembly: GCA_049670505.1. Lineage (GTDB taxonomy): Bacteria > Bacteroidota > Bacteroidia > Flavobacteriales > Flavobacteriaceae > JBATTK01. The sequence goes on from JBATTK010000133.1 coordinate 21,255, forward strand.
ATATGGTGCCGCACTGGACCATGCCAAACGCTTTGGTTTTGGGGAATACAATGGTGATGAAGCCCTCCGAACTTGTTCCGTTGAGTACCATGCGTATGGCGGCATTGCTCAAGGAAGCGGGTTTGCCAGACGGGGTCTTTAATATTGTAAATGGCGGTAAGGAAGTGGTAGAGGCAATTTGCGACCACCCAAAGATTCAGGCCGTTTCCTTTGTAGGATCCACTAAAGTTGCAAAAATTGTCTATCAGCGTGCTACTTCCTCCCTCAAAAGATGTGTCGCCTTGGGCGGGGCAAAAAACCACTTGTTGGTACTGCCGGACGCCAACCCCGAAATGACGGCATCCAATGTAGTGGCATCTATGTCCGGTTGTGCAGGTCAGCGTTGTATGGCCGCTTCCGTAATGGTAGGTGTAGATAAAGTTCAGCATATTATTGATAGGATGGTAGAAGAGACCAAGAAGATAGTACCGGGAGAAAATTTGGGTTCTGTAATAAGTGCCGAAGCAAAGGCCAGAATAGAGCGGTATATCACCGAAGCTGAAAATAATGGTGCCCAGATATTGGTCGATGGTAGAAATACTGCTGTTCATGGAAAAGAAGGAGGTTTTTACGTAGGGCCTACCATCATAGATTATGTAACCACGGATATGTCCGTAGCACGGGAGGAAATTTTTGGGCCCGTAATCTCCATTATCCGGGCCAAGAATTTGGATGAGGCCATTGAAATTGAAAACGGCTCCAATTATGGGAATGCCGCTGCAGTGTTTACGCAAAGCGGCGGATTGGCCAAGCAGGTGATGGAAAGGGCCAGTGCCGGAATGATCGGCGTAAATATTGGCGTACCCGTTCCCCGCGAACCCTTTTCTTTTGGTGGCTGGAACGAATCCAAGTTTGGTGTCGGCGATATTACCGGAAGAAGCTCCATAGAATTTTGGACGCAGAATAAAAAGACCACCACCAAGTGGAACCCGGAAGCGCAGATCAATTGGATGAGTTAATGTTCACAATAGTTCTCAGTTAGTAATTGGCAGTTGGCAGCCGGTGTAATCTACCTCCTGCCTACTGAAGACTGTTACTGCCGATAGGCTTTCTAAAATATGGATGAAGCGTAATACTATTGAATATGAACCTAAATTTAAGTATGTGAATAATAAAATAGTACAGAACAATCTAGACTATACGCTATTCTCTTGGGCAAAACAAGGGGGACTAAACCCTATAAATGCGCATCGTGCCAAGGGGTGTTATATTTTTGATCGGGAAGGAAAAAAATACCTGGACTTCTCCTCACAGTTGATGAATGTTAATATTGGACATGGCAATCAGCGTATCACGACGGCAGTAGCAAAGCAAATGGAAGATCTGAGTTACGTATATCCTGGCATGGCTACCGAAGTCAGAGGTGTTCTGGGAAAGAAAATCGCTGAGATTACACCGGGAAACCTTACCAAGACTTTTTTTACACTTGGAGGTGCAGAGGCGGTAGAGAATGCCATTAAACTAGCTCGGATATATTCCAAAAGGCACAAAATTATTGGTCATTATCGTTCGTATCATGGAGCCACTTACGGGGCTATGTCCGCAGGGGGAGATCCCCGGAAGTTTGCTATGGATGATCAGGCCGTAAATAATTTTGTCCATGTGGAGAACCCTTATTTCTATAGATGCCCTTGGAATTCCGCTACTTTGGAAGAATGTGGGGAACGAGCTGCGGCCCATTTGGAAAGGGTCATACAATTTGAAAATCCGGATGCGATCGCGGCCATTTTGTTCGAGGGGGAATCCGGCTCTTCGGGATGCATAAAGTATCCTCCGATGTACCTTAAAAAAGTTCGAAAAATCTGTGACCGATATGGCATACTGCTGATTATAGACGAAACCATGAGTGGTTTTGGAAGGACAGGAAAAATGTTCGGTATAGACCATCACGAAGTAAGTCCGGATATCATGTGTATGGCCAAGGGCCTAACCTCGGGCTACCTTCCCTTGGGAGCTATGACCGTTACAGATACCATCGCCGATCATTTTAACGATCATCCAATGCTTTTAGGGCTTACCTATTCCGCCCATCCGGTTTCCTGTGCCGCTGCCATAGAAAATATAAAGATTATAGAAGAGGAGGATTTGGCAAATAGGGCGGCCCAAACCGGAAAATACATAGAAGAAGAGGTAGAAAAATTAAAAGAAAGACATCCGTCAATAGGCGATTTTAGGAATACAGGTTTGCTAGGTTGTATTGAGCTGGTTAAAAACAGAAAAACCAAAGAACCTACAACACCATGGAATGCCAAGCCAAATCAGATGGAGGCAACCCTTAAAATGGCATCTAAAATCAGGGAATTGGGGATGTTTACATTTGTGAGATGGAATTGGATTTTTATTGCACCTCCCCTAAATGTTAGTACCGATGAAGTCGATGAAGGCCTTGGAATCGTTTCACAAGCTGTTGCCATTGCCGATCAATATTGCAATTGAATATGAGCGAAGATATTGTTGAATTAAAGGAAGATGTTTCCCAATCACCCCTATACAGCGGTGATCTTGCTCCCGTACCACTTGCACAACGTACCTGGAGCAAATGGCATTTAGCAGCTATCTGGGTAGGTATGGCGGTTTGTATCCCTACCTATTTATTGGCTTCATACATGATTAAAACCGGATTGAATTGGTATGAGGCACTGTTGATCATAGGTTTGGCCAATCTGATTATTACCATACCCATGGTCCTCAATGGGCATGCCGGAGTAAAGTACGGAATTCCTTTTCCCGTAATAGGCCGAGCGGTTTTTGGGATAAAAGGTATACATCTGGCCTCGATAACAAGGGGAATTATAGCCTGTGGCTGGTTCGGGGTACAAACTTGGATCGGAGGTTTGGCCATCTATGCTATTTTCAATGCGGTTACAGGAACCCAAGGAGAACTGGGGCTGTCCCTTGGTAAGTTTATAGGCTTTATTATTTTTTGGTTTATCAATATCTACTTTATCTGGAAAGGCACGGAGAGCATCAAATGGTTGGAAGCCTATTCCGCCCCGATCCTTGTCGCTATGGGATTGGCATTGATATGGTGGGGCTATGATCAAGCGGATGGTTTTTCCATTGTACTGCAACAAAGTGATCAATTGGAGAGACCGGCCGCTACATTTTCGACCGAAAACGGAAATACCTATCTATACCTGAACGCCCTTAAAAATAAAGATGGGAGTATCAAGGTAAATGATTACAAATTACTAATGCCCAATGGTGACGGAAAATGGAAACCCTATACTTCGGAGCCCATAGCCGTTGATCGATTTTTACATGAAGCATCGGTATCCAGGGAACAAAGCTTGCAAGTTCAATTTAGAAATACAGAGACCGAACGCCCTATACTTTCGAGTATTGTTACGGCTTCTTTTTTGAATGCCGATGCAGGCGCCGGTTCCAAACTATGGAGCTATCTGTTATGGCTTACCGCCATGGTAGGTTTTTGGGCTACGATGTCCATAAGCATTGCGGATATAACTCGATATGCTAAAACACAAAAAGATCAGATTGCCGGCCAGTTTATTGGTCTGCCGGGAACCATGATGCTCTATTCCTTTGTCGGGATTTTTGTTACCTGCGCGGCGGTAATCAACTTTAAAAACGTACTTATTGCAGATGATGCGCCATGGGACCCCGTTTCCCTTATAGCGAATTTTGAAAATCCGATCGTGATCGTCATTGCCCAGATATTTTTGTTGATCGCTACGCTCAGTACCAATATTGCAGCGAATGTAATTGCACCGGCAAATGCTTTTTCAAATGTATTCCCAAAAAAGATAAGCTTTAGAATGGGCGGCGTCATAACGGGAATCATTGGTATAGTAATAGCGCCATGGTGGTTGTTGAATGAAATATCGGGTTTTCTAATTTTTGTAAGCGGATTATTAGGACCGGTGCTGGGAATCTTAATTGTAGATTATTTTGTAGTGCGAAAGAAGAACCTTGCCCTGGCAGAGTTGTATAAGGAAAATGGAACGTATTCCTACGGGAAATTAGGGGTTAATTGGGCTGCTATGATAGCGCTCTTCACCGGTGTGTTTTTGGCCCTTATCGGTTACTGGGTGCCACAACTTAATTTTCTGTATTCCCTTTCATGGTTTACCGGATTTATTATTTCTTCCGTATTGTATTATATATTAATGATAAAAAAATAAGATGTCGATTTTAATTAAAAATGGTACGGTGGTTACGGCTTCGGAAAGTTACATCGCCGATGTATATACCAAAGGTGAAAAAATAATAGCTATTGGAAAAGATTTGAATTTCGAAGCGGATCGGATTATTGATGCTACGGATAAATTGGTACTTCCTGGCGGTATCGATCCGCATGTGCATTTAGATATGCCCTTTATGGGCACTTATTCCAGCGATGATTATGAAACAGGAACCCGTGCGGCCCTTCATGGGGGAACCACCATGGTGATAGATTTTATATTGCAGACCCAAGGGGATACTTTGGCGAATGCATTAAAAACTTGGCAACAAAAATCCAAAGGCAAGGCAATCGGCGACTACTCCTATCATATGGCAGTGACGGATTTTAATGATTCGGTCGCCAAGGAAGTAGCGCATATGATCAACGAGGAAGGCATTACCTCCTTTAAAACCTTTATGGCCTATAAGGGAGCGCTAATGATAGATGATGGACAAATGGTGCAACTCATGAAGGTGGTTAAAAAACATGGCGGTCTAGTGACCGTTCATGCAACGAACGGCGATATGATCGACTCCTTGGTTGCCAAGAACAGGGCCGAAGGAAATCTGTCTCCCTTGTACCATTACTTATCCCAACCAGAGGTTACTGAAGCGGAGGCCTCTGCTAGATTCGCGGATATGCTCCATTATACGGACTGTCCGGGATACATTGTGCATATGACTTGTGAAGGGGCGCTTAACGCCGTTAGGAAAGCAACACAACGAAATCAAAAGGTGTTCGTAGAAACCTGTACCCAATATTTGTTATTAGATGCTTCCCTATATGAAAAGGATTTTGAAGGCGCCAAATGGGTGATGAGTCCACCCCTTCGGGAGAAAAAAGATCAGACAGCCTTATGGTCGGGAATTAATCAAGGTTTGGTACAGGTGGTGGGTACCGATCATTGCCCCTTTACGTGGGAACAGAAAAAAATGGGAAAGGATGATTTTTCCAAGATTCCTAACGGCCATCCGGCTATAGAACACCGTATGGAATTGCTGTACTCCGAGGGAGTGCATCAAGGAAAAATATCGCTCACAAAATTTGTTGAGCTAAGCGCTACCAATGCCGCAAAAATATTTGGGATGTATCCCAGAAAAGGAACCATTGCCATTGGGTCAGATGCGGATCTGGTCGTGTTCAACCCTAAAAAGGAACATGCCATTTCTGTAGAGACCCACCATATGAATTGTGATTATTCCGCTTATGAAGGAAAAAAAGTGATGGGTAAAACCGAAAGCGTTATTTTAAGGGGCCAAGTGGCTATAGAAAATGGAGAATGTAAGCTTAAGGCCGGCCATGGTGAATTTATCTCTAGAAATAAAGTATCAAAGGTGATATAAATTATGAGTTAAGAATTAAGAGTTAAGAGTTAAGAATTAAGAGTTAGGAGTTATGAGTTAGGAGTTATGAGTTAGGAATTAAGAGTTATGAGTTACGAAACAGAAAAACGGAACTGAAAGGAAAAGTATCATAGCTGATAAAACATACAGTTTTGCTTTAAAAATCATAGCGATTTATAAAGATTTAAATAATGAAAAGGAATTTTTGCTTTCCAAACAAATTCTTAAATCAGGGACTTCAATAGGGGCCAATGTGAATGAGGCTATAGCTGCGGTTTCAAAAAAGGATTTTGTAAACAAACTTGGGATTTCTTTGAAAGAAGCTAGGGAAACAATGTATTGGTTAAACCTTTTAAAGGATAGTGGTTATATCGATAATGAAAAGTTTAAAAATATGAATGCCGAATGTGATGAGATAATTAGAATTTTAAGTAGCATCATTCTCACCACCAAAGAACGCTATTTAACTCATAATTAATAATTCAAAACTCATAATTAAACAAATTATGCCAAGAAAAGTAAAATCAGGATTGATACAAATGAGTCTTCCCATGACGGAAGGGGAAGGAACCATACAGGAGATTATGGATGCCATGTATGACAAGCATATTCCATACATAGAGGAAGCGGGAAAGCAGGGCGTACAGATTTTGTGCTTGCAGGAAATCTTTAACACCCCCTATTTCTGTCCCGGTCAAGATAGTAAATGGTATGCATCTGCAGAAGCTGTTCCCGGACCTACCACCGAGAAAATGCAGGTATATGCCAAAAAATACAATATGGTCATCATTGTACCTATTTATGAAAAGGAACAGGCCGGAATATTGTATAATACGGCCGCTATTATCGATGCCGATGGCACCTACTTGGGCAAATACCGCAAAAACCATATTCCCCATACCACAGGATTCTGGGAGAAGTTTTTCTTTAAGCCCGGTAATTTAGGGTATCCCGTTTTTCAAACCAAATATGCAAAAGTGGGAATCTATATCTGTTATGACCGACATTTTCCCGATGGTGCACGGGTTCTAGGGCTAAACGGCGCCGAAATTGTGTATAACCCTTCCGCTACGGTCGCAGGATTGAGCGAATATTTATGGAAACTGGAACAACCTGCCCATGCAGCGGCCAATGGGTATTTTATGGGGTGCATCAATCGTGTCGGGGAAGAAAAACCATGGAATTTGGGGAAGTTTTACGGACAATCCTATTTTGTGGATCCAAGGGGACAAATATTTGCAGAAGCCTCTAGGGATGACGATGAGTTGTTGGTTGCGGAATTTGATCTAGACCTTATCGATGAAGTACGTTCCACGTGGCAGTTTTACAGAGATCGTCGTCCGGAAACCTATGGCAAGCTTACCGAACTTTAAGTGAAGTTCCGGTAAAATAGAACACATAACTCGGATTAAAATGATAGCCGAGAACAGCTGTCGGCGACAGTCCGGAAGACCATCGTCATCAGCGTTCCTTTAATACAATCCAAGTACTCATTACTTTGTACTAAATACTAAATCATGGCAGAATATAAGAGACCCACATCGGAAGAAGAGTTCAAAGAGAACTTCAAACAGAAAAAACAGTTGATGAATCCTACCGAAGCCTTTTATGAAAGCTCCCGTTGTTTATTTTGCTATGATGCGCCATGCATACAGGCCTGTCCTACGGGAATAGATATTCCTTTGTTTATTAAGCAGATTCAGACCGGGAATACAGAAGGCGCGGCAAGGACTATTTTTGATTCCAACTGGTTGGGAAATGCCTGCGGTGTAGTATGTCCTACCGGGGTTTTATGTGAGGGTGCCTGTGTCTACAACCATCAAGATGTACCCCCGATCCAAATAGGGAGGCTGCAAAATTATACCACCCATACTACCATAGATAAGGACAAACTGCTCTATAGGCCCGGTACACCTATAGGTAAAAAGGTAGCTATTATAGGAGCCGGGCCGGCGGGAATAGCCTGCGCTTGTGAATTACGGATCCTAGGGGTAGAAGTCGATATTTTTGAGGCAAAGGACAAACCCTCCGGGCTTACCGTTTATGGTATAGCCCCCTATAAGATTACCAATGCCGAAGTGTTAAAGGAAGTAGCTTACCTGCAACAACAATTGGGATTTAACATCAACTACGAGGCCGCAATTACTTCAAAGGAACAATTAAAGAGGTTGGAAGAGGATTATGATGCTATTTTCATGGGTGTCGGATTGGGAAAAACAGCTGCTTTGAAATTAGAAGGGGAAGATATGGAAGGAGTCGTCGGTGCGGTAGAATTCATTGCCGAACTGCGAATGGAACACCACAGGCTTACCGTACCTGATACGGTAGTGGTTATCGGAGGGGGGAATACGGCCATGGATGCCGCTTCCGAAGCCGCGCGGATGGGTGCCAAAAAAGTAGTATTGGCTTATAGAAGGGATAAAGGAGCTATGGGTGCCTATGGCTTTGAATATGATCTGGCCATCAGTGCCGGAGTAGATAGTCTATTTAATGCCACTCCTCTTGCCATTATTGGGGACGGAAAAGTAACAGCTGTACAGTTTGCGAAAACCGAAATGGTAAACGGTAAACTAAAGGTATTGGAAAGCAGCGAATTTATAATCGATTGCGACATGGTCATTAAAGCTACCGGACAGGCAAAACAAGGGAGCTTTTATCAATTGGTAGACAAGCTTGAAATTGATGCCATGACCCGTATTACAGTAAACGATAGCTATCAAACGTCCAATCCACAATATTTTGCGGGTGGTGATGCCGTAAATGGAGGTGCAGAAGTGGTGAATGCGGCCTATGAAGGTAAAATGGCGGCTCAAGGAATCCATACATGGTTGATGGATAATTAGTAATTTAGAATTAAGAGTTAAGAATTGAAAATGATACGTTACACGGTTTGGAGATTACGACATAATTCAAAATTCATAACTCAATACTCATTACTATTAACTAGAAAAATATGGCAGCTCAAAGAATCAACAAATGGTTGATGGATAATTAAGAATTGAAAATGATACGTTATATTGTTTGGAGATTACAGCATGAACTGATTTAAAACTCATAACTCCGAACTCATAACTCATAATTAAAAACAATGGCAGATTTATCAATAGATTTTGCAGGTATAAAAGCACCAAATCCATTTTGGTTGGCTTCAGCTCCCCCTACCAATTCGGGATACCAGATCATGAAGGCCTTTGATGCCGGATGGGGCGGTGCGGTATGGAAGACTTTGGGTGTACCAGTGGTGAACGTATCTAGCCGTTATGGCTCCGTAAACTATAGGGATACCAAAATGATGGGTTTCAACAATATTGAGCTGATTACCGATAGGCCCTTGGTAGATAATCTTAGGGAAATAGAAGAAGTAAAGAAGTACTTTCCCGATCATGCCATAATTGCTTCCCTTATGGTAGAGAGCAGGGCCGAATGGGAACAGATTATCAAGGATGTGGAAAATTCCGGAGCGGATGGTATTGAATTGAATTTTGGCTGTCCACATGGGATGTGTGAACGCGGAATGGGATCCGCTGTCGGGCAAGAACCCGAAGTGCTTAAGACTATTGTAGGTTGGGTAAAGGAAGCTGCCCATATTCCGGTAATAACCAAACTTACCCCCAATATATCGGAAATTGTAGATCCCGGTCTTGCCGCTTACCAAGGGGGATCCGATGCCATTTCTCTCATCAATACCATAAAGAGTATCGTAGGGATCGATCTGGATACCTATGCGCCCTTGCCGGTAGTAGATGGAAAAGGAACCAACGGAGGGTACTGTGGGCCAGCGGTAAAACCTATCGCCATGAATATGATAAAAGATTTGGCACAGCATCCTGAAATTTCAAAAATACCGATTTCAGGTATCGGGGGAGTGGAAAATTGGCGCGATGTGGTAGAATTTATACTGCTAGGGGCAACTTCTGTTCAAGTGTGTACCGCAGTGATGCATTATGGATTCGGTATCGTTAGGGAAATGGAAACAGGCCTACGCCAGTTTATGGACGACAAAGGCTACCATACCATTTATGATTTTGCCGGAAAAGCCTTGCCCAATGTAACCGAATGGAAACATCTAAATTTGAAGCACAAAGTGGTTGCTGAGATCGATTCCGACAAATGTGTGGGATGCGAACTTTGTTATATAGCGTGTGATGATGGTGCGCATCAGGCTATTTCACAATCGGAGGACAGAACCATTCGAATACCGAGTATCATTGAGGAGAATTGTGTGGGATGCAATCTGTGTTCTTTGGTCTGTCCTGTTGAAGATTGTATTACCATGGTACAGCGCGATGATGGTACGCAGCACCTCACTTGGGATGAACGTACCAAGGCCGATGATGTTCCCGTTAGTTTTAATGATGATAGGGCAGGAGGCAAAGGACACTATGTTCCAGCGCCTACGGACGCTTTAAATAATTATTACACTAAAAAATAATAGCCGCTTATCTGTTACTATGGTCTAAAAAGGATGCTTTAATGGGGAAATTCAAATAATTTGTCATTCAGAGCTGTCACCCTGAGCGCAGTCGAAGGGAAAGCGAAGAATCTTGCTGTCCTAGGCCAAAAGACTCCCTGTACCTCGGAATGATATATAAAATAGATTTTCTACGAGGCAATCGGCGCCGTTAAACAGTGTTCGGGGATACCAAAACCGTCCACCAATACTTCAATATGGGGCCGCAGCTCCGTGCATAAACGTTCCACTCGTTGCCGAATGGCCTTGGATTTTGTACCTCCCAAATACCCTTGCTCCAAATACCAGGAAGCATCCTCCCTAATCTCGTGCAATGCATAGAGCGTTCCCATTTTTTCGAACAGCAAGCGGTATTTCTCATCCGTTATGGTCGGGACAAAATTGAGAAATGTATCATAGGCCAATTCACAACTATATGCCTTGCCCAGGGCCAATAAATGGGTCTGCACTTTTAAAAATGCCTGATAGGAAGGCACCCCCTTTTTAATATAATCACGGATGCGCATGGCCAAAGTGTAGGTGAGTCTTCTGGTCCTATAGTTAAAGGCATGCTTGTGAAAGATGGGATTGTACAGATGCTCTTTGTCTACTTTATTGGAGTACACCGGACTAACGGTAGCGATCTTATCGCTTAGCCGTATACTCAACAGCTTTAGTACCGCCGAGAATCCGGCACTGTTGAATTCAGCCTTAAAATCGGAAAGCACCCCTTTGGCCGCAAGTTGTAGCAGTACATTATTATCTCCTTCGAAAGTGGTAAAAATGTCCACATCGTTCTTTAGATCTGCAATCCGGTTCTCTATAAGATACCCCTTACCGCCACAAGCTTCCCTACATTCTTGAATGGTACTGTTGGCAAACCAGGTAATTACGGATTTTAAGCCCGCCGCCTGGGTCTCTATCTCACGTTTATCGGTAATACTATCATCGCTATAAACCTTCATCATATAGTCCAAGGTAATATGGTATACATAGCATTTTGCGACCGCGGGTGTTAATCGCAATTGATGGGTGGGATAATCCATGATCAAATCTTCCTGCACCTTTACACTATCATTAAACTGTCTGCGTTGTAATGCATGTTTAATGGCGATGGTCAATGCCATTTTAGCCCCACTTAAACCGCCTTTAGCTACGCAGATACGTCCACCGACCAGGGTACCCAACATGGTAAAGAAACGCTTGTTCGGATTTTTGATATCGGAATGGTAGCTACCATCTGCTTTTATATCCCCGTATTTGTTCAATAAGTTTTCCCGTGGCACGGAAACTTGGTTGAACCAGATCTTTCCATTATCCACACCGTTCAATCCTAATTTGTAGCCATTGTCCACTATAGTTACTCCATCCATAAGCCTATGATCTTCGTCCCGGATGGGTACCAAAATGGCATGTACCCCTTCATTTTTTCCGTCCACGATCAATTGGGCAAAGACCGATGCCATAGTTGCGTGGAGCGCATTGCCGATATACTCCTTATTATCATTCTTTCCAGGGGTGTGGATTACAATGCTATCCGTTTCCTTTACATATGTGGCCGTTGTTTTTACCCCTCTTACATTAGATCCATGTCCTGTTTCCGTCATGGCGAAACAACCTAATAATGTGGCTTGCCCAGCAGCTGTCAGGTAGTTGTCATAATGTTTTTTGGTTCCTAGTTTTTGGATACTTCCTCCGAAGAGTCCGAATTGGACCCCGAATTTTATGGTAAGACTACCATCAACATACATTAAGTTTTCGAAAATTGAAGCGTAGGTGGACATATTTCCGGTACCTCCATACCCATCGGGATAGGCCATAGCGCCATAACCTTGCTCCGCCAAATGTTTTAGTTGTTCCAATACTTTTTGCCGAAAGTCATCTTTATTCCTTTGAATTTCCCATTGAAATATAGGGTGGGAGAGCGCTTCACGGAATTTGTCGATTTCTCGGGCATGGTCTCCCTTCAGGATTTGATCTATAGTCTCTGCATTATAATAATTAGAGGTCCTTTCATGTATCACCGCTACATCGAACAAATGATTGTAGTGATTGGGCTGTATGCCCAGATTTACTTCAATATGTTTCAAATGGTCATTAAAGGGACATTCCTTTTGATAATTACAGACCATTTTTTGACTGAAAGAGGACAGGGGATAGGTGTCACTTTCCAATAATTTTACCTCCGAATTGGAGATGGTCCGTTTCCAGTTTTTAAGTTCACCATTGGGCGGGGGATTTTTTTTGCTCAACCAAGAAGTCAAGATCGTTTTGTCTTCCTTTGTTAAAGCGGCATCTTTTTCTACGGTTTTTTTTACAACGGCAATTTCGGAAGCCGAAAGCAGATTGTCCGACCAAATCACGTAAAAAAAAGGAATGTATTGTAGTGTTCCGGGAGAGTAATTCGTTTTTAGCATAGGCTGAATTTACAAATTTTTTTAACCAATTTGCTGATGGATGTTTGCCGTGTCAATTGATTTTTACAATTTATAATGTTGCTTGTCCTAAGGGCATTAAAGCAATTATTTTGGTATGGGAACTTTTGGGGTTGCCCTGATCCATAGATATCTCTATTTTCCGTTATCTTTGTTATGATATGAATGAGAACCTTGATCCATCGACAGATAAATTTTCACAAGAAGAGCTCGATATAGAAAGGGCCTTGCGTCCTATAACCTTTGATGATTTTACGGGACAGGAACAGGTTTTGGAAAACCTTCAAGTGTTCGTGCAAGCTGCAAATTTAAGGGGCGAAGCATTGGATCATACTTTGTTTCACGGCCCTCCAGGGCTTGGTAAGACTACCTTGGCCCATATCTTGGCCAATGAGTTGGATGTTGGCATCAAAATAACCTCTGGTCCCGTATTGGATAAACCAGGAGACTTGGCCGGACTGTTGACCAATTTGGAGGAGCGGGATGTTTTGTTTATAGATGAGATTCATCGCTTAAGCCCTATCGTAGAGGAATACTTGTATTCCGCTATGGAGGATTATAAGATCGATATTATGATCGAGACCGGTCCGAATGCGCGGTCCGTGCAGATCAATCTAAATCCGTTTACCCTAATAGGGGCCACAACCCGTTCCGGATTGTTGACTTCCCCCATGCGGGCACGTTTTGGTATACAAAGCAGACTGCAATATTATTCAACGGAGTTATTGTCAACTATTGTCGAGCGCAGTGCCGAAATCCTGAAAGTACCCATCACTCAAGAGGCTGCTATTGAGATAGCCGGAAGAAGTAGGGGAACCCCAAGAATTTGTAATGCACTTTTAAGGCGTGTTAGGGATTTTGCCCAGATTAAGGGAAATGGCAATATAGATATAGAAATTTCCAAGTTTGGATTAAGGGCATTAAATGTAGATGCCCATGGGCTGGACGAGATGGATAACAAGATTTTAAGTACGATTATTGATAAGTTTAAAGGTGGCCCCGTTGGTATTACTACCGTAGCTACGGCGGTCTCTGAAAGTGCCGAGACCATAGAAGAGGTTTATGAGCCTTTTTTGATACAACAGGGGTTTATTATGCGTACGCCCAGAGGCAGGGAAGTTACCGAATTGGCCTACAAACATTTGGGAAGGATAAAAGGAGGAATACAGGAAGGTTTGTTTTAAAGGTTCCTATCTTTCCTAGAGGACATATGGGTGGTTTGGTTTTGACAATTAGCAAAGAATTCCCTAAATAGGGACACCTATTATATTTGAAAGAAATTAGTTGATGAATACCCCCACCACCCTCAAAACGGCGCCGACAAAAAAATCCCCTCCCATGAAAAAACCCTTGGCAACCATTTCACAGTTCACTGTATTTAGGAACCGGGATAAGATTCTAAAAGATCCTTTGCCATTCCATAAAGAGAATTTTGAAAAGTACGGGGATACGTTTATAGTCAATATCGGAATGGGCAATAAGGTCGTCTTTACCAGGAGTGCGGCTTCGGTAAAACATATCCTTCAAAAAAACCACAAAAACTATCATAAATCCACCTTGCAAACAAGGGATTTGGCCAAATATATCGGTCATGGCCTACTGACTTCCAACGGAGATTTTTGGCGTGCGCATCGCAGAATGGTGCAACCTGCCTTTCATAAAAAGAAGCTAGCCGGTTTACTGAACATCATGTATGGTGCCATTAAGGCTGAATTACAGGAAGTACAGATCAATACCGAGAAAAATGTTTTCCCTTTGATGAGCGACCTTGCTTTTCAGGTAGTGGCCAAATCGCTTTTTAGCGCTGGCGATATCAGAGAACGTATGCGAAAGCTTCAGGGCATTACGGTCACCAACCAAAAGATGCTGATCAAAGAAACGCGCCAACCCTATTTAAAATGGTGGTTCCAATTATCGGGAGATATTGACCGACATCTGGGACTTTCCAAAGAGGCCCAGGATTTGTTGGACCATATCATTCAAGAACGGGTTACATCTGAAGAAGAAAAAGACGATTTGTTGGATATGTTGCTCAAAGCCCGTTATGAAGATGGTTCGCCTATGTCTAGAAAGCAACTCATAGACGAAGTGATGATACTCTTTACGGCCGGTCATGAGACTACCGCGAATACCTTGAGTTTTACATTGTTCTTGTTGGCGAAAAACCCGGAAGTACAGGAAAAGTTGTTTGAAGAGGTCAAGGATATCTATTTTGATACATCTGATATCATGCCCCTATTGGGCAAATTGCCCTATACCAAACAATGTATAGAAGAATCCATGCGACTATACCCTCCGGTCTATATCATAGATAGGGTAAGTTTGGCCAGTGATACCGTAGCGGGGCACGACTTTAAAAAGCGAACGGTTTGGCTAATGAGTATTTTTGAGCTGCATAGACATAAAGAGTTTTGGGAAAACCCGTTACAGTTTATGCCGGAACGCTTTAGTCCCGAAAATAAAAAGGACTTTTCCGATTATTACTTTCCCTTTGGCGCGGGCCCCCGAATGTGTGTGGGCAATAATTTTGCAATGTACGAGATGATTATAGTAGTGGCGACATTGATAAAAAAGTATCGTATTTCAAGCTCCAAGGAAGCTGTGGAGATAAATCCGTTGATTTCTTTAAAACCAAAGACTGTCCCCCTAAAATTTATAGAGCGGTAGATAAACCCAAAAACAGTGAACCATTTTTACTACAATTTGAACCAAAAGTTCGATTTTCCTACCACATTATGCGTATATTTATGATAATCAGAATATTAATGAGTTAAAAGTACAATTTTAAGCTTTTGTATGCCGATTTACATGGATTCACATATTGTTCCCGGGGTCGAGGCCAAACATGCTGCTGAAGCACATAAAAAGGACCTTGGCATCCAGAATCAATTTGGTTGTAGAAATATGACCTATTGGATCGATGAAGATAGGGGAAGGGTCTTTTGTTTGATTGATGCTCCTAACGAGGAAGCTGTGAGAGAGATGCATAACCATTCCCATGGGTTGGTGCCCCATGAAATCATTCCGGTAAACAGTAAAGTTGTCGAAGCCTTTTTGGGAAGGATAGATGATCCGGAACCATACGTGGATCCAAAGGACCCCGAACTTAAAATATTTAACGATCCAGCTTTTAGGGTCATTTTAGCGATAAAGACAAAAGACGCAGGACTGCTACGCTATAATCTAGGGGAAAATAGGGCAAAGCATTTGTTTTCACTTTATTATGATACGGTCAGGGAACAAATCGAAAAATATGAGGGGAGCGAAGTAGAAATAAAGGGGATAGGTTTTGTAGTTTCTTTTGCCTCCGTTTCCATGGGGGTAGAGTGCGCCGTTGCCATCCAAAAAGCCCTACATGTAGCTGCGGAACTTATTGATCTGCGGATGGGTCTGCACGCAGGTCTACCGGTAGATCAAAGCGACACCCTTTTTGGTAAAACGGTACAATTGGCCCGTTACCTTTGCTCTATTGGTAGGGAAAATCAGATTGTTATGTCCGCTATAGTCAGCGAACTTAATAATCCCGTTCCTTCAAAAAACAAGACATATCAGGACGGTATTAAAAGATTAAATGTCACTGAAGAAAAATCACTTGCACTTTTCGTTGATATTTTGGACAAGAGTTGGCAGAATCCTGAGTTTGGAATTAATGACTTCTGCTATAAATTATCCATTAGCAAATCACAGCTATATAGAAAATGTAAAGGTATTACAGGAAAATCGCCCAATGCCCTTTTACGTGAATATCGATTGATTAGATCTCTGGAACTGTTAGGGAAAAAAGGATACAACGTTTCCCAGACCACCTTTGAGGCAGGATTTAACAGCCCTTCCTATTTCATCAAGTGCTTTCAACAAAGGTTTGGACTATTGCCTTTGAGTTATGCCAAATTGCAGACTTAAAAATTTAAATTGATAAACATCATGCCACTTTATATGGATATACATATGGTTGATTCTGAAAACTTTACAGTTGAAGATGTAATAAAGGCGCATATGGGGGACATTGCTGTACAAGAGAAGTATGGTGTCTTACAGAGAAAATACTGGGTCAATGAACAGGACAAAATGGTATTCTGTTTGATGGAAGGGCCTAATAAAGAGGCATGCCATGCCACCCACGAAGAAGCTCATGGTATGACAGCATGCAATATAATAGAGGTATCGGAAGATGAGTATAATTTATTTATGTCCAAAAGTAGTACTAAAGAAAATGATTTAGCCTATACCCTGGATGGTGAGTTAGACGCAGGCTTTAGAACTATAATGCTGGTTAGCACTTCTGATCTTTCGGGTAAATATGGACACTATACCAATGAAATACACCGATTAATAAAACAATTCAATGGCGTAATGGTACTTCAGCCCAATGATGAGATTACGGTCTCTTTTCTCTTGGCTTCGGATGCTATTTTATGTGCTTTGGCAATAACCAAACTTTTAAAATCCATTCCTGACAATTTTGAATTCAGACTTGCTCTGGTCAGTGGAAATCCAGTGGATAAATATGGAACCGATTTATTTGAAGACACCAAACGGAAGGTAAAAATCCTATGCCAGATAGGACTGAGCAAGGTTATATATCTCGATGCCACCACGAAAGCCTTGTCGAAGAAGGAAGTCAATACTCCGAAAATGAACCATAGTGATATCAAAATAGTAGGGAACAACGATTTCTTATTGTGTGAAAAACTATCCCATATTCTAAATTTCGAATCGACTAATCCTAATTTTACAAGTGTGGAACTTGGAAATCAATTGGGCCTGAGCAAGGCTCAGACCTATCGAAAGATAAAATTGCTTACGGGCATGTCGCCCAACACGTTGATTCGAGAGCTTCGACTTCGCAAATCTTTAAAAGCCTTAAAAAAAAATAACAAAACAGTAGCCGAAATAGCCTATGAACTAGGGTTTAATAGTCCTACCTATTTTACGCGGGTGTTCCGGAATAGATATGAAGTCCTCCCCACTTCCTTTGCCAAACTTTGCAGCTCATGATTTACACAATAAAAGTATAGTACGATGCCTTTGTACATGGACATACACGTTATGGATTCAATTCCTATTACGGAAGAAGATGCCTATAAGTCACACTTAAGGGATTTAGCCGTGCAGGACAAATATGGTTTGATATATAAAAAATACTACATCAATTTTCAGCACAACACAATTTTTTGCCTAATGGATGGTCCTAGTAAGGAAGCCTGTCTAATTAGCCACGAAGCTGCACATGGCATTGGTCCGTGTAATATTGTTGAAGTATCGCCAGAATTTGAATTTCATCCTTATTTGGGCGAAGGAACCAAAAATGATAAAGATCTTGCCCTTACCCTTTCTGGGGAAATAGACACTGGCTATCGTACATTAATGATGATTTGCCTGGCCGATTTTACAGGCAATTACGGATACTTAACTGATGAAATTTATCGATTGATACAAGTATACCACGGCAATAAGGTTATGCAGCCGGACGATAAATTCATAGCTTCTTTTCTGAACGCCTCCGATGCTATTTCATGTAGTATAGAGATATCACACTTGTTGAATAGCATCCCCAATAACATCGAATATAACATGGCACTGGTGACCGGAAAACCAGTTGATGAAGTAGGATCTACCTTTTTTGGGGAGGCCAGAAAACGTCTACGGACACTTTGCCGGATCGGTCTGAGTAAACTGATTTATATTGATGCCGGTACAAGGGCACTTATTCAAAAAGAAACGAATACTTCCGAAATAGACAAGAAAAATCTAAAATTCATATCCAAGAACGATTTTTCATTTTTAATGACACTGTACGAAATTCTTGATAGTCAAATTTTGAATTCCAATTTTAAAAGTGAAGACCTAAGTAAAGAATTGGGCTTGAGCAAATCACAGACTTATCGAAAAATAAGGTCCCTTATCGGTATGTCCCCAAATACGTTAATACGGGAAATGCGTTTGCGACGTTCTCTCGGTGCCCTGAAAAAAAACAGTAAAACAGTTGCGGAGATAGCTTATGATCTTGGGTTTAATAGCCCCACTTATTTTACAAGGGTCTTTAGAAGCAGATACAATACGCTCCCGACCAATTTTGCCAAACTTTCCCTAAAAAATGATGTGCTTAAGACAAATGAATCAAATGGTTCATCATTTGATTAAAAAGGTACATCTTTGAACCAATTGTTTCAATCTTTGAAATAAAACTTACATTTTTTTAAAGAAACCCACCCTAATTTTACAGTAGAAATTTCCAAGTACTTTGGCTAAAGTCAATTCGTAATACTCCCCCAAAATAGTTTTAAATAGAGACGGACATGCGATGTTCCGTAGGGACTTTGCTGTCAAAATTTGGGCATGTCAAATAGTAAAATGGACGTAATAAAAGAATAATGAACACAAGTGGTCAACACAGATCGGTACAGGGAACCAAGGGACTAATTTGGCGGATTTGGGTACTCTTTGTTTTTATGCTATTAGTTTCAAGTATTTTGCTGTTAGCTTGTTTTGATAGTATACCCAAAAAATATATGGGAGACAATTTGATTAAGGATGTATATGCAATTAATTATGATGTTTCCCTATTGGATAATTCTGTGGAAAACAAAGAAATAAAATACGGTTATGAGGTGTTCAGGAAGACCCCAAAATATCTGGGGCCTAACAATGGGAATCCCGATATGGCCTATGCCGGAAACCGCTTGTCCTGTAACAACTGCCATTTGTGGTCTGGCACAAAACCCTATTCGGCTCCGTTAATAGGCATCATACAGCGATTCCCCCAATATAGAGGTAGGGAAAATAAGATGGGAACTATTGAGGAGCGCATCAATGGTTGTATGGAGCGTAGTATGAACGGCAGAATGATGCCGACGGATAGTAAAGAAATGAAGGCCATGGTTGCCTATCTAAATTGGTTAAGCCGATCTGCCCCTAAAGACGGGAAGATAAAAGGTCAGGGATTTGTAAAGATTGAAATTCCCGCGAGGGCGGTTAATCTAGAAAATGGAAAAAAGATTTTTAAATCCAACTGCATAGTATGTCATGGCAATAATGGACAAGGGGTAAAATCAACGGATGGTTTTACCTACCAATACCCACCGCTCTGGGGAGATGATTCCTATAACAACGGGGCGGGAATGACCCGTGTGATTACAGCTGCACGATTCATCAAGGCAAACATGCCTTACGGTGCAACTTATGAAACTCCAATATTGACGGATGAAGAGGCCTATGACGTGGCAGGCTATATTAATCAGCAATTACGTTCCAAAAAAAGAAATTCAGAAAGGGATTTTCCGGACCTAAAGAAAAAACCGGTCTCGACGCCCTATCCCCCCTATGCCGATACTTTTTCTATACAACAGCACCAATTAGGGCCCTTTCAACCTATTATGGAATACTATAAAAATAAATTCAATATCGTTAAATCTAAGTAAATTATTATGGAAACAAAGAACAGCAATTCAAGAAGAAAGTTTATGGGGGCGGTAGCACTCGGTTTAACCGCAAGTACCATTTCGGTAGTGACAAATCCTGTATACGCAAGTTTACCTTCCTTTGATGATGAAAAGATGGGTGAGGCAGACGATTGGTTCAAGAAAATAAAGGGCAAACACCGTATTGTCTATGATGGTTCTACGCCCCATGACGGTTTTCCCGTTATCTGGAACTGGGCCTTTTATCTGACCAACAATGAAACGGGATCTAAGGATGATGATATTACGGCCATGACGGTCTTACGACACAACGCCATTCCTTTTGCCTTAAAATCGGAAGTGTGGAAAAAATACAAACTTGGTGAGGTTTTCGGGGTAACCGACAATGCAACCAAAGCCCCTTCTTTGCGCAATCCATATTATGAACCTAGGGAGGGAGATTTCCCCATGCCCGTGATTCAAGGGATAAAGGACTTACAGCAAAGGGGTGCACTATTCTGTGTTTGTGATCTGGCAATAAAAGTATATAGCGGGGCAGTAGCGCAAAAAATGAACTTGGATGCTAAGCAAGTCTATGGGGAATGGATAAATGCTATCCATCCAGGAATACAATTGGTGCCATCTGGAGTGTGGGCTTTGGGTAGGGCACAAGAGAATAACTGTGGTTATGTTTTTGCAGGGAACTAATTAAAATCGTAAAGCAATAATTATGAGAAAATATATCATTTTAGTTTTTGCACTATTCGGTACTTCGTGGATCCAAGCTCAAGAAGGTCCTATAAAAGTTGTATTCGATGTAACTAGTGACAAGACCGCTGTACATGGCGCCACAATAAGACACGTAAAATATATGTCCGAGGAATATCCAGACTCCAAATTTGAGGTAGTCATGTATAGCGGGGCCTATGATATGGTAAACAGGAACAAGTCCACGGTTGCTTCCGATATGGAAAAACTGGCAAAAAGGAGAAACGTATCTTTCGTTGTTTGCAAGGCTACTATTGATAGGCATAATATAACGGCTTCCGATCTTGTTCCGGGTGTAACGACCGTACCCAATGGCATTTATGAAATCTTTACAAAACAAAAAGAAGGCTGGGGATATATAAAGGAAGGGCAATAACCGTCCTTCCTTTTACATCATCTAGAAATAAAGTATACAAAGCAAAATGGAGACGCTACAAATTTTTGGTTATCTAGGAGCGTTGGCGGTAGGTATGATATTGGGATTGATGGGAAGCGGTGGATCTATGATGGCCGTTCCTATTTTAGCCTATCTATTTCACATCAGTCCCGTTACAACAACCGCTTATTCCCTATTCGTAGTAGGTACATCCGCTTCGGTGGGTGCCTTTCGGAACTATAAAAAAGGAATGGTAGATTTCAGAATCGCTATTGTTTTTGCCATTCCCGCCTTTATTACTGTTTATATAGTGCGAAAGTTTTTAGTGCCTATCATTCCGGAAAAGATTTTCGCTATAGGAAGTTTTATAGTAACAAAGGATATAGGCATCATGGTACTTTTCGCCATGCTCATGCTTTGTGCCTCGATTTCGATGATTAAAAAAAGAAAAAAGAAAATCGATATTATATCCGTTACCGACTACAACTACCCCACTATAGTTTTGGAAGGTATTCTGATAGGCATCTTAACAGGAATTGTTGGAATAGGAGGGGGATTTTTAATTATTCCCGCCTTGGTTTTGTTGGTAAAACTTCCTATGAAGAAAGCGGTAGGCACTTCCCTGTTCATTATTGCCTTAAAATCGTTGATCGGGTTTATGGGGGATTTAGGTAATCTCGAAATAAATTGGTCATTTCTATTGAGTTTTACTATGGTTTCAATGCTTGGAATACTCTTTGGAGTTTATCTCTCTTCCTTTATCGAGGGTGAAAAACTCAAAAAGACCTTTGGCTGGCTGGTATTGGTAATGGCAATATTTATTTTCTATAAGGAACTACTGTAAGGACAAATACTCTAATAGTAATTGGGCCACGATTGATCCAATGGTAAAGTAATGTATGAACCTGACCATTTTGTTATAAGATTCACTCATTTAAATTAATTTGTGAATCAAATGTTTCAGGATTTGAAACAAATCTTCTATTTTTTGGGAAGTACAAGTTGTACCTTTAAAGTAGCAGGTTATATCTACATAGACTGTTCAAAAACTTCCCCTAATATATAGGTTGTGAAAACCTATCATTAATTTGATGGGCAGTAATGACTTTGCTCATCATAAACTTGGGGATTATGAAAACATTACAACAAATATATTTTCTAATAGGATTCTTTATGTCGCTAACACTATTATCCTGTGGACCCTCCGATTCGGAACGGGATAAACACGACATCGTGGAGGTGTTAAAAAGCGAGACCGAAACCTTTGTGCAAGGGAATTTTGACCTATGGGCGAATCATTGGAAACAAAGTTCCGATGTTCTATTTACCTACACCGCCAACAATGAGACTAATTTTGCGATAGGCTGGGAAAAATTAAGCGGGCTTATGAAGCAGCATATGGATACCGGAGTCGATTTGGAATATCCGGATTTTTCACGCGATTACCATACAATTAGGGTAGAGGGTAATATGGCTTGGGCACATTTTACACAAATCGATACCTTGGATGGCAAACCGACCCAAAAACACGAATCACGAACTTTGGAGCGAGTCAATGGCGATTGGAAAATTATAGGGGCCAATATTGTGAACCAAACCTCCTTTGCTTCAAATCAATATTTGCTTAATGCCAAAGAGGTACATGGTGAGACCCATATTTCTTTGGAAGAATTTCCAAAAGGGATGATCATAAATCATGTGGAAGGTTGGGGCGGAATGACCGTTGCCATCAATGAACCTCCTGCCGGTACCGATTTTACCCCCTTGTTGGAAGGATTGGAAAACAACAGTTGCCAAGTGCCCCATTGGGGCTATTTGGAAAAAGGAGCCATACGTATGAAATATGACGATGGCAAAGAGGAAGTGCTAAAAGCAGGCGAGGTTTTTTATATGCCCCCGGGGCATACTGGAGTCGTTGAAAAAGATGTGCGCTTAATTGACTTTAGCCCCCAACAGGAGTTCAAGGAAGTGGTGCATCATATTGAGGAGAAAGTAGCGGCAATGCAAAAACAATAATCAAATAAAATACGGATTGAATGGAAACAAAAATTAATGAACTGAACAACAAAGTAAAAGGCGAAATCATCCTTCCCAGTGATGAAAACTACCATGAGGCCCGGAAAATATACAACGCCATGATCGATAAGCATCCTGCTATCATCTTCAAATGCCTGGATAAAGATGATGTAATCCAGGCCGTGAATTTTGCCAGAGAGAATAATTTGGAAGTGGCGATCAGAAGCGGTGGTCACAATGGGGCGGGACTTGCCCTTGTAAATGATGGTCTGGTCATAGACCTTTCGGAAATGAAGTCTATACAGATTGATCCAGATACCCAAATGGCAAAAATACAGCCGGGCAATACCTTGAGGGATGTAGACAAGGCTACCCACGAACATGGTCTGGCACTGCCTGTTGGTATAAACGGCACAACGGGCGTAGCGGGGCTGACATTAGGTGGGGGATTGGGCTATCTAAGCCGTAAAGGCGGGCTGGCTATCGACAACTTATTGGAGGCCGAAGTGGTTTTGGCCTCGGGAGAATCGGTCATCGCCAATGAAACCAGTCACCCCGATCTATTTTGGGCCCTACGGGGAGGCGGTGGTAATTTTGGGGTAGTGGTTTCTTTTACTTTTAATCTGATCCCCGTAAAGAATGTCTACGCCGGACCCATGTTCTGGCCCATAGAACAGGCTGAAGAGGCTATGAAGTTCTATGATAGTATCACCGAAAATGCGACTAACGACCTATACGGTTTTTTTGCCTTTTTGATCGTTCCGCCCGGAGATCCTTTTCCGAAACACCTTCATATGAAAAGAGTTTGCGGAGTGGTCTGGTGTTATACGGGACCTATAAAAAAGGCGGAAGAAGTATTTAGGCCCATACGGGAGTTTGGCCCCCCAATTCTTGATTTTGTGGGCGAAATGCCCATGCCTTCACTTAACGGACTGTTCGATGAACTCTATCCGCCAGGTCTGCAATGGTACTGGAAGGCACATTACATCAATGAGTTATCGGAGGAGTGTATACAGGAGAACATCAAACATGGTTCCAATACCCCCTCTGTACACTCTACCATGCATTTGTATCCCATTGACGGAAAGGTCCATGAAATAGCACAGTCAGCTACAGCTTGGGCCAATAGGGGTGCACGCTGGGCACAGGTCATAGTAGGGGTAGATCCCGATCCGGCCAATGCGGAAAAAATCACCAAATGGTGTAGGGACTATCATGCGGCAATGGAACCCTATGCAGCCGGTGGCGGTTACGTAAACTTTATGATGGAAGAAGGGCAAGAGCCTGTAAAAGCAGGGTATAAAGGGAATTATAATCGATTGGCAAAAATTAAAAAGAAATACGACCCCGATAATTTCTTTCATGTGAACCAAAACATTCTACCTTCAAAATAAGAAAGCGTATCATATAGAATTAAAAAAGCGATTCGCGAGGTGTGAATTCCTAAAAAAATCAGGGGCCTTGGCCGCTCTCTCCACCATTATGTAGCGCAGCTCAGGGATTTTAAAAGTGCCTATAACCAATGATGCCGCAATTGAAATTGCAGGAAGAAGCCAGGGAACTCCAAGAATCTGCAATGCGCTTTTGCGTAGGGTAAGGGATTTTGTCCAGATAAAAGGAAACGGAAAAATTGATATGGATATTTCCAGATTTGGATTATAGGCCTTGAACGTTGATGCCTATGGGCTGGATGAGATGGACAATAAGATTCTGAGCACACTGATCGATAAATTTAAGGGCGGCCCCGTTGGTATTACCACGATTGTTATAACTGTTTCTGAAAGTGCCGAAACCATTAAAGAGGTTTATGAGCCTTTTTTGATACAATAGGGGTTTATTATGCGTACACCCAGAGGCAGGAAAGTTACCGAATTGGCTTATAAACACTTGGGTAGGATAAAAGGAGGCGCGCAACCAGGACTATTTTAATAAATAGTTCTTCCCGTTTTTCTAAAGAATTTCAAAAGATAGGCCACATATTACTGAATACGGTGCAATGACAATTAGTTGTCCAATGGTATCGGACATCCAATAAAGTGGGATTATTTTACCAACGTTTGATGTAATTTTTCTACCTTAAAGGAAATTTCTCCCCTTTCTTTGTAGCGTAAAACTAGTTCCCTCCTAATTAAAAAAATATCATTATGCCTTATTTTATGGATTTGCATGTGGTTCCGGGAATAACGCCAGAGATGGTTGCGGCTGCTCATAAGGAAGATATTAGAGTACAAGATGAGTTTGGCTGTAGATGCGCTACGTATTGGGTAGATGTAGAAAGAGAACGGGCTTTTTGTCTTATTGAGGCACCAAATAGGGAAGCAATCAATAAAATGCACAGAAAATCGCTTGGTGTCGAACCACTTGAGGTTATAGAGGTTTCAGAAGCTGCAGTGACTTCTTTTTTGGGAAGAATTAAAGATCCAGATACTTTTTATACCGAAGGTAAGAGCGATTTGAAAATATTCAATGATCCGGCTTTTCGGATAATTTTGGTTACAGATAGCTATCATAATAGGCTTCTTGAACTAAAACTTGGTAAAATAGAAGCAAAAAAACTTCTTTCTGAATATAGGTCAACTATTAAGTCCGCTATAAAAAACAGCAAAGGAAAGGAGGTTAAGGGCGAAGAATTTGTTGTTTCGTTTACCTCGGTTTTTAAGGCTGTTGAATGTGCCTTGTCCATTAAGAATAAAACGCAGTCAATTTCAAAACAATTGAACCTTAAAATTTCTCTTCATGCAGGTCTACCGATAGCAAAAGATAAATCTTTGTTCGGCGAGGTCGTAAATTTTGCTCGGTTTTTTGGTAATTCCGGTGCTGGAGAACAAATTATAATGTCGCCTATTATTCGAGAATTGTACAAAAAAGAGTACGAGAATTTAATGAAGGAGAAGGGAGTTAAATGCATGAATTCTTCTGAAGAAAATTTTGCTAAACAATTGATGCAAACACTACATAAGAATTGGCAAAATTCTGAGTTTGCGATTACAGATTTCTGCAAATCGATGTCGATGAGCAAATCGCAATTCTTTCGTAGAAGTAAATCGATAACCGGGAAATCTCCAAATGTCTTGTTACAAGAATTCCGGCTACATAAAGCGCTACAATTATTGAATGAACCCGATCGAAATATTTCCCAAACCGCTTTTGATAGTGGTTTTAATAGCCTTTCCTACTTTACTAAGTGCTTTAGAAAGCATTTTGGTATCCAACCGACCGCTTTTTTGAAAGGATAATTATCTTCTTGGTCATTTTTTACCAGCTTTTGGAATTAATGTAAAAGCCACCTTAAAAAAGTGGCTTTACTTTTAATATGTCTTAAAATTCTAATTTTCAGACTTTTATTTGTACCCCTCCCCCGAGCAAACATGAATAGATTATTAACCATTAAACATTTTATATTATGAAAAGTACACAAAGGAAACTACCGTATTTATTGTTTATTTTAGCGATTATGTTTAGTTCATGTGCTAAGGATGGGGAAGACGGGGCCATAGGCCCACCAGGTCCACAAGGAGAGCAGGGCTTACCGGGAATGGATGGTGCTGATGGTCAAGACGGCGCAGATACCCCTGGGCTATTAATCTCTACTTCTGAAATAATAAACGCTGTCACAGGTGCTGTTTTGGGCAAATCAACACTTTACCGAGAAGAAAATGGAATTTTTGTCAACTACGAAGTAAGTGGTCTAGAGCCAAATTATGCATACACACTATGGTGGACGGTTTGGAACCAACCACAAAACTGTATCGTGCCTGGAGAATGTGGGTTGGCTGATTTTGAAAATGCGATTGAGGTAGAAGTAGAGCTTATGAATGCTTCGGGCGGCATCATCGGTGAAGACGGTGCGGCCACATTTACGTCCTATCTTGATGAAAATGACAATTCGGGATCTATCAATGAAGATATTTTTGGAATACCAACTTTTAATGGGCTCCAAAATGCAATAGAAGCCCAAGTGACCGTGGTATTAAGAAGTCATGGGCCTGTGGTGCCTGAATTGGTTGCCGAGCAAATTAACTCACATCAAGGTGGTTGCACCAATAATTTTGCTCCCTTTAGCGAAATACCAGATGCTGAGGGAGAATGTGGGGACATTATTTTTGCCATTCATAGCCCAGGAGCTAACTAAAAATGCATCCTTATTTGGAATTAGCTTTATCTTTAGTGTATGAATGAAAAAAATCATGCACAGAAAATAAAAACCGAAGCCAAACGCCTCGGTTTTTTGTCCTGTGGTATTTCCAAGGCCGATTTTCTTGAAGAGGAAGCACCCCGATTGGAAAAATGGCTCTCCAACAAGATGCATGGAGAAATGGGCTACATGGAAAATCATTTTGACAAGCGTTTAGATCCACGTTTGTTAGTAGATAGTGCCAAGTCCGTTATTTCGCTCTTGCTGAACTATTATCCCGAAGAAGAGCAGTCGCCTGACACCTATAAGCTGTCCAAATATGCTTACGGACAAGATTACCATCATGTCATTAAATCCAAATTAAGGAAACTTCAAGAATTTGTTTCCGAAGAAATTGGAGAAGTCAACGGGCGTGCCTTTGTGGATTCTGCCCCTGTATTGGATAAGGCTTGGGCCGCAAAAAGCGGCTTGGGCTGGATGGGCAAACACAGTAACTTATTGACACAACAAGTGGGGTCCTTTTATTTTATTGCAGAACTTATTGTGGATCTGGAATTAGAATATGATACACCCGTCACGGATCACTGCGGTACCTGTACGGCTTGTATAGATGCTTGCCCCACCCAGGCCATTGTGGAGCCCTATGTAGTGGATGGCAGTAAATGTATTTCCTATTTTACCATCGAATTAAAAAATGAGATACCAACGGATGTAAAGGGAAAGTTCAACGATTGGATGTTCGGATGCGATATCTGCCAAGATGTATGTCCTTGGAACCGTTTTTCCAAATCCCATAACGAACCTTTGTTCCAGCCCCATCCAGAACTACTTTCCATGACCAAAAAGGACTGGGAAGAGATTACGACCGATGTGTTTAAGAAAGTCTTCCAAAAGTCGGCGGTAAAGCGAACCAAGTTTTCCGGTTTACAACGTAATGTACGGTTTTTGAACGATTGATCTATGCTCTCCTGCTGGGAGAAGACCAAGGTGGGGATAAAAAAAATCTTCCAAAAGTCTCCGGCAACACGGGCCAAAATCTTACGTTTATAGGTCGCTCTTCATTATTTGAGTTAATGCAAACTACTACTATATCGATTGCGTTACCGATCAACGGCATTTAACTGTTAAGTTTTTTTTAAGAAAAAATTAAAAATACTATATTCGGAAACTGTAGCATTTTATGAATTCTTCAATAATCACCTATGAAAGTTTTGATAAACCTAGATTATAGGACAAAAGTTTATGGAGAATCCAAAATAATTATACGGCACTAACTAACTAAACTAAATTGATACAATTATGAACGGATTGGAAACCTTGGACATTGTTGTAATTCTGGTGTACCTTGTCGGGATTATTATTTATGGCATATCAAAATCTAAAAGAAGCAGTTCCGAAGATTACTTTTTAGGGGGTAGAACAATGACTTGGCCTATTGTAGGTATTGCCTTGTTTTCTGCAAATATCTCCAGTTCAACGCTAGTAGGCTTGGCTTCGGATGGATTTCAGACGAACATAAATGTATATAACTACGAATGGTTCGCCGTTGTCATTTTGATTTTCTTTTCCATTTTCTTCCTACCATTTTATCTGAAATCCGGTGTATATACCATGCCGGAATTTATGCAAAAGAGATATGACATTCGATCTCGCTATTATTTCTCCCTTATTACCATTGTAGGGAATGTTATGGTAGATACGGCGGCTGGGCTATATGTGGGAAGTATTGTACTTAAGCTCCTTTTTCCGGAAATTAGTTCTACCTACATCATTATAATGTTGGCAGTCGCGGCGGCGGCATATACCATCCCGGGAGGGTTGAACTCGGTAATACAAACAGAAGTAATACAGGCGGTGTTATTAATTATAGGTTCTTGTTTCCTTACCTATTTCGCCTTTGAAGAATTAGGTGGCGGTTGGAGTGGTATGATGTCCAAATTGGACGGCATGCTTGCCGCTGGGGATGTTAGTTTTGGTGATCGTGCGGCGGAAGGAAAATATATTCCTTCCAATTCGGGAGAGGTATTTAGTTTGGTGCGTCCAGACAATGATGAATTTATGCCCTGGTGGGGCCTATTAACAGGGGTTCCACTGTTAGGGTTCTATTTTTGGGCCAATAATCAGTTCATGGTTCAGCGTGTTCTTGGCGCCAAGGACCTAAATCATGGTAGATGGGGAGCGTTGTTTGCCGGACTTTTAAAGTTACCCGTCATATTCATCATGGTAATACCTGGTGTATTGGCGTTGTTGTTGTTCAGTGCTTTGGATATTTCGGGCTTAAACTACCCTTTGCCCAATGGGGAAATGTGTACAAATCTATCGGACTGTCCCAACCTTACGTATCCTGTATTACTCTTTAATTTATTGCCAACAGGAATTTTAGGATTGGTAGTTGCAGGCCTGCTTGCGGCTATGATGTCATCGGTATCCGCCACCTTTAATTCCGCTTCTACTCTGATTACAATGGATTTTGTAAAACAACTACGGCCAGAAATGACAAGTAAACAACTGGTAAGGGCCGGTCAGATAGCTACTTTGGTTTTAGTGATCTTGGCATCGCTTTGGGTGCCTTTTATAGAGCGGGTAAGCGACTCGCTTTGGGGGTATTTGCAGTTGGTGATCGCATTTACAAGTCCACCGGTAGTGTCGGCATTTATATTGGGACTGTTTTGGAAACGTGCCAATGGTACAGGAGCTTTTATAAGCTTATTGGTAGGGGGGGCTTTTGCCGTTTTTATGATTTTATCCATAACATTCGATATTTCTCCCTATTTGAACGATTTTCACTTCTTGGCAAAGGCAAATCTATTGTTCATCATAAGCATTATAACACATGTAATCGTGAGTTTGGCCACAGCACTGCCCGATGCCCAAAAAGTGAAGGATTATACCTATAGAAAAGAGTTGTTTACGGAGGAGACCGAGGAGCTTAAAGGGCTGCCTTGGTATAAAAATTATAGATATTTGGCCATTGTATTGTTAGTGGTTACCGCTTTGGTCGTAGGCATGTTTTTATAATAACCATTAAAACCAACCTTTGAAAAGCCCTGACGATGCTGTTAGGGCTTTTTTTTATAGTGAATAGGATTAATCGTTTTTGATCCACCTAATATCGATGAATACATTTAAATTTGTCATTCAAACCCAAAGAATATGAGCAAACAAAAGGATAGAAGGGATGCCTTGGATTATCATTCCAAACCACAACCAGGAAAGATAAAGATTGTCCCTACCAAACCCTACGCCAAACAGCGCGATTTGGCACTTGCGTATTCTCCCGGTGTAGCCGAACCCTGCTTGGAAATCGAAAAAGACAAGGAAAACGTTTATAAATACACGGCAAAGGGAAATATTGTGGCCATAATCAGCAATGGTACCGCTGTCCTAGGGTTGGGCGATATTGGGCCCGAAGCTTCCAAACCTGTAATGGAAGGTAAGAGTCTTTTGTTTAAGATTTTTGCGGATATCGATGGTATAGATATTGAATTGGATACCAAGGATGTCGATAAATTTATTGAGACGGTAAAGACCATTGCCCCAACTTTTGGAGGAATCAACCTTGAGGATATCAAAGCACCGGAGGCCTTTGAAATTGAAAGAAGGTTAAAGGAAGAGTTGGATATTCCAGTGATGCACGATGATCAACATGGTACCGCGATTATTTCCGCGGCCGCATTGCTCAACGCCTTGGAAATAACTAAAAAAGCTATTGAAAAAATACGTATCGTGGTCAGTGGAGCAGGAGCTGCCGCTGTTTCCTGCACACGTTTGTACAAGGCTTTCGGGGCCGTTGACAAAAATATCGTTATGGTAGATAGCAAGGGTGTCATCCGAAAAGATCGGGAGCATCTTACGAAAGAAAAATTGGAATTTGCGACCGAAAGGAAAATAGACACCTTGGAAGAGGCCATGCAAGACGCCGATGTTTTTATTGGTCTTTCCAGAGCGGATATCGTTACCCCTAAAATGCTGACCATTATGGCAGATAACCCCATCGTTTTTGCTATGGCCAATCCCGACCCGGAGATCGCCTATGATTTGGCCTGTAGCACAAGAAAGGATATTATAATGGCCACTGGGCGTTCCGACCATCCCAACCAGGTGAACAACGTTCTGGGGTTCCCTTTTATTTTTAGGGGAGCTTTGGATGTTAGGGCCACTAAAATTAATGAAGCGATGAAAATGGCGGCGGTCAAGGCCCTGGCGGACCTTGCCAAGGAACCCGTACCCGAACAGGTAAATATTGCCTACGGAAAGACCAGACTTACGTTTGGCAAGCATTATATCATACCCAAACCCTTTGATCCCCGACTTATAGCGGAAATACCACCCGCCGTCGCAAAAGCGGCGATGGATAGCGGTATCGCCAAAAAACCAATTGAAGACTGGGAAAACTACAAAGAAGAACTGTTACAACGTTTAGGCAGTGATAACAAAGTGGTACGCTTACTGCATGATAGGGCCCGTCTGAATGCAAAAAAAATCGTTTTCGCCGAGGCCGATCAACTCGATGTTCTAAAAGCCGCGCAGATTGCGTACGATGAGGGCATAGCGGAACCTATTTTATTAGGGAACAAAGAAATTATTCAAGAGTTAAAAAAAGAACTGGAATTTGATGCGGACGTGCCTATCGTGGACCCGATTTCGGAACAATCCAAGGACAAAAGAAATCAATACGCAACAAAATATTGGGAAAACAGAAACAGAAGTGGCGTTACGCTATATGGGGCCCATATAAAAATGCGCGAACGCAATTATTTTGGCGCCATGATGTTGCTAGAAGGTGATGCGGACGGAATGATTTCTGGCTATTCCAGGGCATATCCCGCCGTGGTAAAGCCAATTTTCGAGGTCATCGGAAGGGCTTCGAGGGTTAAAAGAGTGGCTACCGTCAATATCATGACTTCCAACAGGGGGCCGTTGTTCCTAGCGGATACCTCCATTAATATTGATCCCAATGCAGAAGAGATCGCAGAGATTGCCCAAATGACGGCAAATGTGGCATCTACTTTTGGATTTGAACCCGTAATGGCCTTATTATCCTATGCCAATTTTGGTTCGTCTTCGCATCCGAATGCCAAAAAAGTAAGGGAGGCCGTAAAAATTTTACATGAAAATTGTCCCAATATTGTGGTCGATGGTGAAATACAAACGGATTTTGCACTGAACAAAAATCTGCGTCAAAGTAAATTCCCGTTTTCTAAATTGGCAGGAAAAAAAGTCAATACCCTGATTTTTCCTAATTTGGAGTCTGCAAATATCACCTATAAATTGCTAAAAGAACTGAACGGGGCGGACTCTATAGGGCCTATAATGGTAGGACTTAGAAAATCGGTACATATTCTTCAATTGGGGGCCAGTGTGGATGAAATGGTCAATATGACGGCAGTTGCGGTAATAGACGCCCAGGAAAGGGAAAAAAGGAAGGAAGCCAAATTAGGGTATAAGTAAATGGGCCGATAATCTTTGGTTGACAGTAATGGGTATTGAGTAGGAAGTATACAGCGTTGGCTCAAAGCTTATGAATTGGCAATTAATAGGTTAGATACGTAATGAGTAGGTTATAGGTTAATGGATTATTGATCAGAAAGTAGTACAGAGTGCCCTGATTTTGGGCGCTAAGCTTAGGGCCTATGATTAAAGGATACTGGTGAATTGGCAGTAGGTAAAAAAAGTAGGGATTTTACGATTTGGACCAAAAATTTCGGATCTTCATCTAACATCTAACATCTAACATCTAACATCTAACATCTAACATCTAACATCTAACATCTAACATCTAACATCTAACATATGATAACCCATCTAAAGGGAAAATTGGTTGAAAAGAACCCCACTTATGTGATTATTGAATGCGCTGGCGTAGGCTATTTTGTAAATATTTCACTGCATACATTTTCCAAGATAGAGGATACGGAAAATATACAGTTGTTTACGCATCTTCAGGTAAAGGAGGATTCCCATACTTTGTTCGGTTTTGCGGAGAAATCCGAGCGCGACATATTCCGGTTATTAATATCGGTTTCCGGGATCGGTTCAAGTACGGCAAGGACTATGCTGTCTTCCATGTCACCTTTCCAGATCAGGGATGCAATCGCCCTGGGAGATGTAGCATCCATACAAGCGGTAAAAGGCATTGGTCTCAAAACTGCACAGCGGGTAATTTTGGATTTAAAGGACAAGGTTTTAAAAATCTACGATATTGACGAAGTTTCCACTATTTCAAACAATACAAATAAAGAAGAAGCGTTATCTGCATTAGAGGTTCTTGGATTTGTCAGAAAACACGCCGAAAAGGCTGTTGACAGGGTTTTAAGCCAAGATTCTTCGCTAAGCGTAGAGGACATTATAAAATATACGCTGAAAAATTTGTAATAAGTTTGAAAACAGGGGCAAAATTATTTCTTAAATCATCTTTATTTAAGCTTTTTTTCCTATCCGTCATTTTTCTTGGGGCCACACAAATTACCATGGCCCAAGAAACCAATGAACAGGAAGTGGATTCCGTTACCCAAGAGAGGGATTCCGTTAAAACAGGATTTGCTTTAGGTAGGATAGCTATTCAAAACCCCAACAGTATAGTTTCCAAATATATTTATGACCCTAAATTAGACCGATATGTCTATTCGGAGAGTGTAGGTGATTTTAATATCAGCTATCCCATAATCCTTACCCCTGAGCAGTACAGGGAGCTCGTCCGAAAAGAGGATATGAAGTCCTACTTTAAAGAAAAAATAGATGCCTTTTCCGGTAAAAAAGAGGGGAGTGAGGAAGCTCGGAAAAATCTATTGCCCAATTTTTATGTCAATAGTAGCTTTTTTGAGTCCGTATTCGGTGGGAATACCATAGAGGTAATTCCGCAAGGTTCGGTAGCCATCGATCTTGGGGTTATTTGGCAAAAAAATGACAATCCGGCCCTATCACCTAGAAACCGTACGAACCTTTCTTTTGATTTTGATCAGCGCATCAGCCTTAGTATGCTAGGGAAAGTAGGGGAACGGTTACAAGTGACGGCAAATTATGATACCGAGGCGACTTTTGATTTTCAAAATCTGGTAAAACTGGACTATACACCAACCGAGGACGATATC
Source organism: Saonia sp. (assembly GCA_049670505.1). GTDB lineage: Bacteria > Bacteroidota > Bacteroidia > Flavobacteriales > Flavobacteriaceae > JBATTK01. The sequence goes on from JBATTK010000133.1 coordinate 55,491, forward strand.
ATACAGTCCATAGAAGTAGGTAATGTAAATATGCCCCTAAATAGTTCGCTTATTACCGGTGCACAAAGTTTGTTCGGGGTAAAAACAAAATTACAATTCGGCAGTACTACGGTAACAGCCGTTTTTTCCGAACAACGTTCCCAAAGTAATACGGTAGTTGCACAAGGGGGAGGCACGGTAAACGATTTTGAAATAACAGCCTTGGATTATGATGAGGATAAACACTTTTTCCTCGCACAATTCTTTAGGGACCAGTATGATGACGCACTTGCAAATTATCCGTTTATTCGAAGTCAGGTACAAATAACACGTTTAGAGGTATGGGTCACGAACAGAAGTCAACAGACGCTGAATGTAAGAAATGTGGTGGCCATTCAGGATTTGGGAGAGTTCAATTCGGATCAGACAAGAATAGGACAGCAAAACGGTGACCCGGCAGGTTTTTTTAATATTTCTTCCGCTGGGGATTTGCCAAGGAATAATGCCAATGATTATGATCCTGAATTAATTGGTACTGCCGAGGGAGTTTTAACACCGGCCATCCGCGATATCGCTACAGTGGATGATGGATTTAACATTACAGGACCCTACACGGCCAACGAAGGGTTTGATTATGCCATACTGGAAAATGCGAGAAAGTTAGATCAGGGAAGGGATTATCAATTCAATACCCAATTGGGCTATATCTCCCTAAACCAACGTCTAAGTAACGATGAGGTACTGGGAGTGGCCTTTCAGTATACTTTCAATGGAGAAGTGTACCAGGTAGGGGAATTTGCAAATGGAGGTGTCGATGCCACTACGGTAGCGCCGGGCGTTGATAATCCGATCATCAACAATAACACCTTGGTGCTAAAACTTCTAAAAAGTAATATCACCAATGTTAGCGATCCTATTTGGGATCTGATGATGAAGAATATTTATTCAACAGGTGCTTTTCAGTTAAGTCAAGAAGACTTTAGGTTGAATATCCTGTATTCCGATCCTACCCCCAGAAACTACATCACTCCTGTTGAGCCTTTTCCCGTAATCGGGGGAGTACCGTTGGAAGAACGTATTTTATTGGATGTCTTTAATTGGGATCGGTTAAATGTTTACAATGACGTACAGCCCAGAGGTGATGGTTTTTTTGATTTTGTATCCGGAATAACCGTAGATACCCAATCGGGAAGTGTTATTTTCACTAAGGTAGAACCTTTTGGTGAATTCTTGTTCGAATTGCTCGGGGGAGGAGTCTATGACGTGGAAAACGATCAAGGCTATAATGAAAATCAGCAAAAGTATGTTTTTAGAAATCTGTATGCGAATACCAAAGCGGCATCTTTGCAAGATGCGGAGAAAAATAGATTTTTATTAAAAGGGCGCTACAAGTCAGAAGGGAGCAATGGTATTCCCATTGGGGCGTTTAATGTGCCTAGAGGTTCGGTAAGGGTTACTGCGGGAGGAAGGCAATTACAGGAAGGCATAGATTATACGGTAAACTATCAGGCGGGAACGGTACAGATCATTGATCCCAGCTTGGAAAATTCCGATACCCCTATCAATATTTCCGTAGAAAACAACGCTGTTTTTGGACAACAGACCAGAAGGTTTGCCGGAATTAATGTGGAGCATCAATTTAATGAAAAATTTGTTTTAGGCGGAACCTTTTTGAACCTGAACGAGCGTCCCTTGACACAAAAAGCGAATTTTGGGGTAGAACCGGTGAACAATACGATATTTGGTCTGAACGGAAATTTTTCTACCGAGGTTCCCTTCCTCACCAGATTGGTAAATAAACTACCTAATGTAGATACCGATGTGCCTTCTAACGTATCCATTCGTGGGGAAGTGGCATTTTTAAAGCCCAATTCTCCCAAAAACGCGGATTTTCAGGGAGAGACTACCACCTATGTAGATGATTTTGAGGGTGCTCAGGCTTTGATCGATATACGATCATCGTTGGGATGGTCCTTGGCAAGTACGCCCTTGGAATTTTTAAATGAGAGCGAAGATGATTTGGAAACGGGTTATGAGCGGGGAAAAATGGCATGGTATACCATAGATCCCATCTTTTATACCAATCAGCGCCCCTCCGGTATTAGTGATAATGACATTTCTACCAATGCGGCACGTAGGGTATTCGTTGATGAAGTCTTCCCCCAGATAGATATTGCCCAAGGACAGACCACGGTTCAGAACACCTTGGACTTAGTTTATTACCCCAATCAAAAAGGACCTTATAACAACAACCCGAATTTTGAAGCTGAGCAACCCAACGAAAAATGGGGCGGTATCATGCGGTCTTTGAGCAGCACCAATTTTGAACAGTCCAATGTAGAATTTGTACAATTTTGGGTCTTAGATCCTTATGTAGACGGTATTGCTACAGGAACGGGAGAACTGGTCATTAACCTTGGGAATATCTCCGAGGATATATTGGATGACGGAAGAAAACAATATGAAAATGGGCTTCCGGGCGTCAACAGTAACGATCTAACGACCCCTACCGTATGGGGTAGGGTGCCCTCAACACAATCTTTGGTCTACGCATTTGATGCCGACGAAACCAATAGGGGTTTACAGGATTTAGGGTTCGATGGTAATGATGATAATGACGAGGCATCCATTTACACGAATAACACGGGTAGCGACCCTGCTTTGGATAACTATCAATACTATTTAAATAGGGATGGCAATATCTTGGAACGCTATTTGGATTTTAATAACCCGCAAGGGAATTCACCTGTAGAGGTAACCAATACCAATAGGGGCTCTACCACCTTGCCCGATGTGGAGGATATTGATAGGGACCTTACCATGAATACGGTGAACAGTTACTATGAGTACAGAATACAGATTAAGCCCAATACCACTATAGATGACCAATACGTGACCGATATTCGGGAACAGGTATTATCCGGAAGCCGTATTCCCAACGGAACGGAAGTCAGGGGTCGTTGGATACAATATAAGATTCCGTTAACCGATTTCACAAATGCCGTTGGCGGAATTGCCGATTTTAGGTCCATCAGTTTTATGCGGATGTACCTTACCGGTTTTTCGGACGATGTGATTTTACGTTTTGCGACCTTGGACCTGGTCAGGGGAGATTGGCGAACCTATACCAGAACGCTTCAGACCGATGAGGACGATCCCGCCGATGATGGCACTACCTTGGACGTAAACGCCGTTAATATAGAGGAAAACGAAGATAGGATACCTATTCCCTATGTGCTGCCTCCAGGAGTGGTGAGGGAACAATTGAACAATAACAATACAATTATTCGCCAAAATGAACAATCCTTGTCCATTATCGTAGAAAACTTGGAACCGGAAGATTCAAGAGGTGTTTTTAAGAACATTAACATAGATGTGCGTCAATATGAAAAAATGCGGATGTTTATGCATGCCGAAAAGGTAAGTGACGGGGATTATGGAGATGATGAGACGCCCTTGGTAGGTTTTTTACGGATAGGAACCGACTTCTCCCAGAATTTTTATCAGATAGAATTGCCTTTGCGATTTACTCCCTTTGGTTCTGCTGCCCCTGACGATGTTTGGCCAGAAGAAAACGAATTAAATTTTTCATTGGACGATTTAAGGAGGGTAAAGACGGAGGGAATAGCAAACGGAACTTTGGGCGAAATCAATTTTTATGAAATCGTTGATGGAGAAGTGGTGTTGGTAGATGAATTTGCTCCAAGGACATTGGGGAGAATACGTATAGGAATACGGGGTAATCCTTCGTTGGGCAGTATCAGGGGTATGATGGTCGGGATTAAAAATATAGACAATCTACCGGCCCGGGGAGAAATATGGTATAATGAACTGCGTTTGGCAGGTTTGGATAACAATGGTGGTTGGGCGGCAGTTGCCGCCATAGATGCAAATATGGCGGATTTCGCCAATGTAACGGCCACTGGAGCCAGAAGTACATCCGGTTTTGGAGCTTTGGACCAAAGGCCAAATGAACGATTACGGGAAGATGCCATATCCTATGATGTGGTGACCAATGTGAATGTGGGCCAATTGTTCCCTAAAAAATGGGGGCTTCAAATTCCTTTCAATTATGGTATCGCGGAACAATTGATCACTCCGGAATTTGATCCCGTATACGACGACCTTAAATTGGATGACCGTATCGCTGCTGCGGATACACCCGAGGAAGCGGAAACGATAAAACAACAGGCAGAGGATTATACCAAAAGGACAAGTATTAACTTTATTGGTGTTAGAAAAGATAGGGGAGAGGAAGCAGAGGCCAATTTCTATGATATAGAAAATTTTACGTTCAACTACTCCTATAATGAAACCGATCACCGCGATTTTGAAATTGCGAGCCTAAGAGATCAAAATGTAGTCACCGGTTTTGTCTATAATCACAGCTTTAAGCCGGCACCCGTAGCTCCTTTTGCCAAAAAGGATTCTCTGTTTACGGGCCAATATTGGCAATGGCTAAAGGAGTTGAATTTTAATCTCTTGCCCACTAGCATATCGGTAAACTCCAATATCAATAGGGCTTTTAATCAACAGCGGTTCAGGGATGTTTTGGAACCGGGAGTAGAAGCTCTGGATTTGCCCTTGTTGCAGCAACGCAATTATTTGTTCAATTGGCAATATGCCTTAAATTATAGTTTGACCAAATCTTTACGGGTAAACCTAACCGCATCCAACAACAACATTGTCCGGAATTATTTTGAAGAAGAAGGAGATCCCAGTTCCCTTATAGACCCCGACCTTAATCTATGGGACGGTTTCTTTGATGTGGGGGAACCCAATAGGCATTCGCAGCAGATGCAGGTTAACTATGAATTGCCCTTGAACAAAATACCTGCTCTGGATTTTATCAATGCCCAGTACACCTATACCAGTAATTTTGATTGGCAACGTGGGGGGGATGCCCTCAACGAGGTAATCCGCACTACTCCAGGACAAGAAGGGGTATCCATTAGTACGGTACAAAATGCCAACACCCATAATTTGACCGCTGCATTGAGTATGCAACGTTTCTACGACCGTATCGGTTTAAAGAAAAGGGGAAGTAAAGGAACAGCTACCAATAACAATTTCCGAAGGGATAAAGCTGGAAACGCTGCGGAGGGAGATCAGAAAAAACCTAAAGGAAAGACCAGTGGCCTATTTAACACGGTAGTAGATATTGTGACTATGGTAAAACGGTTGAACATCAACTATAACGAAAGTAATGGAACCGTACTTCCGGGATATACCCAGTCAGTAGGTTTTGTAGGAACTACCAGACCCACCTTGGGCTTTGTGTTCGGTAGTCAATCCGATGTGCGTTTTGAAGCCGCACGTAATGGATGGTTGACCACCTTTCCCGAGTTTAACGAGCAATTTATACAGCGCACCAATAAACAACTTAATATTACCGCTACCGCACAGCCTACGCAAGACCTTACCATAGATTTAGTGGCGGATAGGCAATTTTCCAGTAGCTTTCAGGAGAACTTTAACATAGAGGACGGTGAATATGTGCCCTTGACCCCCAATACCTTTGGTAATTTCAGTATTTCAACGGTAATGATCGGGACCATCTTTGGTAAGAGCGACGAGTTTGACTCCGAGGCCTTCGAAACTTTTAAGGACAATAGGATTACCATAGCGAATAGGTTGGTTGCCGATCGAAATCAGGATACCGGTAATGTAGATGCCGATGGTTTCCCCGAGCTTTATGGAAAAACAAGTCAGGATGTACTGCTGCCCGCTTTCTTTGCCGCCTATACGGGTCAGAGTGCGGATCGTGTAAATTTGGATGCGTTCAGGGATATCCCCATTCCCAATTGGAATATTAAGTATACCGGTCTTATGAAGAACAAATGGTTCAAGAAAAAGTTCAAACGTTTTTCTTTAAGCCATGGTTATAGGGCTTCCTACAGCATCAATTCCTTTCAGACCAATTTGGTAAGAACGCAACTTGAAACAGAAAACGCACCTACCGTAGATCCTGTAACAGAGGATCAATTACCAGTGAATATTATAAATAATGTGGTGCTCAACGATCAGTTCAATCCCTTGGTGCGGGTAGATTTTGAGATGAAGAACTCGTTGAGCGTTATTGCCGAGGTACGAACGGATAGGGCCTTGTCCTTAAGTTTCGATAACAATCTCCTAACGGAGATCAACGGCAAGGAATATACCGTTGGATTGGGTTATCGATTTAAAGATGTAAAGTTCGTAACGAATATAGGGGGAGAAAAACAACGTTTAAAGGGCGACCTTAACCTTAAGGCCGATGTATCTCTTAGGGATAACATAACGATTATTAGAAATTTGGATATCGATAACAACCAGATTACCTCCGGACAGAACTTATTGTCCATAAAGTTTACTGCGGATTATGCCTTGAACAAAAATCTAAATGCGCTATTTTTCTACGATCATTCTTTTTCTCAATTCGCCGTGTCAACGGCTTTCCCGCAAACCACTATAAATGCGGGCTTTACAATTAGATATAATTTTGGAAACTAAGGCCTGAAAAGCTCAAGTTTTCCAAAGACCTAAGGACAAAAGACAAAAGACAAAAGACGAAAGACGGAAGACGGAAGACCGGAAATCAGTGTTCGGAAACTAGAAACTGAAAACCAAGACCTTGAACCTTAACCCTTGAGCCAAACTCCTAGAAACCAGAAACGGAACTCCTGCCAACTGACACTGCTTACTGAAGACTGTTTTTCCAAAAACCAAAACCTTGAACCGTAAACCTTGAACTTATTTTTGAATACCTAGGTTTAATCTTTTACTTTTGCTAGCATAACTTTAAATATAAAAAATGAATATACCGGCCGAATTAAAGTATACCAAAGATCATGAATGGGTGAAAATAGAAGGCGATGTAGCCACTGTTGGGATAACCGATTTTGCCCAAGGAGAATTGGGAGACATTGTTTATGTAGAAGTAGAGACCTTGGACGAAACTTTGGACAAAGATGAGGTTTTTGGAACAGTGGAGGCCGTAAAGACGGTTTCCGACCTTTTCCTACCACTCAGTGGAGAAATCATAGCATTTAATGAGGCTCTGGAGGACGAACCGGAAAAGGTAAATTCCGATCCCTACAATGAAGGGTGGATGATAAAAATAAAAATAAGTGATGCATCTGAAATAGAAGCTTTAATGAGCGATTCGGATTACAAAGAAGTCATAGGTGCTTAAAAGGCATTTGTTTACGATAATTTTTATAAGTTGGATGGTGTTTATAACAGTATTCAGCTTATTTTCTTTTCCGGATGATACCTTGGCAATAGATATAGAAATCCCTCATTTGGACAAAGTGGTACATTTCATATTTTATTTTATGGTGGTAATCTTGGGTAGCCTGTTTCTATGGGAAACAAGAAGGGATAGGTTACGTTTGGTAAATGCTGTTCTCATAGCCCTATGTTTTGCCATTTTTTATGGTATAATTATTGAGGTTATTCAAAGTAAGTTTACGGTTAAAAGAGAAGGTGATCTATGGGATATTGTAGCAAATAGCATAGGAGCTTTAACGGGAACAATAGTTATAAAATTCATCTTTTCCGAGAAAAGGCGGTTAAAATGGAAGAATTAATTGTTTTTTTAGTAAATAAATAATTAAATTAGCGAACATTAAAAAGAATAATTATGGAACCAAAAAAGAATCCAGAAGCCGATTTAACAAGAAATAGTAGTCTCTATTTCGTCATAGGTCTGGCCTTGGTCATGCTTATCGTTTGGAGAGGCTTGGAATGGAAGACGTACGATGACGATGGTAATTTTGATTACACATTGAACGTAGAGGATGAATTGGATGAAGAAGTTCCGATGACCGAACAGATTAAAACACCTCCACCCCCTCCACCTCCGGCAGCACCAGAGGTGATAGAAATAGTGGAAGATGAGGAAGAAGTTGAAGAAACTGTGATAGAATCTACGGAAACAAGTCAGGATGAAGAAGTTATAGAGGTAGATGACGTGGCCGTGGAAGAGGATTTTGAAGATGTGGATGTACCTTTTGCCGTAATTGAGGACGTGCCGATTTTTCCGGGATGCGAAAGTAAAAGTGATAAGAGGGCATGTTTTAATGAAATGATGCAAAAGCATATCCGTAAAAACTTCCGTTATCCCGAGATTGCTCAGGAGATGGGCGTCCAAGGTAGGGTGAGCGTTATGTTTACCATTCAAAAAGATGGTAGTATAGGAAACGTGAGAATGCGTGGACCTGATAAAAATTTAGAAAAGGAAGCTGCACGGATTATAGGCAAGCTTCCAAAAATGACTCCTGGAAAACAAAGAGGTAGAGCGGTAAGGGTTCCATTTAGTATTCCAATCACCTTTAAGCTACAGTAAAAAGGCCTTACAATATTATTCTAAACATTCCCCGGCCCTTGGGTCGGGGTTTCTTATTTACCTCTTCCGCCAGCTGGCGGACCATAACTGCCCCTTTCGGCAGTTCTGGGTGAGGTGAAAATATAAAATTTTGGTTTTTGGCCCCAAGGTCAAAATACCTGTATTGGGCTTCGTCGAAATGAAACCGAAAAAAGCACCCTCTATAGCTTATCTCGGAGATAGTCGGTTTCAAAAAAAAATTATTTAAAATCCCGTCCGCCAATTGGCAGGACGGGATTTTTTTTGGTACGCTTCTTGTGTTTTAACATATTGATAACATCCTGAATTTTCGGGATAAAAAACACATCATTATGAATAAAAACACAGCAAAGTCTGTTGATTCCCACGGCAATGGGAAGAACAGCGAAACGACCGAACGTACCCACCGCAAAGGCAGTAAGTACGATGCAAATCTAAGAAAAAGAGGATTTATCCGTTTTCAAATCGGATTACTATTGGCCATGATCCTTGTTTATGCGGCCCTTGAGGCCTCGTTTAAGGCATATGATACGGATGTTCCCGAAATCATGGAAATAGAGCCCACACTCATTGAATATCACCCTGAGCTGAACAAATTCAAGGTGGAAAAAAAGAAACTAGTTGCCCCTAAGAAAATTGTTAATCCGTCAAAATTCATCATTGACGAAGATGAGGGGAACGTTGACCCGGGGGAGGATGTCATCTTGGAAGTAGAACCGGAAGAGGGAACTATAGGTCTCGACGCTATTGCTTATGTGGATCCGGATGACGATGCGCCCCTTACCGTTCTAATCGATTTTCTAGATGAAATGCCCATATTCCCAGGTTGTGAAAATGTAGACCAGTCGCAGCGAAAGGCCTGCTTTCAGGAAAAATTACAGGAACACATCCTTAAAAATTTTGAATATCCGGAGGCGGCACAGACTTTACATATCCAAGGAAGGGTAAATGTTACCTTTAAAATTGATACCGATGGCAGTGTCAATACCATTCAGATGAGGGGACCCCACAACATTCTGGAAAAAGAAGCCGCTCGGATTATCGGCAAGCTTCCAAAAATGACTCCCGGTAAACAGAAAGGAAGAGCTGTTAGAGTGCCTTATAGCATTCCCATATATTTTCAGTTGCGAAATTAATGGCGATTGTGTAAAAACCTATACACCTAAGGAATAAGTACAAAGGACATCGGTAAGAAGCTATTTATCCTATGGATGAATGGAGGAGCGGAGTAGGGTAGCCAAAATAATCGGCACTACGCTACTTCGCTTTACTTTGCTACAGATCGGTTAAGCTTTTATAAAAAGTTTCCCGCATCACTTCGGGTTTAATATATCCATTGCCATGGGTAGCATCGTAAACTGAGGTAATACGATTATTTGCCTTTATTTCTTCCAAGGATTTGCCCGCATCGATTTCTACCAGAACCTTGGTCTTAATATCCTCTAACATCTTTACGTAGGTTTCCAGTTCCTTTTTATTGGAAGGCCGTCCATGTCCCGGAATAATTTTGGTTTCATTATCAATGATCATCAATACCTTTTTATGGGCGTCTATATAACCTTGGACGCTTCCGCCGCTTTTTAAATCAATGTAGGGATATCTTCCGGAAAAATAAGTATCGCCCATATGAAGCACATTGTTTTTCATAAAATATATGATCGCATCACCGTCCGTATGGGCATGGTGTACATGAAAGGCCATGATGGTTTCGTCCCCATCATAAAAAGTGATATCATCCGAGAATGTTACTTCAGGTAACATACGTCGGTAATGATCGAGAGATATTTTTTTTTCATCCAGATTTTGTTTTTGCCTAGTGCGTATTCTTTTACGCGCATTTTCATGGGCGACCAAGGTCGTTTTTTTAGTATTGAAATTTGCATTTCCGCCAGAGTGGTCCCCGTGCATATGGGTGTTGAACAGAAATGAAATGGGCTTATCGGTTATAGTACTTATGGCATTTTTAATTTTTTCACTTAGATGATCAAATTGGTCGTCGATCATAAATACATTATGCTGTCCTGTGTAAATACCTATGTTTCCACCACGTCCTGTCAACATATAAACATCGTTGGATAAAGTGTCGATCGCAATGGATACCTCCTTCTCCTGAGCCCTTAGGCGCATGGAGAAAAAAACGGACAGTACAAGGGGTATAAGGGTGTATTTTGCGGTCATAAAGGTCGGGTTTAGGATATAAGACGTAGTCACTTTCCAAAAATAACATAAACATTGCTATTTCGTTGCAAAAAAAGCATTCGGGTCATATCTTTGCAAATCTATTATACGTTGTGCATGAAGACTGCTATTAGTGCAGCAAAAAGTAGCTCTTGGGCTTTGATTTTTGCTGATTTTAAAGAGATTACCAAGGCTCGACTAGCGGTAAGCGTTGTTTTTTCCTCCATTGCCGGATACTTTCTAGGTGCTTCCGAAATCAATATTTTGGCACTTCTTTTATTGGCCTTCGGAGGATATTGTATGGTAGGGGCCTCCAATATTTACAATCAGATTATCGAAAAGGACCTGGACGCGTTAATGAATCGCACCAAAAATAGGCCCATTCCTTCTGGCAGGATGTCGGTTAATACGGCTTTGGCAATAGCTTTGGCATTGACTTTTCTCGGGGTAGTTTCGTTATATGTCCTAAATCCCAAGACTGCTATGTTTGGGGCCATTTCCATTTTTTTATACACCAGCGTATATACCCCCTTAAAGACCAAAACACCCTTGGCCGTTTTTGTTGGTGCCTTTCCCGGTGCTATCCCTTTTATGTTGGGATGGGTGGCCGCTACCAACGATTTTGGTATTGAACCCGGAACCTTGTTCATGATCCAGTTTTTTTGGCAGTTTCCACACTTCTGGGCATTGGGATGGATGTTGGATGATGATTATAAAAAGGGGGGCTTTAAAATGCTGCCTACCGGAAAAAAGGATAAAGGCACGGCACTCCAGATTATCATGTATACCATTTGGATGATGGTCATTTCCGTAATTCCCGTTTTTGGAATCACCGGTCAATTACAGTTATCCATTGTGGCGGCCATAATCATCTTTTTGATGGGAATGGTAATGCTAATTTTTGCCTTTCGATTGTATAATAAACGAGATAATAGGTCCGCAAGAAGCCTCATGCTGGCAAGTGTAAGCTATATTACATTGATGCAAGTGGTTTATGTTGTGGATAAATTTATTTAAAAAGAAGCGCTCTTAACGGATTTTAATTTTAAGCGTTTAATTTGAATTCTTACGAAGCTGATAATGGATTTGACACAGGGTACACAAAAAGAGAAGAACGATAGGGCCAAGAAAATGATGCTTTGGTTCGGTATTGTAAGCCTGTTGATGGGTTTTGCAGGATGGACCAGTGCCTATATCGTGAGCAGTTCACGGGAGGATTGGATCAAGGATCTGGAATTGCCCCCATCCTTTTTTATAAGCACGGTGGTCATCATACTAAGCAGTATCACATACCATCTTGCTAAAAGGGCCATTAAAGTTGATCAGTATAAAACATGTACCACGTGGTTGTTGATTACCATGGGGTTGGGAATTGTATTTATCGTACTGCAATTCAACGGATTTTCCCAAATGGTGGTCCAAGGATACTATTTTACAGGGCCAACCAGCAACATAAAGATGTCCTATGTGTTTTTAATTGCCATGGTGCATATAGTCCATGTAGTGGCAGGACTCGTTTCCCTATCGGTCGTATTGTTCAACCAATGGAGACATAAATATTCATCCAAGGAACTATTGGGTCTAGAACTGGGAGCTACTTTTTGGCACTTTTTAGACCTGTTATGGGTGTATTTGATTGTATTTATGTATTTCGTTAAATAATAAATTGCAATTAAGTTGGTTTTGAATAGTATTTGACTTTTGTATGGAAGAAAAAAATGTAAATTTGTAAAAAATTTGTTAACGCTATAATTTTTATATGGATACAACGGCTACAACAGGTGCTGAAGAGAATGTATGGGGAGGTGGAAACCGACCTTTAGGAGCGAGTTACGGAAAACTAATGATGTGGTTTTTCCTAGTTTCGGATGCCTTGACTTTTTCTGGTTTTTTGGCCTCTTATGGATTTTCAAGATTTAAGTTTATCGAAACATGGCCGATTGCCGATGAGGTATTTACCCACGTTCCGTTCTTTCACGGCAATTATCCGATGTATTATGTTGCCTTCATGACCTTTATTTTGATTCTTTCTTCCGTTACCATGGTATTGGCCGTGGACGCGGGCCATAGAATGAAGAAAAATGCCGTAATCTGGTATATGTTCGCTACCATAATCGGGGGTGCAATTTTCGTTGGTTCCCAGGCATGGGAATGGGCAACGTTTATAAAGGGGGATTACGGCGCTATTGAAACCAAGGGAGGTAGAATTTTACAATTTGTAAAAGCGGATACCGGTGAGCGTGCGGCCTTAGCGGATTTTGCCAAGACCATCCCCGGGGAACGTACCGCGCATGAAAGGAAAAATGGTATTTGGTATTATGATGAAGGTACATTGCCCTCCTATTCCGTTAAGGAAGTAGTGGAAGGCTTTAGGGCCGACCCGAATATTTTGATTCGGACCGAAACCATAAATGAAGAAGGCGAAAAAACACTGTTGAACAGGGAAGAATCCTTGAAGAAGTTAAACAATGCAATTGAGGTGGTGGAAGGGGCCAATCTTGTTCATAATGAGTATGGTAGCAGATTGTTCGCAGACTTTTTCTTCTTTATAACAGGGTTTCACGGGTTTCACGTATTCTCCGGAGTGTTGATCAACATTATCATCTTCTTTAATGTTATTCTGGGCACCTATGAAAGACGCGGACACTATGAGATGGTGGAAAAAGTAGGGCTGTACTGGCACTTTGTGGATTTGGTATGGGTATTTGTGTTTACTTTCTTCTATTTGGTTTAACCTCAACTTGTTTCAGCAACTGTCCGAAACAGGTAAATTTTATGATAAAAAGTTTAAATAATGGCACACGAACATAAATTAGAAATCTTTAGGGGACTCTTAAAATTTAAGTCCAACACCCAAAAAATATGGGGCGTTTTGATTTTCCTTACCATAGTTACCGCAGTGGAAGTGGGCTTGGGTATAACTAAACCCGCAGCTTTGGTCGGATCTTATTTTTTGGGGATGAAACTGTTGAATTGGATATTCATCATCCTTACCTTGGTAAAGGCCTATTATATAGCCTGGGACTTTATGCACCTTCGCGACGAAAAAAGTGCGTTGCGAAGAGCAATAGTATGGACCCCTATTTTCCTTGTCGCCTATTTGGTATTTATCTTGCTCTTTGAAGCCGATTACATATATAACATCTATAAAGATGGCTTTGTGGCTTGGGACTTCTAACGTATTATTAACAGAACAAAAAGACGGTATAACAGCCGTCTTTTTTATTTTTGTTAGAGATTTTTGTCCGACATAGGTTCCGGTGAGATCAATTCAAAATAAAAAATTGGATTTGCCCCCTTTTGGAACAATTTAGACTTGGGCACTTTAGTCTACAC
>JBATTK010000134.1:0-20807 GCA_049670505.1 Saonia sp.
TGCATATCCTATAGGTAGCTCGTTTACAAAAGCAATCCAATAGACATTGCTTGGTTTACCAATGCTGGTCCTTATTTTTGGTACCGAAAAAGTACGATCAAGGTAGGGCAATAGATCGTTGTTATCCTCAAAAAGATGTCCAAAAGTTTCCCTGAAAGTGATTCTGCCCAATAAGGCAATATATTCGGCATCAGCTGTTTTGGCTATTCGTATGGTTTTGGTGTTCATCTTACGCTGTGGATTCCAATAGGGCAAACAATAGCTAAACTCGTTGTATTTTTTGCCAAGGTTGTATGAAATTAGATAAATCTACCCGAATTTCAAAGGTTAAGGACCCTATATTTTTTCTTGTATGGGGGAAGGCAAGAAAAGCTTTAAACGAGTTTATTATTACATATAAAAGGGGAAACCGAATCGGTTTCCCCTTTTGAAAATTCCCACGAATCACTTCTTAATTCAGTTCCATAATACTCTCGGATGTAAAGCCGTTGTTAAAGCTAATATCCGTAAGTGTTTGTACTATATTAGGGTTTTCACCATACTCCCCTTTTTCATTGGGCATAAAATAAGTGCGTTTGGTAGCTACTTTCTGCCCTTCTATATCCTCATATTCGTAATTGGCAATGATAACGGGGTCGCTAACACCTAAAAAAGGTAGGGAAAAGTAAAACCTGTCTATTAGTTTGGTGTCGGGATCAACATAGAGGATATAGGTATCGTTTTGCTCCTTGGCCGTAATTTCAGGGTCATAGGTTATCTTTACCTTATCGTACATTTTTCCATTGTATTCCTCTTGTCCCATATAGGAGGCAATGGTGCCCACATCATTTAGTTTGTAGGGCATAACGAACCAAAAGTAGTTCGCCCTACGTAAAAAGTCTCCCGTGCCTACGGTTTGTGGATCTTCCATTTTTTCCCCATTATGGATTACCATGGTTTTTGTGCCGTCAAAATACTGAACTACCGAACCCTCGGAATCCGGTAGGGTATTTATCTCGTGTCGTTCATAATTTCCAAAAGATGCTTCGGAATCAAAAACATAGCGCTCCGTAGAGATGTCCGCTTTCCCATCAGGGTAGCGATAATCGTAGGTATATTGAACATCCTTTTTCCCCCAAAGATCGTTCCAGCCCCCGTAGGCATATTCAATGGATGCAAGAATGGATTGGGGGTCATCTGTTTTATATACAGGTGTTTTGACCATTACTTCGGTGGTCTCGGAGGGTGTTTCCAGCTTTGTATTCTTTTCTTTACAAGCACCCAATAGCAGTATTGAGCTTAATACGAGTAGCATTATTAAATTTTGCGTTTTCATGTTGTGATGGATTTTGTTCCTTCCCTTAGACGTAGTTAGGATAACTTCTTAACAGATTTTTCAATAAAACTTGTGGATACCTTGCTTTGTATACAGATTAAGGTGCTACTATCGTTTTCCCAACTCTATGATTTCCAGATTTTTTATATCTTCTCCATCAATATCGAACCGAAGCATGGTCCTTAGGGTATGAAAACCGTGTTTGCCGCATGCACCGGGGTTCATATGTAATAATCCCAATTTTTTGTCCCACATCACTTTAAGGATATGGGAATGTCCACAAATGAAAAGTTTTGGTGGATTTTGACGTATTTCATCCCGTACTCGAATGTTGTATTTGTTGGGATAGCCCCCAATATGGGTAATCCAGACATCAACACCCTCACAAAAGAACCTATTGTCCAACGGAAATTCTTTTTGAATAATATGATCATCAATATTTCCATGAACGCCCCGAACAGGTTTAAGTTCGCTAAGTGCATCCGTGACTGCCAACCTACCAATATCTCCGGCATGCCAAACCTCGTCCGCTTGTCGGGCATATTTTAGAATGGTATTGTCCATATGGCTATGGGTGTCCGAAAGCAATAAAATACGGGTCATAAACTTAAAATATGCTTAAATATATAGGTGATTCATTTCTTTTTCCTAGGATTAGGGTATCTTTAAGCGCTGCAAAAATAAGGTATTCGCTTGAGATATTTCGTAATCTTTTCTTACTTTGGTAAGTCTTATCACGGTTGGCAAAATCAACCCAATGCCCTTACGGTGCAGGAGGTTTTGGAAAACGCTTTTTCAACACTTTTGCGACGGCCTATTGCCTTGGTCGGTGCCGGAAGAACAGATGCGGGGGTACATGCCAAAGAAATGTTCGCCCATTTTGATTTTGAAAAAATTAATGACGTCGATAATCTTGTATTTCGATTAAATGCTTTTTTGCCGGACGATATTGCCGTATCTGGAATTCATGAAGTATCCAAGGATGCCCATGCCCGGTTTGATGCAGTGGAGCGTACCTATGAATACTGGATCGTACAGAAAAAGAATCCTTTTTATACAGACAGGGCGCACTATAGTAAATATCCGTTGGATGTCCTAGAAATGAACAAAGCGGCTTTGGTATTGCTGGAATATGATGATTTTGAGTGTTTTTCAAAATCCAATACCGATGTAAGGACTTATGAGTGTAAGATTAAAAAAGCGATTTGGGAAGAACGGGGCAATACATTGATATTTACCATAACTGCTGATCGATTTCTAAGAAATATGGTCCGTGCCATTGTGGGGACACTTTTGGACGTGGGTATGGGAAAATCTAGCTTGGAAGATGTCAGGGCGGTTATAGAGAGTAAGAATAGGAGTAGGGCAGGGGTATCCGTACCGGCAAAAGGCTTATATTTAACCCGGGTTTTATACCCGGAAAATTGGATTACGATACATGGATAAAGACTCTGGAAAAGCTTTTGATTTTAGGTTGTTCAAAAGGTTGATGGCACATACGCGGCCCTATAGATTAACGTTTTATGGAGTGGTGTTGTCAGCTATATTACTCTCTGCATTTGCAGCATCCACGCCTTTTATCTTAAAAGATATCATTGATAGCGCTATTGAGAAGAAAGATGATACCCAATTATTATTTCTTATAGTGGCTATGTTAATAGTTTTGATGGGCCAAGTTTTAAGTCAACTCTTCTTTAATTACTATGCCAATTGGTTGGGGGAATCCGTAATAAAGGATATACGGATCGATCTTTTTAATCGCATGATAGGTTTCCGCATGAAGTATTTTGATAACTCCTCCATAGGTGTTCTGGTCACACGGGCGGTTTCGGATATGCAGCGAATTGGCGAGATATTCAGTCAAGGTTTTTTTGTCATAGTGGCCGATCTGTTAAAGATGATTGCTGCCGCGTTATTGATGATTTATATGAACTGGAAATTGGCCCTGATCGTTTTTGCGATACTTCCCATTATATTATATGCTACTAGATTGTTTCAACAAGCGATGAAAGTCGCTTTTATAGAGGTAAGGGCACAAGTATCCAATCTAAATTCCTTTGTACAGGAGCGTATTACGGGAATGAAGATCGTTCAGCTATTTACCCGGGAAAAAATAGAAAGTGAGAAGTTTCGCGAGATTAACGAGAAACATCAAAATGCGTGGTTAAAAACGGTATGGTACAACTCTATTTTCTTTCCGATTGCAGAAATAGTATCATCCATTGCTATAGGATTAGTCGTTTGGTACGGCGGACTTCAAAATGTCGCAAATATAGATGATAATTTAAAGGGAACTATTTTTGCATTTATACTATGCATTGAAATTCTTTTTAGACCCTTACGCCAGATAGCGGACAAATTTAACACCCTTCAAATGGGAATGGTCGCTGCCAACAGGGTCTTTAAGATCTTGGATACGGATAGTCATATTGAAGATGCGGGAGACTTGGTAAAGGAAGATATTCAGGGGAACATTACATTTTCCGATGTACGTTTTGGATATTTGGAGGACGAAGAGGTGCTACACGGAATTTCTTTCAACGTAAATGCCGGGGAGACCATTGCCATAGTGGGTGCGACCGGAGCCGGTAAATCCACCATTATAAATCTATTGAACCGTTTTTATGAAATAAACTCAGGAGCCATTCTAGTAGATGGTATCAATATAAAGGATTACAGGCTATCTTCACTACGATCAAATATTGCCGTGGTATTACAGGATGTCTTTCTATTTGCCGATACTATCGCCAATAATATTTCATTGAAAGAAGAATCCATTCCTTTGGAAGCCATTGAACAGGCAGCAAAACAAATAGGGGTGCACGAGTTTATTACAAGTCTCCCCAAAGGTTACACCTATAATGTGAAGGAACGGGGTACCATGCTGTCCAGTGGTCAGCGACAACTTATTGCTTTTTTAAGGGCCTACGTGAGCAACCCAAGTATTTTAATATTGGACGAGGCAACCTCCTCCGTGGATACCTATTCCGAACAATTGATACAGAAGGCTACCGAGAAAATTACCGAAGGGAGAACTTCCATTATTATTGCACATAGATTGGCCACCATTAAGAAGGCAGATAAAATTCTGGTCATGGATGCCGGTAAAATTGTAGAAACGGGTACCCACAAGGAATTACTAAAAAAAGGAGGGTATTACAGCAATCTGTACGAAGCCCAGTTTTTGGCAGAGGAGGTAGCATAACTATTTGGGTGGGACAAAATCCTGTGGGTCAAATACCCCTGTTGCGAAGAGCAAGATCACCGTTAGGACCACCATACCCAGAAACCCCACACCGATTAAAATTCCATAGAGCCCGGTACGGAGTATAAGATTTATTATAGGGAAACGGTTCATTCGTTGCAGGGCATATATGCTGTAGATAAAAATAAACAGCACCAGGGGCAGGCCTATATTTAAATATTGATCGGGGGCAATAGACAGAATGCCGATACTTATAGGGAAAGAAAGTATACTATAATGGGCTAAAATGTAAACGAAAATAACGATATACTCGGAAAAGAAAAACTTCCTTTTGTTCAAGGCCAAAAAGGCCGCAGTGGCCAAAAGTGGAATATAGAGTATAAAAACCAAGGAGGAATAGTCGAACATGGTCTCCGTCATTTTCAATCCCATTTCAGGATTTGGGCCCTTTGCATACATGTTCCAATCTATCGCCTTATAAAAAAACTTTCGCAATAAGAAAATTGTTAGACCGGAGAGGGTCAATGCAATTCCCAAATAGCTTATCGGATTCATATATTTCTTTCGAACCCCATTTATATAGCCACCAATGACTACTTCCGGTTTGGTAAAGAGATGCCAAAAAGTTTTTAGAAAAGTATTGTCCAGATTAAAATAACGTTCAGAGATATCATGCCAAAGATTCCGAAAGCTAAGTCGGTTTCTAATAACTTTGGCTCCGCAATTGGGACAATACCCATGGTCTTTACTTAAAGGTCGGTCACAATTTTTACACTCCATTTAATTAAAGCAGATCATCTTTTAGAATAGTGGTAAGTTCGGCCATATCTTTGAAAAAAGTGAATTCCCCGTTCTTAACATAGGATATAGTCCCTGTTTCTTCGCTGACGACCAAAGCAAGGGCATCCGTTTTTTCCGTAATCCCCACGGCGGCCCTATGGCGCAATCCAAAACGGAGCGGAATACTACGTTCATTGGAGACCGGTAAAATAACACGTGTGGCCACTATAAAATTACCCTCTACAATAGCTGCCCCATCATGTAAGGGGCTGTTCTTATAAAAGATACTCTCTATTATAGGTTGACTCACCTCAATATTCATTTTATCGCCGGAAGATTTTATAAAATCAAGGGAATTATTGCGTTCAATAACAATAATGGCCCCTGTTCTGGTAGAAGCCATCTTTTCACAAGCATTAAGAATGGCTTCTATATCTGTTTCCGTGGTCCCCGCTTCCTGTCTTAAAAATTTGAAATGCCTAACAAAACTTCGCTTCTTGGCAAAATTGGTAGAGCCGATCATCAAAAGGAACTTCCTGATTTCTTGCTGGAATACGATGATTAAAGCAATTAACCCCACTTGCATGAACCCCCCTACCACGCTGCTGATCATTTTCATATCCAATAGTTCCGTAAGTTTCCAGAAGGCCCAAACAATGACTATTCCAATAAAAATATTGATGGCAACGGTACCACGGACCAGTTTATAGATATAGTAGAGAAGCACCGCAACCATTATAATATCTATAATATCGGTAACTCTGAAATCGAGAAAATTTAAAAAATCCAATCCTTGCGGTTTTTGTAAATTTAGGAAATAAGCATAAATAAAATCAATTATTTGCCTTAACTATGGCTATAATCTGTTTTTTATACAAAAGTGCAGTGTTTATACCTCGCCAAATCATTTTTAATCGAAAGAATTCCTCGCAGCTTGCTGCGGGGTCTCCTAAAATTGTCATTCCCGTGAAGACGGGAATCTAAATAATAGAATTTCGTTTTTTGACCTTTAGGCCAAAATGCCTGTATTGAGCATGGCCGAAATGAAACCAGTGAAAGCTGTGCCGAGCACAGCCGAAGTATACCCCTTAGCTTGCTACGGGGATAGTTGGTTTCAAGAAA
This sequence comes from Saonia sp., assembly GCA_049670505.1. Taxonomy (GTDB): domain Bacteria; phylum Bacteroidota; class Bacteroidia; order Flavobacteriales; family Flavobacteriaceae; genus JBATTK01. The sequence continues at coordinate 6,423 of JBATTK010000134.1, forward strand.
TTATTTAGCTTTTTCAAATCAATAAAGTAATATAAGCCAAGCAAAGATCAATTGTTTTGCTCTCGTAACTTTTGCGTCAACCGTATACATTCCATTGCTTCCTTAACATCGTGGGCCCTCAGAATAGTTGCTCCCTTGTTCAATGCATACATGTGTAGTGCGGTGGTACCATTTAATGCTCCTTCGGCATCTGTACCCAAAACTTTGTAGATCATAGATTTTCTACTTAATCCCACCAAGATCGGAAGGTCAAAAGTTTGGAATAGTTCCAAATTTTGAAGTAGTTGGTAGTTCTGGTCTACCGTTTTTGCAAATCCGAAGCCAAGATCAAGAACAAGGTCGTTGATTCCCTGCAATCTTGCTGCAGCTACTTTTTCTGAAAAATAATACAGGATATCGCCAATTAAATCGTTATAGTCGGTTAGTTCTGACATGTTTCGAGGTGTGCCCTTCATATGCATCATTATATAGGGAACATTATATTTTGCAATGGTCCGGAACATATGTTTGTCCAGATTTCCTGCAGAAATATCATTGATCAGGGTAGCACCATTTTTTAAACATGCTTCACCCACCTTACTTCTAAACGTATCCACGGATAGTAAAATCTCCGGGAATTCTTTTATAAGAAGACCAATAATGGGAACAATGCGCTGTAATTCTTCTTCCTCCGGAACGGATGCTGCCCCAGGCCTGGAGCTGTAGGCACCCACATCTATAAAAGTTGCTCCTTCCCGAAGCATTTTTTCAACTTGATTTAAAATCGATAGTTGATCTTTATATTTGCCACCATCATAAAAGGAATTTGGGGTTATATTCAAAATACCCATTACTTTTGGCGTACTTAAATCTATGAGGTTGCCCTTACAATTAATGGTCATTGTCCGCTTTTTGAAAACAAAGTCGGTCAAAAATCTTTTGGAAAGAACAAGTTTGGAACACGAACTTTGAATAGTTAAAATTTTAAGCGAAATTTACGCAAATTACAAGGAATTCATGCAACAAACCTCCGAGCAGTACGATACGGTCATAAATAGTTGTCGAGATTTATTTTTAAAAAAGATGAAGGATTATGGCAGCGCATGGCGTATTTTACGACTTCCCTCCTTAACCGATCAGATTTATATTAAGGCACAGCGGATAAGGAGCTTACAGGAGAATGCAGTGCGAAAAGTAGATGAAGGCGAAAGTGCAGAGTTTATGGGGATTATCAACTATGCAATAATGGCCTTGATACAATTGGAGAAGGGTATTGTGGACCAGCCTGATCTGTCATTGGAGGAGGCTCTTGTACTATATGACAAACACATAAAGATTACCAAAGCGCTTATGGAGGATAAGAATCATGATTATGGCGAGGCATGGCGAGATATACGCGTAAGTTCGTTGACCGATCTGATTATACAGAAGTTGCTTCGCGTTAAGCAGATAGAGGATAATAAGGGAAAAACTTTGGTAAGTGAAGGCATAGATGCCAATTATCAGGATATGATCAATTATTCCGTATTCGCAATGATACATATGAATTCAAACCCCAAATAGCATGAAGATACTTGTAGGTTTCTCAAGAATAGTTGTAGGGATTCTTTTTATTGTTAGCGGATTTATTAAGCTTAACGACCCCGTGGGCTTTTCCTTTAAGCTGGAAGAGTATTTTAGCCAAGGCGTATTGGATCTTCCTTTTTTAATGCCCTATGCCCTTACCATATCCATTATTGTAGTCATTTTTGAAGTATTGTTAGGTGTAATGCTCTTAGTGGGATTCCGTATAAAATTTACCATATGGAGTCTATTGTTAATGATTGTTTTTTTTACGTTCCTCACCTTTTATTCGGCGTATTTTAATAAAGTAACGGATTGTGGATGCTTTGGGGATGCCATAAAATTGACACCTTGGGAATCCTTTACAAAAGACGTGATTTTATTGGTGTTGATCATAATTTTGTTTGTGGGCAGAAAGTCTATAAAATCCATGCTTTCATCCAATGGGAAACGTATCGTTACTTTAGCGGCCTTGGTTTTCTGTATTGCTTTTGCGTATTATATATTGAACCATTTGCCCGCTGTGGATTTTAGACCCTATAAGATCGGGACGAACATTGAAGCGGGGATGCGTGTTCCGGAAAACGCCCCGAAAGCTATTTTTGAATACGCTTGGAAGTTTAAGGTGGGCGATGAAGAAAAAATAGTAGTGACCAATGGAGATTATCCCACGGTGGACGGTGAGTTCATAGATGTGGAAACAACGGAAATACAAAAAGGCTATGAGCCACCAATACATGATTTCACTATTGAACAAAATGGTGAAGACCAGGCTTCCTTCTTATTGCAGGAAGACAAATTGGTGATGGTTATAGCCTATGACCTTAGAAAGAGTAATTATGATTATTTTGGGGAAATTAGGGAAGCCACGGATGAAGCCATAAAGAAGGGGTATAAAGTAATTGGAATGTCGGCCTCCGGACCGGAACAAGCGGCTGCAATCATCAAGGAGTATAAGCTCAATTTTGATTTCTATTTCACCGATGAGACTACGCTAAAAACCATTACACGCGCTAACCCCAGTATACTGGTCTTGCAAAAAGGAACCATACAACAAAAAGTACATTATAATGATTTGGATGAATTGGTGTTCCAGTAGTTTCAAATTTATGAAACTACGAACACTAAACCACAAACGCTAAACCACAAAAAATGAGAAGTAAAATAGTTGCGGGAAATTGGAAGATGAATAAAAATCTTGCCGAGACAGAAAAATTATTAACGGAACTTTCGGCAAAATTACCGGATACCGAAGCAGAGGTAATGGTAGCGCCTACATTTGTAAATCTTTCCGGAGCGGTGCATACCTTGGAGGCTTCTACCATACAGGTAATTGCCCAAAATATGCACTTTGCCACCAGTGGTGCCTATACCGGTGAAATATCCGCCGATATGTTATTGCATATCGGCATAGATACCGTTATCATAGGGCATTCCGAACGAAGGGCCTATTTTGGGGAAACCGATGAAATATTGGCCAAAAAGGTGGTAGCTGCCTTGGAAAAAAATATGCGGGTCATGTTTTGTTTTGGGGAAGAGTTGGAAGATCGTAAATCCGGTAACCATTTTAAGATAGTGGAAGGTCAGTTGAAGAACGCACTCTTTGATTTGGAAGCAAGCGCTTGGGATAGCATCATACTGGCCTATGAACCTGTTTGGGCCATTGGTACGGGAGAAACGGCTTCGCCGGAACAGGCACAGGAAATGCATGCATTTATCCGTAAAACCATTGTTGCGGCCTATGACACGTCCATAGCGAATAAGGTATCCATTTTGTACGGTGGGAGTGTAAAGCCTTCGAACGCAAAGGAGATTTTTTCGAAACCGGACGTAGATGGTGGACTGATTGGCGGCGCTTCACTTGTTGCAGATGACTTTGTGGCTATCATCAAAGCCATTTGAATTTTGATAAGGTCTAAATAAATGAACCCATCGTCCTTTGGAGACGATTTTCGGGTATTTTTTTGAAACTCCCGTAGTACTACCATATTTCTGAAAATGCCGAAAGACACATACATAGAATACACTTTTACGGTAAATCCGTTGGAGCCGGCCACCGATATCCTTATAGCAGAATTGGGAGAAGCTGGGTTTGAAAGTTTTGTGGAGATCCCTGATGGCGTTTTGGCATATTTAAAAAAGGAAGATTGGAACGATGCTATTTTACGCGATATCCAGATTCTTAAAAACCCCGATTTTCAAATCGATTTTACCACTTTGGACATAGCACAACAAAATTGGAATGCCGTTTGGGAACAGAATTTCAATCCCATAGAAGTAGGCGATACCTGTGTGGTCCGTGCACCCTTCCATGAAAAAGCCAATGTATTGTTCGATATAGTGATAGCGCCCAAAATGAGCTTTGGGACGGGGCATCATGAAACCACCCATATGATGATACAACATATACTTGACCATGATTTTAAAGGAAAATCGGTGTTGGATATGGGAAGTGGTACCGGTGTTTTGGCCATTCTTACGGCCATGAAAGGTGCTTCATCCGTAGATGCCATTGATATTGATCATTGGTCTTACTTAAATGCAAAAGAGAATGTGGCTAGAAATGGCTGTGAACAGGTACGGATATTTGAAGGGGACGTCGGTATATTGGGCAATAAAAAATATGATATCATTTTAGCCAATATCAATAGAAATATCCTTCTTAGGGATATTCCCATATATGCTCAATGCCTTGCCAAAAAAGGCAGTGTTTTTTTAAGTGGTTTTTACCAAGAGGATATGCACCTTATTTCACAAAAGTGCAAGGAATTTAGGTTAAAATTTGAAAAAAATCTTAAAAATAATAATTGGGTTGCAGCAAAATATGTATTTTAGACTATGTAAAGCCTACATCTATGAGTACCAAGGAAAAACAGTCGGAAGACCTTCTCTTGGAGGAGGATACGGTTAAACAAAGCGAGATAGTGTTGTTCAATGACGATGTTAATACCTTTGAACATGTCATTGAAACCCTCATCAGTGTTTGTGACCATAGTGCGGAACAGGCAGAACAATGTTCCCTTATTGTACATTACAATGGAAAATGTACCGTTAAAACAGGGGAATATGATGATTTAAAGCCCCGTTGCAGTAGACTTTTACAGGCTGGGCTTAGTGCGGAAATCGTCTGATTTTTCTAACTCCACCCGTATTGATTTTCTTTTCATACCTTTAATAAGGAACCATCCCCTATACAAAACATGGCTTTGAGAGTCCTTGTCCTTTTTTTTACCACCCTTTTTTATTTTCAGGGGTATGGTCAGGAATTGCCTCCCATTGAAAATTTTACGCCGATCGACTACGGTGCGGAGAATCAAAATTGGGCCATATCCCAATCCAAGGAGAAGGATATCTATATAGCCAATAACAGCGGTTTATTAGAGTTTAATGGGGCTCAATGGAAATTATATCACTCGCCCAACCGTTCCGAAATAAGATCGGTAAGGGCTATTGATGATGTAATTTATACGGGCTGCTATATGGAATTCGGGTATTGGAAAAGAGACGAGTTCCATGGGTTGAAATATTATTCGTTATCGGAAAACAGTAAGACCCCTCTCCTGGAAGATGAAGTATTCTGGAATATTTTGGAATACGATGATTGGGTCTTATTTCAATCCCTACAGCGTATTTACATATATAATACTACGGATGAATCTATTAATGTAATAGATTCCAACTCTACCAGGGCACAGATATTCGATTTTGATGATAGCGTATATTTTCAAAAAATAAACCAGGGAATTTTTAGGATCGACAACGGCACTTCGGTGCTGGTCTCAGCGCACCCTATTGTTAAAAAAAATATTGTCGTTGGTATTTTTAGAGTAAATAATTTACCGTTGATTTTAACGGAGCAGGGTACATTTTACTTTTTGGACGGTGATAATCTCATCCCATGGAAAACGAAGATCGATACGGAATTGACAGCTTTCAGTGTGTATAGTAGCATTCAGTTGAGAGATAACAGTATTGTATTGGGGACCATATCCAATGGAATATACCATATTGATGATAAAGGGGAGATACTTCAAAAAATAAATCAGGAAAAAGGTCTGAACAACAACACGGTACTATCCATTTTTGAAGATATGGAGCGTAATCTTTGGTTGGGACTGGATAATGGTGTCAGTGTTATAAACTTGGATTCCCCGTTTAAGGAATACAGTGATAAGTTTGGAAAATTGGGAGTAGTTTATGCATCCATAATTTTTGAGGACTATCTATACTTGGGTACAAATCAGGGATTGTTATTTAAAAAAATGGGGACGGACGATACATTTAGCTTCATAGAGAGTACAAACGGGCAGGTGTGGTGCTTAAAAGAGATAGACGGTACACTGTTCTGCGGACATAATGCCGGAACTTTTTTAATAGATCAAAATTCAGCGCTATTAGTATCGGATTTTCCGGGCACTTGGGATATTAAGAAGATAAAAAATAATCCTAACCTGCTGTTGCAGGGAAATTATAATGGCCTAAGTATTATTGAAAAGAAAGACGATAGCTGGAGATTCAGAAATAAGATTGAAGGATTCACCAATTCAAGCCGATTCTATGAATTTATCGGAGAAAACAAAATTGTAGTGAACCACGAATACAAGGGAATATATAAATTGGATGTAGATCCGGGATATGTTAAAGTTCTTAATTTGGAAAGGGAAGCTTCTAAAGGCATTGGCGCCAGTTTGGTAACCTATAATGGGGATGTGCTATACACCACGGACAAAGGTGTATTCAAGTTTAATGAAAATCAACAGAAGTTTAGTTCGGATAGTATATGGAGAAGCAAATTCTTTGCGGAGAAAGAATGGCCCATCGGTATTTTAATGCCAGACCCCAAGGCAAAGAGGTTATGGTGCTTTACCAATCAAAATATCCTTTTCGTGTCGCCCGGAAAATTCAATAATGCTCCAAGGGCTACCAAAATCTCCGTTCCTTCTTTTTTTAGGAAAAATCTTGGTGTCCTGGGTTTTGAAAGCATGACCCCCTTGAAGGATGAGCGATATTTGATAGGAATCTCCAATGGATATATCACTTTGGATTTGGATAAATTAAAAACCAAGGAATATTTGGTACGTATAAGTTCCGTTTTCAAAAAATCCAGGGATTCGCAATTGGAAAAGGTAAGATTGACGCATAATGGAACCTTTAAGTTTTCAGAGAATAATTTGAATTTTTCTTATAACGTACCGGAATTCGATAAATACACAGCGGTTAAATATCAATATAAACTTGATGGAATTTATGACACATGGAGCGATTGGTCCATAGCATCCGAGGTGTCTTTTGAAAACTTACCGTATGGCACATATTCTTTTATGGTAAGGGCCAAGGCGGGCAATACCTTAACGGAAAATGTTGCGTCCTTTGATTTTGAAATAAACCGACCTTGGTATTTATCCAATGGGGCACTGCTGGGATATGGTCTGCTTATTATCCTTTTTTCCATATTAATCCATAGGTTGTACAGATCCTATTATAGGAAACAGCAAATATTGCTTTTAAAGGAGAACAAGAAAAAATTAAAGCGAAAAAAACTAAAAGCCCAGAAAAAAGTTGCCCAGATCAAGAATGAAAAATTACGCCAAGAGATCGAAAGTAAAAATAGGGAACTTGCAGTGTCTACCATGAGCATTATCCGTAAGAACGAATTTTTAAATAGAATTAAGGGCCAACTGAATGAAGCAAGTAATGATACTCAAATTAAATCCGTAATAAGGACCATAGACCGTGATATTAATAATTCCGACGATTGGAAATTTTTTGAGGAGGCGTTCAATAATGCGGACAAGGATTTTTTAAAGAAAGTAAAGGGTTTACATTCGAATTTAACACCCAACGATCTAAGACTATGCGCTTACTTAAGACTAAACCTCTCCTCCAAAGAAATTGCTCCTTTACTTAATATTTCTGTCCGAAGTGTAGAAGTAAAACGGTATCGTCTTCGAAAAAAAATGGAACTTCCACACGAAGATAGCCTTACCAGCTACATTTTAAACTTGTAATCTTCACAACATTTACATTTTCTACCCCAACATTACCCATACAAAGTGATATTTCATAATAAAACGTTAAGGTTTTTATATTTTTATAATATTGCCAAACCGTTAATAATTTGGGTGTTTTTCTGCTAAAAATACATTTCAGACTACTTTTTTTTGAATTTGTATATTTTTTGTAGTGGTCTATTCTTTTGACATACTATGGATAGGAAATATATTGTGACATCAAATACACAACAGATGAAGTATATTTTATTCTTTGCTATGTCCCTTTGCCTTTCTGCATTTTCAGTAGCTCAAGAACTCACCATCAGTGGAACTGTAAAGGATGCCAGTTTTAACGAACCCATGCCCGGGGTCAGTATTTTTGTGAAGAATACTACCAATGGTACAACCTCTGATTTTGATGGTAATTTTAGTATTACCAATGTTTCTGTTGGGGATATTATTGTATTCTCCTATTTGGGTTTTGTTAAACAAGAGATTACCGTAACGAATGCAGATCCTATCAATATTATCATGCAAGAGGATGTAAGCGCTTTGGACGAGGTGGTGGTGGTGGGCTATGGTACTCAAACTAAGAAGGAGATTACCGGGGCGGTATCCGTTGTAGGTTCTGAAACCATAGAGGAGTTAAACCCAACGCGTATAGAACAAGCACTCCAAGGCCAAGTTGCGGGAGTTCAGATAACAGCGGAATCGGGTTCTCCTGGTAGTGCCTCCAATATAAGGATTCGGGGTATTTCTACGAATGGAGATAACAGACCCCTCATCTTAGTGGATGGAAATGTTATTGAAGATTTAAGTGTCTTGAACCCGGGCGATATTGAGAGTATCAATGTATTGAAGGATGCCACCGCGGGTATCTATGGGGTACGGGCGGCAAACGGGGTCATTCTAATTACAACGAAGACCGGTAAACTAAATACGGAATTAAAATTTAGCTATGATGCGTTTGGGGGGGTCCAAGAAACCTCAAGACAAATTCCCGTACTAAACGCAACGGAATATGCCTTGTTGGTAAACGAAGCATTTGCGGCCGGCGGACAACCCAATCCCTTTCCCAATTTATCGGGTTTGGGAACAGGTACGGATTGGCAAGAAGAGGTATTTCAAAGGGCACCTGTTTTTAATCACAATCTTACCGTAAGCGGGGGTAGCGAAAAATCTACCTATTCCTTTGGAGTTTCGCTTCTTACACAGGATGGTATAGTTGGAGGAGATAAGGCAAACTTTAAACGATATACCACTAGAGGAAATTTTAACACGAATATCCTAGAAAACCTAAGGTTGACAACCAATTTTATTTATACCGGTACGGATAGGAGAACCCTTCCGGAGAATAGTTTAGGTTCGGTTTTGTTCAATGCCTTGAACAATGCGCCCACATTTTCGGTAGAGGACGCTAACGGGGATTTTACTTTGGCGGAAGGTTTGGGGAATGAAGTTATAAACCCTTTAGCACAGATAGCGAATACTTTTAATGAAGCCGATGTCAGTAGAATAAGTGGAAAAGTAGGGCTAAACTATCAGTTTTTAGAAAATTTTACCGCAGAATCCAGTATTCAATTTAATTACGCGGAAGTAGATGAGCGTCGTTTTTCCCCATCTGTATTCTTCGGATCAGGAAAAGTGTTCAACGTAGAACGGAATTTTGTTGCCGAGGATAAAGATATTTTCAAAGACTATACATTTGATGCCTTTGTCAACTATGATAGGACCTTTGGAGAAGATCACAACCTTAAGGTAACTCTAGGTACGTCGGTCTTCCAAACTAGGGGGCAGGATGGCGGGAGTACAGGTTTTGATGTCCCTGATAATGATTTTAATAATGCATTCCTTTCACAGGCCTCCGATGTTAGGAATGACTTTATAGATACTTCTGGTAAATTCGATGCCAGATTATTGTCCTATTTTACGAGGTTACAATATAACTATAAAGGAAAATATCTTTTTTCCGGGGTAATCAGAAGGGACGGGTCTACAGCTTTTGGGCCGGATAATCGATTTGGTTATTTTCCTTCCGGTTCCGTAGGCTGGGTAGTTTCGGATGAAGACTTTTTGAACGATAGTAACACCATTAGTTTTCTAAAATTAAGGGGAAGTTGGGGGATTCTTGGAAATGATAGGATTGATGGTAATGCCTTTAGGGGTACTTTATCTGGTGAGGGAACCGCTGTTTTTAACGATGAATTGGTTTTTGGTGATGCCATTGGCATAATTCCCAATCCTTCAATTCAATGGGAAGAACAGACCACATTGGATATTGGGTTGGATTTAAAATTGTTCAACAATAGTATTGATATCACTGCGGATTATTTCAAGAAAAGAACAGAGGATCTTTTGGTACGGCCTCCCGTCTCCGGTATCTTGGGTGCGGCAGCACCTGGTTCTGGAGTTCCTGTCGTTAATGCAGGTACTGTTGAAAACAAGGGTTTTGAATTTGCCATAGCATATCGAAGCGATTCATCAAAAGATTTTTCCTATAACGTTAGTTACAATGTGACATTCTTGGACAATGAAGTGATTTCGGTAAACAATGGTGTCGGGTTTATTCCAGGTGGGTCGTTTGGCGTAGGACAAGAACCCCCTACAAGGATGGAGGATGGTTTTCCCTTGGGATACTTTTTTGGATTACAGACCGATGGTATTTTTCAGAATCAAGCGGAAGTAGATGCTCATGCGACACAAAACAACGCCGCTCCGGGAGATTTACGTTTTGTGGATACCAATGGCGATGGAGAAATAACCCCTGATGATAGAACGGATATAGGGAACCCCATACCGGACGCAACAATGGGTCTTAATATATCCTTTAACTATAAAAACTGGGATTTTGGCAGTTATGCCTTTGCATCCGTTGGGAACGAAATCGTAAGGAATTATGAACGAAACCAGCAGTTGGTAAACAGATCGGTCTTCACCTTGGACAGGTGGACGGGGGAAGGAACTTCCAATACGGTTCCAAGGGTCACCACGGGAGCAACCTCTAATTTTCAGTTCTCGGATTTCTTTGTGGAGGATGGCTCTTTTGTGCGGATACAAAATATACAGTTGGGATATACCCTTCCGGATAAGATTATGGAACGCGTGGGCCTAGATAAGCTTCGGGTCTATCTATCGGCCAATAATGTATACACTTTTACGGAGTATAGGGGATATGATCCCAGCGCTTCCTCGGGCGACCCCTTGGCAAGCGGGATCGACCAAGGCTTTTATCCAGTACCCCGTACCTATTTATTAGGTCTAAATCTTAAATTTTAAAGTTATGAAAATGAAATTTAAAACAATAAGACATACGGTTACCGCCATATTTTATATGCTATTGGTCTTGGCCTGTAGTGACGATTTTGTAGATGTGGCATCTTTTGATGAGGATTCGGAGAACTTCTTTAATTCAGAGGAGGACTATCAAAACGCCTTGGTAGCGGCATATGATCTATTACAATCCACTTATCTGAATGTATTTCTTGGAGAAATAGCATCCGATAATACCTTGGCCGGTGGTGAGAGTGCAACGGATACACCGGGGATACAGGAAGTGGATGATATGTTACATACGCCTGTAAATGCCCAATTAAGGGACATTTGGAGTTGGATGTTCGCAGGGGTCAATAGGGCCAATTATATTTTGGAGTTTCAGGACAAGACAGATTTTTCCGGAAAGGACAATGTTCTGGCACAAGCCAGGTTCCTAAGGGCCTATTACTACTTTGAATTGGTAAAATGGTTCGGGGATGTGCCGTTGGCCGTTGATGAAAGATTGTTGTTCGGGGACCAAAATGTAGCGGAAAGAACCCCTAGAACAGAGATATATGCACAAATGGAATTAGATCTACAGTTTGCAGCGTCCAATTTGCCGGCCACCCAATCCGAGACCGGTAGGATAACCAAGGGGGCAGCGCAGGCGCTTTTGGGAAAAGTGTATTTGTTCCAGGATAAATTTCAGGAAGCTTCCGCGGTCTTGGAAGAGGTCGTTAATAGTGGGGTCTATGATTTACTGGCAGACTATAGCACCATGTTTGAAAATGACAATGAGAATAATATTGAATCGGTCTTTGAAGTACAATATAGCGACGAGGAAGGCGCCGGTTTCGATTGTTTGCAGTGCAGTGAGGGTAATGTAGCAGTCGGTTTTAATGGCATCCGAAATTATTCGGGGCCCCTGTTCGAATCCGGTTTTAGTTTCAACGTGCCTACCCAAGAGGTTTTTGATGCTTTTGAGGCCGGGGATGTCCGTAGGGATGTCGCCCTTTTGGATATAGAGGCTTTTGCTGCCAGTAATCCCGATGTCTCTTTTGTTGAAGGTTTTGAACACACGGGGTATTACAATAGAAAATATATTGCCCGTCAAGGAGATTTAAATACGGGCGATGCCAATCTAACCAACCCCAATAATTACAGGGCCATACGTTTTGCAGATGTATTATTGATGGCCGCTGAGGCTTTTAATAGAGGTGGTATCAACGATACTAAAGCGCAACAATACTTAAATAGAGTACGCACTAGAGCAGGTTTGGCGGATGTTACGGCTACGGGTAGTGTGCTCACCGATGCCATTTATCAGGAAAGGCGTGTAGAATTGGTAGGTGAAGGCCACCATTTCTTTGATTTGGTGAGGACGGGCAGAGCTGCACAAGAAATAGATGGATTTACTGCAGGAAAGAACGAATTGTTTCCTATTCCATCCATAGAAATAGAATTAGCAGGAAACCGATGGGCTCAAAACCAAGGCTATTAACAAGAAATAAACTTTGAAAAATGAAAAATATTAAGCAATTACTAGCATTCTTTTTAATCATTAACATATGTCATTCTTGTGGGGACGACGATGATGTAGAGTTTGCACTTCAAGATGTATCGGCACCTACCAATGTTAATGCGGTTTTTGATATTGCTCAGGACGAATCAGGAGCGGTAACCTTAACACCTACTGCTGAAGGGGCATCTCTCTTCCAAGTGTTTTTTGGGGATGTGGAAAATGAAACTCCAACAGATGTTAGTCCTGGGGAGACCGTTTCGTATGTTTATGGGGAGGGTGAGTTTACCTTAAGAATAGTTGCTGTAGGTAGTACTGGGTTAACCAGTGAACTGAGTAGGATTGTAACTATTTCTTTTGGGGCTCCAACAGATTTAGCAGTAGATATTGCAATTTCGGATACCGATCCGTTTGAAATAACAGTGACTCCGACCGCTATAAATGCAACAGTATTCGATGTGTTTTTTGGTGATGTAGAAGATGAAATGCCTACCACAATAATGGACGGCGAGACGACCACCCACGTTTATGCGGAAGTTGGAGAATATACGGTAAGAGTGGTGGCCCGTGGTGCGGGCGCGGCGACCGTTGAGATATCGGAAGACATTACAATCTCTGGGGCCTCAAACCCTATTGTATTGCCCATAACCTTCGATGATGCTTCGGTGAATTATGCCTTTGGTGTTTTTAATGGCACTAGTTTTGAAGTAGTGGAAAATCCTGACCTTTCTGGAGCCAATACTTTGGCCTCAAATGTAGGTGCAATTACCAATTCTGGAAATGCTTTTGAAGGCGGGTCTTTTGATTTAGGAACTCCGGTCGATTTTAGTGGAGATAATAAGACAATTACAATGAAGTTTTGGTCAGACGTCGCCTTGCCTATTTTATTGAAGTTTGAAGGAGGTGTTAACGATGAACGACAAAATGAGGTAATTGCCAATCATGGAGGAACCGGTTGGGAAGATTTGAGTTTTGATTTTGCCGTGGATGCCACCAAGAGTTTTATAGATGGTAGTCAGGGCGTGGGCGAACCTTTTGTGCCTACAGGCCAGTATGCCACTATGGTCATATTTGTTGATGGGCCGGGGACAACTGCCGGAACATTCTTTATAGATGACGTAGCACAGGAAAGTGCTGTTATGATGGCCTTGGAACTTCCAATATCCTTTGATATCGCAGGGGTGGATTATGCTTTTGGGACTTTTAACGGTGCTTCTTATGAGATTGTGGACAATCCTGATCTTTCCGGGGCTAATATGGAAGCATCCAAGGTAGGTGCCATTACCAATTCTGGAGGTGCCTTTGAGGGAGGCGCGTTTGATCTAGGAAATCCAGTAGATTTTAGCGGTATGGATAAAACAATTGTGATGAAATTATGGGCCAATACACCGGTACCCATATTGTTAAAGTTTGAGGGTGGTGTAAATGGAGAGCGTCAGAACGAAGTAGTTGCAAACCACGGGGGAACCGGTTGGGAAGATTTAAGTTTTAATTTTGCCGTTGATGCCACGAAGAGTTTTATAGATGGTAGCCAAGGTGTGGGAGAGCCATTCGTTCCCACAGGTCAATATGCCACTTTGGTCTTATTTATTGATGGTCCAGGAAATACTGCTGGGACTTTTTATATCGATGATATAACCCAGACGACCATGACAACTCCTTTGGCATTGCCAATTACATTCGATGATACTACAGTTGACTATGCTTTTGGTACGTTCAATGGGGCTTCATACAATATTGTTACTAATCCGGATCTCTCAGGAGCAAATACTGTAGCATCCCTAGTAGGGGAAATTACGAATGCAGGGGTTAATTTTGAAGGAGGTGCCTTTAATTTGGATACTCCAGTTGATTTTAGCGGTTCCAACAAAACCATAACAATGAAATTATGGTCCAATACCGCTGTACCCATATTGTTAAAGTTTGAAGGTGGTGTTAATGGGGAGCGACAAAATGAGGTTGTCGCTAACCATGGGGGAACCGGTTGGGAAGATTTGAGTTTTGATTTTGCAAACGATGCCACCAAAAGTTTTATAGATGGTAGCCAAGGTGTGGGCGAACCTTTTGTGCCTACAGGGC
>JBATTK010000135.1:0-2836 GCA_049670505.1 Saonia sp.
GGTCCTAGGAGCGCACCTAAACTTCCGCCAACGGAAATAATCCCGAACAATCGCTTGGACTGATCTATGGAAAAGATATCGACCATAAAACTCCAGAACAAGGAAACGACGAATAGATTGAACACGCTTAACCAAATGAAGAAGAACACCGGTAAAATATCCATATACCACTGCATTTTGAACAAATAGTAAAAGCATGCGATATGGAGCATAAAGAATACATACGAAAAAGTAAGGACGGTTCCTATTTTTAACTTGGTGGTCAGATACCCAAAAACGGGGATAATCGCCAACATTGCAATAAAGGTACCCGTAAATAACCATTGCATATTAGAAGCCCCATTAACAATGCCCATCTCATCTCTAAGGGGCCTTAGTATAAAATAGGAAGCCAAGAGTGTGAAAAAATATAGGAACGACCAAAAAACCATTCCCAGTTCCGAGGTTTCTATTAAGCTATACTTTTTTAGTTTCTTATTAAACGACATGACATATCTAATATGCCGGCAATATGCCAAGTATAGGCTGGTTAAACTAAGTGATTGCTAAAACCGACTGACAGATTTATAAATTCGAAAGTCTATAAATGGTTTTTTCTAAAGTTGGAAGGTGTGGTCCCGGTCTGTTTTTTAAATGCCGTATTAAATGAAGACAAGGAACTAAATCCACATTCATAGGCAATCTCTGAAATTTTTATATGCCGGTAATCAGATGATTTTAGCGAGGTCATAGCCTCCGCTATTCGGTAAGAGTTTATGAAATCCGGGAAATTGGTGTTGAATCCCGTATTAATAATATGGGAAGTAAGATAGCTGGGGCTTGAAACGGATTTGGCCAGCTTTTCCAGATTAAAAGTATCCTTGAGATAGGGTTTTTCGGTATGCATTATATCCGCTATTCTACACTTTATCCTTTCAAAATCCGTACTATCGATATTAATGTTCCGATATTTCTTTGAACCGTACGGTCCACTAAAAATGCTGTTGTTCGTTACTCCAAAAAAAGCGATTACGTATATAAAAATAGCATATATCACAGGACCTGTCATATAGGGTGTGGCTCCAAGAATATAATTGGAAAAATAAGCAAATTGGATGCTTGCGGCTCCCATCATCAAAATACCAAGCCAAATCCAATCCTTCTTACCTAAGTAACCCGCTGTTGTATTTCTTCTCACTAAAGCGTGTATCAATATCCCTGCAGCCGCTATGGTATAGAGCAATTGATGATACAATAGTGCTGCGTATCCACCCCGATACCAAAAGTTATCTTCATCAACCTTAAAAATAAATACGAGCAATGCTGCCGCGGGAATAAAATGTAGCAGATTTGTGATATTCCATTTTTTACGATTTAGAAAATGGAACAGGTATAGCAGAAGCGTAGGCCCCGATGCCAAATGGGCCATAAATCCAAGATTCAAAAACCAGACGGGAACCGAATCCAGATAGACCCATAGCAGTGATTTTATTATGCGAAGGGTAATCAGCAAAAAAAACAGGGTCAACAAAATATGGGAAACATTCCTTTTCTTACCGAAAAAGATATATGTCGCCATGAATGCACTTTGTACCGCACCCAAACTGCCCAGAAGAAGTTCTATCTCCCTAGATATCGGTAAAATTATATGTCCATAGGATTTTGAAAAATACTTTTGCAAGGCCGTCTTGTTTTAGAGACTGTTTTAATTTGATGAAAAGTACCATTTTTTTGATCAAATTTCAAAAGCAAGAACGGCTTCATCCATAGAATACTATAGATGGACGCTACATAATGCTATGGTTCTTATCATTCAACGCTATAATGTACATCCTTTATTGCCTTTAGGGTATTCGCTGCCTGTTCCGCCGTGATATCCCGTTGGGGATTGGCAAAAAGTTCATACCCTACCATAAACTTTTTAATAGTAGCCGAACGCAATAAAGGGGGATAAAATGACATATGAAAATGCCATTCCGGATGTTCCTTTCCGTCCGTAGGGGCTTGGTGTATTCCCGCTGAATACGGAAATGAAGTATTAAAAATATTATCGTATCGCGTTGTCAACTTTTTAATGATTTCCGCAAAAGCATTCTTTTCGGCATCCGAAAGTCCGTTGATATCGGCTATTTTTCTTTTGGGTACGATCATGGTCTCATAGGGCCACACCGCCCAATAGGGTACTAAACCGACAAAATGTTCATTTTCCAGAATTATACGTTCATTCAACTTCTTTTCTTGGGCTATATAATCTTCCAGAATACTCCTGTTATACTTTTCCCAATAGGCCGAAAACTTATCCGCTTTTTTTTGTACTTCCTGGGGTATTGTCCGCTGTGCCCATATCTGACCATGGGGATGGGGATTACTGCATCCCATAATAGCGCCCTTATTCTCAAAAACCTGAACATAATTGATCGTTTCCAATGCTCCAAGTTCCCTGTATTCTTTTTGCCAAAGACTTATGACGTCCTTGATCTCGGTGTCGGACATTAAAGGAAGTGTCAACGAATGGTCCGGAGAAAAGCAGACCACCTTACAAATACCGGATTCCGATTCCGCCACTAAAAGCCCATCCGCATACGAATCATCATCCACATCGGTCAAGAGGGCCGAAAAATCATTGGTAAAGGAGTATGGGGATGTATAGTGGGGATTCATTTTACCTCCCGCTCTTTCATTTCCCGGACACAGATAACAACTGGTATCATAGGTAGGCCTTTGTACCTCCGTATGTTTTTCGGTCTTCCCTTGCCAGGGCCTTTTGGTTCGGTGAGGGGATACCAAGATCCATTCCCCGGTAAGTATATTGTATCTTCTATGTGGATTGTTGTTTATGTCCATGTCTTCTATTCCT
>JBATTK010000136.1:0-14315 GCA_049670505.1 Saonia sp.
TGAACCCCAATGATATAGAGTCGTTCTCCATTCTTAAGGATGCGGCGACGGTTTCAAAGTATGGTTCAAGGGGTGCGAACGGTGTAATCTTGATTACTACTAAAAAAGGTAAATCTGGCGATGCCCGTATTACTTTCCGTTCCTCCTACGGATTTGCTGAACGGATTCCCGACCCTTTCAATCTTTTGGATGCTGCAGGAAAACTTGAGTTGGAAAGACAATTTGCCGATTTGGGAGTCAATGCCGCAACAAGTTTGCCCGGTGCCACATCCTCACCAGAGGAATTGGCCGCACTTATAGCATTGGATACCGATTGGGAGGAAGAACTATTAAGAAATGCCTTGATTCAATCCAATTCACTTAGTATTTCTGGAGGTGACGAGCGCCTTACTTATTTCATGTCCCTAGGATATGATAAAAACACCGGGGTTATAGATAGGATAAAAGGTTTTGAAAGGGTAACGGCCCGTCTTAATACCACCTATCAGGCCAAGGATTGGTTAAACATTGGTGCCAATATTTCCATGGCCCGAAGTACTACCGACCTACCAAGAGACAGGAACAATGTACAGAACCCATTCAGAGGATTATATGATTACAATCCATGGGATCCACTTTTTTTAAGGGATGATAATGGTGCCATCGTTACGGATGCGGAAGGCAATAATGTTTTTAACCCAACCACAACGGGGTTTCCTATTGCAAGGGCTTTACAAACGGAGCCGGAGAACAATAGAAACTTTTTGATTATCGGAAACCTTTCGGCGGACATCAAGTTGTCCGATAAGTTTTCCAACCGTTTTTCCGTTGGTGGTGTAAGCAATAGGTTCAACAGAACAAACAGATCTATTCAAGGAGGTGTTTTGCAGGGCTTTATCGGGGATGCCAACTTCCCTGGCGACCAGACCGATCAATACATACAGGATTTTGAATACAATGTAAATAACCTTTTCACGTATTCGGATACCTTTAATGGGGTCCATAACGTATCTGCTAGTTTCCTATTGGAATATAATGAAAATATCAGGACGGACTTATTGGCCCGTGGTAGGGGGTTCCCTTCACCGGACATTCCTTTTCTTGATACCGCGGCAGATCCCCTTGCAGTGGGTTCTGAGGAAGACAGGAGAATACTTTGGTCGCAGGGCCTTTTTGTGGACTACGATTATGACGGTAAATACATCCTTTCCGGATCTGTTCGTAGGGACGGTTCCTCACGTTTCGGACCGGACAACAAGTTCGGATATTTCTATAGTGGAAGTGCCGCTTGGAATATTTCAAACGAAAGCTTTATGGAAGGTTCAATTTTCAATAACTTGAAATTGAGGGCCTCCTATGGTACTTCTGGTAACCAGAACATTGGGGACTTTGAGTTCCTAAATTTATTGAACTTTGACACGTACAATGGTAACACGACCGCCATACCGGTAGGGGTGGGTAATCCTGAGATCCAATGGGAGTCCCAGGCCATTTTCGATGTCGGTATCGAATTCGGATTGTTCAACAACCGTATCAATGGTGTTGTGGATTATTTCAAGAAGAATTCCCAAGACCTTCTCTTGGACAGACCCCTTTCCAGAACGGTCGGGGATGAGAACAACTCCATAGTAGCCAACATTGGCGAAGTGGAAAATAGTGGTATAGAAGTTTCCCTTAATGCGGATATCATCAGGAACGAGAATCTTGTATGGTCGGTAGGTGGAAACATTACCTTTATTGATAACGAAGTGATTTCATTGGTAGACGGTGAGGATATCATTACCGGAACTTTTGGAAATATCATCCTAAGGGAAGGTCAGCCGATAAATTCTTACTTTTTGGTACGCTATGCCGGTGTAAACCCTGCGAACGGCGAACCTTTATATCTGGATACGGACGGAAATGTCACCAACGAATTCAGCGATTCCTTTGAGACGATTCTGGACAAGTCACCTATTGCGGACTTGGAAGGTGGTTTTTTCACTTCCTTGAGATACAAGGGATTTGGTGTTAGAGGGGACTTTATATACAAGGCCGGAAATTATATCGTAAATAACCAACGTCAGCAGGGTATTGCGATAGGTAATATCAACAGAAACCAAAGGGAGGAAGCCTTCAACTATTGGAGACAACCGGGTGATGTGAATGTTCTCCCAAGTCCTTTGTTCCAGAACACTGCCGATCAGACGTCTACTAGGTTCCTTGAAAAGGGAGATTATTTAAGGTTGCGTACGCTGACCTTGGATTATAACATGCCAAGTAAGTTTTTAGCTGATTTTGGAATCAATTCCCTGCGCATATTCGCGACCGGACAGAACCTTTTTACCATCACAGCCTTTGAAGGAGATCCGGAAGTGGGTCTTGGATCTGCTGAATCCGGTGAACCCGGTGATCAAGGTTTTGTTGTTGGGGAATTTAACCTGTTCAGTTATCCGAACACAAGATCCTATACATTCGGGATAGAGGTAGGATTTTAATAAAAAAATAAAAGACATGAAAAATAGATTTAAACTTATATATTGTTTGTTCTTCTCACTTGGTTTCCTTGCCTGTGATGACGAACTGAACGGCCTGCAACCTTTTACGGAGGGAAACCCGGAAACGTTCTTTAATAGCCTTGCTACGTTCCAAAACGGGGTAGACGGTGCATATGCGCAGATTAGGAATTACTACGCGAACTCAGGTTCGGGTCTACAGGGCATGCCCGATATCCTATCGGACAATGTGGTCTTGGTACAGACAGGGCGAACTTCCAATGAGGACTATTATGATTATAGGTATGTTCCAAATACGGCAGGTGCTATTCCTTTATATTGGAGTGAAGCGTATGAGGCTGTAAATGCCGCTAACCTGGTTATAGGACAGATAGATAATCTTGCCGATAGTCCGGAAAAGGATAACATTTTGGGACAAGCCTTGGGCATCAGGGCATTTGCCCATTTCGACTTGGTGAGGATCTTTGCCAAGATTCCAACCCAGAGTGGCGATGCCAATGGTTCTCCAGGAATTATTTATATTAAGGTAGAGGACGGTGATACGGGCGATCCCTTTGCTTTGCCCGCTAGGGAAACGGTAGCGAGCAATTATGCCGAGATCATAGGAGATCTAGAGCGTGCAAGCCAATTGATCGGTACGGGCAATGGAGAGGGCAGATTGGATAGAAACGGGATATACGGTGTGTTGTCCAGGGTATATCTCTATAACGGGGATTATCAGATGGCCGTAGATGCCGCCAATCAGGTGACTACCGCTTTGGCAACCGCTGCGGAGCTGGAAGACCTATATACGGATAATGATCCTGACAATGCGGGAATCGTTTTTGAATTGGCCATTGATACCGGTGTTGAAACAGGATCGGACGATACTCCTCGGCAGGGAAATAATGTGGGAGTGCTTTACAGTCAATCGAATGCTACTTCCACGATTTCGGAATATGCCATCGAGTTCGAGTTCTTCAACAGTATCGATGCCGATGACTTACGAAGGAATGTTTTACAGTTCGTAGGGACCAATCAGGGCAACGACTATAATGCGGTACTAAAGTTCCTTGGTGAAGCCGGGCAAGTAAACGGTAGAGTGGACATCAAAGCTGTACGTGCGGCAGAGGTGCTTTTAAACAAGGCCGAGGCACAATTTGAACTAGGGCAGGAAGGCGCCGCTTTGGCAAGCCTTGATATGTTAAGGGACGTAAGATTCTCCTCGTTTACCGGAGGTGAAAGTGGACAAGCGTTGGAAGATGCCATTCAGTTCAATAGAAGAGTGGAACTTGCCTTTGAAGGACATCGTTTCTTTGATGTCAAGAGAAGAGGAGAATCCATTGTCCGTTCTAATAATGGCGATGTCATAGATGGTAGCGGAACGCCCGCAGAAGTTTTGACTTTGCCCGCCGGCGATTTTAGATTTCAGCTACCCATACCACTTGCAGAAACCAACGCCAACGCCAATATCGTTCAAAACGACGGATACTAAACTAAAAAGTTAAATATGAAAAATTATATTTTAATTATAGCAGTAGCGCTATTTGTCCTCACTTCTTGTGAAGAGGAAACCATTGTGTTTGATCCGGTCAATGGTCAAACGGCAGTATCTTTTGCAACAACAAGCTTTAATGTATCAATACCGGAAGAGGGTTTGGTAGTTGAAGTTCCGTTAAATGTTACCACCGTTTCAAGTTCGGATAGAACATTTGAGGTTGCCGTAGATGCTTCATCTATTGGGGCTAGCGCTGATTATACCATTGGTACGGCTACGATTCCTTCAGGTGCATTTAGTGGAACCTTAAACGTTTCTTTTAATTTTGATCCTCTTGTGGAAGGTGAATCCAATAAGCTGGTATTAAACTTACAAGCACCTTCCGATGGTGTAGTTTATAGTGAAACGGTAACTATTGATTATTTTAAGGAAATAATATGTAATGATTTCCTGATAACAATTAACGCGGATAGATTCGGATCGGAAACCACATGGGAGATCACGGATGACACCGATGCGGTAGTTGCTTCTGGTGGACCATTTCCAAATGTTACCGGGGGAGCAACGTATACATTTGATGTATTTTTGGAAGACGGATGTTATACGTTTACAATTTTTGATTCTTATGGTGACGGACAGGTAGATGGGACCATTACGGGTAGCTACTCAATTGAATGTTCAATTTTATCGGTTGCCACGGGTGGAGGAGCCTTTGGAGCATCGGAATCAGTAGACTTCTGTGTAAACCAGTAAGGATGAATTTAGAAGGGTTCCCTTTGGGAAACCTAATATGGTAAACATATACTTACATGTTAAGTGTAATTTAAAACTTAAGAGGGCCAGACTTTAAACACCAAAAGTCTGGTCCTTTTTTAATTAACTTTGCCCTTAGCTAATTCGAACAAATCCTATGAAAAAGTTTTTGAATTTTTTATCGGTACTTATACTTCTAGGTTTTTTGGTTTCCTGTCAAAGCGATGATGAAATTTTAGAACCTGAATCCGAACAAGAATCTACGCCACCTCCCGATGAAGAAAGTCCAGAACCGGAAGAAGAGGTTGTTTTTCCCCTTCAAGGTGATACAGGCGAAATATTACTTCACGATACGCAATTATCCCAAGATGGATATGTATTGGTCAATGATGCAGGTGCGGACAGGGTGTACTTGATGGATAAAGACTCAGGTACAATTGTTCATGAGTGGGCACTACAATTTAATCTGGGGAATGATGTGGAATTATTGCCCGACGGGAGACTTTTGGCTTCTTTGGCAGCGGAAAATCCAGTTTTTAACTTTGGCGGATTTGGCGGTAAGATTCAAATAATTAATCCCGATAGCAGCATCGCGTGGGATTTTGATTACTCTAGCGAGGACTATCTTGCGCATCATGATGTTGAAATGCTGCCCAATGGAAACGTTTTAATTATCGTATGGGATGCCAAGTCTCTGGAATTGGCCAAAATGGAGGGTTACGACGGAGAAGAGGAATTCGTATATTCCGAAACTCTTATTGAGGTTAATACTTCTACCAATGAGATTGTTTGGGAATGGAATGCTTGGGACCATTTGATACAGAATTTTGATGATACTAAAAATAATTATGGGATAGTTGCCGAAAACCCAAATCGCATCAATTTAAATTTTATAGATGAAATCAGAAGTGGAATAGCACCGGATGGGGATATAATGCATGCTAACGGTCTGGACTATGACGCGGATAAAGATTTGATATATTTAAGCATCAATTTTTTTAGTGAAGTTTGGGTAATAGACCACAGTACAAGTACTGCGGAAGCCAAATCCTCAAGTGGTGGAAATTATGGTAAAGGAGGGGATTTATTGTATCGTTTTGGTAATCCATCCGCTTATGATAATGAAGTTGGTGAAAGATTATTTTTCAACAATCATTTTCCAAACCTTATGGAAGATGGGGAAATCGGAGAAGGTAATATGCTCATCTTTATGAATGGCAATGAAGAGGGGAGCACACAATCTACGGTATATGAACTTGAGCTTCCTGAGATTTTTGATTTAAAACCCAATACCGATAATGAATTGACAATAGCCTGGAGCTTCACTGACAAGAATTTGTTTTCCCCAAAAGTATCCGGTGCTGTTAGACTCCCAAATGGTAATACCCTGATTGCCAGTGGTACTTTTGGTTACTGGGAAGTAACGGAAACCAAAGAACTAGTTTGGCAGTTTAAAGGTGATGGATTTTATTGGAGAGGGTATCATTATGATGAACAGGATGCAGCCATAGTTCAGCTTGGATTGGATTGATATTTCTCCGGAAAAAACAATTTGGTGTCAAAAAGTGTGACTACTTTATTTAGGATTTTGTAAAATGGACTTCATGTAGAAGTTTTGAACAGTATTCTGGTATGTCTTTGCTTTTAAAATAACCGGGATTGTACTTTTCTTTAAATGCTGTGATGGAATTTCTTTTTTTCTTTGGCAGTTTTTAAGGCTATCTAAACAGTAAACACTCCGTTAACTTTAGGTTCGGTTATGCATACAATTAAATATTAAAATGCCCTAGCGGTATTTCAGTGCCGTACATTCGGAAGAGTTTTAATTGTTAATTTACCCTAAACTCAAAAATCTCCGACTGTGAGGTGTTTTGTTCACTGTCCTTGGTAATAACTCTCCAAAAGTATACTTGTCCGGAAACAATGGTGGCCTCGGTTGTGGTGTCGGTGGTCGTGGCCAGTACCGTCGTGGGATTACTATTGGTATCAAATAGAACTTGGAATTCAACAATATCATCGTCCACGTCACTTCCGTTCCATTGTAAACTAACAGAACTCGCGGTATCTATAGTAGCTCCTCTTCCAGGGTTTACGACTTCAGCAGGAAAGGGAGCATAATTTTCTACTCCGGGTCCCTGATTGTAGAACCTTTCAGTAGGGCTGGAAGCTGTAGTTGTAGTGCCATTGGCCCGAGATATAACAAACCATTCATAAGGAGCCCCACGATCTATGGTTATAGCGGACTCGTTATTGGTAGCAGTTGTTTTTGTGGAAACATCGGTATTTAAGTTTCTTAAATTTACCTCATAGCTATCCGTATTTTGAGACGCATTCCATCTAAATGTAACCGTACTTCTGGTCTCGTTTAAAACTTCACCTTCATTACATTCCGTATTGTCTTCCGGGAAGACCAAGGTAGTGGCCAAGGGTGGCAATACCGGATCTGGATCATCGGGAGCGTCTCCTCCTGAATCTCCACCACCGCAGGATAATAATAAAAGTATACTTAACAGGGCTATAGTATGATATGATAATTTCATCGTCTTATGATTTTATAGTTCAATAAAGATTTATCGGTTTTTATATTGAGCAGATATATTCCCTTGGACAACGCATCCACGTTGAATTTTACGCTGTTATTGTCAGTAACATCATAGGGTTTGCTAAAAACTTGTACACCATTCATCGTATACAGTGATAATTCCACGTTGCTGAACCCATTGTTTCCCAGAAACACGGTTAAGTCCCCATTGGAAACTGGATTAGGATAAATAAATATCTCAGATGTTAGAACTATGGTTTCCTCATGTAATCCCTGACAATCTAGATCGGTCCTAACGGAAAGTGCGTTTTCAACTTTGGAAAGTGGTAATATAATTTCACTTTTTGAAGTCGTATATAGGGTTCCATTTAAGTCAATGGTATATGTTTTTCCTCCGAATAGAAGTAGTTTAACTTCGTCACCTAAAGTACTCACTTTTGAAACCACTGAAAGCAATTCCGGTTCGGATATATTAATATCAAAACAGTTTTTATAATCAGGTTGTCCTTCTACCGTAATGCATAAGGTATAATTACCGGCTATCAAATTGTCAAATTCGGTGGATGTAGCAAAGGGGTTTGAGATGTCATTGCCATTTCCCGTAAGGGAAGCGACGTAGTTCAATGACGTTTCGGCACTTATAGCGATACTTCCATTATTACTGGAAATACAAGATTCTCCTTTGGTAAGTACCCTAAAATTTGTAGCCGGTAAAGTAAACACTGCACAACCGGTAACATCTACCACCGCATTTGCCGGGGTATGGTTGCATAAATCTATAGCATTGGGAACACCGTCATTATCGGCATCATCGTCACAAACATCTCCAATACCATCCCCGTCCCCATCTGCTTGATCGGGATTTGGAATCAAAGGGCAATTATCATCAAAGTCCAAAACCCCATCATCATCATCGTCCGTATCACAAATATTACCCTCACCATCATTGTTTGTATCCAATTGATCCGTATTGGCAAGCAATGGGCAGTTGTCATTAACATCCAGGATTCCGTCATCATCATCGTCGTCGTCGTCAAGTAATCCCGATACACCAAAATCATCTATGATTACTCCTTCATTATTTACCGCCGGATCAGATTGAAATACAACTCTGAACAAAACGTTGGATTCATTCGTCAAATCAGTTTCTCCATTTATTGCGTTGGCTAAGAAGTTATATGCATATTCCGTAATAGTGGCATTGGTGCCTGTCCATTGTGCCCCTGGGCAATTTTGACAATCGTCTTCCGAACCGGAGCTTTCATTGGTCCTATCGCTGGTATACCAATTGGGCTGACTGTTTACATTACCTAGTACTTCCCATGAGGCCCCTTCGTTCAGTGAATATTGTACATATACGATATCAAAATTTATTTCCAGATCATAGGCCATATCAAATTTGAGTACCGGGGCCAATATGGATGAAAGGTCATAGCACTTACTAAGGAGAATTCCTTTAACATTTGCCGGATGTGCGCCCTCTAAGTTGGTGCCATAAACCTGAGATCCGGAACTAGCCATATTTAGTAATGTTCCGGACGGAACACCTCTTTCCCACACACTACCTTCGCCACCTTCGTTATAGGCAATTAAAGACTCACCTGCCGTTTCAAAAGTATTTATAGCGTTCCCCACGCCAAAATCATTTACAAAGAAGCTATTACTAAGTTCATTGTTTTCAATAAAAGCATCGTTGTTTATGCTGACATTTACATTTAAAGTGGTTTCTCCTATAGTATTGATGTTCAATAATGGTAATGCAATAGCAGTGGTCTGACCGGTATTTAGCACGCCTGTCCAAGTAAAAGTTTCGTTAGTCCCTCCATCTAAATTAAAGGAGACGTCAATTTCGGTAATCTGATTAAGCCCTCTGTTTTCGACAACAATTTCAGGAGTTATTTCCTCACATAAGACAGTGTTAACAAGAGGCGTCAATGAAACCAATCGAATATCATCATCTGGAACTTGAACGGGTATGGCGGACTGCCAAATACCTCTACCATATGTAGAGGCGGTTATTACTTCATCATCTAAACTTATTTCCAAATCGCTTACGGCCGTACTTGGAAGATCTGTAAAATAATCTTCCCATTCGGCAAGTGTATCATCCAATCGATATACTCCTAAACTGGTGCCTACAAATAAAGGATTATCCGTATGTCTTCCCTGATGGGCAATCGCAAAAAAGGCCTGATCAGTAGGCAAATTAAGCGTAATATCCTCTACTGCTGCCGTATTTCCATTAACCGTTAACTTAAAAACTCCTCTGGAAATAGGTTGATTTTGTTGGCTTATCCCAACCCTATTTGACGTAGTTACGTAAAGTATGTCGCTATTCGATTGGTTTATGGCAAAACTCGAAATTTGAGAACCGAGTCCTACAAGGGGAACAAAAGTAGCACCTCCGTTACCACTTCGATAGATGAAATTATCCTCGGCGGCATAGATGATCATCGGATTATTGGGGTCTACCTCTAAATCTTCAATATTTCCACTCCCAATATCTGAAGATACTTTTTCCCAAGCGTTCCCGACTAACTTATAGACCCCGTCGAAACCCGAAAATACGTCCCCTTCACCACTAACGGCTAGCGGAGTTATCCAATTTCCTCGAATAGGATTGCCGTTGGCATCATTCGGAGCGCGTACAGTGCCTATAGACTGACCTGAATCCGTGGAAACAAATAAAACTTGACCAAATTGTACAAAGCCATATAAAAGGTTGTTATTGTTGGGGTCTATTTCATAATCCATCCCATCACCACCCGTATAAACGTTCCAATTCCCATTATTTAATACAAAGCCTGAATTATCCTGTAAGCCACCAATTATTTTGGAAGCATCATTTTTAGCAACCGATATTCGGTAAAACTGACTTATCGCAATGCCAGCTGTATAATCGGTAAAAGTTGTTCCATTGTCTTCAGAAGCATATATGCCGCCATCGCTTCCACAAAAAAGCTTTCCATTAAAGAATTTTAAAGTGTGGATATCCGCATGGGTATATGAGGGGGTATTGGAAAACCATTGATTAAGTTGATTAAAAGAATTTCCGCCGTTGGTGCTTTTCCATATGTTTAGACAACCAACATATAGTTCATTGGCATTAGTTGGGGATACTTCCAAAGCCAAATCAAACCACGCTTGGTTGGACTCCATGATATCTACGAGATTAGGACTTTCAGTAAAGGTCTCACCACTATCCGTAGATTTAAAAAATCCCTGATATGCAAAATCGTTAGCTCCGGTATCGGCACTAAGAATATAGACCACATTGGGATCTGCCGGTGTTACCCCTAATACCAGCCTTCCCGAAGAGACCGGTAAAACGTCTTGGATTTGCTCAAAACTAGCACCCCCATCGTCAGATTTGTGATAGGCCGTTGATGTAACCGCATAGATAGTATTGTTGTCATTTGGTTTTAGCTTAAAATCTTTAATATTGCTATCAATGGTAATGGTCCAAGTATCTCCACCGTTAATTGACTTCTGAAGCCCATCTGTGGTAGCCACCCATACAACATTGGAATCTGTAGGGTCTATGACTATTTCGTTCATCAATGTATTTATGCTACTGGTACTTGGATTAAGTCCGGTTTCATTCCAGCTTGCCCCACCGTTGGTAGATTTAAATACACCTACACTATATGAATCTGCCGCATCGTCATCTCCTGTGGCAATATAAACGATATTGGAGTTATTGGGGTCTATTGCAATTCCCGAGACTCCTATCTGGGGAAAGTCGTCAAACAAATTAACCCAAGAAGCCCCTGCGTTGACGGACTTCCAAATACCTCCTGCAGGAGCACCTACATACCATACGTTTTCATCATTAGGATCCACCGCGATTGCATTGACCCTGCCCTGACCCGGTAATGATCCCGACAAAGTACCATGTGAAAAAGGCCCTAGGGGAGACCAACCGCTTATGGGATTCACTACACCCCCAATTCTATCTTGTTTATTTTCCCACGAATTCCATAGCTGTTTGGAAGATGGAAGATACCCATCTTTGTCAACAAAATGTTTCCAATAGTTTTCCCACCTTTTAAAGGGTTTAAAACCACTGCCCTTGGCATTAAAATCCTTTTCCTCCCAATGAGCGTTAAATGCAGCTGTGATTTCATCCAGTGAAAATTTTTTGTTTTGTGATTTAGCGCTGATTCCACTTTTCTTCCTCAATTCCTCCATCCAAGGAGTGCTTTCTATATGTTGGGCGTACGAAAAAGAAAATATAAAGAAAAATATGAAGAGTAATTTATTAGTCATCAGTAATTTTTTTGGTAAATATGCTGAAAAATAAGTGAACATTCAATTTTTTTAGACAATCCGTAGTTTTCAAGGAAGATTTTTTCGGAGATGGGTTGAAAAACGTATCTTATTGATAAGTAGTATGATGTTGCGAAAACTTTCACATTTTGTTACGAACAAAAAAAATTAACTTTGTTAATGAGATTTTATTTTGAAAATTTGCCAGATGCAAAATATCAAAATAAGCAATCGAATTAATCCCGCTGAAAAACGGGGCCTGTATAACGCCTCTGGCATAGGCAATCAATCGTTTTAATGAAATATTCCTTTTTGTTCCTTTTTGTTTTTCTGGCCCATAATCTTTTCTCCCAGACAGATTCCATCCCAAATCCAAAAAAAGTGGATTCCTTGGCAAAGGTAAATCTACAGGACACAATCCCACAGAATCAAAAGGCAGATATTTCAGAGATCAAAAAAAAACCACCAAGACCAAAGACGCAGCTAGATTCCTTGGGTATCACTGTAAAGGACTATAAGATTATTACCTATGAAAGGGATACCATTTTTTTAGACACCAGCTTAACCATACGTAAAGAGTATAAGTATAACTACCTGAGAAGGGACGATTTTGAATTATTGCCTTTTTCCAATGTGGGGCAACCTTATAATAGCTTGGGGGTAAATTTTGAGCGTAAAACCTGGTATCCTTCCTTAGGTGCCACGGCTAAACACTTTAACTATTTTGAAATAGCGGACATAGACTATTATAATGTTGCCACACCTTTAACCGAGTTAATGTTCAAAACAACCTTTGAACAAGGGCAATTGTTAGATGCGCTCCTTACCTTCAATACCTCCGAACGTTTAAATTTTTCCATTGCCTATAAAGGATTCCGGTCTTTGGGGAAATACCAATTGGATGAAGCGGAATCCGGAAATTTCCGGACTACTGCAAACTACCAAACCAGGGATAAACGCTATTCCCTCAGGGCACATATTGCGGCACAGGATATCACAACTGAAGAAAATGGTGGTATTGCAAACCCGGAAGAACAATTTGAATCCGGGGACCCGGATTTTTCGGATCGATCACGAATAGATGTGAACCTTGTTGATGCGGAAAATAGGATACTGGGGAAACGTTATTTTTTTGAACATCAGTATAAATTGCTTAGAAAAGAAAAGGATTCCGGTAATTCCAAGGCTACTTCTTTGGCGATTGGTCATCAATTCAATTATGAGACCAAGTTCTATGAATTTATGCAAGACGATGAAAATGCCTTTTTTGGAAGCGCATTTGTGCAACAAATAGATGACCGTGCTAGACTAAAAATTGCTTACAACCAACTTAGTGCAGAATTTTCCAATACTACTTTGGGAAACCTCAAAGGTTATGCAAGGCTATATAATTATAACTATTTCTTCAATAGTATTGTAATTACCGATCAAGGGCAAACCATAGATAATAAACTAAAAGGAGAGGAAATAGCCATAGGGGGAGATTATTCCAAACGGATAGGGGGCTTTAATATAGCGGGTAGCATCAATTACACCATATCCGGCGAGCTTACCGGTAATCTTGTAGATGCATCGGCAGGGTATGAACTGAATGCAAAAAACAGGATAAAATTTATGTTGCATTCTTCCTCCAGAATGCCCGATTTTAATTATCTTTTGTACCAAAGTGATTATCAAAATTACAATTGGCAAAACACGGAAACTTTTGAAAATCAAAGAGTGAACAGTTTGCAGTTCAGTTTGGAATCTCAGGTATGGGGCAACCTTTCCGCTAAGTATACCACTGTTGACAACTATACTTACTTTGCCTCCACGGCTACCCAAGAGCAGATAGATGAAGGTCAGGAAAGGGCATTTATAAGGCCTTTACAAGAAGGTAATAGTGTAAATCATTTAAAGGTAAAATATAGTAAGGAATTTAGAGTAGGCAAATTTGCCCTTAATAATACGGTAATGTACCAGAATGTATCGCAGAGCACAGATGTGTTGAATGTACCCCAATTGGTAACAAGGAACACATTGTATTTCTCCGATGACGTGTTCAAAAAGGCCATGTACATACAAACGGGGGTAACACTCAAATACTTTACTGCTTATAATCTTAATGCATACAATCCTTTGCTAGGTGAATTCTATATACAGAACAGCGAAGAGTTTGGGGGCTTTCCGTTAATAGATTTTTTCATCAACGCTAAGATTAGGCAAACAAGGGTCTTTCTTAAGGCGGAGCATTTTAACTCTTCTTTTTCCGGTTCCAATTTCTATTCCGCACCAAACTATCCCTATCGCGACTTTGTAATACGTTTTGGTTTGGTCTGGAATTTCTTTTCCTAAGAGAGTTTCGATTTCAAAAACCCAAAGGATAAATATTGGATGGACCGATAAAATGAATCTACCTTTCCTTTGTTCTCATGATACTTCATAGAAGTGTTTGGTGTGCTAGTATCACGCCAATAAGGAAATGGATGAAATTAGCACATCGCTTAAAGTTTTTGTTTCTACTTCATATGGACATACAGTTATCTTGGATAAATAGAAAGTCAAGGTAAAGTGCCCAAACAACTATTGATATACCTTGCCTAAAAAAATTACTTTTATAAATTCTGATAATCAATGAGTTGTACTTTTTTTTATAATTCTTTTGAAATATTTCAATTTAGGTGTTGTTTAAGCAAAAAAACGGTTATATATTTGCACCCGCTTTGGGAGGGATGTTATTCCTTCCGGGGTTTTGGCCGGGGATCTTGACAAGGGGTTTTCGGTCGTTTCAAGGAGTTCATTGAAATATTGGAACGACAGC
>JBATTK010000137.1:0-15354 GCA_049670505.1 Saonia sp.
CAAGGTCTTCCAGCGCACACAAGAAAAAAGACCAAAATAAGCGGCGTAAATACTATCCTAGAAAACGGAAATAAAAAATACTCTCAGGATAAGGCTGCGCGGTATTAAAATTCCAAAAAGCAAATCCTAAATTCAAAGGACGAAAGACCAGAAATCAGTATTCAGTATTCAGTATTCAGTATTCAGTATTCAGTATTCAGTATTCAGTATTCAGTATTCAGAAATTAGAAATTAGAAGCTGGAAATCAAATTCTAAAAAACAAAACCCAAATTCCAAATTCCAAATCCCAGAAACTGGAAACTGGAAACCGGAAACAAGAAACAATTCGACTGCAAACTATCACTGCCTACTGAAGACTATCTTTCCAAAGACAGAAGACAAAGGAAAAAAGATAAAAGACGAAAGACCAGTATTCGGTATTCAGTATTCAGTATTCAGAAATTGAAAACCAATACCTTGAACCCATAACTATCAATTCATAAACAATAATTCATAATTACGAATTCTGAATTCCAAAGACCAGGAATCAGTATTCAGTAATGAGTATTCAGAAACTGAAAACCAATACCTTGAATCCATAACTCATAATCCATAATTCCGGAAACCAGAAACGATACGACTAATTACCGTCACTGATTATTGATAACTGATTATTGATAACTGATAACTGAAGACTATCCACACCTAGGCCTTCTCAAATTCTTGTGGGATTTAAAGCATATATACCATTAAAAATCATTATCTTAGGGAATAATACCAAATCTGTTTTTTTATTTGAATTAAAATTTAAGTCATGATACAAAATTTCAAAATGTCCATTAAAAAAGCTTTGACCACGGCAATGACCTTGTTGTTGTGCATGGGTCTTATAGAAACGGTACAGGCATCCGTTTTTTTTCAGGACATTAATCAACAACAGAATATCGATTATAATCAATACAAGGGAAAGGTTGTTGATAGCGATACAAAAAAACCTTTGGTCTTTGCGTCATTATCGATAGCCGAAACCAATATAACCACGGTAACCAATACCGAAGGGGATTTTTTACTGAAAGTTCCTAAAAGTATTACCGAAGCCAACGTAATAGTTTCCTTTCTGGGTTATAAAACCAATACCCTGGTATTATCCCAACTTAAAGAGGATAAAAACCGTATTTCCTTGGAAGTATCCGTTACGGAGCTCAGCGAAGTAAACATTGCAGTTCCAAAAAATGCCGCTGCGCTGGTAAGAGAAACTTTGGCAAGAAAAGGGGAAAACTATTTTGACGACCCTACCTTGATGACCGCTTTTTACAGGGAGACCATAAAAAAAAGAAGAAGGAACGTTTCGCTATCGGAAGCAGTCGTAAATATTTATAAAACATCCTATACGTCAAGTAAAAAGGATGCGGTTAAGCTATATAAAGCGAGAAAAAGCACGGATTACAGTAAACTGGATACGGTAGCCCTAAAATTGCAAGGAGGTCCCTTCAATACCTTGTTCGTAGACCTTATGAAATATCCTGAGTATATTTTCACTGCCGAAACGCTTAACGAATATGTGTTTAGTTTTGATCGGCCTACACGAATAAACGATAAGCTCATTTATGTGGTTAACTTTAAACAAAAAGATAATGTAACTATACCTCTTTATACAGGAAAGCTATATATAGATTCGGAAAACAGAACATTGACCAGTGCCATATATTCCCTTAATATAACGAATAGAGAAGCGGCCAGTGCCATGTTTGTACGCAGAAAACCCAGAAACGCCAAGGTTTACCCAACGGAGGTGGCCTATAGAGTAGACTATAGGGAAAAGAATGGTAGGTGGTATTATGGCTACAGTAACGTTTTGTTGGAATTTAAAGTGAATTGGGACGATAAATTATTTAATTCCGTTTATAGTATGACCGCTGAAATGGCCGTTACCGACTGGGAAAAAAACCCGTCGGAACAAAAACCTAAGTCCAGGGACCGTATAAAATCCTCCATCATACTAAGTGATGAGGCCATTGGTTTTTCCGACCCGGACTTTTGGGGGGAATATAATATCATTGAACCCGAAAAATCCATTGAATCCGCCATCAAAAAGATACAGCGTCAATTAAAACGCGCAAATTCCAAAGGTGGAACATCGGCGCCATAAGCTAGAAACGCTTTTGCAAAAACTAAAAAATCGGCACAATTGTGCCGATTTTTTGTTTTCATTTTTATAATGATATTATAACCTAAAGAAGTGTCACACGGAAAATGTTTATGAACAATTGTTTATAACCTTGGTTCATATCATGTTGATTTTTAAACTGTTGTAAAATTTGGAATTTTCCAAAAAAGAAATATATTTGATTTAAGGTTTTGGGGGATATATCAGCAATGATTTGGAATTTCAAAACCGGTATAAAGTTGACGTTCTTTATATTGTTGTAGGATTTGTTTGGAAGTAGTAATGTATTTATACATGAGTACGTAAAAACAGATGGGCGTAAAGTCAAAAAGCTTAGGCATTTTGAATGTTATGTTTATGTTTTTTGGAATAGGGAAGAAACCTCGGTTTTGGACCTAAGAAAAAAAGCAGCATACAACGAGAAGAAACACGGAGTAATTGCTTGGTTTAACAATTGGGGATGAAAAATGTTTTAAACGTTAGAAACAGTGATACAAATGCAATCAATGGTTGCGGTTTTTTTGAAATAAGGAGCAATCCTTAGGAAGAAAGAACAAAAAGTTTGTTAGCTGTTTTTAAAAAGCCATATCGATGTACTTGTACAATGATATGGCTTTTGTCTTTTCAAATTTTTACAGCTTCCCATTCCAAATATGAAAACGGGAGTCTTCTAAAGTTTATATACCGCCCCGTTTTGGCACGTTTAAAATTGTATATTTGCTCCGCTTTACCATAAATCATTACATACAAATGCCAAAAATATTTTATACAAAGACCGACGAGGCACCAGCGTTGGCGACCCAATCTCTTTTACCTATCATAAGATCTTTTACCAAAACATCAAATATAGAAATTGAAACCAAGGATCTATCCCTTGCAAGCAGGGTCTTATCCGTTTTTCCGGATTTTTTAAAAGAGGAACAGAAAACTACGGATGATTTGGCAATATTGGGAGAACTTGTCAAGACTCCCGAGGCAAACATTATTAAATTACCAAATATAAGTGCTTCCATTCCTCAATTAAAGGAGGCCATAAGTGAATTACAGCATAAAGGGTACCAATTACCTGATTATCCGGAAGAACCAAGTAACGAAAGGGAAAAAGAAATTAAATCCCGCTATGATAGAATTAAAGGGAGCGCGGTAAACCCTGTTCTCCGCGAAGGCAATTCAGATAGACGTGCACCAAAACCGATTAAAAATTACGCTAAAAAGAACCCACATACCATGGGTACTTGGAATCCCGACTCAAAAACCCATGTGGCCACCATGGATCACGGGGATTTTAAGTCCAACGAAAAATCCTTGACCCTTTCCCGTGTATCAAATGTTAGCATAGAGCTGTTAAAAGAGGATGGTACGCTCACGATACTCAAAGAAAATATTCCGCTTCTGGCAGATGAAATTATAGATGCCACCGTTATGAGTAAAAAAGCCTTGATTTCTTTTTTAAGGAAACAAGTAGCAGATGCCAAAGAAAAAGGAGTCTTGTTTTCGCTACATATGAAAGCGACCATGATGAAGGTATCCGATCCTATAATTTTTGGACATGCCGTAGAAGTCTTCTTCGCGGATGTTTTTAAAAAACACGCAACCACCTTTGAATCTATTGGGGTCAATGGGAATAATGGTCTCGAAAGCCTTTTGGACAAGCTAGAGGAACTTCCGAAAACGAAAAAAGCGGAAATCGAAAAAGATATAGAAATTGCTATCGGTAATGGCCCTGACCTGGCTATGGTGAACTCGGATAAAGGCATTACCAATCTTCATGTGCCCAGCGATATTATCATAGACGCATCTATGCCGGCCATGATTAGAAATTCCGGACAGATGTGGAACGCGGACGGAAAGGCACAGGATACAAAAGCCGTAATTCCGGATAGCAGTTATGCGGATATCTATCAGGCTACTATTGACTTTTGTAAAAAAAATGGAGCTTTTGATCCAAGAACTATGGGTACAGTCCCTAATGTGGGACTTATGGCGCAAAAGGCCGAAGAATATGGCTCCCACGATAAAACCTTTGAAATAGAGGCCAATGGATCGGTAAGGGTCGTTGATGTTGGTTCAGGGACCAACTTAATGGAGCATCAGGTAGCAAAAGGCGATATTTGGAGAATGTGCCAAGTAAAGGACGCTCCTATCCAAGATTGGGTAAAACTAGCCGTTACCAGGGCAAAGGCTTCCAATACTCCTGCAATTTTTTGGTTGGATAAGAGGAGGGCACATGATGCCCAATTGATCCAAAAAGTAAATACATATCTTTTACGGCACGATACTTCAGGGCTTGACATTCGTATACTTTCCCCAAAGGAAGC
Source organism: Saonia sp. (assembly GCA_049670505.1). GTDB lineage: Bacteria > Bacteroidota > Bacteroidia > Flavobacteriales > Flavobacteriaceae > JBATTK01. The sequence goes on from JBATTK010000137.1 coordinate 4,466, forward strand.
TACCCACTTTACCCTGGAACGAATGAAATCCGGTAAGGATACTATTTCCGTGTCGGGCAACGTGTTACGGGACTATTTAACGGATCTGTTCCCTATTTTGGAGGTAGGTACCAGTGCAAAAATGCTTTCGATCGTCCCCCTTATGAATGGAGGCGGATTGTTTGAAACAGGCGCAGGAGGTTCCGCTCCCAAACATGTAGAACAATTCTTGGAGGAGGGTCATCTAAGATGGGACTCCTTAGGGGAATTCATGGCACTGGGAGTTTCTTTGGACTTTTATGGCGAAAAGAACAATAATCCGAAGGCAAGGGTCTTGGCCGAAGCACTGGATGCCGCAACGGAAAAATTCTTGGACAACAACAAATCCCCTTCACGAAAAGTATGGGAACTAGATACCAGGGGAAGCCATTTTTACTTAGCATTGTATTGGGCCCAAGCGTTAGCGGAACAGGATAAAGAAATAGCCTTGAAAACAGTTTTCGGTAATGTTGCAAAAACATTGGAAGAAAATGAATCAAAAATTATAGAGGAATTGAAAGCTGCCCAAGGTGCCCCTCAGGACATAGGCGGATACTACAAACCGGAACATGACATGAGAGCCAGGGCCATGAGACCAAGTCCAACGTTCAACGCCATTCTGGAAATAATTTAATACCTATTGAACTAAAAAGACGGCCTGTAAACGCTTAAAGTTTACAGGCCGTTTTCTTATGTTTAAGAAATTGTAAAGCGTATTCCCCTATTGCCCCATTTCTGTATTTTTATAAAAGTTGTCCCGCTAAGAACCATAGTAACTTTACTGTTTTCTGGACCTGATTTTTACTATGAATAAATTCCTTAAGTTTATTTGTTTTTTTTGCTGCGCATTCTTCGCGTGTGAAGACGTCATTACCGTTGAAGTTCCGGATTCGGAACCCAGATTGGTCATAGATGCAGTGATAGGCTATAATGATAATAATGGAGATCCCTTTACTATCGGGCAGGTTAAACTCACCCTTTCCGCTCCATTTTTCGATGAAGAAGTCCCTGTAGTGGAAAATGCCCTTGTGCGACTGATCGATGAATCCACCGGAGAGGTATTTACCTTGGCCCAAGATGAACCCGGTGTTTTTCGTTCCGGGATTCCCAATTTAGTTTTTGATAGGGATTACAGCTTGGAAGTCACATATGAAGGGGAGCGTTATAGCGCTACCGAAAGATTGACCAATGCAACCAAAATCGAAAATGTTGTCCAGGGAGATGGTTTTCTTTTTGATGAAGATGAAACTGAGATCATCATTACTTTTACGGATATTCCCGATGAACGCAATCAATATTTATTTTCTTTTGGAACGGACGATTTTTTATTACTTGATGATGAGTTCTTTCAAAACGAGCAGATTACGTTCTCCTACTTTTTTGAGAATCTGTCCGTGGGGGAACAACTTATCATCGTCTTATTGGGGGCCGATCAGAGTTTTGCGGACTACATAGAACTAGTTTTGCAGCAATCCGATGAAAGTGGGGGAAACGGCCCTTTTGCTACCCCTCCTGCCACAATAAGGGGTAATATAGTCAATGTTTCAAATCCGGAAAATTTCCCTTTTGGATATTTTACTCTAGGTGAATTAGATGCTACGGTCTTCGTTGCCCAATAGTACTATACCTGTGGGATACCTTGGAAACATAGCAGAATATTAACATATAAAATGAAATCTACTTTTTGAAACTTCGCGCTTTCTATCTACATTTAAACAAAATTGCTTTAATGTCTGTATTCAACAAAGTATTGTTGTTCAGTTTTCTTTTTTTTTCCGGCACCTTATTCTCCCAGCAAAAATATACGCTGAGCGGTATAATTACCGAAGCCTCTAGCAACGAGACCCTGATCGGTGTCACTATTGCGATCCCTGAATTACGCACAGGGGTAACTACTAACGAGTATGGTTTTTATTCCATCACCCTTCCCGAAGGTGAGTACACTATTCAAATCAGTTATATAGGTTTTCAAAACTTAAATCGGGAGCTTTCCCTTACGGAGAACAAAAAACTCAATTTCAGTTTAATGGAGGAAGCCGAGCAATTGGAGGAGGTTGTTGTAACGGAAGATGTAGAAAAAATAAATATTAAATCTCCCCAAATGAGCGTGGTTACTTTGTCTACCCCCACCATAAAGAAGATACCCGTAATCTTAGGCGAAGCCGATGTCATTAAATCAATTTTATTACTTCCCGGTGTTAGCAGTGCCGGCGAAGCCTCGTCCGGATTTAATGTTAGGGGCGGAGCGGTAGATCAAAATCTAATCCTTTTGGACGAGGCCACTATTTTTAATTCATCGCATCTTTTCGGGTTCTTTTCCGTTTTTAATCCCGACGCCATAAAAGATGTGAAATTATTCAAGGGAGGTATTCCGGCACGCTATGGTGGACGTGTTTCGTCCGTACTGGAAATTTTTCAAAAAGAGGGGAACAGTAAAGCCTTTAAATTGAACGGTGGTATTGGTGCCGTGGCCAGTAGACTCCTTGCAGAAGGCCCTATAGTAAAGGATAAATCGGCTTTTTTAATTGGGGGAAGAGCATCTTATGCCCATTTGTTCCTGCCGCTTTTTAATGTGGAAAACAAGGCGTACTTCTTTGATCTCAACACAAAGTTGAACTACAAATTAAATGAAAGGAACAATATTTATTTGTCCGGTTATTTTGGTCGGGATCTTTTTAGCATTAACGACAGTTTTATAAATACCTATGGAAATGCAGTGGTGAATTTTAGATGGAACCATTTGTTTTCGGATAAGTTGTTTTCCAATCTTTCTTTGATTTATTCCGATTATTTTTATGGCCTTGAGCTCGATTTTGTTGGCTTCGAATGGGATTCGGGTATTCTTAACTTAAATGCAAAATATGATCTAAAACATTATGTAAACGATAAACTTCAAATTAACTATGGTCTAAACAATAACTATTATAGGTTTAACCCGGGGAAGATAGTTCCCAGTAGTGAAGATTCCGGTATCGTAGAAGATCAATTGACAAAGAAATTTGCCAACGAATCTGCTGCGTATATTGATGTACAACATGATATTACCGAAAGATTAAGCCTGGGGTATGGCCTGCGCCTAAGTCATTTTATACGTTTGGGCCAAGATGAACTTAATGTATATGAAAATAATAATCCCGTTCTTTTTGATCCTTTTCGATTGATTTATACGGAGGCAGAACCAATTGACACCGTTAATCCTGGAAGAGGTGGAAATCTTGCCGATTTTACCAATTTAGAACCAAGGGTGACCCTAGCCTATAATTTTGACCAAAACTCCTCCATAAAAGCGAGTTACACCCGTCTTGCACAATATTTGCACCTACTTTCCAATACAAGCTCCCCTACCCCCTTGGATGTATGGACCCCCAGCGGACCGTTTATTAAACCCCAGCTCCTGGATCAATATGCCCTTGGTTACTTTAGAAGTATTAAACAAGGGGAATATTCCCTGGAAACCGAAATTTTTTATAAAGACATCCAAAATCGCATCGACTATATAGATGGTGCCAATCTTATTGCTAACGACGCCATAGAACAAGTTATCCTAAATGGTGAGGCGAGGGCGTATGGATTGGAAATCTTGTTGCGTAAAAGCGAAGGCAGGTTTCAAGGATGGTTGGCATATACTTTATCTAAATCCGAGCAGCGCACCCCCGGTAGGCCTCCCTTTGAGGACAACGGCAGATCCAATAGGGAAACCGGTATTAATTTTGGTGATTGGTACAATACACCCTATGACAAAACACATGATATTTCTTTATTTGCCGGCTACGAATTAAATAAAAAATGGAGTTTTAATTCGAACTTCATTTTTCAAACCGGTCAACCTACCAATTTCCCCATAGGACAGTTTGAATTTCAAGGATTGGTAGTACCTTTTTTTGGGCTTAGAAATATAGAACGTTTGCCCAATTTTCACAGGGTAGATATTTCGGCTACACTTACCCCAAAAAAAAATATAGGCAGAAAATGGCAATCGGAATGGGTTTTTAGCGTATATAATATATACAACAGAATGAATGCCGCTTCGATTAACTTTCGCCAAAATCAGGATACTGGAAGAAACGAAGCCATACGTACTTCAATTTTTGGGATAGTCCCGGCCATTACTTATAATTTTAAATTTTAAGGCCATGAAAAAAGTGATATACCTATTAACCTCGGTATTGGTCCTTACCTCCTGTGAAGATGTCATAGAAGTGGATGTACCTACAGAGGAACCCCGTCTTATAATAGATGCCCTTATAAGGGTTGATGAAAATGAACCTACCATAAATATTCTGGTAAAGGCAAGCTTAAGTAATTCTTTCTTTGACACTATTTCTCCGGCCAAGCTGGATGAGATTACCTTGATCAATTTGGATTTACCTGCTGAAAATAATCGCAATGCACGTTTTCTAACGGAGAATAATCCCGGTTCGGGAATATATGAGGTACTGTCCGACACGGATTTCCTGCTGGAGGGCGAGTTGTTACTCCAAATAACGTACGAAGATCAACTATTTTCGGCCACCACACGATACGTTCCTACGGTACCCATTGATAAGCTGGAACAAGGGGACGATATCCTTTTTGACGATGAAGATACCGAAGTGGAAATCACTTTTACGGATAATCCCGATCGGAACGATTTTTATGTTTTTGATTTTGATTTCAACGAATTCTTGGTATCGGAAGATGAATTCTTTCAAGGCCAAGCGTTTAAATTTTCCTATTTCTATGATAAAAATCTAGAAGCCGGACAGGAAGTGGATATTAGTATTTTAGGGGCCGATCAGGAATTCTTTAATTATATGGATAAACTTATTGAACAAGGTGGTGCCAATCCTGGTCCCTTTGGCACCCCAGCGGCCACGGTTAGGGGAAATATATTAAATGTTACGGAATTGGATAATATGGATGTTTTTGACAATGTGGATATGCCCAATAACTTTGCCTTGGGTTATTTCGCCGTTGTCCAGGAATTTCAGGAAACGATTACGATTCAATAATTATATCCTGGGCCCTTGTATCGTTTTACCCAAATAGTTGTGGAATGAAGAAACTAAAGATTAGGATTGCTACAAAGAATACGACCAATATATAAACCTCTTTCTGCATAAAATCAGACTTCTTGGGAAGTATACGAATTGCATCGGCAACTTCCTCTTCCCTTCTGTTCCCGGTAAGACCGCTTACCAAATAAGCTACGACCAATGTAATCAGAACCCCGGTAAAATTTAGCCATATCCAAAAAATTTCAATTCCCAAATCCACATGGAAGATATCTTGCATGGTCTTGGAAAATATCAGATTGATTACTACCGCTATTATTATTCCGGCATTCATACCTTGGTGGTTCACCTTTTTTGAAAATATCGCCAATAAAAAAGTAACCAATACAGGGCCGTAGAAAACAGAGCCTATGGCATTGATAATTTCAATGACGGCGCTCTTGCTACCTCCAAAAAGAAAAGAGCAGGCCATGCAGACCGCTCCCCAAAAAAGAACCGACATTTTAGAAATAAACATATACTTTTCAGGGGTCAATTTTTTCTTGCCCCTATTAAAAAAATCCTCCACACTTACTGCAGATAGGGAATTTACAGTAGAACTTAGGGATGACATCGCTGCCGAAAGAATACCCACCATGAGTAAACCAATAAAACCGTGTGGGAGGTATTTGGTGATAAAAATAGGAATCATTAAATCGGCCTTAGAGCCGCTCCGAGCGTATTCTTGGGGAAAGTATTTCTGGGTCATTAGCGTTATCTCGTTCATAAAATCAGGAGCGGAGGTCACCAATGCCCCTATGATGAGCCCCATAAAGCAGTAGAGCAAGACTACCGGAAAACGCAACAATCCATTGGCCAAAAGTAGTTTTCTAATGGTCCCCTCATCCTTGGCCGAAAGCATTCGCTGCGCTTGGGTCTGATCACATCCATAATATGAAACATAGAGGAAAAAACCCCCTATGACCATGGGCCAAAACCCATATTCCTCGTTTTCCCCTATACCCCAATTAAAGTCGATTACCTTTAATCTTTCCGGGTCAAATCCGTTGGCAAGCCCACCACTGTCAGCTACCAATTGCCATCCATAAAAAAAACAGACCAATAATCCAAAGAACAAAATTATCATCTGTATAGCATCTCCCCATACTACGGCTTTCATGCCTCCCTGCCAGGAATAAATAATAGTAATAATGCTAATAATAAGTACGGTGTATACAAAATCAATATCTAAAACCGCCTGTAATATAATGGCAATGGTATACACCATTACACCGGTTCCCAGGGCCCTACTTATCTGGAATACAACACTTAAAATCATCCGGGTAGAGGTAGCGAACCTTCTTTCCACAAACTCATAGATACTTACTACCCCCGATCTGAACAGTGGGGGTATGATAACCAACATTATAAAAATCATGGCCAAAGGAACGGCAAATTCAAAAGTGAGCCATTTCATCCCGCCATTTAATTTTAAGCCCACAAATGCCGGTGCCGAAACAAAACTTATGGCGGACAATTGGGTGGCCATTGTAGAAAGGCTCAAAGGGAACCAACCCAAACTCCGACCTCCCAAAAAATAATCCTTGGAATCTTTATTATCCTTAAAGAAATATCCCATGGCTAAAAACCCTAGCAGATATATCACTACTATACTATAGTCCAAAGTATTCATGCGAAGTTGGTTTTTATCATGTCAATATACAATGCGGCGGTCCAGGAGAAGTTATTTCCTCCATATCCCTTATCCAGTTTTTCCTGTACAGCCCTTCTGGGGTCGAAGTATTCGTAGAACCCAAACTTCTCTATTAAATGGGTGGTATCAGCTTTAATTATTTCGGCTTTTCCCTTAAAACCATACCTTAGGAAACCTCGGTAAATTATCCAATTCAAGTTTATCCAAACGGGTCCGCGCCAGTATCGTTTAGGATCAAAAAAGGCACTTTCGGGGTCAAAGGAAGCACATAAAAAGAGGGTATTGTCCTCCCCTGAAAAGCTGCCTTTTTCAAAGTATCTTTCTATTATAGCCTTTGCTCTGCCTTCATTGGGTATTCCAGCAAACAAAGGGGCAAAGGAAGAAGAAGAGACATAGTTCAAATGTCTTTCGTTTCTAAGATCGTAGTAGACATAGGCCTGCAATTCTTTATTGAACAACTTTTGGTCAAAATTCGATTTTGATTTTTGGTTCCATCCCTTTAATTTTTCGACCGCTTCGGTTTTACCCAGCAGTTCGCCCAAGCGGATCAAACTTTCGTTAGATCGGATCAACATAGCGTTAAAAAGAGGATCTTGAATTAAGAAAGGGCATTTTTGGGCAATTAAGTGGTCATCATATTTCCATTCCCTGAACAATGTTATTAAATGGATATAGTGCTGATATTCCCTATTGGATGGCCTGTTAGAGGCATCTACATGGGTTGTGTCTCGTCTATTGAGCCTATAATCCGGAGAATCCAAGTTCTTCCATATGGCATCCCAAACCGGAGTGTTGTCCGTACCGGCCTCCCAATTATGGCAGATATATACCAATCCTTCATTTTGGGGATCCCTATGTGTATAAAAATAATGATGGTATAAAAATAGTGCATCGAATACTTCATCAACAAAGTTGAGCGCCTTCCCCTGGGAAATATGAAAAAGTTCTTCCAGAACAAAACCAAGAACGGGTGGCTGGGTTATCCCGGACGTTTTTAGGTCTGGGGAAAAAGGACTCAAATGGGACGCATGCACTTCAGGGCCCGGAAAATAGGAATCCGATTCATTATGAAAAATAATATGCGGAATAAGACCATTCTTCCACTGTCCGGAAAGTAAGGACCTTATTTCGGACTTTGCCCGCTCCAAATCCATATGTGCCCATCCCAAGGCAATAAACCCGCTGTCCCAGTTCCATTGAAAAGGATAGAGCCCTTCACAGGGGATGGTAAAACCTTCTTTCCAATTGGTGCGTAAGACCTGTACGGCCCTATCCATTAACTTACCTTTATCCATAGTATGGTTTAACTACAAGCAATTCTATAAATATATAGTATTATTCCTATTTTTGGAACGTACCAAGAATATTATCTATGAAAACCGACAAGGCCATGCTCCTTAAGGGAATAAAGTTCATTGCCTATACCACGGCGCTTATGTTTACAGCACCATTTGCAATCTATCAAGCCTTTAAAAATCAAGAACATCCTCTTTACATACCTGTACTTGTCCTAGGGATACTTTTAGCCATAGCGGCAATAGCAATGGGGTTTTATAGTATAAAGATTTTAATGGATGCTATTTTTGGAAAGAAAAAGTAGTTGGCCTAAATTCGGCAGCTTTTATCCAAGCCTAAAATCCCTTCTAAAGTTATTGCCGCATGGATGCAAGGTATTATCTTTGCACACTTATCTACCCAATAGAAGGCATGATTAAAATTACATTACCGGACGGAACCATAAAGGAATATGCCAAAGGAAGTACTCCTATGGATATTGCTCGGAGTATAAGCGAAGGTTTGGCGCGAAACGTAATCTCCGCCAAATTTGGCGACACCGTTGTAGAAACCGTTACGCCTTTAATGGAGGATGGTAGTCTGGTATTGTATACTTGGAACAATGAAGAGGGAAAAAAAGCTTTTTGGCATTCTACCTCCCATGTGGTAGCACAGGCATTGGAAGATTTATATCCGGGCATTAAACTCACCATAGGCCCGGCTATTGAAAACGGTTTTTATTACGATGTCGATTTTGGGAACCAGACCATTTCTGAAAAGGATTTTCCGGAAATAGAAAAGAGGGCCATGGAAATAGCCCGTGGAAAACATGACTATAAAATGCGCGCTGTATCTAAAGCGGATGCATTAAGCTTATATGAATCCCAAGGTAATGAGTACAAGGTGGAGCTCATAGAAAACCTCGAAGATGGTACCATAACATTTTGCGACCATGATACTTTTACGGATTTATGTAGGGGCGGACATATTCCCAATACAGGGATTATAAAGGCTATTAAAATACTAAGTGTAGCGGGCGCCTATTGGAGAGGTGACGAAAAAAACACCCAACTTACCCGTGTTTATGGAATTTCTTTTCCAAAACAAAAAGAGCTTACCGAATACTTGCAGTTACTGGAAGAGGCTAAGAAAAGGGACCATAGAAAACTGGGCAAGGAACTGGAACTCTTTACATTCTCCCAAAAAGTGGGTCAGGGCCTTCCTTTATGGTTGCCCAAGGGCGCGGCTTTGCGAGAGCGATTGGAACAATTTTTAAAAAAAGCCCAAAAGAAGGCCGGCTATGAAATGGTAATGACCCCACATATTGGTCAAAAGGAATTATATGTTACCTCCGGGCATTATGCCAAATACGGAGAAGATAGTTTTCAGCCCATAAAGACACCCAAAACGGATGAAGAGTTTTTATTGAAACCTATGAATTGTCCGCACCATTGCGAAATATATAATACCAGACCATTTAGTTACCGGGAGCTTCCAAAAAGATATGCGGAATTCGGTACGGTATACCGCTATGAGCAAAGTGGAGAACTGCATGGATTGACCCGGGTTAGGGGATTCACACAGGACGATGCCCATATTTTCTGCACCCCCGAACAACTAGACCAAGAGTTTAAAAACGTTATAGATTTGTCCCTGTATGTTTTAGGTTCTTTGGGCTTCGATAATTTTACGGCACAAGTTTCGGTACGCGATTTGGATAAGCCCGAAAAATATTTGGGTTCCGTGGATAATTGGGAAAAAGCGGAAAATGCCATACTAAATGCCGCTAAGGAAAAAGGATTGGATTATAAGATCGAAAGTGGTGAAGCTGCGTTCTATGGACCAAAACTAGATTTTATGGTGAAAGATGCCCTGGGAAGAAACTGGCAATTGGGGACCATACAGGTAGATTACAATTTACCGGAGCGTTTTGATCTTACCTATAAGGGGAGTGATAATGAGCTACACAGACCTATTATGATCCATAGGGCACCCTTTGGAAGTATGGAGCGTTTTATAGCCCTTTTATTGGAACACACCGGTGGAAATTTCCCATTATGGCTAACTCCCGAGCAGGCTATCCTATTGCCGATCAGCGAGAAGCATGAAAAATATGCCGAAAAAGTTTTAAATTCACTGGAAAATCACGAAATTCGCGCCCTCATTGACAAGAGAAATGAAACGGTAGGGAAAAAAATCCGTGAGGCGGAAATGAATAAATTGCCGTTTATGCTGATTGTGGGCGAGAATGAAGAAAAGAACAATACCATTTCGGTTCGAAGACACGGTGGAGAGGATTTAGGCTCCATTACAGTAAAAGAGTTTTCCGACTTGGTAACCAATGAAATAAATAGTACCTTAAAGTCGTTTTAAAAAATTTACGTTTAATCAAAAAAAGTAAGTCATAGCAATAAGAAGAAGATTTAGGCCCCAACCTAGAAGGGAAAATAAAAACCCGCACAATATCAACGAAAAAATCACATCGCCAAAAGTCAGATTGGTGGGTGATAATTTGGAAGTGGGTATATATTCCTTACAGGACGCAATAGCAAAATCTGATGAATTGGGACTGGACTTGGTAGAAATTTCACCAAAGGCAGATCCTCCCGTTTGTAAAATTATTGACTATAAAAAATTCCTATACGAACAAAAGAAGCGTGAAAAGGTCATGAAGGCCAAAGCTTCCAAAGTTGTGGTAAAGGAAATTAGATTTGGTCCGCAAACGGATGATCATGATTATGAATTTAAAAAGAAGCATGCGGAAAAGTTCCTAAAGGACGGAGCAAAACTAAAAGCTTACGTTTTTTTTAAGGGACGTTCCATCGTATATAAAGATCAGGGAGAAATACTATTGCTCCGATTGGCCTCGGAACTGGAGGATTTTGGAAAGGTAGAGCAGATGCCTAGAT
>JBATTK010000138.1:0-96165 GCA_049670505.1 Saonia sp.
TTTTTGCACCCTTTTTCGTTAAAATTTTATACCGTAGCTAGGGCTATGCCAGTCCGCCAGCTGGCGGATGCCTAAAATGGCATCAAAAAGTACCTATATAAATTCCAATCACACATTTCAAAACAGTCTCTGAAAAAATTCCATCCTTATGAAAATACTATCTAGAAGAGAATTCGGTTCCACCTTAACAAAGGGAATTGGGGGAGTAGCAATAATGGGCGGATTGCCATTGGCCTGCGGAATGACGGGGCGTCCAAATAGCCAAAAAAGTTTGGGTGTAGCCTTAGTGGGATTAGGTAGTTATAGTACCTATCAATTAGCACCCGCCCTGCAGGATACGGGCTATTGTCATTTGGCCGGTATTGTAACGGGAACTGCGGCAAAAAAACAAATTTGGAAGAAGAAATATAATATTCCCGAGGAAAACTGTTACAACTATGAGAATTTTGACAATATAGCCAAAAACGATGCCATAGATGTAGTATATGTTGTACTGCCGAACTCCATGCATGCCGATTTTTCTATCCGCGCAGCTAAAGCGGGCAAACATGTCATCTGCGAAAAACCTATGGCAATCAACGTGGAAGAATGTGATGCTATCATTGCCGCTTGCGAAAAGGCCAAGGTAAAATTAAGTGTTGGGTACAGACTGCATTCCGAACCGTATACACAAGAAGTAAAACGCATGGTAAAGGAGAAGACTTTTGGAGCGGTCAGGTACATATCCGCAGATGCCGCATACTTGTCTCGCGGTAATCCGGATCAATGGAGATTGAATCATACCTTATCTGGTGGGGGAGCGTTAATGAATATGGGCGTATATGCTATACAAAGTGCTATTTATGGAACGGGTGAGAACCCAATATCGGTCTCCGCGCAGGAGTTCAGTACCAGACCCGAATATTTTAAGGATACCGATGAAACAATAACCGCCCAATTTGAATTTCCCAGTGGTGCTTTTGGAAATATAATGACTTCCCACAATGTAAGGGCCAATCGCCTATATGCATCATGTGATAGCGGTTGGTTCGAATTAGATCCGGCCAGTACATACATTCCTTTAAAAGGCCGTACCTCCGAAGGCAGGGAAATTGTATTTCCTCAGGAGAGCCAGCAAAAACTACAAATGGATGATTTTGCCCGACACATATTGGAAGGCACGCCCAATCTGGTTCCCGGTGAAATGGGCAAAAGGGATATGATTATTGTAGAAGCTATATACCGATCTATTGCCGAAGGAGGTAAAAAAATAGCGTTGGAATTAGGTAATATCGGGCTATAAGGAATAGCCTGGACTTGTTTTTTCTTCCCTTTTCCTAAATTGTGGGTCACTAGGATTCTTCATGCTCCAAGGGGATACTATCTTCACCCCCCCCTGCTAATTAGACTAAATCTAAGTAATAACGTTGTGTTAACGCTTTAACGTTAACATGACCTTAACTTCAATTTATGACCATATTTAATTAACGGGTTTTGCACAATGGCTAAATAACTTTGAAGAAAGTAAAATTAATTTCCTAAAAAACACTTTAAAGAAAATGAAAAAACTTAAAAATTTGGCATTATGTGCAGGATTACTTGCATTTGCCTCTTGCGATGACATTGATGATTTTATTGGAGGTGGTAGTGATGACGGTGAGCCTACGGGTACCATATTCGAAAACAAATCCAATCTTGAACCTTTGGTCGCGATTCAACCACAATTTAATTTTGTAGAGGCGTATTCCTTAATTAGTACATCTGACAAGCTAGGTAACTTCCAAATGGCCGGTGCAGCGGATGGGGCCGGATTTTTAAAAGAGGGGGACGGATATGTGTACTTGGTCAATTGCGAGGACGATTATGCCGTTGCCAGAATCCATTTAGATGAAAATCTAACACCTACTTCTGCCGAATATCTTTTAAATTCCGGTGTTGACGATTTTGCACGTCAATGTTCCGGTACCATGTGGGAAAGGGAGATCCATGGAGGAGCACAAGATCTCTTCCTTTCTGCATCCGAAAGTTTTAACTATGATGTAAAAGGTATTGATCCCTATCAGGCAGTACCGACCCCAACGGCAGATTTTGGTTTGGATGCCTTGGGAGAATTCCAGTGGGAAAATGCGGTACCCTTACCTAGGGATGCCTATCCCGGAAAAACGGTTATCATTGGCGGTGATGATGATAGCAGTGATTCTGAAGGTCAAATTACCCTGTATTACTCGGAGAATGGAGATGGGGATTTAAGCGGGGGTAAAATATATGTACTGCGTTTAAAGCAAATTTCCGATGGTGCCGGTGGTGTCTTGGATGTGGATGGTGGTACTACTTACAACGAATCCAGTCTAGATTTTGGGGTAACATACGACTTTGAATTTGCAGAGATAGTAGGCGGGGCCAACCTTACCAAAGATGAAATGGAAACCGCATGTATGACCATCAATGCTTCCGCATTTATGAGAGTAGAAGATGTGGACTATCAGAAAGGCACCGACGCCGATGGTAGAAACATATTTGTTGCTGTAACAGGCAGAGGACCTGGAAGAGGTACATATAATGATTGGGGAACGGCTTACAAATTGGAATTGGATGAAGATTCGCCGATGAGTGGAAAAATCACCCAAATCATAAGTGGTAATACCGATACCAATAATATGGACGGGAATTTGGCCACCCTACAAAGTCCGGATAACATCGTAGTAACAGAAAACTTTGTATACTTACAAGAAGATCCAAATTCTTTTGATAGAGGACATGCCGCATACATTTATCAGACCGACCTTAACGGCGGTAACTCCAAAGTATTTTTGGAACTTATCGTAAGACAGGATTTAGACCCTGAGGGAAGTACCGGTCTTAATGGGGAATTTGGTTCTATGATAGATATTTCCGACAAAGTTGGGGAACCAGGAACCTTTCTTTTGGCATTACAGCCACACTATTGGGAAAGTCCTGATTTCATGAATCTGGATGGTCATGATATGCGTACCAGACCGGATGCCATTGCAGATGGTGCGAGAGAAGATGATCAAGGTTCTCAAATTGTTATCCTAAGCGGTGTTCCTAGATAATATATAGCTAACTATTTTTAAGACCTCCATTAAAAAATGGAGGTCTTTGTTTATTTTAAAAATTGCTCTAAAATGAAATTAAATCAATTCACATTAGTTATTTTATTTGCATTCGTGTTCTTTTCTTCCTGTAAGAACAAACCCGAGGAAAAGGAAATTGCAATAGCAACCAATACGAATATGCCTAATTGGGAGTATGCCCAAAATTTCTATTTGGAGCATATTACAGCATCTATTTCTTATTTGGATAGCTTGGCAAAAGTCCCCGTTGACAGTAAGAAGGCCAAGGAAATTTTTACCATGGTTCGCTCAACTTTTAAAAAAGCCGAACCTTACGCATCCTATTTAAACCCTGAGGTAGGACACAGGGCCAATGGCCCGGCTCTTCCCATTTTGACCGATGATAGTCAAAAAGTATTATTACCTATTGGTCTACAAAAAATAGAAGAGCGTATTTACGAGAACGGTACGGATGGTGAGCGATATAAGAAAGAGATACAAATTACAAAAGGATTGCTGATAAATTTACAACAGAATATTAGAAAAAGAGAACTTAACCCACAGCGATTTTTTATTGCCACACACCAACAATTATTACGGATTATAATCCTTTCCATATCGGGTTTTGATACCCCTGTAAGCCACCTAGGGTTCAATGAAGCTATTATTTCATTAGAAAGTCTTCGCGAAGTTTACAACAATAGTATTAAATACATCATCTTAGAAAAAAATGAGGTATTGGATACGGAGTTTCAAAAAAATATAAATGAAGCCATCAACTTCATAAATTCTAATATGGGTTTTGAAACCTTTGATCGATACACTTTTATCAGGGATTATATGAATCCGATTACCCGTAACTGGGTAGCTATACGAAAAGAAAGCGGACTTTGGGAAGGGGTAAACCACAAACCCTTTAATTTTGATGCCCCCACTTTTTTTGAAGCAGACTCATTTAATGTGGAGTTTTTTACACCTGGGATCAATCGCAATCCTACAGAAGAACAGATAGCCCTGGGTGAAAAACTATTTTTTGATTCCAATCTATCTGAAAATGGAAAAATGGCCTGTGTTACCTGTCATAATCCTAAAAAGGGCTATGCGGACGGTTTAGTGGTAAATTTGGATAAGAACGGCGAACGGCTACTTCGAAATACGCCTACTGTAATTAATGCCGCTTTCCAGAAAAGCTTTTTTTGGGACGGGAGATCCCCAAACTTAATGGATCAGATTACCGCGGTATTTACCAATGATCAGGAATTTGACAGCAGCGTACATCAGTTTTCAAAAGATATTTTGGTAGACTCCAGTTATGTTCAACTTTTTGAAAAAGCCTATGGCGGGATCGGGGCTAGAAATAATGAAATTATAAGAGCATTATCATCCTATATATCAACTCTCAATGCTTTTAATTCCAAATTTGATAGAAATATACGGGGAGAAGAAGATACCTATACCGAAGAAGAGAAACTTGGGTTTAATCTGTATATGGGCAAGGCGTTGTGTGCCACTTGTCATTTTATTCCTTTGACCAACGGTACGGTTCCTCCGTTTTTCTCGGAAACGGAAAAAGAGGTCATAGGAGTTCCCGAGACGGCCAAAAACAAGCAGTTGGATGATGATTTGGGGTTTTATTGGAGGTTTGAGAAAGAATTGCATCGGGGGATGTTCAAAACACCTACCGTTCGTAATGTAGAACTTACTGCGCCCTACATGCATAATGGCGTTTACAACACTTTGGAAGAGGTCATTAATTTTTACAACTTAGGAGGGGGAGGAGGATTGGGATTCGATTTGGAATATCAAACATTGCCGTTCGATAATTTACAACTGACAAAAGAAGAGGAAAAAGCCTTAGTCGCCTTTATGAAGACCTTAACGGACGATAAAGTTGGGGTGTATTAGATTTAATTTAGGGGGCCATAGATACTATTTGTTATATAAGGCTAGACTATCAAAATTTCAAAAACTTTAAAGTTTTGCAATGAAATCGAGATGTGTTATTGAATTGCTTAGTTATTTGTTATGTCATTTCGATACGATTTCCAGATGGAAATCACTCAATGACCATACTTAGGTGCCTGAGTGATTGTGAAACAATCGTATCGAAGGCACATGACCGAATAATAAATAGTTTCTTTGATGGTCGGCTTTCAGTAAGCGGTAGGTCTTTGCCGTTGGATAAATGAATAAGCGGAAACTGGATACAGGAATGACAATATAGTGGTCGGTGCTGTTCAGGGTTTAGCTAGTAATCCGTTTTACTTTGTCATTAAGAGCGAATCGAATCTGCTTACAACGGGCGGAGTTTTAACTATCGATCGGAACCAATAAATAATAAAAGGGATATCACTGCTAAAATTTTTCAAAAACTCCTAGCCCGAATAGGGCAAAATCATATTTAACCGGGTCCTGGGAATCTAGTTTTCTTAGATTTGTATCTAGTTCCATCAATGCTTTGGCATCGTTTTGTTTGCGCTTTAGCAGTTTGAGTTTTCTGGCAACAGTACCGGAATGTACATCCAGAGGACAAGATAGCTGGGAAGGGGTTATTTTTTTCCAAAGACCAAAGTCTACTTGGGTGGTGGCATCCCGTACCATCCATCTTAAAAACATATTGATACGTTTGGCCGCGGAGCCTTTGATAGGATCCGATACATGCTTGGTAGTTCTTTTGGGGTGGGGAAGTTCAAAGAACAATCTCTTAAAATCAGAAATGGCCGGTTGCAATGAATCTTTTGTTATGTTTTTTGCAAAGGCATCCTCTAGCCCTCCATGGTTCCTATAAATGTTCCGAAGACTTCGAATAAAGTAACCAAAATCTTCCCCATTGAATGTCCGGTGTACAAAAGGCGATACCTTTTCCAAATCGCTCTCTTGGTATTGCATTACAAACTGGTAGGGCGTATTGTCCAATAATTCCATCATTCGCCTTGCATTGTTGATGATACTCTTTCGATTGCCCCAAGCAATGGTAGCCGTTAAAAAAGCGCTGATTTCAATATCTTCCTTTCTTGTGAATAGGTGCGGAATTTGAAGGGGGTCGCTTTCCAAAAATTTTGGATGGTTGTATTGTACCACCTTATTATCTAGAAACTCTTTTAGTTCGCCCTTGGTCATGTATTTGGCAATTGTAATTTTTTGAATGTACTAGCTTGTAATGAGTCCATCTACCATGATCAACTTCCTATCCGCCATATCGGCCAATTCTTGGTTGTGGGTAACGATTACAAAGGTCTGCCCAAATTTGTCCCGGAGGTCAAAGAAGAGTTTGTGCAGATTGTCCGCACTTTCCGAATCTAGATTACCGCTGGGTTCATCGGCAAAAATAATAGAGGGGTTATTAACCAAGGCCCTGGCTACCGCAACCCGTTGTTGTTCCCCTCCGGAAAGTTCGTTGGGTTTGTGGTGATAACGATCGGATAGGCCTAAAAAATCCAATAACTCCTTAGCTTTGGTCTCCGCTTGGTTTCTAGGGGTCTTTTTGATAAAAGCAGGGATACATACATTCTCCAAAGCGGTGAATTCCGGTAATAATTGATGAAACTGGAAAATAAAGCCAACATGTTCATTCCTAAATTTGGCCAAAGACCGGTCGTTTAATGTGGTTACATCAATGGCATTGATAATAAGGCTACTTTCACCCTTGTTGGATTGGGTATCCAAAGTTCCCAAAATCTGAAGTAAAGTGGTTTTTCCAGCGCCGGAAGCACCAACTATAGATACGATTTCCCCTTTCTTTATATGTAGATCAACTCCTTTTAGAACCTGTAGTTCCCCGTAGAATTTTTGGATATTGGTCGTTTGGATCATCCAGTCGCATTTATGGGATGAAAGTAAACATTAGCGTAGACATTGCAAAAATAAAGATGGGGTATATCCACGATTTTTCCTTGGATGAGATTTATCATAGTAATTTTCTATAGTACTGTAAGACTAATTGAACTTATAAACGCCCCATCTCATTGTAAATAGGTAATTTTAACAAATACAATTGGTCATAATATATGTCAAATTCCAAAATTGAAGTAGCTATTTTTGCGGGAGGATGCTTTTGGTGTACAGAAGCCATTTTTCAGCGATTAAAAGGGGTAAAAGAAGTGGTTTCCGGATATACGGGCGGTGACATTAAAAATCCCGCTTATCGAGAAATTTGTACCGGTAGAACGGGGCACGCGGAAGCCATAGAGATAACTTTTGATCCTGATATCATTTCTTATCAAGAGCTGTTGGAAGTCTTTTTCGCGACTCATGACCCTACCACATTGAATAGACAGGGGAACGATGTGGGTACGCAGTATAGAAGTGAAATCTTTTATCAGAACGAATTTCAAAAGAAAAGCGCCGAGGATTTTATAAGGTTTTTAGAGGAGAAACATGTTTTTGAACAGCCGGTAGTAACAGCAGTATCGGAAGCTAAACCCTTTTATAAAGCGGAACAGGACCATCAAAATTATTATAATGACCATAAGGCACAACCGTATTGCCAGGTTATTATCGATCCAAAAATAAAAAAATTGCAAACGTACTATAAAGAGAAATTAAATTCATAAGAGATCCATGGCACCATATCAAAGTTTAGAAGAATATAATTTGGAAATCACCAATGATGTAAAAGAACGATTTTCTAAGATTATCAGTGAAATAGGGGAGGATGTAGCCAGGGACGGTTTGGTAAAGACTCCTGAACGTGCTGCCAAGGCCATGTTATTCCTTACCCAAGGGTATAAGCAGGACGCCGTAGAAATACTACAAGGTGCTATGTTCAAGGAAGATTATGATGATATGGTTATCATTAAGGACATAGAATTGTATTCGCTATGTGAACATCATATGCTACCATTTTTTGGCAAAGCGCATATTGCCTATATCCCTAATGGCCATATTGTAGGGCTTAGTAAAATTCCAAGGGTAGTTGATGTTTTCGCAAGACGCCTGCAAGTACAGGAACGCCTTACCCATGATATTTTGGAGTGTATTAACAATACATTGAAACCCAAAGGAGTTGCCGTTGTCATTGAAGCATCCCATATGTGTATGATGATGCGGGGTGTACAAAAACAAAATTCGGTCACCACAACCTCAGGTTTTAGGGGGCAGTTTGAAAAAATTGAGACCCGAAACGAGTTTTTAAAACTGATCAGTTCCAAATTGTCCTAAATTTCTTTAACAAAACTGTAACATTTTCGGGTTTTAGTAGTCTTTTATAGAGAACGACCTAAAGACGCCGATCATGAAAAAGCTATTTTTAGTTTCTTGTTTACTTTTTTACGCCTTTTCTTTTTCACAAAAACAAGTGGCGATCAATGAATTTGAAACAATGGAAAGCACAATAGGAGCTACCTTTGTGGTCGTTCGGTCCATGGATTATAGACTGGAGTTTTCCGGCGATACGGATAAGGTCGATTTTGTTCAATGGGAAGTTTCGGATGAAATCCTTGAAATTAACGCTACACAAATCGATACCGATTTTAGCCATCTTACCATTACCGTCTATACACCTGCGATTTCGGCGGTTAGCATAAGGGACAGTGGCATATTGACCATGGACGACAATTTCTCCAAGATAGAATACTTTGTTGCTTACGCCTTGGACAGTGCTACTGTGGATCTATCCAATATCGATTTTAAAAACCTGTCTGCAAATGCCACGGATGGTGGTAAAATTCTTTATAAGTCTACTCGGAATTTGGTAAGCAGTACCGATGGTGGTGGTATGATAAGACGTGCCGAAGTACTTAATTAATGCTACTTCGCCAGTGTTTTTATTGGTTATAACCGTTAGTTAAAATATAGCTTGTCACAGGTTGGCCTACTTACTACGGATAAGCCTGCCAGTCCCGTGAGGTAGATATACAATTTTAGGGCAAGGCTTTTAGTTTCCAAGAAACTACTTGCTATTTGACCATGTGCCTTCGATACGATTGTTTCACGATCACTCAGGCACCCAAGTATGGTCATTGAGTGATTTTCGAATAGAAAATCGTATCGAAATGACATATATTCAGTTACCAGTTACCAGTTACCAGTTACCAGTTTTTCGTCTTTTGTCTTTTCTCCCTTGTCTTTGGAAAGATAGTTTTCAGTATCCAGCTTCCGATTTACCGTTGTCAGTTATCCAAAAGCAAAGACCTACTGTTTACTGAAGACCTCCTTTTATCCAACGGCAAAGCCCCACATCTAATATCCAGTATCCAGCTTCCAGCCATCCAGCTTCCAGTTAAAAAAGTCCAACTTCTTTAAGCAAAGTGATATTTTATCTTTTAAGCGGACACCTATGATGTTACATATTTTTTTGGCACCAAAATTGAAAGCTTAGGAAGGAATATGTATTTTTAAGCATGTCAAAAACTAAAGAAAATAAAATCGGGAAACTGTTTTTAGGATTGTTGTTCGATGCCCTTGGGATGGCTTCTTTTGTCATACCAGGTATCGGGGAATTTTCGGATATTATATGGGCTCCGGTATCCGCATGGTTAATGACCCGTATGTATAGTGGTCGGATAGGGCAGGCGGCAGGTGTAGTCAGTTTTATTGAAGAATTGGTTCCGGGGCTGGATGTTATTCCCTCCTTTACTTTAATGTGGTTATATACCTATGTATTCAAAGGTAGTAAGGGCAAAAAAGTAATTGAAGTATAAAGTTTCATTGGTTTTATGGAATTCCCGACTACGTTTTAATTTCCCATGCCCTGATTCTTAGATTCGAATTATCCACTATGGAAAAATTATTTGGCAAGGAATCCCGGGAATATAAATCAAACGAAAGGCGATGGGTATAAAAAACCACCGCTAAATTCTTATTAGGGCGCTATAAAAAATAAAGTGATCAAGAAGTATATTTTACCGATATTTTTAATTTTTGCCTTAGCGAATGACCTAGTTGGACAGGACAAAGGTGAGCCGATTATATTGAGTACGGAAACGGGAGATATAATGGGGACTTTATTGATTCCTGAAAGATTGGATAAGGTGTCTGTGGTTTTGATCATCTCCGGATCGGGACCAACCGATAGAAATGGAAACCATCCAGTGATGTCCAACAATGCATTGAAAATGTTGGCAGAGCGTTTATATGAAAATGGTATAGCTTCATTACGATTTGATAAACGGGGAATAAGGGAGAGTCGTGCCTCAGGGTTTTCCGAATCTGATTTACGTTTTGAAAATTATATAAATGATGTGAAGGAATGGTGTGCTTTGTTGAAAAAGGACCATAGATTTGATAGGTTGATTATTTTAGGTCATAGCGAAGGCTCTCTAATAGGAATGATTGCTGCGCAAGCAACAAAAGTTGATAAATTTGTGTCAGTTGCTGGAGCTGGATTTCCGGCAGGAGAGATCATACGTCAACAGCTACAATCGCAGTCGCCTATTGTTTTGGTACAAGCACTTCCCATAATCGAGAAATTAGAGCAGGGAGAAAAGGTCACCACTGTTCCACAAATGCTTTATTCCTTGTTTCGTCCAAGTGTACAATCGTACATGATTTCTTGGTTTAAGTATGACCCACAAACAGAAATTTCCAAATTGGACTGTCCTGTTCTAATTGTTCAAGGAACAACTGACATTCAGGTTAGCTTGGCAGATGCACAAAAATTGTCGGAAGCGAATAAAGGGGCTAAGAAAGTTATTATTGAAGGAATGAATCATATCCTTAAGGAATCTGAATTGGATAGGGCCAAGAATATTCAAACATATAATAATCCCGAATTGCCCTTAAAAGAAGAATTAATAATGAATATTGTGGATTTTGTTGTGAAAGAATAGAGCAGTAACTCAAAACAAATTACAAGGGGTATGACTAATATTTTTATGGGAAGCGAGCTTGGCAATAGTCGTTATTACAGGCCGTTATTTTTTCGCCTTACAGGTACTTAGACCTACAAGTGAATACAATGGGCAAGAACTCATAAAACTGGTTAGCACAAATACCGCGGATAGGGCTAAAAGTACATATGCCCATGTACCGGTTAAAACATTGAGGTAATACAAGATTAGTATAACGATTGCGACGCTAAGACGGATAATGCGGTCGGCACCGCCCATATTTTTTTTCATGGCATTTAGTTTTTTAAGAACGCTATCAAGAAAACAGCTGCTGTGGCCATACCCGTACAGAGGATACAAACGACCAGCAATTTCATTCCTTTGTTCAATTTCATTTTTAAAACTAACTGCAAAAAATGGAATACCCTGTAACAAAAGTTACAAAAGGGCATATAAGCCGATATTTTAATACCGGATATAACCCGTTGTGCATTTTTATGCTTTTATACCAAAATTGTAATCCAGCTGGTGGAAGTGGTTAAAAACACTTGAAAGTCGATATTTTTCCAAATATCGAATCAAAATGCACAACGGGTTTTTAGGCAAGCGCTATGGCACCTATTGAATGGTAATGGGGAAATCGACTTCTATATCCGTATCGCCCCCTGCGTTGGTAATTTCTCCGTCTGATACTCCATCGGCGAACTTGTCCAATAAATGTCGCAACGTTATTACCAAATTACCAGTGCTGGCATCCCCGGTAGTCAACGTAAAATTGATACCAATGGGATTGTCATCGTCATCCATATCCGAATACTCGGTAGTTATGGACACGTTTCCTACGGTTTGAAAAAAGAACTGATGTTCATCATCTTCTGTTGCCACTTCTTCCGTGATGTCTTCCGCAGGGCTCTCCGTTTCGTTCAATACTTCAATAACACCCTCATAGGTAGTATTGGCGGCCAGGTCACTTACGGTGATTACCGGCTGATCGGGGCCATCGGCATCCAGATCGCGACTACTGAACACTATAGCAGTTCCCCCGGTGGGTGTAAGGCTAAGGTTCAAGGTAGTAATGACCTCTTCCTCGTTTATAATATCGGAGCCACCATCATCGTCATCGGAGCATGATAGTAAAGTAATTGCAAAGAGTGCTACTAAAAAAAGATTGTACGTTTTCATAAAAATGGATTTAAATATTAATAATTTATTTTTAAACTAAGCCTAAAATTTCTGCCCAGATCGTCCGCAAAAAAACGGAACCTGTTCAGATACTGTCTATAATTGGTGTTGAGAATGTTGTCTATACCAAAGCCCAATTCCAATCTGCTGGCCCCGTCCCATAGGAGCACGGACGAATCAAAATGTAGCAGGTGGTAGGAGGGGGGAGGGGTGCTCACATCTACCAGCACGTCTACAAACTCATTGTTCTCTACTATTTGTGCAATGAAATTATTGTCCGGAAAACGCGACTGCTCAAAGAATAGTTCACTTCGTATACTGAGGCTAATATCTCTCCATTTAGGATTGGTATACGATAGCGTATTGAAAAAATTGGCGGGAGGAATATTGATTATGGGCGTATCCCTTGTGGTATCATCGCCCCGTAAGTACGAAAAGCTGGATGTTAATTCAAAAGGTTCACTTAGCCGATAACTTAAATCCACATCTATTCCCACCAACCTTGCATTATTCTGTAGGTACTCAAAAACCTGAAAAGTCCCTCTATTGGTCGCGAGCACACCTGTAGGCTCCAACACTATAAAATCCGCTATAAAATTAGCATAAGGCGTAATTTCCAACTTTAATTTATCTTCAAAAAGAACGGATTTGAACAACAGCGAGACTTTATTCGAGGTTTCCTTTCCTATACGAAGATCGCCAAGTTCAAAGGCCGCCGAGGATTGATTAAGTCCTTCACTGAAAAGTTCTGAAGCATTTGGCGCCCTACTGGCCAGACCATAGTTAAGAAGCACATTGGTATAGTCATCCAACTGCCAGCCCACGCCTAGGGTAGCCGAAAACGTGGTATAATCAAAAACGGGATTGGTAAGCAATTGCGTTCCAAAATCCTCGGTTACTATATCGGCAAAATCCTCATCATAATTTCTGGATTCCCAAAAACTGGTACGATAAAACTTCTGTGCATCTATTCTGTTGAAATCAATACGTCCACCCACATCCAATTCCAAGACATCCGTCAACCTATGTTTCACTCCCCCAAAAAATCCGATATTAAACCGTTCATAATCGGGTATTACCCTGCGAACCCCTGTTGCCGGATCCGCAAAATTTTCTTGGTATATACCGCTTACCCCCGCGGATATTTTGGTGTTTTCCATAGCATCCGCATCAAAAAGAAGGTCAAGGCTATGCGTTACGAGCTCTAGATCTACGGTAGGGACATTATCATCCACACCACGCCTGTTATCAAATTCCTGCCTATCGTTCATTTGGAAAGCATATTGCAGTGAAACTTTGCCCAATCCTTCCAATCGCAAAAATGTTTTCGCCTTTAATAAATGATGCGCTACTTCTTGTCGTGGAGGGGCAATGGTATATGAAAAACCTTCTGTAAATGCAGGTTCGGGCGCATTGATGGCCCGTACCAGATCGGTTATATTACCAAAATCTGCTGCCCTTAAGATCCCGATTTTGGTATCAAAATAGCTGTAATACAGCTCCATGCCATAGGTGAACTTATTGAATCCCAAATTAAGGGAAACCGATTTCTGTTCGGTTCCCGTATTGGTCAGAAAATAATCGGGTGCCCGGAAATCGCCAAAACGTTTATAGGTACCTTGCAATCTCATCCCAAATCCATTTTTGAAACCTTTGTCCAAGGAAGTGGTGATAGAACCTCCGCGACCATTGCTAGCTCCGGAAAGCAAGGTTTTTCCAAAAATAGTATCCCTGGTCGCCAAACGTTTGGGTTGCGCCAATACAATGCCACCAATGGCATCGCCACCATATTGTAAAGCTCCTGAACCTTTGACTACCGTTAGCTTGTCCGCTGTATTCAAATCTATGTTTGGGGCATGTTCTATGCCCCATTCTTGATCTTGTAGCCGGATATCATTGGCGATGACCAAAATTCTACTGCTGTTTAGGCCTTGTATAACGGGTTTTACAATAGTACTCCCTGTATTCAGAGAGGAAACACCACTTATTTCTTTCAATGCATCTCCCAAGGAGCCGGCGGAATATCTTTCAATTTCAGCGGCCTTTAGCGATTGTGTGTTCACTGTACTAGAGATATTTCTGCTATCTTCCCCCGTCACTACCACTTCACCCAATTCTTCCAGATGATGTTCCATGGTTATTTTTTGGAACGTATTCCCGCTTACGGAAACAGTGATAAAACGCGTGGGACATTCGGGATGGGAAATCTCCAGTTCATAGATTCCGGAACACAATCCACTGATAAGGAATTTACCCTGTAAATCAGACAATACCCCTTTGTTCGACGCAACTACTTGAACCGTAGCTCCGGCCAAGGGAGTTTTGTCATGGAAGTCCACAATTTCCCCTGTAAGTACATCAGTGCAATCTTGAGCAGATAAATTAAAACAGTATACAATTATACATAGAATGGATAAAAGATATTTCATCTAAAATTATTTGGATTGATACGGCTATCACTTGAGATCAAATGAAACCTTGAAAATGTAGTCTAATCCAAAGTAGGTGGAGGCCTACCGTATAATTTAAAAATGAAATCCGTAGTTGCCGGAAGTGTGGCAACTACAAAGTTTTGTGTATTTGGGAAAAAGGCCGGATACAGGGATAGGGAGGGGATTTCCTCCGCGGCAACAAATTCAATGTTTTGGTTTTCTAAGGCTACATCGCAGATTGTACAGCTCTCTATGGTATCATTTCCATGCGTGTATACATGAAAAGCAGACACCTTAACCATCATTAAGGCGAAAAAAGTAAAAAATAATACTATTTTTTGTCCCTTTATACTCATTTCGCCAAAATTAATAAAACCTCCTATAATAATTGTGTTAAGGAAATCATAAGTTGCTACAAAAGAGCCTATGTTTTTTATCTGCCACCCGGGTTTTAGACTATTATTTGTTAAAAAGGAATCCCAATCCCATACGATTCAGCATTTTTTTTTCAAAATTCCAGAAAAATTGAAATTGGCCGAACAACCAACCAAAAGCTACCAGCAAGATTTGATAGAAAGGGAAGATTAAGGATAACCTCAATAGTAAATAGACCAAGCCTCCCCACCAAAACCCTTCTGGGAAAACGTCACGATTGAGGCCTATCCATTCTAAAAAGGGCTTAGCTATATAAACCGATGATGACCCGGTTATCGCAAAGACAATACATATGATAACAATCTGAAAATTGGACTGGATACCCCAGCGTTCCTTAAGCTTTCGCATACTGTTTTATACTAAGCCGCAAAGATAGTTTTTAAATACGCGGAATAAAAGGGCCAAGGCGTTGATTATACTTTCGTTGAAAAAAAATGAAATAGTTGTACAATTTGTAGTTTACCTCATATCCATAATCTATGTTGGAATTATAGTCAATTTGAAGCATATATAGATTAGGATTAAAAATTTGTGGCTGTATCACTCTTTGATTCCAATTGATAACTAATATATTGTTACGTGATTCCAAAAAAGACTGGGAGTAGTAGCCTTCCGGTCTGGCCATGCTTTGTAACCAGACATTGAACCCTGGTTCAATAATTATAATCTCATACTCCGTGCTATCACTTGCAATTTCTACGGTATCATTCCCTGCGCGGTCAAAATAGCTTCTTTCTTCTTGGCTTATTTTCAATGTATCCTTGGTAGCGGTACAGCTGCTTATGGAGAGTACTAAAGCGAAGAAAATAAGAATTGACGGTATGAATATCTTTTTCATTTCAATTGGTTTTGGTATTGTGTTGCATATAAACTAGTGTTATCAGTAAATGTGCCAAAGATGAATCTTTGAAAAAAAGTTTACAATAAGATACAAAAAAACCATTCGCGATAACAAATGGCTTTGTTAAATAGCGTTAATTAGCGGTATTATTTTCCGAACAAACCACCAAGAAGTCCGCCTATTCCACCTTTCTTTTGCTTGCCACCGCCCAATACCATACCGGCAACATCGTCTAAAATACTTCCGTCCCCATCGGAGTCCAAGAATGATTCGATCAATGATTGTTGTTGTCCGCCAGATTCACCACCACCCAACATACCGCCTAATAAACTTCCAAGGCCATTGGAATCACTTATATTCTGTTGCCTGCTTTGTTGGCCCAAAAACCCCATTAAAAGAGGAGCGGCAACCTTTAGGATAGTACTTATTGTTCCGGCATCCATACCCGATTTCTGACTTAATGCATTTTCTACTTGAGGTTGTTTCCCTCCAAGGACATGTCCCAATATTCCCGCACCGTCATCCATAACCGATTGGTCTACACCCCCGCCAAAGAGACCACCCAGATTATCGAGAATGCCACCATCGTGCTTACCGGACAATGCACTCATCAGTCCTTGTGCACCTTCGGGTGTAGATGCATTCCTTTTCATAGCTCCCATTAATACGGGTAGCGCCATACTAAGGACACTACTTGTTTTGTCTGCAGGCTGACCCGTTTGTTGCGATACACCACTGATAAGTTGTCTGCCCGTAGGACTGTTCAATAAATCTAATATTCCTGACATTTTATAGTTAATTTAGAGTTTGGCCCAATGTACAAAAAAGTAAAGAAAGTCCGGTCTATTTGATACGGATGGTTTTTAAACGAAAGAATTTTGCAAGGTAGTACCTTGGGCCCACCAGTGGCCTTTAGAAACAAGTATCTAAATAATAAAATAACCCGTTGTGCATCTCAATATCAAAATGCACAATGAGTTAAAATATTTATTTCAACAAGGAGATGATCTGGGTGGCCAATTCTTCTCCGATCCTGTCTTGGGCCTCACCTGTTGCCGCACCAATGTGCGGGGTCAACGAAATACTGGGGTGCATCAATATTTTTATTTCAGGGTTGGGTTCGGATTCAAAAACATCCAGACCTGCAAAGGATATGATTTTACTTTCCAGGGCATTGATAAGGGCCACTTCATCCACAACACCACCTCTGGCCGCATTTACAATACCTACTCCCGGTTTCATTAGTTTAAACTCTTTTTCCCCGATTACATAGTCCTTTTGTGCAGGTACATGAAGTGTAATGAAATCGGCCGATTTTAACACTTCATCCTTTGAAATGCTTTGAAATGAAAAAGAAACGGATTGTCCATCGAAAAAGGGAACATCTATTTTGGCGTCCGCAATAAATGGGTCGTAATAGATGACTTTCATGCCCACTCCCAATGCAATCTTTGCAGTGGCCCTTCCGATTCTTCCAAACCCTATGACACCCAAAGTTTTCCCCCTTAATTCCAATCCACTGGCATAAGCCTTCTTCAATTTTTTAAAATTGCTGTCGCCTTCTAGCGGCATATTCCTATTGGCATCGTATAAAAAACGGACACCCCCGAACAAATGTGCAAAAACCAGTTCTGCTACCGATTCGGAAGAAGCTGCCGGGGTATTGATAACGTGTAGCCCTTTTTCCTTGGCATACTCCACATCAATATTATCCATACCAACCCCACCACGACCTATTAGTTTTAGGCCGGGACAATCGTCAATAAGATCTTTTCGGACTTGGGTGGCACTGCGGACCAATAGACCAACCACCTTATGTTCATTGATGTAGTTTATCAATTGTTCCTGTGCTACCGTAGCGGTGATGACTTCAAAACCTCCTTTTTCAAGGGCGTCTATCCCATTTTTTGATATTCCGTCGTTTGCAAGTATTTTCATAAGGCTTTCTCTTTGACTCTCCTACCTAGGGGTAAAGGGAACTAGGATTTTTTTTAATATGTTTGACTATTGGTGATGTACGACCAAATTATAAAATGGATCGGTACTTCTTCCTCTTTTTCGGGATGGGTTTGTTTCTACCCCTTCCTTTCCAACTCGCTCATAACGTCTACCAAAATCCCCACACTTTCCAAAGGGAGGGCGTTGTACATAGAAGCTCTATACCCGCCTACGGAACGATGTCCGTTCAATCCGTTTATGCCCGCTTCCTTCAACATAGTGTCAAAAGTATCTTTTAAATTATCATCCGTTAAGTTAAAAGTGGCATTCATATGGGAACGATCTTCTTTGGCCGCAAAACCGGTAAACATTGGATTTAGTTCAATCTCCGAATACAGCAACTGTGCTTTTTTATCGTTTATTTTCGCTATCGCTTCAATACCCCCAAGATTTTTTAGCCATTCCAAGGTTAGCATGGAAACATATACGGGAAATACAGATGGTGTATTGAACATACTATCTTTGCCAATATGTACTTGGTAATTTAACATGGAAGGTATTTTTCGGGATACTTTCCCCAAAACATCCTCCTTTACTACAACTAGGGTTGTACCGGCCGGACCCATATTTTTTTGTGCTCCGGCGTAAATCAGATCAAATTTTGAAAAATCCAACGGTCTGGAGAAAATATCCGAACTCATATCGCAGATCAGTGGAAAGTCTATTTCCGGAAACTCTTTTACCTGTGTACCAAAAATGGTGTTGTTGGAAGTCATGTGCAAATAATCCAACCCCTTGGGAATAGTATATCCCTTTGGTATATAATTGAAGTTTTTATCCTTAGAAGAAGCTACTTCTACGACCTCACCAAAGAGTTTGGCTTCTTTTATAGCTTTGTCGCTCCAGGTACCTGTATTCAGATATCCGGCTTTATTTTCCAAAAGGTTATAGGCTACCATTAGAAATTCCAGGCTTGCTCCTCCTTGTAAAAACAGCGCCTGATATCCTTTTCCATCCAATCCCAACAATTCCAGGGCCAAGGAACGTGCGTTTTCCATTACAGCGACAAAATCCTTGCTTCGGTGCGATATTTCAATAAGGGATAGTCCCAAACCATTAAAATCAATAACAGCTTCGGAAGCTCTTTGCATCACTTCTTGCGGCAGTATACACGGGCCTGCGCTAAAATTATGTTTTTTCATATATGCCGAATTTAATTCTGTATCAAAAATTAGAGGCTAAAGGTCATAAAAAACATCGGAAGCATTGCTATTGAAACGGAAATATTCTGTTATGTTTTTAACAAGAATTCAACAGTATCCATCCCATCGGCATAGTCCGTTAGACCAGGTCTTTGTGTTTGGCCAAATTGAACCTCGTCCCATAGTACGTTCTCTGAAACAACACATTGCAGTTTTTCCCGGTTTTCCTCCAGTTGCCTCTTTAAGTCCTCTAACGTATCATAATATTCGAAAAATAAGGTAGCGATAGGGGAGGCATAACTCTCATCTTCCTTGAGCATCAGAAATCCGTTTTCCAACATATTGAACTCGCTCATTAAATACACCGCTTTGTTATAATCGTAGTTATTGGCATACTTGTTTTGGTCAATGATCGAATGATACGGATATATGGCTTTGAAGAAAAGGTCAAAATTATATTCTCTAGGCACAAAAAGCTTGGACACACTACGGCAACCCAATCCATAGTACCTGAAAATATCTTCACCCAAAGCTTCCAGTTGTTCGGGGGTTTCCTTTCCGGTAAGAACGGCGACCGAATTTCTGTTTTTTCGGATGATATTGGGCTTTTTTCCGAAATAATATTCAAAATAACGCGCAGTATTATTACTGCCTGTTGCGATTACGGCATCAAAATTTTCCAACTTTCCCTCTACAAATGATATTTCGTTGGAGAGGGATGGTTCTATATGAACAAGATAGGCCGATACAAAGGGTAAGAGCATAGTATCATTGGAAGACAATTTTACCAATACCTTCTTTCCGGTAATCAAGGCTGCCAAAAAATCGTGAAAGCCTACCAAGGGGATATTGCCCGCCATGATCAGGGCAACTACCTTACTTTGGCTGTGTTTCAGATCATAGGGGGATAACCAAGTTTGTAAATGGTCCTTGGTCAATAAATCGCCCCAATTCCTTATACTAAAAAGGATATTATCTTTGGTAAACCATCCGTTCTCGTGTTTGGCCAAGTTTATCTTTTCATTGAACGATGCAAACCACTTTTCATTATTATGAATAGGAGGGGAGGTATGATCATTGTATTCGTAAAACTCCCTGAAGAAGGTTCCAAGTTTAACAAAAGCTTCTATTCTTAATTCAATGGCCGTCATTATATTTGTACAAAATTTTATTAGGTACTAACTTTGTGCAAAAGTACTAATACAGAATTAAAAATTGCTTTGACAACAATTTGTTATTGGACAAGTTATGGATACTGGACCAAGTTCAGCATAAAAAGAAAATTATGGCAATAATTATAACGGATGAATGCATAAATTGTGGGGCTTGCGAACCGGAATGCCCCAATACCGCAATATATGAAGGAGCCGATGAATGGCGATATAGCGATGGCACTTCCTTAAAGGGCGATGTGGTATTGCCAGATGGAAAAGCCGTAAACGCGGATGAAGTACAGGAACCTGTAAGTGATGAAATTTATTATATATCGCCAGACAAATGTACGGAGTGCATGGGTTTTCATGAAGAACCCCAATGTGCGGCGGTATGCCCGGTAGATTGTTGTGTCCCCGATGAAGATCGTGTAGAGACCGAAGAAGAACTATTGGGCAAACAACGTTTTATGCATCCGGAAGAGTAGGGGGGACTTTCGGCTAATTTTCCAAAGCGCCAAAATTCTTCATTTCGTTCAAAGGAGCTATAACTTTACTGTTTTGCCAAATAGTAGGGTCATATTTTTGCAAAAGTCGGTAGGTGACATTTTCTTTCTCCTCAAAGGTTTTGTAAGCACCCGATATCATTTCGGAGCTGTTGATAAATAATAGTTCTTCCTTATTGCGGGCGCTGCCCTCAATTTTAAATTCAAAGGCCACCTTGTTTTTTTCTTTGCTATTTTCTATAAATTTTACAGGGCGGTTTACATAAAAGTAACTTCCCTCTTCTTGTTTAATATAGTAAGGGGAGTAGGTGCCATTTTCATTTTTTTGGTATATAATAGTACCTTTTTTTGCATTTTCAATGTACTTAACGCCTAATATTAGTTTTAGGTTTACTTTTTCACCCCGTTTTCCCTTGGCAAATGCATAATCTGTTTTTATGATGGCATAGTTCCCATCGGAAACATACAGCTTGCCCGTAAATTTTGCTTTTGCCCTTTTGGGATAGAATTGAATGACATAAATGAGTTCATCATTAAAGTAAACTGCATCTTGAAACGAATACATATAAAAATCCGGATTCAGAATTTTATTCAGAAAAGAGCCGTCATAAAACTGGGAGCCCTTAAGAATACCATGGGTGGCCGACTTCAGTTCGGAAATGGCATATTCGTTTTTGGATTTTTCACTTTTAGCATCGTTCAAGGACAAAGAATCCTCTATTTTGAAAAGACCTGTTTTTAGTTTATATGTTTTGGTCGTATCCAGATATTTTAAAATAATATGCTGCGCCCTTTTCTGAACGTTTTCTATGGAAAAATCCTTTTTACTATCAATTAATTTGGTTGCTTTTTCAACGGAGAGTTTAGCATTTTCCCTATCCTCGACCCAAAGATTACCTTTAAAATCCACAAACTGTATCGCTTTACTGGCCATAATATCGTCGGCAAGCGCATCCAAGCTGGTATTGGCATTATACAATTGTGTTTTCTCTACATGGGACGCCTTTTCCACCTCTAGGTCTAGGGTATTGAAATCTATTTGTGATGTTTCCCGGTAAAATAGCTCATGTTTTACAGGTGCTGCCCTGTAGTTTTCTTGTAATCGGGCCCTGACTTTGCGTAGAATTGCATCTGCATTTGGGGTTTTATTACTTACAAAAACTTCATCTAATTGAAGGGCGGCCTCCTGAAGCGTTATGATACCATTATTTTCCGTTATAGAACCAATAGGAACCATCACTTTTGTATATCCTAAGCAGGAAACGGTCAAATATGTTATTTCTTGATTTTCCAAATTGATGGTAAAAAAACCTTCTTCATTGGAAATAACCCCTTTGGTTTCATCTATTTGTACCGTTGCATAGGGAATGGGATTTCTAGTGTTAAGGTCAAGTATTCGACCACTGAAATCTTGGGCGATCAGGGAATTGAACGCTAAAACCAAAAAACCACATAAAATCAAATTTTTATACATGCATAGGGGCTTTGAGTAGAATAGACGACCAACACTTGAAATTGTTACGGTAAAAGGCTATAAAATCGATTAATACTGATTTTCCTAAGCGTAAGATTATTGCCATGGGATGGGCATCCAGTATTGAGTATTGAGGTAATGAGTATTAAGTATTCAGTTTCCGGTTTCTGTTCTTTTATCTTTTTTCCTTTGTCTTCCGGAAAAAATGACGTTCGGCGGTCGTATTTCCAGTTATCCAGCTTCCAGTTTCTAGTTTCCGTTCTTTCGTCTTTTCTCTTTCATCTTTTATCCTTTGTCCTTTAAGGGGATTCCAATACTGTAATTTATATTTTTATAAGAGGATGCTTTTAGGGTAGTATTTTAAAAACTTCAGCTTATCTTTGCCCACATTTTCAATCAGAATTTATGAAAGCAGGTATCGTAGGATTGCCCAATGTGGGTAAATCCACTCTTTTTAATTGTTTGTCCAATGCCAAGGCCCAGAGTGCCAACTTCCCTTTTTGTACCATTGAACCTAATATAGGGGTGGTAAATGTGCCGGATTCCCGATTGGAAAAATTGGAAGAATTGGTAGATCCGGAACGTGTTGTGCCGGCTACGGTAGAAATAGTAGATATTGCCGGATTGGTAAAAGGCGCTAGCAAAGGAGAAGGGCTTGGAAATCAGTTTTTGGGAAATATTCGCGAAACGGATGCTATTCTGCACGTGCTCCGCTGTTTTGATAATGACAATATTGTTCATGTAGATGGTTCCGTAGATCCCATTAGGGATAAGGAAACCATAGATATGGAATTGCAGTTAAAGGATTTGGAAACGGTAGAGAAAAAACTGGATAAAGTTAAACGTGCCGCCAAGACTGGGAATAAAGATGCCCAAAAAGAAGAGGCCGTATTATTAAAAATAAAGGAAGGACTGGAAGCAGGGACATCCGTACGTGCCATATCCATTGAAAAAGCGGAGCGACAAGAGTTTGTAAAACCGCTACAATTCATTACGGACAAACCGGTAATGTATGTTTGCAATGTGGATGAGGAAGCGGCCGTAGACGGGAATGCGTATGTAGGACAAGTGAAGGATGCCGTTGCCAACGAACATGCGGAAGTCATAGTTCTTGCCGTGGGTACCGAAGCTGATATTACCGAGTTGGATACATATGAAGAACGCCAGATGTTCTTGGAAGACCTAGGCCTAAAAGAGCCGGGTTCCGCCAAACTGATACGTGGGGCCTATAGCCTACTGAATCTGGAGACCTATTTTACGGCAGGGGTGAAGGAAGTAAGGGCCTGGACCATTCCTATAGGAGCTACCGCCCCGCAGGCGGCGGGAGTTATTCATACCGATTTTGAAAAGGGCTTTATACGGGCAGAAGTCATTTCCTATGCCGATTATGTAGCCTACGGCAGTGAAACCAAAGTGAAAGAGGCCGGTAAAATGCGAGTGGAAGGCAAGGACTATATAGTTAAGGATGGTGACGTTATGCATTTTAGGTTCAATGTCTAAACCGGAGTGCTAGCGAATACAAATAGCATTTACCCCTTCTAATCTGCTAGGAAAAGCCGCTTTTATATTTTCTATGATATTTTAGATGGGAACTTGGAAATTATCCTTGGATTCCCTATTATATCAACAAAACCTATGTTTCTTTGTTAATTACTTTAACGGGTATAGGTTTTATCTTTTTACAACACTTGTTATATTAGCGACCATTAGCTTTATAACCCCGATTTATGGCAAGAGACACCCAATATACAGAAGATAACATACGTTCGCTAGACTGGAAGGAGCATATCCGTATGCGTCCCGGTATGTATATTGGTAAACTCGGAGATGGCTCGTCCGCGGATGACGGTATCTATATACTTTTAAAAGAAGTTATCGATAACTGCATTGACGAATTTGTTATGGGTGCGGGAAAAACCATAGAAATTGCCATTAAGGACAGTGTGGTACAGGTACGGGATTATGGTCGTGGTATTCCCTTGGGGAAAGTAGTGGATGTGGTTTCTAAAATGAATACGGGCGGTAAGTACGACTCTAGGGCGTTTA
Source organism: Saonia sp. (assembly GCA_049670505.1). Lineage (GTDB taxonomy): Bacteria > Bacteroidota > Bacteroidia > Flavobacteriales > Flavobacteriaceae > JBATTK01. The sequence continues at coordinate 24,030 of JBATTK010000138.1, forward strand.
AGAAATCCGTAGGCCTTAATGGGGTAGGTACCAAAGCGGTAAACGCACTTTCTTCCTTCTTTAAAGTAGAATCTTCCAGGGAAAATAAAATAAAGTCGGCCGAATTTCATCAAGGAAATTTAGTGACCGAAGAAGGACCAACGGAAACTTCCAAACGTAAAGGGACCAAAGTGTCTTTTGCTCCTGATGAAACCATCTTCAAAAAATATAAATATAGGAATGAGTATGTAGAACGCATGCTTTGGAACTATGTGTATCTTAATCCGGGCCTCACCATAGTTTTTAACGGGGAAAAGTTTCATTCGGAAAATGGGTTGAAAGACCTTCTGGAAAACAATAACAGCGCGGATGACATGCTGTATCCGATTATCCATTTGAAGGGCAACGATATAGAGGTAGCAATAACACACAGTAAAACGCAATATAGCGAGGAATACCATTCCTTTGTGAACGGACAGCACACCACCCAGGGCGGTACGCATCAGGCTGCCTTTCGTGAAGCTTTGGTAAGGACAATACGTGATTATTACGGAAAAAATTATGAGGCATCCGATATCCGGAAATCCATTATATCCGCTATTTCCATAAAAGTGATGGAGCCCGTTTTTGAGAGTCAGACCAAAACAAAGCTGGGCTCAACGGATATGGGCGGGGGAATGCCCACGGTACGTACCTACATCAATGATTTTGTAGGGAAGTATCTGGATAATTACCTACATAAGAATCCAGATACCGCCGAAAAATTACAGCGTAAGATCATGCAGGCGGAAAAGGAACGAAAAGATCTTTCCGGTATCCGGAAACTGGCCCGGGAAAGGGCCAAGAAAGCTAGCTTACATAATAAAAAGTTACGGGACTGCCGTGTTCATTTGGCCGATATGAAAAACGACAGGCGCTTGGAAAGTACACTGTTCATTACCGAGGGCGATTCCGCATCCGGTTCCATTACTAAATCGCGCGATGTAAATACACAGGCTGTTTTTAGCCTTAGGGGAAAGCCTTTGAACTCCTATGGAATGTCCAAAAAAATCGTTTATGAGAACGAAGAGTTCAATTTATTGCAGGCTGCATTGAATATTGAGGACTCCATGGAGGACCTACGCTATAACAATATTGTTATCGCAACGGATGCGGATGTAGACGGAATGCATATACGTTTATTGCTCATTACCTTCTTCCTTCAATTTTTTCCGGAACTGATCAAGGAAAATCACCTATATATTTTACAGACCCCCTTGTTCAGGGTTAGAAATAAAAAGGAAACGATCTATTGTTACAGTGAAGAAGAAAAAAGGGAAGCTTTGGAAAAGCTGTCCGGCAAACCGGAGATTACCCGATTCAAGGGATTGGGGGAAATTTCCCCCGATGAGTTTAGACATTTTATAGGGGACGATATCCGCTTGGAGCCCGTGATGCTGGATAAGGCAATGTCCATAGAGCAATTGCTCAGTTTTTATATGGGAAAAAACACACCGGACCGACAAAAATTTATCATTAACAATCTTAAAGTTGAGATTGACTTAATAGAAGAAAACCAATTATAAACCAATACAATATGTAGTTTCCCTTTATGGAAGAGGATGAAGATGTGAACGGAGCATTTAATGAAAATTCGATGGATTCCCAAGAAGCCCTTACCAAGGTTACGGGAATGTATAAGGATTGGTTTCTGGATTATGCTTCCTATGTAATTTTGGAACGTGCCGTTCCTGCGATCGAGGATGGCTTTAAACCGGTTCAGCGTAGGATTATGCACGCCCTTAAGGAGTTGGATGATGGCAGGTACAATAAAGTGGCCAATGTAGTGGGACATACCATGCAGTACCATCCCCACGGGGATGCCAGTATTGCGGATGCCATGGTGCAGATCGGGCAGAAAGACCTGTTGATAGATACCCAGGGAAACTGGGGGAACATATTAACAGGGGATAGGGCGGCGGCATCACGTTATATAGAGGCCCGCTTGTCCAAGTTTGGTCTGGAAGTTGTTTTTAGTCCTAAAATAACGGAATGGCAACTTTCCTATGATGGGCGGAAAAAGGAACCGGTGAACCTTCCGGTCAAATTCCCTTTATTACTGGCCCAGGGCGCTGAAGGGATTGCCGTTGGCCTCTCTACCAAGGTATTGCCCCATAACTTTATAGAGTTGATCGATGCTTCTATAAAGCACCTTAAGGGACAGCGTTTTAAACTATATCCGGATTTTCCAACGGCCGGCATCATTGATGTCGTCAATTACAACGATGGTCTGCGCGGAGGTAAGATACGGGTAAGAGCCAGAATTTCACAACTAGATAAAAATACATTGGTTATCAATGAAATACCTCATGGAACCAATACTTCTTCTTTAATAGATTCTATTCTTAAGGCGAATGATAAAGGGAAGATAAAAATTAAAAAAATAGAGGATAACACCGCTGCGGAAGTAGAGATTTTGGTCCATTTGCCAAGCGGTATATCCCCGGATAAAACCATCGATGCACTGTATGCCTTCACGGCCTGCGAAAGTAGTATTTCGCCTTTGGGCTGTATTATTGAGGATAACAAACCTTTGTTTATAGGGGTTACCGAAATGTTGGTACGCTCTACTGATTATACGGTAGAGCTGTTAAAGGCAGAATTGGAACTGCAATTGAGGGAGTTGGAGGAACAATGGCATTACGCTTCTTTGGAACGGATCTTTATCGAGAATAGGATATACAGGGACATTGAGGAGGAAGAAACCTGGGAAGGGGTGATCGCGGCCATAGACAAGGGGCTAAAACCCTTTACCAAGAATTTGAAAAGAGCGGTAACCGAAGAAGATATTACCCGACTTACCGAAATCCGTATCAAGCGTATTTCCAAATTTGACTTGGATAAGGCCCAGCAGCAAATCGAAAGCTTGGAAGAGAAAATAGCCCAAGTAAAACACAATTTGGCCAACTTAACGGATTTTGCCATTGATTATTTCAAGAATCTTAAGACGAAATACGGCAAGGGCAGGGAGCGCAAATCCGAAATTAGGATATTCGATGATATAGAGGCCACTAAAGTCGTTATTAGAAATACAAAACTCTATGTAAACAGGGAAGAAGGTTTTGTAGGCACTTCATTGAAACGGGACGAATACGTGACCGATTGTAGCGATATCGATGATATTATCGCCTTTACCAAAGATGGTAAAATGATGGTGACCAAGGTAGATTCCAAAACCTTTGTAGGGAAAAATATCATCCATGTGGCCGTATTTAAGAAACGTGACAAGCGCACCACTTACAATATGATATACAAGGATGGCAAAGGAGGTCCGGGCTATATCAAACGTTTTAATGTTACCAGTATAACCAGGGACAAAATATACGACCTTACCAATGGAAAAACGCTTTCCGATGTACTCTACTTTTCAGCTAACCCCAATGGGGAAGCAGAGGTGATAACCGTCAATCTAAGACAGGCGGGGAGTATCAAAAAACTGAAATGGGATCTGGATTTTGCCGATGTACTCATAAAGGGCAGGGCTTCCAAGGGAAATTTGGTGACCAAGTATACCATAAAACGCATTGAGCTCAAGGAGAAAGGCGTTTCTACCCTACAACCAAGAAAAATATGGTTCGATGATATTGTACGCCGCTTAAACGTAGATGGAAGAGGAGAATTGTTGGGAGAATTTAGAGGGGAAGACTTGTTGTTGGTAGTTACCCAAAAAGGAATAGTCAAAACGGTACCCCCTAACCTTTCCTCACGTTTTGAGGAGGACATGATCGTTCTGGAAAAGTGGAATCCCAATAAACCCCTGTCGGCCATATACTATGAGGGCGAAAAAGAGCGTTATTATATCAAAAGGTTTTTAGTAGAGAACGAAAACAAAGAAGAACTCATTATTTCGGAACATCCAAAATCTTTCCTGGAATTGATCTCAACAGATTGGAGACCTGTAGCGGAAATAGAATTTAGCAAGCCAAGGGGTAAAGATGCTAAGCCAAACCAAACAATTGATTTAGAGAGTTTTATAGCCATTAAAGGGATTAAAGCTTTAGGCAATCAGTTGACAAATGACAAGGTCAAAAGTGTGAATCCCCTAACTCCCTTGCCCTACGAGGAACCAGCTGCGCAAAGCACTAATGAAATTGAGGTGATAGATGAAGAAAATGTTGTTCCCGATGAAGAAAATGACACGTTAAATAATGAAGACTCCGACCAACCAACACTTTTTTAGACGATAATGAATAGCCTGTCCGCCTTTTTTATTAAATATAACTATATTCGCAAAAAATCTCCCGTTTATGGATTTCACTAACCCGTTAGTTTACGGTGTACCCTGTTTTATTGCCTTTATACTTTTGGAACTTACCTATAGTAAGACCCATGGGGATGATCATCTGTATGAATGGAAAGATTTGTTCGCGAGTGGCTTTATGGGGCTTGGCTCCGCCATTATAGCGCCGTTGATCAAAGTGATTTCGGCAATCGTTATTTTTAATTTCGTTTATGACCTGTGCAATCCGATGGTCGATGGCATTAGAACCAACGTCTTGGGGTATGAGTCTTTTGGATATGTCTGGTATATTTGGCTACTATGCCAATTTGCCGATGATTTTACGTATTACTGGTTTCACAGGGCCAATCATGAAATTCGGATTCTTTGGGCGGCCCATATTGTACATCATTCCTCCGATAATTTTAATTTAGGTACCGCCGTTCGTAACGGATGGTTTACTATTTTGTACAAGCCGTTATTTTATATGTGGATGCCGGCTATAGGTTTTCCTCCGGAAATGGTGGTCGTTTGTTTGGGTATAGAGGCCTTATGGCAATTTCAGTTGCACTCCGTATATATTCCTAAGATGGGATTTATAGAAAAGATATTCAATACACATACCATGCATCAAGTACATCACGCACAGAATGTGGAGTATTTGGATAAAAATCATGGTGGCTTCTTAAATATATTCGATAAGATTTTTGGCACTTGGAAAGAATTGGATGATGATGTAGATGTAAAATATGGGGTTATCCATGCGCCTAATTCCCATAACCCGGTAGTTATCCTTACCCATGAATTTAAGGACATTTATAACGACGTAAAGAAGGCCAAAAAGCTCTCCCATGCGTTGATGTACATTTTTGGACCTCCAGGATGGAGTCCAGATGGCAGTACGTTGACGGTAAGACAGCAACAGCAACAGTTCAAAAAGTTCAAAGAGGAGAAAAAGGGGAATCCCGAAATAGTGTTCAGCAGGCCCAACTAAACCACTTCTTACACGCCACCGCCTTCTATCGCCTCACTTGTGGCTACCTTTTTATTTTTCCGCATTCGCATATCAAAAAACTCCACCATTAGTGAAAATGCTATAGTGAAATAAAGATATCCTTTTGGAATAGCGCCTACTTCGTTGCCAAATACGATGAGATGGGAAATATGGGCGGACTCCGCGACCAACATAAAACCGATTAGGATTAAAAATGATAATCCCAGTATCTGAATAGAAGGATGTCTATTCACAAATTCGCCCACAGGGTTGGCGAACAACATCATAATAATTACCGAAATCATTACGGCAACGATCATCAGAACCAAGGCATCGTTGGGGTTTGGTGATATCCCACTGGTCATTCCTATGGCCGTGAGGATGGAGTCAAAAGAAAAGACGATGTTGATGACCGTTATTTGTACTATGGCGTTGGATAGGGATGAAGAACGACTTTTGGTAACCTCCCTTTCATCATGGCCCTTATCTTCTACTTTTTCACGTATTTCCCTGGTGCTTTTATAGAGCAGGAACAGGCCTCCTCCAAACAGGATAAGGGCCTGGCCGCTAATCCCCCCTGTAATCCAATCCCCGTCAATAACCCAAAAAGGTTTTTTCATTGAAGTCAATAAGGTGATGCCGAACAGTAATACAATACGCATTACCATTGCGAGTACCAGTCCGATATTAGTAGCTTTTTTGCGCTGATTTTTCTGCAGTTTCCCGGCGGCGATAGAGATAAAAATGATATTGTCTATACCTAGAACAATTTCCAAAAAAGTAAGTGTCAATAAGGCTATCCAGGCATCGGGGCTAGCGAAAATTTCAAACATTTTTAGTTGGTTTTTACGGCGGTTCCTTTTTTAACGACCAATTTCTTTTTGGGGTCCCTAACGGCTCTCTTATATTCAAAGGTGTAGCCGTTATTGGTAGTACTTATAATTTTATAGTGTATGGCCGCTTGGTTGTCCAAGGGCCTCAAAACGAATTCACATTCGTTGATCCATCGGACGGTTGCGCTATCGGTCCGGTTTTCATAATACTCTACACTGTAAGCGTCCGTCCGCGTAAAACGGCCGGATTTTTTTTCGCCTTCGATTTCGTAGTCAAACTGAAACGTTCCCGTTTTAAAGTCTTTGCAATTGCGTTCGGGCTGGTAGCAGGAATGAAGCATTGTGATAATTCCGAGGGAGAAAATGAATCTTTTTAACATGGCCACAAATTAAGAAATTAGCAGCTGGATACCGCACTAATCGTAAAAATATACTAGTCATTGGGTAACTGAAAACCAGAAACTGGACACTCAATACTGAATACGGAAAACTAGGTGCTGAATGTCATTTCGATACATTTTCCATACGGAAATCACTCAATGACCGTATATAGGTGCCTGAGTGATCGTGAAACGATAGTATCGAAGGCATACGGTCAAATAGTAAATAGTTTTATAGAAATTAGGCATATCTGTCAAAAGGTAGGGTTTTGACGAACGATTGCTCCAATAGCGTAGTTTAGCTTTTTGGCTCATAGGATTCAAAGCTACCGTCCGTATAAAAAACAATAATCTTATCTATGGACTTTGAGCTAGGAACCGCAGTAAAATCGGTCTTTTTTTTAAGGGGAGAAGTAGTGGTGGCATCTTGTGGAAGATTGGAAGGGAAAATTCCCTTTCCATTCAACAGCCAATACAAATTTACTTCTGGAAATGCTTTTATCACCTTCATTACAAATTCTAGACTTGGTTTGTTCCTTCCGGTCAACAAATGCGAAATACTTGAACGCTGTACACTTATGCTATCGGCAAACGCAGAAGCGGATAGCCCGTAATAGTCCATTATTTTTTCCAACCGCTTAATAAAATCCGCAGAGTTTACCATTGTAATATATCTACTTCAAAAATAAACAAAAGAATACATTTTACAGGCAGGGCAAAAGTAAAATACCATATAAACATTGAAGTAAAATATAACATAATGATATTTAAAATATTGATTATATGAATTTTACATCATTAGATAATTATTATTTATCTTTTGAAGACAAATTGTTTACAATGTTATATTATTGGTTGGATCCTGATTGAAGCATATGTATACATTCGTAAACATTGATTACAGTTGTAATATAAATTGGAGTTATTTTTGTAACCTAAAATTAGAAGCCGCCATGGCCCTATCTGAAATAGCCCATACCAAAATCATGGAACAAAGTGTTCGGGGACGTTATATTGTCAACGCGGATATTCTTAGGTTTTTGAAGAATGTTCCCGAAGAGTTCGCAATAACTACTGCCGGAAAATCCGTTTTAGACGAACCGATCAAAACAGTGACTTTAGGTAGGGGGCCAAAAAAAGTATTAATGTGGTCACAGATGCACGGCAATGAATCCACCACCACCAAAGCCGTACTGGATCTTATCAATTTTTTGAGTGTACCTTCTATACTTAGCGAGGGTATAAAAAGCAACTGCACCATTAAAATAATTCCAATCCTCAATCCTGATGGAGCCGCTGCCTATACAAGAACCAATGCTAACGAAATAGACCTCAATAGGGATGCCCAAAAACTTAATGAACCCGAAAGCGGGATTTTACGAAAGGTGTACAACGATTTTAAGCCAGACTATTGCTTTAATCTACATGATCAGAGAACAATTTTTAACGTAGGCGACACCAATAAGCCCGCTACTGTATCTTTTTTGGCCCCTGCACATGATACACAGCGCACGGTATCCGAAACAAGGGCCATAAGTATGCAACTTATTGTTGCAATGAACAAAGTATTGCAGCAACTGATACCCGGACAGATAGGTAGGTATGACGATGCGTTTAACAACAATTGTGTGGGAGATACTTTTCAAGTGCTACGAACACCTACCATTTTATTTGAAGCCGGACATTTTCCCGATGATTATACAAGGGAAAAAACCAGGGAATACATCTTTTATGCCCTGATAACGGCCATGGATAACATTGCAAACGATAGGATATCGGATTATACGGTAGCGGATTACTTTAAAATTCCGGAAAACGGGAAATTATTTTTTGATATCCTTATTAAAAATGCACAAAAATTGGGTAAAGGATACCCAAACGGAACCACAATAGGTATTTTATACCGGGAAATTTTAGAAAACGGTACCGTAGTCCTCAAACCTAAAATCGAGAAAACTGGCACACTGGATTCGTATTATGGACATATGACATATAACTGTCTAAATAGCAGTGATTTAGAAAATTTGATGCAAGAAACTGCTCTTATACAACTTCTATAACGTATTATCAGAATCATTAAAAACCAAATATGTTTACATTTTTGATAAAAAAAACTAATATTTATTACATTTATTTTCTTAATTTTTTATTTTTGTTAAAAATATCACGATAAAATGAGCAAAGTAAAATTGGACGAAATAGATCACCAGATTCTGGATATGTTGATCGATAATACCAGAACACCTTTTACGGATATCGCCAAGAAACTTCTAATTTCCGCAGGTACGGTTCACGTTAGGGTTAAAAAAATGGAGGAAGCGGGTATTATAAAGGGCTCCTCGCTTACCTTGGATTATGTAAAACTTGGATATGCCTTTATCGCCTATGTGGGTATTTTTCTGGAGAAGACCCATCAAACCAAATTTGTGTTGGAGCGCTTGAATCAGATTCCCTATGTAACGGTAGCGCATATAACCACCGGGAAGTTCAATATTTTCTGTAAAATACGTGCTAAAGACACCAATCACGCCAAAAACATCATTTTTAAAATAGACGATATCGATGGCATCAGTAGAACGGAGACTATGATTTCCTTGGAAGAAAGCATTAATGATAAAAAGCGTTTGATGCATACCATATTCAACGAAATGTAATTAAACTATACATAAATATAATGGTCCCGTTCCTAATGTGCGGGATTTTTACTTTTGGTCCAATGAGAAAATCGGCACTTCAAGAACATGAGCTGGAACAATTTTATGGAATGTACATTGCAGTATTGGAGGACGTAGAATTGTTGGAAACTCTAGAAAATGGAATGGAAGACTTTGTACGGTTCATCAAAGGTATTCCAAATGAAAAACTTCATTATGCCTATGCAAAGGGAAAATGGACCATTGCGGAGGTAATAACCCATATTATTGACGCAGAGCGCATTTTTCAATATCGCGCTTTTCGCTTTTCTCGAAATGATAAGACACACTTGGCCGGTTTTGAACAGAACGGATATGTTTTGGAATCCAACGCTATTGATAAAAGCAAAGAAGATTTGATAGCGGAATATACATTGGTAAGAAAATGTACCTTATCCCTATTTAGGGGACTGGATAATGAAAAACTAGGACGTGAAGGTATCGCCAGTGATATTCCATGGACTGTTGGTGGATTGGGGTTTGTTATCTGCGGGCATCAGGAACATCACCAAAAGATAGTAGAGGAACGCTACCTATAGGTTATTCCAAATCACTGTCCTCGTCAAATTCCTGGTCCGCGGTCATCTCCGCATCAATTTCACCCGAATTGACCTCTTCTAGGATAGCCTCTGGCTTGCTTTCCAATTCCTTTTCCATAACATCATCAAAATTGGCTATGAAATTGGACAAATTCTTACTTATCTTGACCAGATAAAGCGTATCTTTCGTTCTAAGTTCCACTGTTTCAATGATTTCCCCTTTTGCATTCTTAAACGAAATGATATCACCATCACCGTAGCCGTGCGGATAAGTTTCAATGAGGAGGGCCGCCACTTCGTGGTTTAATTTTTTGTAATCTATCAGTACTCTTTTCATAGTTAGGTTATTTTGGTATTCCATTATCCTAAACTATAGCTTTTTTACGTCCGTAATTTTAAAGAGTTGTCAAACGTACAATTTTAGTATATGTAGTGCCTATTCTTTGTAGTAAGCAAATGCTTGGGCGAACAAATCTTCAGGTACCCTAACATCGATAACCGTTTCACCTATATGCTTGATCAATACAAAATTCACATTGCCGTGGGAGTTTTTCTTATCGAATTTCAACAAGGATAGGATTTCTTCGATATCGGTATTTGAAAAATCGACTTTTTTATATCGGGACAGGAAACTTGTTTTTATATCATGGAGTTCGTCTTGGGAGAGTCCCTCCAATTTATAGGAAAGAAAAGCCTCCAGTATCATTCCCACCGCAATGGCCTCCCCATGCAATAGAAGATCGTGCTCCGGACTTTCCAAAAAATGCGATTCAATGGCGTGTCCGAGGGTATGCCCAAAATTCAGGATTTTACGAAAATGTTGTTCGGTAGGATCCTGTAGTACTACTTCATTTTTTAGGACTACGGAATTATGGATAAGGAGATCCATATCCTCAAAATTGGAAACGGACTTCAAACTTTTCCAATACGCTGCATCCCGTATCAATCCATGTTTTAGCATCTCGGCAAAACCACTTTGAAGTTGACGCTCTTCCAAGGTCTTTAAAAAATGGGGGATCACTAATACCATTTTTGGTTGATTAATGACCCCGATTTGATTCTTGAGCGCGCCCAGATCCACTCCTGTCTTTCCTCCAACCGATGCATCTACCATGGCCAATAGGGTAGTAGGGACATTAATGAAATCTATGCCGCGCTTGTAGCATGAAGCTACAAAACCACCTAGATCGGTTACTACGCCGCCCCCTAGATTGATCAGAATACTTTTCCGATCGGCATCCAGTTCAGACATACGCTCCCAAACCTGGGTACAGGTATGAATGTTTTTGTGGATTTCACCGGCCTCTATTTCAATTATCTCAAATGCATAATCGCGTTCTAACTGCACTAAAAAGTTGGGCAGACAGTGTTGGTGCGTGTTCTCGTCTACAAGGATAAAAACTTTGGAATAGTTACTTTTGGCCAGATGTGAATTTAGCAGGGTATAGGCCGTTTCGTTAAAATGGACAGCGTAGGTGGAAGTAGTAATGGATTCCATAAATTCTTCTTTTATTATGCCTGAAATCCCAACAACAGCCGGAAGGGATTAATATAGGTTTAAGACACAAAATAAAGCTTATTTTTAATCAATGGAATACAATTTCTGTGATTATATTTGATTCGTTAAAAAATTGATAGAAATGTCCTCTTTTTTTGAAGATACTGCAACCGCATTTGCTTTAAAGACCGACTCCGAACTGGAACGGGCCTATTTTTTGTTCAAGTTGATAGGTAATGAACCTTTGGTAAAAATAGGCACCGCCGTTACCAATTTTGCCATTAAGGCACACCTCCCCGTTGAGGGATTGATACGCGCCACGGTCTTTGATCATTTCTGTGGTGGTGTCAACGAAGATGATTGTATGCCGGTGGTAGATAAAATGTGGGAGAAAGGAGTCTGTTCCGTATTGGATTATTCGGTAGAAGGAAAGGAGGATGAAGATCCTTTGGATAATGCATTGGCCATGATCTTAAAGGTGCTGGACTTTGTAAAAGAGAAAGATGCAATTCCCTTTGCGGTTTTTAAACCAACGGGCTATGGAAGGCGTGCCTTGTTCAGAAAGATAGGGGAAGGGCAGTCTTTGACAACTGCCGAGCAGGCAGAATGGAAAAGGGTAGTGGGGCGTTTTGATACTACTTGCAAAAAAGCCTATGACCTGGATGTTTCCTTATTGATCGATGCCGAAGAAAGTTGGATGCAAGATGCCGCCGATCGTTTGGTAGAGGATATGATGCGCAAGTACAATAGGAAGAAGGCCATTGTGTTCAATACCTTGCAAATGTATCGTTGGGACCGAATGGACTATTTGAAAAGCTTGCATGAACGGGCTCTGGAAGCCGACTTTAAAATTGGTATTAAGACGGTTCGTGGCGCCTATATGGAAAAAGAGAACGATAGGGCGGAAGAAAAAGGTTATCCCACGCCCATATGCGCGTCCAAGAAGGCCACCGATGCGAATTTTGATTCCGCTATTTCCTTTATCATTACACATTTGGATACGATATCTGTTTTTGCAGGTACCCATAACGAGGCTAGTAGCCAACGACTAATGGAACTTATGCAAAAAGAGAATATTGCCAATAATGATGAACAGATCTGGTTTGGGCAGTTGTATGGAATGAGTGATCATATTTCGTTCAACCTTGCCGCAAAGGGATACAATGTGGCCAAATATTTGCCTTTTGGTCCGGTCCGCGATGTTATGCCCTATCTGATACGAAGGGCGGAGGAAAACACTTCTGTAGCCGGACAGACCAATCGGGAGTTGGAATTATTGAAAAAGGAGCGGAAACGAAGGAAAATCTAGTTTGTCCCCATGGAATTATTCTTGCTCCATCATCTGAATGGCAGCAGCTACGAACATTTCTATGGACCCCTTCCGATATTCGAAAAACAGGTCGGGTTCTATTAATTCTATTTCCATCAAAATGAATTCTCCCTCCTTGATCAATCCATCCACCCGAGCGTATAGGATGCCCTCACCAAATTGGGATAGAATATGGGAAGCTGTTGCTATGATGCTGTTATCGGGTTCAAATGGTTTTGTGATTCCCCCGTACTCCGACTGTACCCTGAATTCGCCCGATGCTGCCTTCTTTAATACCGTATGTGAGTAATGTCCATTAAAAAATAAGAGGGACAGTTCACCAAAGCTTTGTACTTCCGGCATAAACTTTTGAACGAGTAGGTCGCGCTCAAATGCAATGGTTTTGTACTTTTTTTGCACTTTTGCCACTTCTTTAGGTACGAACATCTCGGTTAAAAAAGCACTAGCGGATATCGCCGGTTTTATAACTGCCTGTTGCCATTCCAATTCCTTCAGTCGGGATAGATCCAGATCAGGGGTTTGATCTATAAAAAGCGAAGGAACGATTTTTACCCCCTCTTCCTCCAATTTTTTCAAGTAAAATTTATGTTGATTGGATCGTATAGTAGAAATGGGATTCAGTGTTTTGATACCGTAATTTTCAATACGCCTAAGCCATGCTGAAAAGGTTTCCGGATGAAGGTGATAATCCCATATGGACCGAATGATCAGGTTATCATATATTGCCCAATTTATAGACGGGTCGTCCCAGACCAGGGCTTCGGCGATGATATTCTTTTTCCCAAAAAGCGATAGGAGGGCTTGTTCACTCGTTGTTAGGGAACTAACCTCTTTGCAAGTCACGATACCAATTTTCATTTCATGCTTTTTAGGCTTATGCTTTCCACGATGACTTTTTCTTTACAGTTCTTCACGTTCAGAACAGCCTCCGTTTCCTTAAGCTCACCTTCTATCAAATACGTCTTACAGGGTTTAGACCGGGTATCGCTTTTTCCAAAATCAATATCGCCTTCTTCTAAAAAATAGCGGATATCCATAGTGTCCAGCTCCTTATGCCGTAGCATGGCATCTATACTTTCGGAATACGAAAGGGGTTTGGAACGTAGATCCTGTAGCACCCTACAATTGGGGAAATAGCAAAATTCCGTACCTGTTTCCTCCGATTTCTTTTTAAAGAAAAAAACCAAAAATACGAGTCCGATCGAGAGCCCGAACAAAAAAAAACCCAAACGTTTCAAAAAAGCCATATACTCATTTAATATTTTGGAAAAACCATTGCTAAGCGACTTTCTGCGGCGTCAATGCCCAAAGATGACATGGTTCGATATCTAAAACAGGCCAAGGGAGAGTTCCTCCATAACGTAATCGCTTCAAGGCACAAAGATAGGATAGTTCGGCCGATCAAAAAATAAGAAAATTAATATCGCTATAGGAAAGATCAAACCATTCCCCAACGGATTTGTTGGTCAATATACCATGGTATAGATACAATCCGTTCCGTAGTCCCTTATCAAACCGAAGGGCATTCTCCAATCCGCCGTCTTCTCCTATTTTTAAGAGGTAGGGGGTAAAGATATTGCTGATAGAAATGGAGGAAGTCTTGGGATAGCGAGATGGTATATTGGGCACCCCATAATGGATGACCCCGTATTTTTCTTTTGTAGGCTTATCGTGAGTCGTGATCTCACTGGTTTCAAAACAACCGCCCATATCTATACTTACATCAATAATTACCGCGCCTTTTTTCATATGCTCCACCATAGTATTGGTAACTACTACCGGGGATCGATCTTTGCCTCTTGCAGCTCCAATGGCAACATCACAGCGTTTTAAAGCCTTCAATAGGTTTTTGGGCTGTATGGTAGAGGTGTATACCGTTTGTCTTAAGTTGGTCTGTATGTTTCGTAATTTGGTAATGGAATTATCGAAGATTTTTATATTGGCACCAAGACCTATCGCCGACCGTGCAGCAAACTCGCCCACCGTACCGGCTCCTATAATAACTACCTCCACCGGAGGTACACCGCTAATATTACCGAACATAAGGCCGTTGCCCTTATTGGTAGCGGCCATAATTTCCGAAGCGATCAAAACGGAAGAGATACCGGCAATCTCACTTAAAGAACGTACCGCCGGGTATTTGCCATCGTCATCGCGAATGTATTCAAAGGCTATGGCCGTTATCCGCCTTTTGGCCATTTCCTCAAAATATTGTTTGGACTGTGTTTTTATCTGCAAAGCGGAAATTACCGTAGTCTGTGGATTGATCATTTGTATTTCCGAAATGGTAACCGGCTCCACCTTTAAAAGTAGGGGGCAGGAAAACACTTTTTTGGTATCCTTGCTAATCTCGGCGCCTGCATTGGTATAGTCCAAATCGGAGAAATGAGATCCTTCTCCCGCACCTGCCTCTATAAGCACACGATGTCCATGGGCGGTAATAGCGTTTACGGCATCAGGGGTAAGGCAAATACGTTTTTCCTGATATTGGTTTTCTTTGGGAATCCCAATAAAGAGTTCTCCTTTTTGTTTTAAAACTTCCAGGGTTTCTTCTTGCGGTAGTAATTGTTGTTTACTAAAGGGGGAGGAGGGTTGGTCCATAAATAAAGGTGCATCTATTCTCCGGGATTAGGGCAAACCCGATAACTATTGAAACAAAGCTACGATTTTTTTAATGAAGTTTAATTTGGAAAGCAAGCTGCTATTGCGTGTAGTACGTTGTTGGTTGAATTGGACCTAAGGGGTAGTGATAGGACCATTTTTTATTAGGGTTAGGGAATAGTTAGATTAAAAACGCAGAATGGTAATACCAATGGATATCCAAGGCTTAGGAAGCCTTCATGTCACTAGTGTTCTGATGTTTATCCTCTTTTTCCTCTTCCAATTCTTCTTTTTCCTGATACGCTTTTAATTCCGCATCCATGGCCTCCAGGTCAATACCGTGAACATATTTGTCAAAAAGCTTCACCCGTATAAAATAGACTATAGGTATGATCACCATACAAACCGGTAAAAGCCACATAAGCTCCTCTTTATCCAGTTTAGCCGTTTCGCTCGATATAAATAAAGTGATAAGTTGGAAGGCATACATTGCAATTGGAACTATAATTGCATGATACCACCAATGCTTACAGGTTAAAAACCAGAAAGTGAGCAGAATTAGCGGTATAGTCTTGGTTAGTATGTACCAAAAAAGCGTACTTACGTCCGCGAAACCGAAATTCGTTATGGTAAGTCCCAGAATATTCCAAGACGCTTCAGGGTCTTGTGGCAAATACTCATATAAGTAAAAAATGATAGGAGAAATAGTTATGAATAGCGCCATTAAGCCTTCGATAATCAACTTTTTCTTAATGCTAACTTTATCCTTTCGCTCCGGTACATCCATATTTTTCATATAACAAACATTTCAAGAATTTATTGTACCAAACAAAAAAAGAGCAGCTAGGCTGCCCTTTTAAAATTTATAAGGCTTACATTTTATTTTCTCACCAGTTTTTTTCGATCAATACCCTGTTCGTATAATTGATCGTCTTCCGTTGCACTGCTTGAATCGCAAGAAACGGCCAAAAGGGTTACACAAGTCAACAATCCGAATAAAATTTTCTTAGTCTTCATAATTAAAAGGTTTTAGTTAAAGATTTGTTATATTTCTGCATTAAAAGTAGGAAAAAAATGCATAATGATTTGTTGCTTGTCGAAAAAAAAGGCATTTTAGCGTAAAAAATATGATTTCATCTAAAAAAATATTAAGGATTGAAAACGATACCATATAGCCTGCTCAAGACAATTTGAATCCCCTTCCTATCTTCGGAATTCTTGCCTAGCGAAAGCCGAATAATTGTTGCTGCGAGAGGTATTTATATTTGGGAAAACATACGGGTTAAAGTCGATTACAGTCGAATCATCTTCTTTCGGAAATCTAATTTTTTTGAATACCCATTTTCCCTACGGTAGACCACTCTTTTTGTATTATTCCCATTTGATATCCAAACCCAAACGTTTGATCGGACTGCCCGAAAATTTTTCTTTATCCAAAGGGGTTGATCCGGAAAGGAAAGCGTGCATTCTTCGCATATGGTGTTGCAGCAGGAAGTAAATGGCACCAAGTTTCTTTTAGAAGGGGTAAGTAAAAGTATGTTCTAATGTAAACCACTGGTCATAGCGTAGATTGCCTATGACCGCCAACAAGGTAACAGTATCTTTGAGTTCTGCTCATACCAGTTGTCTTAAACGGCCTATGGCACATTACAGGAACGTTCATCTTTTGGAACCTAATCGTTAATAAAAGGTCTATTTTACTTAGTGTCAAAATAGACCTAAGTATACATTAAAATAATTTCGTGAAAAATTTTTGAAGTAATACCAAGGGGTGGTGCAAGCTTAGGAAGCCCTCATACCAGTCACCTTCTCATGCTTATCCTCCTCTTCAACTTCCAAATCTTCTTTCTCCTTATACGCCTTTAATTCTGCATCCATGGCTTCCAGGTCAATGCCATTAACGTATTTGTCATATAGTTTAATTCGTATAAAATAAACAAAAGGGATGACGACCATACAAACTGGTAATAGCCAAAGTATGTTTTCACTATCAATAACATCATCTTCCGAGAAAAAGGCCTCAAAAATTTGAAAGGCATACATACAAATGGGAATTAAAAGTATATGGTACCACCAGTCTTTTGACGTCAAAAACCAAAATATTAAAAGATATAAAGGAATAATCTTACCTGTCATAAACCATACATACGCTGAAATATGTGCCCAACCATTATTTGTTATGGTAATGCCCAAAAAATCAATTGTTGCCTCGGGATCATCTGGCAGATAATCATATAATTTAAACAAAAATGGAGTTATAGCCACAAAAAAAACAATTGTTGACTCAACAATTATTTTTTTTCTAACCTTACTTTTTTGCTTTTCAAGCTTCATCTATGCGTTACAAATTGTTCAAAAAAAAAGAGCAAGTATTACTCTCGCTCTTTTAACGTTTACAAAACAATTTTATTGTTTAATCATTTTTATTTTATCCTCATTCTTTAAAGGTATCTTTCTTTTTAATTCCTTGCTCATATAACGCATCATCTTCTGCAGTGGTACTTGAATCGCAAGAAACAGCCAATAGGGTTACACAGGCTAAAATTCCGAATACAATTTTCTTAGTGTTCATAAATTAAAAGTTTTTAGTTAAAGATTTGTTACATTTTCGCTATAAAAGTAGGAAAAAAATGTATAACGATTTGTTATTTATCGGTAAAATATAACAGTTTAACGTAAAAAACAATGATTTCATCGAAAAAAATGCATTTCATCGAAAAGTATACAATAAAAATTGGCGTGGAACGATACAAATTTTCTCAAAATGCTCTCTAATTTGCCCTAGGTCAACTCCTACAAGTCTTGCCGGGAAGCTATCAAATTTAAGAAGGGATACTAATTCTGCGCGTATGTTCATCTACAACCTCAAGATAGATGTCGGTAGCATCTTGGGGAAGAAATGTTTTTATTTTTTCTGGCCATTCGATAAAAATCCATACATCCTTGCCCAAATAATCCTCCAATCCCATGTCCAAGGCTTCGGTTTCCTCGTTTATGCGGTAAAAGTCAAAATGATATCCCAAAAGTTCCCCATTGGCAAAATAATATTCGTTTACAAGACCAAAAGTAGGACTGTTGGCGGTATCGCCCCCTTTTAATTGCGCTACTATGGCTTTGATCAGCGTAGTCTTGCCCGCCCCCATTTCCCCATAAAAGCAAAGGGTTTTGGATACTGCGGTATGGATGATTTGTTGCGCGATTTCTTGGAGTTGGAGATGCGTATAGATTATTTTCTTCATTTTATCGATTAAAACACTTACAATTGTAATACTATTCTTATTTTAGGTTTCTGAACAAAAATACATAAAGGTGGCATCTTTTTGGCAAACAAAATTTATAGGGGATATAATTGTAATAATCTTTATAATTGTCCTCCCATTTTTACTCTATACGCATTTATTGTTCGATAATGATACTTCAGCGATAACTATTTTTGGGTATTCCTATAATCATGGGTTTCTTGAGGGTACAAGGACATTTATGTATTATGTATTGGGACGGGTAATATACACTCTTTTGATGGTTGTATGGTATTTGTCTACTCCCTATTGGTGGCGGTATTTTATATTTTCTCCAATGTTGTTATTTCAATATCCATTGATTAAATCTGTTTTTAATTATCCAGAAATTATAAATAAGAATATAATAGCATTCACAATTGGGCTATTAATTTTCAATTCCTTGTGTCTTTTGGTTATGGACCATTATTATAATAGGGGAGCTTGGAAAAGTGAACTAAAACTATCCTTACCCCTTTTGTTTAAAAAAAACTTCAAAAACCGCTATAGGCACATTAAAAGTCATATGGAAACCTTCAATAGTAGGAATACAAAAGATTACCTGAAAGAATTATTCCATACTCGTTTGTTTTTAGAAAATGAAACAAACTATTCCGAAGTTATTAAAAACCTTAGGGTTAGGGGGTATAAAACAGTTGATAGCGTAATTATATTGCTCTTAACCATACTCCCGCTGGCATATTATTCATTTGAACTGATACCTGAAGGTTTATCAGAACTAAAAATTAAATGGGTAACTATTGGTGCCCATGGTTTTACTGATGTTCACACATTCGTTTGGTTCATTAACTATAAACTGAGCATTCTTATACCTCTTTTCATTTGGTTTATTACCAGTAGACATTGGTGGCGATATGCTGTTCTTGTTCCCATTGTCCTTTATACCTATCAATTGTGGGAGGGAACACAAGAAGAACTTATACAAATGGGTGAAATCGAATATTTTAGGGCATTCCCCATAGTAATATGTGTGATTGTTCTTTTATTGGTATTGTCACATGTTGTTAATTACCAATCTAAAGTCCTTGATATTTATGAATCCTTAAGTAAAGAAATTGAAGAGAATCTTGAGCGATTGGAAGATGTAAAAGGCACAATGGTCGACCAAAAGATATTGTTTCATGAAATAAAGATACAGAAACATCAAAATGAAAATTTAAAAACAAATTTGGATGCCCTAATTCAGCTTAGGGAGAAGCTTTCTTCGGAACTGGGCAAAGTAAATAAAAAATAGAATATTGGTTGCTACAAATTGGTCCAAAAAATATGTATGGGATATTGGCATTATGATTACTATTCTTATCTTGCCATTTACCCTGTCCTTACATCTATTATTTAATGATACAGATAACCTTTCTGTGTTTAATTTTTTTGGGTATCTATTTGACCATAGTTATACGAATCACAAAACATTTATATGGTTTAAATTAATAACACTAATACCTATTTTGTTATTTTCCATTTGGTTTTTAAATACTAAACATTGGTGGCGATATTTTATTATTTGTCCACTGTTACCTTTTACATGTAGCTTTATAAGACCATTTTACAATGGTCCTTTTAATTATTACTATTGCATAATATCGTTGATTATTTTTGCTTTTCTTTTATATTTTATAGATCAACGCGTTGCAGAAAGAATTAGGACTAAAAATAATGAGCTTTCAGTACCATTACTTTTAGTGCTAGGAAAAAACTTCAAATCTTTTTACAATAAGTTTAAAAATTACTCCAATATAGGAATAAACAACAAAAGCAATGATGAGTCTTTCCCGGAGAACGGTTTTAACGTAAGAGATTATTCCAAACTATATTATTCGAAAATTTTAATTAAAAATGAAATTGCGAATTACAAGTTCGTGGACAGTACCGTGGGTACAAGCAAAAAAGCTGAACCTTTTATTGTCACAATTTTAATACTAATTCCGCTTTCATACTACTCATATTTACTAATTCCTGAAGGACAAGAAGTTTTAGATTTCGGTTGGTTTAACATTGGAAATTATGGCTTTAATGATGTACGAATATTTCTTTGGTATGTATATATTAAACTTTTTGTACTCATCCCATTGTGTATTTGGTTTATTACAAGCACCAATTGGTGGCGCTATTCCTTATTTTCCCCAATTATTATTTATACCTATCAATTGTGGGAGGCGGTACAAGATGAGATAGAGTTGGTTGACGAAACGGCCTATTTAGATGCTTTACCTATAATTCTACTACTCTTATTTTTTCTACTGATACTCTCCCATTTTATTCGATACCAATCCAAGATTTTGGATTTATATAATGGAATCGGTAACGAAATAGAAAACTTGTTTGAACAGTTTGGGAAGACGAGTGAGAATATAAACAGAAGAAGAAAAGAATTTAATATCATAACTCGGAAAGTGGTCGATGAAAAAAGTGCCAAAGAACATCTAGATGCCCTTCAACGGTTGAAAAAAGAATTAATGCTCGAAATCATTAATAATAAGGAGTAAATGATTTTTAAAGCAGGTGACAATAAAAAATATTTGGGTGATGTTGTAATAGCGGTGCTTGTATTAACGGCACCTTTTTTAATTTACATTCATCTGTTTTTTTGATGTTAATATGAATGTTTTAACTTTTTTTGGAATTCCTTTTGAACATGATTTTCCAGATAATCAAGGATTTGTATGGTCGGTGCTTAAAAGTTTTATAGCGCTGTTATTACTAATTGTTTGGTTTTTTTCTACATCACAACACTGGAAGTATCTCCTTTTTCTGTTAATTTCCGTTTTTCTCAACTCCCTACTGGAACATTTCTTTTTTTTCTTGCTTTTTGAAGCGGAAATACGTTTTCATTGCAGAGCAACAACCCTTATTCTTTTCTGCCTCCTATTATTTGTTTTTGATCTGTTCATTTTCGCCAACTATAGAAAAAATAGGGTAGAGGCTTCTCTCCAATTAATTTTTGATCGGGATTTCAAATCTTCCTATAGAAATTATCAAAAGAGCATTGAATTGTTTATGAAAGATAAAATGAATATGCTATCCTCGGCCCATTTAAATAGAATGTATCATATCGGAAATTCTTTAAAAAAATGGTTGGATAAGCATAATCGTTATTCAATGGGTATCATAGCAAATAAAAAAATAATACTGAATATCATCATCGGCATTGTATTACTCCTGACCCCCTTTATTGTGGTATCTCCATTATTTAATTCCTGATGGAGTAGAGCAGGTCGATTTAGGGTTTATGGTTTTAGGCAGCCATGGATTTAGGGATATAGATCTTTTCATAGGTTTTTTAAGTTATAAGTTGACTGTCCTTATTCCCATGATCATATGGTATGTTACCTGTCAACATTGGTGGAAGTATGCCATTTTATCCCCCTTGATACTCTACAGTTACCAATTTTGGGAGGTTTTTCAGGATACAAATACATTGGAAGCTTTTGGTAATTTAAGGGCCTTTCCAGCTATTTTTTGTGTGATTGTATTACTGTTATTACTTTCCCGAGTCATAAAATATAAAACAAGAATGCAAGATATTTATGAATATGTTTTACAGGAAATAGAAGAGGTACTTTATGAGATGAACAATGAAAATGAATTGATACAGGACAAAAAGAACCAACTCATTAACATAAAAAAACAAAAGATTACAGAAAAAAATGCAAGGGAAAATCTAACCTTACTTATAGCTTTAAAAGAAGAGTTATTACAGAAAGTTAAAACCTAATCATCATCTTTTATCTTTTTCTGTGTACGCTCTATTTCCTCGGTAACTTCCTTTAAGAGACGTTTTAGTTCCTCTTCATGCCTTTCCCTTATTTTTTGCTCAATAATTCGCTCAATGCGCTGTTGCTTTCCTTTAGGTAGTTGATCAAAGTCCAGAATTTCCAATTCCTCATTCTTTTTGATCATTTCCCCTTCACCGGTAATCAACCAAATTAAATTTAGCTGTGGGTACGTCTGAATGATACTTTCTATGACATCGCTACCTATAGAGGCATTGTTCTTCTTCATACGAAGCGTATAGCCGTTACTAGCGCCGATGGATATATCGAACTGCCTTGCACTCAACCCGGCATATTTGATGAACTGCATTAAACGATCAATTGTTTTGAGCATATAGGGAAAAGAATTTTATATGTAGAAAATTTTCTATATATTGGTTTGTCTGTAGTAAATATACAATTTTAACTGTCGACTTTAAAATTTGCTGATGTCATTAGATAAGCCCTTAAGCCGGAAAAAAGTATGCATATGGTCCGTGATTTCCTGTATAGTGCAGCAAGGTATCTTATTGTTATCCTATCAAATGGTGCATAGGAAAGCTAGTTTGGAGGCGCTATGGTCTGAAAGCAAAGAGTTCTTAGTATGGAATTTTATAGGAAATTGTATGGTCGCTTTTCTCTTTGTCCTTTGGAATTGGAGAAAATGAATCCCAACAAAATATATTGCGGATAGAAGGTGCAAACAACATTTACTAAAAGTTTTTAACTATTCATGTCTAATATTCCCTTCACTTGTTCCAGCGTATATTTTTCAGATAGTACTTTATTGTTGAAAAAAGTAGTGGGAGTGATATCGATTTTGACTTTTTCTGACCAAGTGTACTGATGTTTCAATATAGCTTCGGCAACCCTATTATGTTTTACCGGATGCTTTTTTACAAATGATTGTAAATCACCTAATTCAAACCACGCACTCAAAAGTGCCTTGAAATTTGATTTATCTTTTATGTAATGGCTAATAAGCATGGCTGATGCAAAAAACCTCGCATCATCCCTTACGTAAGGACTGCCTACAAAACGAAAGATAATCTTGGCAAAATCGGGATGTTTTTCAAGTAATGCCAAAATGGATTTGTACTCTTTTCCACAAGCCGGACAATGAGGGTTTATAGCCACTGTAATACTGTTTTGTGAAGCGGTGTTTCCCAAAATGATTTCTTGGGATTGGAAATCCATATCTATTTCTTTTCCTTTCTGTTGCAGAAAGCGGAATACCTCCAAATTGTTGGTTATCCTTAAATACGAATATAATAAGGTCTCATAATTAGATGATTTCACGAATACCTTTTTTAAAAATAGCCAGGCAACCCCTGGTAACAAGAGGCAAAAGATAAAGATTAGAATACCTTTGGCATGGAAGATTAGAGCTAAAGAAAACTTTGTCAGGTAATAATATCCAAAAATAGCCTCACCCCATAATACTGCAACAATGGCGAGACAGAGGACACACCATTTTTTAACCCTAAATGCCTGATATACCAACGAAAAGATAGTATAAGGGAGTGCCAAAAAACTAGCAAAAATCAAGCAAAAAAGGATGGTATCCGCAGTATTGGTCTGTACAAGTATGGAAAGAACCAGTGCCAAGACCGTTCCCACAAAATAGAGAAAGCCAAGATCGGTCATAGAAAGCCAACTGAAAATTTTGGATGCAGGAGAATTGAGGACATCATCACAGCTTACTTTTTTTCCTGCTCGGCAAAAACTGAATCTAGTATCGCTATTGATTTCTTTTAACACCAAAAGAACGGCGATGAAAAAACCTAATAATTTTAAAAATAGAAAGGGTAATATTATTGTTGTTCCGATTTCATATATAAGTATAGATAATAGTCCTAACAGCACTATAATGGTTACTGGTAATCGTAATTGAAGTAAGTTTTCAAAATTCTTCTTCCTTACATATTTTTTTTCTTCAATTTCTACCGTGGTATCCACTAAAATGACCATATGGTTCCATATCTCCATGAATTGCGATATAGTCATGTCCATCCATCCTTTGGATGGGGAACAATAACGTATAGTATCTTCATTAACGGTTTTCACCAAAACCGTCTCATCCCATTGTATTGTCGCAAAAAATGGGGTTTCCAAATGTTCCAATTGTTCTTTTTGAATCCGTACCGCTTTATTGGGAATCCCAAAATTGGTAAGCGTGTTGGTTATGGAGAAAAGAGAAGGGAAGGAGGGATGCTGCAATAATTTTTCTTTTATGGAACCATAGGTAATCCGAATACCCAATAATTTGAAGAGTTCATATAATATGATAGCAATGGGTTCTTTCTTTTTCGACAGCATAGTTATGATAATTGGCTATTGATTAGTGTATAATATTGGCCTCTACTCTTTAATAATTCTTCATGTGTACCTTCTTCTTTTATGGATCCATCCTCCAAGACGACGATTTTATCTGCATTTTTTATAGTACTTAAGCGATGGGCTATGACCACTACCGTTTTGTTTTCTGTGGCGGTAATAAGGTTTTCGATTATTGCCTTTTCGTTCTCAGCATCTAGGGAATTGGTCGCCTCGTCCAAAAAAATAAAAGAGGGGTTTTTGTAAAGGGCACGGGCGATTAAGACACGTTGTTTTTGTCCCTGGCTAAGACCGACCCCCTCGCTACCAATCTTGGTCTGATATTGTAGCGGCAAGGATTCTATCCAATCCCTTATGTTAGCCGTACTGACCGCTTGTAATACACGAGACATGTTTACCGGTTCATACGTCTTTAGGACGATATTGTTTAAAATAGTATCCGCAAAAATATAGTTGTCCTGCATTACTACCCCACAGTTTTCCCGCCAATGGTAGTCCTCCAGGTACTTCAGGTTCACATTTCCGGCTATAACGGCCCCATCGGTCGGGTCATATAGTTTTAGCAATAGTTTAAGTAAAGTAGTCTTTCCGCTACCGCTGGCCCCAACGATTGCGGTAGTTTTGTTAAACGGGATATCCAGGTAGATTCCGTTCAGGACTTTGGGCGAATGCGGACCTTCATATTGAAAGGACACATTGTCTAGAACAATTCCGCTGTTTTTTGGCAAAGAGCTGTAGGTGATATCGGTATCCTTCTTTTTATTGATTACCTCACCCAAGCGCTCCAAGCTTATTTTCGCATCCTGATAAGAATGGGTAAGCCCTAAAAAGGAACTCAAGGGTGCCTGTATCTGGCCCATGATAAACTGCACGGACATCATCATCCCCAAGGTCATGGTTCCTTCTATGACCGAAGTGGCCACTATGATACTGATGACTGCCCCAACCACTGAATTAATAATAGTGGCACCCGAGGATTGAAATTGTCCCCACATCAATACTTTTTTACTCAGTATATAGCTATTGGACTGAACCCGTTCCCATTCCCATCGTTTTTCCTTTTCGATATTATTGAGAATAATTTCCCTGGCCCCGTAGAACAGTTGCAGGATCTTGTTTTCGCTATCCGCCGCTATCTTAAAACCTTCATGGTCAAATTCCCTTCGCTTTTTAAGAAACAATAATATCCAGCCAATGTACAAGCTGTTCCCTACCAAAAAAATCAATAGAATTTTGTAATTATAATAGGCCAAAATCCCCGTGTAGATGATAAAATTAAACACGGAAACGAGGACCGAGAACATGGTTTGATTTAGAAAGGACTCTATTCTTGAGTTGTCCCCGATCCGTTTGGAAATATCCCCAACGGTTTTCAGTTCAAAAAAAGTAAAGGGCATGGACATTAACTTGGCCACATAACCAATTACAAAGGAAAGACTAATGCGTATGCTTAAATGCAAAGAGATCCAGGATTGTATAAAGGAGATAATGGTGCTGCCAACGGTCAACATTAATTGCGCAATAAGGACCAGATAAATAAAATTGATGTTTCTGCCTAGAATCCCAACATCAACTACAGATTGGGTAATAAAAGGGGTCAGCAAGCTTACCAAACTAGAAAATATAATAGCAAAAATGACTTGTAATAATAAGTTCTTATGGGGTAAAAAGTATTTGATGAAATGTGAAAAAGCGGCTTTTTCCTCTTCTTCCAGATTGTAGAATTTTGGAGTAGTCTCTAACAGAAGTACAATACCGGCATTTTGATCGCCACTCCAATGTTGTTTAAGTATATCATGCCCAATTCTTTGCTTTCCCTTAGCAGGATCGGCTATGTGGGCATACTTTTTGTCGGTTTTGTAGAGTGTTACAAAATGGATACCATCCCAGGGGATAATACAAGGCAGGGGTACCTTATTGATGAGCATATCCAGATCAACACGGGTACCCAAAGACTTAAGGCCGATGCTCTCCGCAGCATGGCTTATACCCATTAGGGAGACCCCTTCCCGAGTAATGTAACTTAGCGCTCTTAACCTGTCCAGACTTATTTCCTTGCCATAATGTTTGGCAACCATGCGCAAACAGGTAGGGCCACAGTCCATGGTATCAAATTGTTTGTATGCGATAAATTTTGGCATCCTTGGTTATCGTTAGTTTTTGAAAAGGTTTTCGAACTGATAAAAGATGCGTTGCAGCACACTTTGGTCTTTGGTTATGATATCTGCTGTGGCGGTAAGCCGTTGTTTAAAAACAATTGTTTTTTCATAATTGGTCAAAAGGCCGTTGGGTAGTTCAATTACAATATTATAGGCATTTTCAACAGGTACCTCCGATATTCTTACCACGGTTCCCATTACGGTGCCATATTCATGATATGGATATGCATCCAACTTTAAGGTTACCCTGTTCCCCTTTTTTATCTTTCCGGCATTTTCAACGGGAAATGTTCCTATGGCCTGCAACCTATCTTCCTGTAGCGGTATAATAGTGAGTATTTTTTCCCCGGCCGTAATAAAGTCACCTGTATTTACGGTATTAAAAAAAGAGAGCCTACCTGCTATAGGGGAGCTAATGAGATATTCACTTTCCCACTGCTTTATCTGACTTTTTAATTCGTTCAGCGCCTTTTGATAATTGAGTTGTAGCTGTTGCTCATGTTCGTTTTTTTGAATTTCCAGTTCCAAAATCTCCCGTTTTAGACCGGCAATGGACATATGTTCGGAGTTTAAGCTCCTATGGTCATTGGCATAGCTCATTTCCTTTTGGAGTAGCGTCTGTTTGATCTGCTCAAATTCCGAGGCGGCAATTACCCCTTTTTTATATAAGGTTCTATAGCGGTCATATTCCTTTCTTTTGGAATCAAAGTCCGCTTTACTACTTTTCAGATGGCTCTTACTAAAGCGCAGACCATTAGTATTTCCGGACAAAATATTTTTTAAGCTGTTGATTCTTTTAAGGTGTGGTTGTTCTTGGTGATATTGTTTTAGAGTGAGCGTTGCCAAAGCAAAATTATTGTAAAGCGATTGTAGGTTTCCCAAGCTGTCCAACCAGACCCATTCGTGTTCCAAGTTGCCTCGGGGATTGTCCCTGACCAAAACTTGCTCTAGTTGCTGAAGCTGCCGGTAGGAGGTGGTGCTTTCCAATAAAAGGATGGGTTTGCCCCTAGAAAGCGTATCGTTTTCATAGATGCTGAATTTTTTTAAAATGGGGGCGCTAATCTTGGCGACCACATCTATAGGAGGCCTTGGAGTAACAATACTTACGGTACCAACTATAGTATCCGGGTATTTCACTAACCATGCACCTATCAGAAATAGCAAAAGAAAAAAAAGCATGGCCCCAATACCGTAGCGAACAAGCCAATTCGGTTTTTTTTCTATAATTTCGTTAATATGGGTACTTAAGGGGTGTTGTATCGAGTTTTCCTCCATGGGGTCTAAAAATTTATAAGATGCTGTAAATATAAAATTTTCTACATTAAATAGAATATTTTCTCTATATTTGAGATAATAATCTAATAAATGTATCATAGGATGAAAACAAAAAAATTAAATCTGTACGATTTTAAAGCGGTAGGAACCCAGGAATTACTTGAAACCAAAGGAGGTGCACAGGAAATACCTTCTTGGTCTCCCCATAGTACTTTAAGTTTTGGTGGCAAGGATGGGGAAAACGGTAGTAGCAGTGGTTGTTGCTGTGGTGGACAGTGGGGTTTTGGAGATGGAATTGCAGGGTCTTTTCAAAGTCAATTTTCCGATATTCCGGGTCAAGATTTTTTTGAATGGCTAGAAACTCAAGGAGATGCAGGGATAGATTGGCTAAATGACAATATTAGCGGAACGAGTGTGATTAGTACGACTATAGGTTCCATATTCGGAGCAACAGCCGGAGCTTTATTTGGTATACAGACGGTCAACGCTCCTACAGGGCCATCTCGTTCATACGAATCTGATGTTTGTAATTAAAATTAGCTTTCTCATTTTATAAATTATTGCCCTCTAAATTACTAGGGGGCTTTGCTTTAGAAAA
Source organism: Saonia sp. (assembly GCA_049670505.1). Taxonomy (GTDB): domain Bacteria; phylum Bacteroidota; class Bacteroidia; order Flavobacteriales; family Flavobacteriaceae; genus JBATTK01. The sequence continues at coordinate 52,555 of JBATTK010000138.1, forward strand.
TAATCACAATGCATAATGCTGTGGAAAATATGATAAGTTCGAACTTTTATCAAGGTGTTATATATAATTTTCGTTAAAAATAGTAATAAAGAATAATGCTTTTATAATATGAGAATCTCTAAAGCTGCTCTCTTCACATTTCTACTGATAATTTTATTATACGTAAATAACAAAATCATATTGGCGTATAATTTTAATCCAACAATTCAAGTATTATTGGTGACTTTAATTTTGATGCTTGTACTTCTGGCGGGGCATCGATTTAATTTTGGGAAATTTAAAGAATCAATTATTCCAAATTTAGAAGTAACACAAGCTTTTTATATTGGGATAATTGGCGTTATTGGAATTTTTGTTTTAAGTATTTCAATCCCAAACCTGATACGTGTCTTAGTTTTAGGGGAGAACTTGAAGATTGTGGATAGCCCAATTTTTATGCATAACTTGATATTATCTTTGTTAATATTACCACTATTGGAAGAATTATTTTTTAGAAACTTACTTACTAAGAAATTAAATGAAAGATACAACGCAAAGAAAGCTATTTTTGTTTCTGCATTTTTATTTGCAATATCCCATATACATATTAATAATGGTATATTTCCCCAATTTTTAGGAGGGCTTTTTTTTGGATATATATATTTATATAATAAAAATAATTGGTTTTTAACATTCAAATTGCATCTAATATATAATCTATTTACGATTACAATCACTACAAATGTTGTTATAATGTCCTTTATAGTATCACTTAGTTATATTCACTGTATCTTTTTAATACTAATTGGATTTGCCTTAATAACTCTCTCGGTTTCTTTTACCGGAAAGGGAAATAGGGAAAACTTCCAAAACTGAGGGACTTTTTCTCTATCACTCTTTGAAGACCGTTTACCTTGATAGAATCACAGTTATTTAAAAGGAGCCTGACTTTTCTGTTTTCGTAATTAAAAGCCAATGTAAATTTTTCCATAATTATTTTTTCTATACCAGCAGATAGCATAAAAGAGACAACTAGAGTTAGAAATGTCGCGAACCAATTTATTTTCGTTTTATGGATTTTTACAGAATCGATTTTTGAATATAAGTATCTTTTATTTGGGTTTCTCTTTGATTCGTCATGGACAGTAAATGAATTTTCCGATAGAAGTATTTCAAATCTTGGTTGTGCTCTAAGTAGTATAATGTTAGGTTCCATTCTTGAGTTTAACATATTTATCTTTACGTGCTAATGACTGAATTTAGATAATTTCCTAAGGTTTGTTGTAAATATAAAATTTTCTACAATAAATAGGATATTTTCTCTATATTTGAGATTATAATCTAATAAATATGCAATAGGATGAAAACAAAAAAGCTAAATCTGTATGATTTTAAAGCGGTAGGAACCCAGGAATTACTTGAAACCAAAGGAGGTGCACAGGAAATACCTTCGTGGTCTCCCCATAGTACTTTAAGTTTTGGTGGCAAGGATGGGGAAAATGGCAGTAGTAGTGGTTGCGCTGGAGACCCAAATGGTTTTGGGGGTACTTTTGATGCCAATGAGGTTGTGGTTTATGGTACCAGATCAAATGGTACTTCACAGCCGGAAATAGGAGCTTGGTTAAATGATACCATTTCTGGGCCTACAATTAGACAAGGATATCCTAGTACAGATCCCTATGCTGATTGCCCAGGATGTAATATGGCTCAGGCATTTTTTGGTACCGACCAAAGGTATAATGAGTATACTGGGCTTATTTATACACTTGGACTTACTACTCGAAGGCATAATTGTAATAACTAACTTTAGAAGTTATTAATAATATGATTTTAGTAAATATCCACTAAAATTTAGTGGATATTTGTTCAATTTATAGAATCAATGGGCAGATACACCGTCTTTTTTTATTCCATATTGTTGGCAATAATGCCCACACTCATCATTTATTGTTTTATTAGGTTCTCCAATGATTATTTTACACAATCTTGGATAACTTCTCCACAGGGTTTTACGATTATTTCTTTGACAATTTATGCTATGGCAATTTTATTGGCTATAAAATTCTGGAACGTTAAATGGGACAGTCATTTAAAATTGCCATCATTGAAATTAATAGCAATTGTAATGTTGATAACGTTTTTCGTTAAAATGGTATCGTTTTTAGCTAACCCCTATTATTTTACAAGTGATATTCTCGATGGCAAATTATATTTGCTGAGTTACAAGACTTTTTCTTTTGAAAACCCAATTGTAATCATCAGCTTACTGTTTTTTGAACCAATTATTGAAGAATTCATTTTTAGAAAAATCATCTTTTTAAAAATAAAAAAATATTTTGGTCTTATAGCGGGAATGATAGTGTCTAGCCTACTTTTTTCTTTTGCCCATTTAGGCGTATTCGATAATTTTAAAATGTTTATTTATGGAATATTTTACTGTTTTATATTTTATAGGACCAAAAACATCGTATTATCCATAATTGCCCATTCGTTGTTTAATTTAATCGCCCTTAACACCATGGTATTCCATGTTGATTTGATTGACAATAACTATCCATATTTATTGGTTTATCTTTTGGGTTTAATCGGGATTTATTTATGCGTTAAAAAACTCAATGAATTAAAAATTCAAAAACCGCAATGATTTTTTGACTACCCCCTTATACAAATTTTTCTTGGATTTTTATTTTCTTAAAAAGTAGTATTGTTTTTATTAAATGAAGAACAAAATTTTTCTAAGTATAGGTTTTCTGGTAATCGTATTGATAATCTCCTTTTTGAGCACCATGTTATTACCTAATTTTTTACGTACTGTCTTTAACCTCAATAAGTCACTTACTTGGATACCATTTTTGAGTATTACATTTTTTTTTAGCTTTTTAACGGTTGCAGGGCTATTTTATAAATCATCTAAAACAACAGGGGCATTACTGATTAAAGAATTAAGAATAAAGAAGATAAAGTTATTTGATATAGCCATTATAATCTCTTCTACCATAGCTATTTTAGTTTTAACCATAGTATTTCAGTCCCTGCCAATCGGAGTTTTATTTTCAAAGTTTAGTTTTATTTCGCCAGAGCCAATATTTGGGAAAGTAAATAAAACTGTAATCATAATGACCATTATATTTTTTCCATTAGCAACAATTGCCGAAGAGATTTTTTGGAGAGGTTATTTATTACCATTACAAGAAAAACATTTTGGTAAAATGGGGTGGATAATAAATGGGTTTTTATGGGCGATGTCCCATATTTTAACACACAACCCTTTAAGATTACTTATAACCTCTTTTGGAATTGCGTTTGTTGGAACAAAATTTAAAAATACATCCGTAACCATTTTGATACATTTATTGATTAATTCAATCACGCTAAACAAATTAGTCACCTCATATTTGAGTCAAATCTAATGGTTTTGAAAAACATACGCATTCCAAAACTAGTTGGTTTGAGGAAGGCAAGAAAAAAATTATTTTATGAAAAAAACTACCTCGGTTCCAATACCACAAAGGGAATGATCATTTCTTCCAAGGAGACCCCTCCATGTTGATAGGTGTTTCGGTAGTAACTTACATAATGGTTGTAATTATTGGGATAGGCAAAAAACAAGTCGTTCTTGGCAAAAATAAAGGAGCTGCTCATATTAATACTGGGCAAATGTATCTGGGCCGGATCCGTTGCCGCCAATACATCCTTATCCTCATAGGTAAGGCTTCGGCCCGTTTTGTACCGCAGATTAAGACTTGTTTCCTTATCACCGATCACCTTAGAGGCCTGTTTTACGTTAATGGTACCATGATCTGTGGTAATGATCAGTTTCAGACCCATGTTCTGGGCCTGTTGAATAATCTCCAATAAAGGGGAATTCTTAAACCAGCTTTGTGTTAAGGATCGATACGCCTTGTCATTGGAGGCCAACTCTTTGATTACCTCCATTTCGGTCTTTGCATGGGAAAGCATGTCCACAAAATTATAAACGATTACCGTTAGATCATTATCCTTCTGGGATTTAAAATTTTGGGATAGCTGTTTTCCCTGTCGTAGACTACTTATTTTATGGTATTCCCATTTAATATCCAAACCCAGACGTTTGATCTGACTGCCCAAAAACTTATCTTCAAAGAGATTTTTACCGCCTTCATCGGTATCGTTTTTCCACCATTCGGGATATTTCTTTTCCATATCCAAAGGCGTCAGGCCAGAGAATATGGCATTCCGGGCATATTGTGTAGCGGTAGGAAGTATGCTGTAATAAGGGACTTCCTTTTTCTTTTTATAAAAGGCATTCAGGGTATCTTCAAAGGCGAACCATTGGTCATACCGTAAATTGTCTATGACCACCAAGAGAGTAGGTGTATCCTTGAGTTCTGGCCGAACCAGTTCCCGAAACAGGGTGTGGGACATTACCGGACCCTCATCTTCGTGGAACCAGTTTTCATAATTCTTGTCCATGAACTTCCCAAATTGGGCATTGGCCTCTGTTTTTTGGGATTCCAATATTTCGAACATGCCCGAATCTTCAATTTCTTCCAAGCGCAATTCCCAATGTATCAATTTTTTATAGAGATCAGCCCATTCTTCAAAGCTATTCACCATGGACAGGTCCATGGATATTTTGCGAAACTCCTGTTGATAATTGGCCGTCGTTTTTTCGGAGACGAGGCGGGAATTGTCCAGATTCTTTTTTAGGGAAAGCAAAATTTGATTAGGGTTCACCGGTTTGATTAAATAATCGGCTATTTTGGACCCTATGGCCTCTTCCATAATATACTCTTCCTCACTTTTGGTAATCATTACCACGGGGAGGGTAGCGTCAATAGACTTTATTTCAGCTAAGGTTTCCAATCCTGATATACCGGGCATGTTTTCATCTAAAAAGACGATATCGAATCGGGTCCCGGAAATTTCTTCCAATGCCTCTTGTCCGCTTTTACAGGTAACCACCTCATAATTTTTGTTTTCCAGGAAAATGATATGGGGCTTCAATAAATCTATTTCATCATCTACCCAAAGTATTGTTATTTTGCTCATTAGTGAAACTGTATTTTTAAAAGTCGCTTATGGCGACGCATTGAAAATATGAAGTTGAACTAACCCTGACCTTCAGCGTCAGGGTCTTCTCCATAATCGTTCAAATGTCCAATCCATTACTTTTTTGTCTTTCGATCACCTCCGTACTATATTTTTTAAAAGTCGCTTATGGCGACGCATTAACAAAATTAAGCTGTTCCAGTGCCTATATCGATAAGCCAGACCCTAAGCATCAGGATCTCATTTCATTTGCATAACTTTGATTTATCAATCAAAAAAAATTGATTTTGATAAAATCAAACAAGCTTAAAATTTTTAATGATCCAATTTACGGATTTATTAGAATACCGAATGCCCTTATTTTTAATCTCATAGGCGATCCCTATTTTCAACGCTTGCGCAGGATTTCCCAAATGGGACTTTCGTATTTGGTATATCCCGGGGCACATCACACCCGTTTTCATCATGCCTTGGGAAGTATGCATTTAACACAACAGGCCATACAAGTACTTCGCTTTAAGGAGATTGACATTACACCGGAAGAGGAAGAGGGATTGTTATGCGCTATTTTGTTGCACGATATTGGCCATGGACCATTTTCACATGCCATGGAACATAGTTTGGCGGACGATATGAGCCATGAGGATATTTCGTTTCTTTTTATGGAAACCCTGAACGAGAAGTTTAACGGAAGTTTAACGCTTGCCATGCAAATTTTTAGGGGCATACACCCCAAAAAGTTCCTGAACCAATTAGTATCCGGTCAATTGGATATGGACCGATTGGACTATTTAAAACGGGATAGTTTCTACACTGGTGTAGCGGAAGGCAATATCAACGCAGAGCGATTGATTACCATGTTGAACGTTGTGGACGGGGAATTGGTGGTAGAGGAGAAGGGCATCTACTCCGTGGAGAAATTTTTAATGGCAAGGCGTTTTATGTATTGGCAGGTGTACTTACATAAAACAGGACTGGTGGCAGAGCAGTTGCTCATAAATGTTATGCTACGGGCCAAAGAGCTTTTGGCCCATGGAGTGGCACTTCCATGCAGTGAAGCCTTGGGCTTTTTTATGAAGACCAGAATTCAAAAGAAGGATTTCAATGCGGAAGTTTTGGATCGGTTCGCGCAATTGGACGATGTAGATGTTATGGGGGCCATTAAATCTTGGCAGCACCATTCGGATTTTGTACTCGCCAACTTGTGCAAAATGATTTTAAATAGAAGGTTGTTGAACATTAAAATGAAGAACAAACCTTTGAACGGTATAAAATTAGAGCGACACTTCAAGGAAATCAAGGAGAAATACCAACTTTCTGATGGGGAAGCTTCCTATTTCGTTTTTTCAGGTGAAATTGAAAACAAGGCTTATGATCAAGAAAGGCAAAACATAAATATTTTGAGACGCACAGGAAAAATCCTCGATGTGGCAAAGGCTTCCGATCAGTTGAATTTAAATGCACTTTCTAAAACCGTGACTAAATATTATATGTGTTATCCCAAGGATTCTGTTTAACAATTTTTCTTACTTTTGTGTCCATCAAATGAAAATCGATAAATTGGAGCGTGTGAAATTTACAGCTGTTCAGATTGCAGGCATTTTAGAAGGAGAGGTTGATGGAAACCCTGAAATAGCTGTTCATAAATTGTCCAAAATTGAAGAAGGGGAGAAAGGCTCCCTTACCTTTTTGGCCAATCCAAAATATACCTCCTACATTTATACGACCAAGGCTTCGATAACCCTTGTCAATAAGGATTTTATTCCGGAGCAACATTTAGAAACCACCCTTATTAAGGTAGAAGATGCCTACAAATCCTTTTCCAAGTTATTGGAATATTACAATCAGGTGAAGAACAACAAAACGGGCATTGAACAGCCTGTAGCCATGTCCGAGACAGCTACCTATGGGGAAGATTTTTACTTAGGGGCGTTCTCCTATTTGGGCAATAATGTGGTGATAGGAAACAATGTGAAGATATATCCAAACGTCTACATTGGCGATAATGTTTCCATAGGTGATAACGTAGTAGTCTTTGCGGGATCAAAGATTTATTCGGAATCGATCATAGGCAATAATTGTGTGATCCATAGCGGCGCTATTATAGGTGCGGATGGTTTTGGTTTCACTCCCAACGATGAGGGCGAGTATACAAAAGTGCCCCAGACCGGAAACGTGATTTTGGAAGATTATGTAGACGTGGGTGCTGGCACAACCATTGATCGTGCTACACTAGGTTCCACCATTCTACGAAAAGGCGTAAAGCTGGATAATCAGATACAAATAGCCCATAATGTTGAAATAGGAGAACATACTGCCATTGCCGCACAAACAGGTGTAGCCGGATCTACGAAGATCGGCAAGCATTGTATGATCGGAGGGCAGGTGGGTATTGTAGGTCATATCACCATTGGTGACCGTGTACGGATCCAGGCGCAGTCGGGAATAGGCAGAAATGTAAAGGATGACGAAGTTTTACAAGGTTCCCCTGCATTGAATTACGGTGACTACAACAAATCATATGTACATTTTAAGAATTTACCGAAGCTTATAAATAAAGTCGACGAAATAGAAAAAAGAATTGATAGTGAGCAATAGTACTATAAAGCAGCGCACAATTGCCAAGGAAACTACGCTTTCCGGCGTGGGATTGCATACCGGGGAAAATGTAACCATGCGTTTTCTACCGGCACCTGAAAATCATGGCTATGCATTTAAAAGAGTAGATTTGGAGGGGGAGCCCATTATTGAAGCCGATGCAAATTATGTCGTAAATACACAAAGGGGCACCAATTTGGAGAAAAGAGGGGTCAAGATACAAACTTCGGAACACGTTCTGGCCGCCTTGGTAGGAATGGAAATCGACAATGTGTTGATAGAGTTGGACGCTCCAGAGCCTCCTATTATGGACGGTTCCTCCAAATATTTTGTTGAAGCTTTGGAAAAGGCGGGGATTTCGGAACAGGAAGCTGCTAGGGAAGAATATATCGTAAAAGACGTCATTAGCTATAAGGATGAAGCTACGGGAAGTGAGATTACGGTCATTCCTGCGGAGGAGTATCAAGTGACCACCATGGTCGATTTTGGAACAAAGGTACTAGGAACACAAAATGCTACTTTGGAACGTCTCTCCGATTTTAAGGAAGAAGTTTCCAATGCGAGGACCTTTAGTTTTTTGCATGAATTGGAAATGCTTTTAGAGCATGGATTGATAAAGGGAGGAGATTTGAACAATGCCATTGTTTATGTGGATAAGGAGATTTCCAAAACCACTATGAAGAAACTCGAAAAAGCATTCAAAAAGGAGAAACTATCCGTGAAACCCAATGGCATCCTGGATAATTTAACCTTACACCAGCCCAATGAGGCCGCTCGGCATAAACTACTGGATGTTGTGGGGGATCTGGCCTTGGCAGGAACCAGAATACGAGGAAAAGTAATCGCCAATAAACCGGGACATTATGTAAACACCCAGTTTGCAAAGAAATTGGCCAAGATTATAAAGCTCGAAAAGCGGAATAAAGTGCCGCAATTTGATCTGAACAAGCCGCCCTTAATGGATGTTACCCAGATTATGGACATGTTGCCGCATCGACCTCCTTTCTTATTAGTGGATAAAATTTTGGAACTTTCGGAAACACATGTGGTAGGTGTAAAAAATGTGACCATGAACGAACCGTTCTTCGTTGGGCATTTTCCCGGGACACCTGTTATGCCCGGGGTATTACAAGTAGAAGCTATGGCACAGACCGGTGGCATTTTAGTCTTGAGCACCGTACCGGATCCAGAGAACTATCTTACTTTCTTTATGAAAATAGATAATGTAAAATTTAAGCAGCAGGTAGTACCCGGGGATACCTTAATTTTTAAATGCGATTTGATTTCTCCCATTAGAAGGGGCATATGCCACATGCAAGCCTATGCCTATACCAATGGTAAGCTAGCATCTGAAGCGGAGCTGATGGCACAAATTGTAAAAATCAAAGAGGAATAGTATGAATCAACCATTGGCATATGTCCATCCGGGAGCTAAGATCGCTAAAAATGTGGTCATTGAACCTTTTGCAACAATTCATAACAACGTTATCATAGGTCAGGGTACCTGGATAGGTTCCAACGTTACCATTATGGAAGGGGCCCGGATAGGAAAGAATTGTAATATTTTTCCCGGGGCGGTCATTTCGGCACCTCCTCAAGATTTAAAATACGAAGGGGAGGAAACCACGGTCGAAATCGGAAACAATACCACGGTAAGGGAGTGTGCTACCATAAACAAGGGTACTGCCGATCGGATGAAAACAAGAATCGGCAAGAATTGTTTAATTATGGCCTACTGCCATATAGCGCATGATTGTTTTGTTGGGGACAATTGTATTTTTTCCAATAATTCTACGCTGGCAGGGCATGTAACCATTGGTAATAATGTGGTGCTGGCAGGATTGGTTGCCGTGCATCAATTTGTATCTATTGGCAATCACGCCTTTGTAACAGGGGGGTCTTTGGTACGTAAAGATGTTCCTCCCTATGCCAAAGGGGCTAGGGAACCTATGTCCTACGTGGGTATCAATTCCGTAGGTTTGCGAAGAAGAGGATTTAGCTCCGATAAAATAAGGGAGATTCAAAATATATACCGTATCCTGTATCAAAAAAATTACAACAATAGTCAAGCCGTTCAGATTATAGAAGCGGAAATGGAGGCTACGCCCGAAAGGGACGAGATCTTACAGTTTATACGCGATTCCCAGCGGGGTATTATGAAAGGATATTTTAGCACTAATTAATTATATATGGCATCAACATCTGATATTAGAAAGGGCTTGTGTATTAAATACAACCATGATATTTTTAAAATAATTGAGTTTCTACATGTAAAACCGGGTAAAGGTCCGGCTTTCGTGAGAACCAAACTAAAAAGTGTTACGACAGGGAAAGTAATAGATAATACCTTTTCCGCAGGACACAAAATCGAGGATGTTCGCGTGGAGACCCGTTCCTATCAGTATCTGTATGCGGACGGGGAGACCTATCACTTTATGAATACGGACGATTACAATCAGATATCGCTCCAGGAAAGCTCCTTGGATGCTCCGGGATTATTAAAGGAAGGCGAAGTGGTAACCATCTTGTTCAATACGGAAGACAGTATGCCACTATCCGTGGACATGCCTGCCAGTGTCATTTTGGAGGTTACCCATGCGGAACCGGGCGTTAAGGGAAATACGGCGACCAATGCCACAAAGCCCGCCACGGTAGAGACCGGGGCGCGTGTAAATGTGCCACTTTTTATCAATGAAGGCGATAAAATTAAAGTGGACACGGAGAAAGGGGCTTATATGGAGCGGATCAAGGAATAGTTTGCAGTTCCTGCTATATGCCCAGCCATTTTAGTCCAGTTTGTTATAAATAAGGTATAATTCCGATTTAGACTTTTTTTTCATAACCCCTTATCACCGACCAACAATTATCTCAAATGAAATTTCCCATTACGTACAGTTTAAAACAAATTGCCGAAATCATTAAGTCGGAATACGTAGGTCCGGATGACTTTCCGGTATGGGGAATGAACGAAATCCATGTGGTAGAGGAAGGGGATATTGTTTTTGTGGACCATCCGAAATATTATGACAAGGCCCTGGAATCCAAGGCTACGATTGTTCTCATCAATAAAAAAGTGGATTGCCCTAAAGGAAAAGCGCTTCTGATTTCTGATGACCCCTTCCGTGATTTCAATGTGTTGACAAAATTTTTCAAACCTTTTGAAAGTGCAAACGACACCATCTCGATCACGGCCAAAATTGGAAAAAACACCCTTATTCAACCTAATGTTTTTATAGGGAATCACGTAGAAATTGGCGACAACTGTGTTATACATTCCAATGTAGCCATCTATGACGGCTGTATTGTGGGAAATAATGTGACCATACATGCCGGTACCGTTTTAGGGGCGGATGCCTTTTATTATAAGAACCGACCGGAAGGCTTTGATAAATTAATTTCCGGGGGTAGGGTGGTTATAGAAGATCATGTAGATATTGGGGCATGCTGTACCATTGATAAGGGGGTAACAGGGGATACCACCATAGGAAGGGGCACAAAGTTGGATAATCAGATTCAGGTGGGGCATGATACCATCATCGGAGAGAAATGTTTGATCGCATCCCAGACCGGAATCGCCGGATGTGTAGTCATCGAAGATGAAGTCACCATTTGGGGGCAGGTCGGGATTATTAGTGGCATTACCATTGGAAAGAAAGCGGTTATTTTGGCACAATCCGGTATTGGCAAATCATTGGAAGGCGGTAAAAGCTATTTGGGAAGTCCGGCAGGGGAGGCCCGTGAAAAAATAAGGGAAATGACCTATCTAAAGGAAATCCCTTCCCTTTTTAAGAAACATAAAAACAAATAGGTACAAGAATACTTTGGAATTCGTTTCAAACCTATATTTTTGTGCAGCAAAAACAATAATTCATGAGCGTACTAGTCAATAAAGATTCCAAGATAATTGTCCAAGGTTTTACGGGTAGTGAAGGCACCTTCCATGCAGAACAGATGATTTCCTACGGAACCAATGTAGTAGGAGGCGTAACACCGGGAAAAGGTGGGCAGGAACATTTGGGTAAACCTGTATTCAACACCGTTGAACAAGCCGTACAAGAAGTTGGCGCGGACACCACCATCATATTTGTACCGCCGGCCTTTGCCGCAGATGCCATTATGGAGGCCGCAAACGCCGGAATAAAGGTAATCATTACGATAACGGAAGGTATTCCTATCGCGGATATGGTGAAGGCGTATGATTACATTAAGAATATGGACTGTAGATTGGTAGGTCCTAATTGTCCAGGGGTAATCACTCCTGAGGAGGCCAAAGTAGGTATTATGCCGGGCTTTGTCTTCAAAAAAGGCCATGTCGGGGTGGTATCCAAATCGGGTACGCTTACCTATGAAGCTGCCGATCAGGTGGTTCGTCAAGGATTAGGGATTACAACGGCTATAGGAATCGGTGGTGATCCCATCATCGGTACCACTACAAAGGAAGCGGTAGAGCTTTTAATAAATGATTCGGAGACCCATTGTGTGGTGATGATCGGGGAAATAGGCGGACAATTGGAAGCCGATGCCGCAAAATGGTATAAGGAAAGTGGAAGCAAAAAACCTATTGTTGGCTTTATTGCGGGAGAAACTGCTCCTGCGGGCAGAACAATGGGACATGCCGGGGCTATTGTCGGAGGAAGTGATGATACTGCCCAAGCCAAAAAACAAATCATGCGCGAATGCGGTATCCATGTAGTGGAATCTCCCGCAGAGATTGGTTTAAAAGTGAAAGAAGTAATGGGATAACCTAGTGTTGGTCTAAAAAAGAATGCCCCGATATCCATATCGGGGCATTCTTTTGAAGTAAGGTCCACATAGCGCAAGGAATTCCAATACCGTATCCTAAAAATTTTGTTAATCCCCCACGGCATGAATTAAATTCAAGCCAAAGTCGGGATTTTTTTTCGCCTTTATATCAAACAAAACCTATATTTGAAGTACAACCATACAAATAGCAGTAATAGATGAAACTTTTAGAAGGAAAAAATGTAATCATAACCGGAGCTAGCAGGGGCATCGGCATGGGTATTGCCCAAGTATTCGCAGATTATGGGGCCAACCTTGCCTTTACGTACAGTTCTAGCGAGGCACCGGCACTGGAATTGGAAAAGGAATTGATTTCCAAAGGGGTGAAGGCAAAGGCCTATAAAAGTAATGCGGCCAGTTTTGAGGCTTCCGAAAAATTGATTGCCCAGGTATTGGAAGATTTCGGGGGGATAGATGTTTTGATCAATAATGCCGGCATTACCAAGGACAATTTATTGATGCGTATGGGGGAGGAAGATTTTGATAGTGTCATAGCCATCAATTTAAAATCGGTTTTTAATATGACCAAAGCGGTTCAACGTACCCTATTGAAACAACGTAAGGGCTCTATAATCAATATGAGTAGCGTTGTGGGGGTCAAAGGAAATGCCGGGCAGGCCAATTATGCCGCTTCCAAAGCAGGGATTATTGGTTTTACCAAATCCGTTGCATTGGAATTGGGTTCAAGAAACATCCGTTGCAACGCAATCGCCCCGGGCTTTATAGAAACTGAAATGACGGGTAAGCTGGATGAAAAAGTGGTACAGGGTTGGCGAGATGCCATTCCGTTAAAACGAGGGGGCTCACCGGAAGATGTGGCCAATGCATGTTTGTTCCTGGCTTCCGACTTATCCGCCTATGTTACTGGACAGGTCCTCAACGTAGATGGAGGAATGTTAACTTAGGGACTGTTTCAAAATAGTCTCTTAATAATAGAAAAAAATGATGTTATATGTAACAACGGACACTATTGCGGGACAAGATATCGTATCCGTTTTGGGAACGGTTAGGGGAAGTACCGTACGCGCAAGGAATATTGGTAGGGATGTATTTGCCGGTCTAAAGAATATTGTGGGTGGCGAAATTTCGGAATATACCCAACTGTTGGCCGACTCAAGGGAGCAGGCCATAAAAAGAATGTTGGACGATGCCCAACGATTGGGAGCGGATGCAGTGGTAAATGTTAGGTTTACCACTTCCCAAGTAATGCAAGGGGCGGCCGAAATGTTGGCATATGGAACTGCCGTAAAACTAAAATAACTTTAATTATCGCATATCTTTCTATCATAGGTATCGTTCTTCTTTATGGCAGTATTTTTTTCATACTCGTATATCTTATCGTAAAAAGAATCGAAGAAAAGAAAAAAGAAGATTTTGAGAAGAGAGACCATTAGTAGATGCAGACAGGAACATTAGTATTGATCATAGTAGCCGTAATAGTGGCCTTGGGAGTAGTACTGTTCCAGTATTACTACAAAGTCAAGAAAAGGGGAAAGTTGACCGTTATTCTTTCCTTGCTCCGTTTTGTAACGCTATTGAGTGCTTTTTTACTGCTTATCAATCCGCAGTTCACCAAGAATTCCTATGAATTGGAGAAGGCCAACCTTGTCCTTTTAGTAGATAACTCCTCGTCTATTGAAACTTCTGACGGACAAGCAAGTATTGAAACGATATTGAATGAAATAAAGGGAAATATAGGGATTTCAGAGGTGTTCCATTTACAACAATATAGTTTTGGTGCCCGTTTAAACGATACCGATACCTTATCGTTTACCGAAAAAAACACCAATATTACCAAGGGGATGGAGGCTATTGACGAAATCTATGCCCATACCAATACAGTGGTTGTACTATTGACCGATGGCAACCAAACACTTGGGGAAGACTACGAGTTCTATAATGGAAATCAGGAGTTTCCGATATATCCCATTGCCATAGGGGATACCACAAGGTATGAAGATGTAAGGATCGATCAGTTAAATCTCAATAAGTATGCCTTTCTAAACAACAAATATCCCATAGAGATCTATGTTTCTTATGAGGGTAGTGGCACGGCAAGGACTTCCGTTAACATAGCTATAGATGGGAAAAGGGTATTCAATGAAATTGTAACACTTTCCGGCAGTTCCAATACCAAGACGATCAGTACCTTGCTTGATGCCGATGTAGTCGGTTTAAAGACCTTACAGGTACAAGTGGCACCGATCCGCAATGAAAGAAACAAGGCAAACAATCAAAAAACCATTGCCATTGAGGTTATCGATGAAAAAACTAAGATCGCTATTATTACGGATGTATTGCATCCGGATATCGGGGCATTGACAAAGGCTATACAAAGTAACGAGCAACGTTCCGTGTCCATTAAGAGGCCTAATACCAGTAGTAGTGATTTAGAGGATGTGGATATCTTTATTTTATATCAACCAAATACTACCTTCGGTACGGTATATGAGTACATTAAACAAAAAAAGGCAAATACGTTTACCATCACCGGGCCAAAAACGGATTGGCGTTTTTTGAACAAGGCCCAAAACAGTTTTGAAAAAAACAGTTACGAACAAACGGAAGAAATTACGCCTATACTGAACGCAGGCTTTACCATTTTCAATACCGCAGATTTCTCGGTACAGGAATTTCCTCCTTTGGAAGGTAATCTAGGGGAAACCATTATCAGCAAATCCCATGAAGTTGTATTAGGGCAGCGCGTAAAGGGTGTGGCCCTAAATGAGCCTTTGCTCGCGGTTATTGGAAACGATTTGGAAAGGGAAGCGATTCTTTTGGGTGAAAACGTATGGAAGTGGCGCGTTCAAACCTATCGAAATGACCGGAGCTTCAAAAATTTTGATGATTTCATAGGCAAGATTATGTTGTATTTGTCCACGAACAAGTCAAAGGAGCGCCTGGCAATAGATTATGAATCTGTGTACCGGGGGACCAATGAGGCAAAAATTACCGCAACTTATTTTGACAAGGCCTTTGTCTTTGATGCCAATGCCACCCTGACCTTAAAATTAAAGGGAAAGGAAAATGGGATTTCCAGAGAAATTCCCATGCTGTTAAAAGGGGGATATTATGAGGCCGATCTCAGTGATCTATCTGCAGGATCCTATAATTTTACCACTATGGTTACAGGTGAAAACCTTACGAAATCCGGAAATTTCACCATCCTGGATTTTGATGTGGAGCAGCAATTTTTATCCAGCGACTATAACAAACTAGGTCGCTTGGCCGAACGCACCGATGGTAAGTTGTATTTTCCTTCGCAAACCAATTCCTTTATAGCGGATTTATTGGCGGAAAAGCGCTTTGTACCCACACAGAAAAGCAAGCAAAATGTCGTATCTTTGATCGATTTCAGATTCCTATTGGGAATTATCGTTGCTGCCTTGGCTGCAGAATGGTTTATCAGGAAATATAACGGACTAATTTAAAAACAAAACTAATGGACAAATTACCAAAGATTGCGCTGCCCGCAATATTTATCATTATTATATTTATTATTTTGATTTCCAAATCGGCCATAACCATTGGCTCAGGAGAGGCCGGAGTGCTCTATAAAACCTTTGGCGGAGGTGTGGTAACCGATGAGCCTCCTCTGGGAGAGGGTTTTCATATTGTTGCCCCATGGAACAAAGTATATATTTATGAGGTACGCCAGCAAGAAGTATTTGAAAAAATGCAAGTACTTTCTTCCAACGGACTGGAAATTAAGCTCGATGCATCGGCTTGGTTTGAACCGAAGAGGGAATTGTTGGGAAAATTACATCAAGAAAAAGGAGAGGCTTATATACAACGGGTGTTGTTACCTACCATTCGTTCCGCGGCCAGGAGCGTTGTAGGCCGCTATACGCCAGAGCAATTGTATTCTAGCAAACGAGATGCCATACAAGAGGAGATTTTTGAGGAGACCAAGAAAATTGTAGATGGCCAATACATTCAACTGAATGAGATTTTAGTACGGGACGTTACCTTACCGGCAACCATAAAGGAAGCTATCGAACGTAAATTGAAGCAAGAACAGGAATCCTTGGAATATGAATTTCGATTAGTGACCGCCTCAAAAGAAGCCGAAAAAGTACGTATAGAGGCACAGGGAAAGGCGGATGCCAACAAGATCCTAAGTGCCTCCCTAACAGATAAGATTTTACAGGATAAAGGGATTGATGCCACTCTGGAACTCTCCAAATCACCCAACGCTAAAGTTGTGATCGTGGGTAGTGGCGATTCCGGACTTCCATTGATTTTAGGTAACAATTAAGGTTTTATTTGTGATATAGGCTTTTTTTTCCGATTTAATTTTCCTGAATTGGAAATATATTCTAATTTTACCCCGGTTATGAGAAACAACACTGTACATCATCATTTTTACATTCACGCTCAGGCGAGGTAAAAGTGTATTGTAGTAGTACAAGATATATGAGACCCGTTTGAGAAATCAAGCGGGTTTTGTTTTTGATACGGTTTTCACTTCCATGAACCTACCTAATTGGTGACCGGGAAGGGAGTTGTAGTAAAATTTTAATAGTAACACGGATAACGCATAATAATGACAAAGATTAGAATAGCCATTCAGAAGTCGGGCAGACTTAATCAGGATTCCTTAAAAATATTGAAGGACTGTGGGATATCCATAGATAATGGAAAAGATCAACTAAAAGCGGCATCAAGGAATTTTCCCATGGAAGTATTTTACCTTCGAAACGGGGACATTCCGCAATATCTGAGAGATGGGGTAGTGGATATCGCCATCATAGGCGAGAATGTTTTGATAGAAAAAGGAGAGGATATTGTAGTAGCCGAGAAATTAGGTTTTTCCAAGTGCAAAGTATCCCTTGCCGTACCTAAATCGACCACCTACGATTCCGTTACCGATTTTGAGGGGAAACGTATTGCCACTTCCTATCCCAATACGGTTAAAAATTATTTGAAAGGGAAAGGGGTAAAAGCCGAGTTACACATTATCAACGGTTCCGTAGAGATTGCCCCGAATATTGGTCTGGCCGATGCCATATGCGATATCGTATCCAGCGGCAGTACCCTCTTTAAAAATAATTTAAAGGAGGTAGAGACCCTATTGAAAAGCGAAGCCGTATTGGCCGTATCGCCCAAGATTTCGGAAGAACGAAAAGAAATCCTGAAAAAGCTACAATTCCGTATCAACTCGGTTTTACAAGCCAGGCAATCCAAATATGTTTTGTTGAACGCACCCCATGGGAAATTAGATGCCATTATACGGATTTTACCCGGAATGCGCAGCCCCACGGTACTCCCTTTGGCCGAGGAGGGCTGGAGTTCGGTGCATACCGTAATCCATAAAGATAAATTTTGGGAGGTAATCGACGAATTAAAACAGGCCGGGGCCGAGGGTATATTAGTGTGCCCTATAGAAAAAATGGTATTGTAATTCAAGAATAGGGAGGTTTTAAAAACCTTATCGATCTAGAATAAAAAAGACAAGCATGTTTGTTATCAAGTTTATAAAAGAAAATCAAATGGATACCATACTCCCCTTATTGGGACAAATGAATCCTAAGATTTCAACGAAAACATTGGTAAGCAGACTCGCTGATATGCGTTTACAAGGATATCAATGTGTGGGGGTATATGACAAAGATAAGTTGGTAGGCATTTCCGGAATTTGGATTTTGACCAAATATTACGTTGGGAAACATATAGAGCCGGATAATGTATTCATACTGCCGGAATATCAAGGAAAAGGAATCGGTCTACTATTGATGAAATGGATTTTTGATTATGCAAGATCAATTGGATGTACCGCATCTGAACTAAACTGTTATGTGAAAAACAAGGCGGGTCAAAAATTTTGGAAGTATATGGGGTATGAGGTTGTGGCATATCATTATCAAAAACAACTATAACGGAATGAAGAAAATATATAATCCACCTAGGAAAGATTGGAAAATGGTCTTAAAACGA
Source organism: Saonia sp. (assembly GCA_049670505.1). Taxonomy (GTDB): domain Bacteria; phylum Bacteroidota; class Bacteroidia; order Flavobacteriales; family Flavobacteriaceae; genus JBATTK01. The sequence goes on from JBATTK010000138.1 coordinate 70,903, forward strand.
CCTACACAGACCGTTGCGGATATTGAAGATACGGTAAGCACCGTTTTCACTGAAATCAAAAAAGAAGGGGATACCGGTTTGAAACGATATACCCAAAAGTTCGACCATGTGGAGATACAGGATTTACGGGTATCTGAAGCGGAAGTAGAAGAAGCGCAAAATTTGGTTTCTTCCGAACTAAAGGCCGCCATTAAAGCGGCTAAATCCAATATTAAAAAATTCCACGAAGCCCAGAAAACAGGAAAAGTGGAAGTTGAGACCACTGATGGCGTCCAGTGTTGGCAGGAGAAACGACCCATACAACGGGTTGGATTGTATATTCCGGGGGGAACTGCTCCCTTGTTCTCTACGATTTTAATGCTCGCGGTACCGGCGACCATTGCAGGATGTGAGGAGATCATACTATGTTCGCCACCCGATAGGGATGGCAAAATCCATCCGGCCATACTATACACGGCGAGGCTATGTGGGCTTACCCAAATTTTTAAGGTAGGGGGCATACAGGCTATTGCGGCGATGACCTTTGGTACGGAAAGTATTCCGCAAGTATATAAAATATTCGGTCCGGGGAATCAATATGTCACGGTAGCGAAACAGATCGCTACAAAATATGGAGTGGCCATAGATATGCCGGCAGGCCCCAGCGAACTCCTTGTCGTAGCGGACGATACGGCAAATGCGGCCTTTGTAGCTTCCGATTTACTGAGTCAGGCAGAACATGGTGTGGATAGTCAGGTTATTTTGGTAGCTACCTCAAAAAAGATGATAGATGCCGTTGAAATTGAAGTTGAAAAGCAAATAAGAGCGTTGCCCAGAAAAGAAATTGCGCAACAGGCCATTGCGAATAGTAAATTGATTTATGTGGAAGATGACGAAACTGCTATTGATCTCATCAACGAATATGGGCCGGAGCACTATATCGTTTGTGTGGCCAATGAGGACTTTTATATAGAGCGTACGATGAATGCGGGGTCGGTATTTATTGGTAATTACACCCCGGAAAGTGCTGGGGATTATGCTTCTGGCACCAACCATACCTTACCTACCAATGGCTATGCAAAGCAGTATAGCGGGGTGAATTTGGATAGTTTTATGAAGAGCATGACCTTTCAAAAAATATCGGAGAAAGGGATTCAAAATATCGGAAGGACCGTTGAACTCATGGCCGAGGCCGAAGGATTGCAGGCTCATAAAAATGCGGTCAGCTTACGGTTAAAAAATTTGGAACAATAGCCTCTTTGGAAAAGGGAGGATGACAACAACATACGAGGCGTATTTTGCTCCTGGTCGAATATCGTTCCTGATAATCGGCACTAGAGGAACGGAAGAAAAAAAGACATATGAACAGCACTTTTAATATAGAAGACCTGATCCGGGAAAGTATTAAAGATTTAAGGCCATATTCCTCCGCACGGGACGAGTATGTGTCCGATGGTTCCCGGATGGTATTTTTGGATGCCAATGAGAATCCGTTCGAGACCGGGATAAATCGTTATCCAGATCCTAGGCAACGCAACTTAAAAGCAGCATTGGCCAAGCAAAAGGGGGTCGGTGTCCACAATATGCTATTGGGAAATGGAAGTGATGAAGTATTGGATCTCATATTTAGGGCTTTCTGTGAACCAAAAGTGGATAATATCATCACCTTACCGCCAACCTACGGCATGTATAAGGTTTTGGCAGGAATAAATGCCATTGAGAATAAAGAGGTCCTTTTGACGGATACGTTTGAACCGGATGTTGATGGAATATTAAAGAAAGTTACAAACCATACGAAGCTAATTTTCCTTTGTTCCCCAAATAATCCTACCGGAAATAGCTTTACGGACGAAAGTATTCTAAAATTATTGGATCGTTTTAAGGGATTGATCGTGGTAGACGAAGCTTATATTGATTTTTCCCCTAAGGAAAGTTGGTTACATCGGTTGGAAAAATATCCTAATTTAATTGTAACACAAACACTTTCCAAGGCATATGGTATGGCAGGTATCCGGCTTGGGATTTGCTATGCTTCAAAAGAAGTTATTGCTATTTTAAACCGTATAAAGCCACCTTATAACGTAAACGAACTAACACAGCAAAGCGCTTTGGAACGGGTAATGAACAGGGAATTGGTGAGGACCGAAGTTGCTGAAATATTAAAGGAAAAGGAAACCTTGGCAAAAGAACTGTCCAGTATCAAGTGTATTACGATGGTATACCCTTCGGATGCTAATTTTGTTTTGGTAAAAGTAGATGATGCGGACAAACGATACCAACAATTATTGGAAAGGAAAATTGTGGTCAGGAATAGAAGCACACAGCCACGCTGTGAAAATACCTTGCGTTTTACGGTGGGGACAAAGGAAGAGAACGCTAAATTGATACAAGGTTTGGCAGCAATTTCTGAATCCTGAACTTGTTTTGGGAACTATGGTAGTAGTTATAATTAAAATAGATCGATGAGACCCTGAAAAGAGTTTAGGGTTTCCATAATTGGATATGATGAAACGAACATTAAGAAATTTTAAAACGTACTTTGCAGGGCGGAAAGCTTTAAAATTTTTAATGGGAGAGCGTAGCGGTTACATACGTTCTCAATTTTTTTAATTGATTCATTATCAAGAAATTAAAAAGATTTAAACGTATGAAAAAGAACGTATTATTTATAGACCGTGACGGTACTTTGATCAAGGAAACTGTTGATGAACAGATCGATGCTTTTGAAAAAATGGTATTTTATCCAAAAGCGTTTACCTATATGGGCAAAATAGCCCGGGAATTGGATTATGAACTGGTGATGATCACCAATCAGGACGGATTGGGAACAACTTCTTTTCCCGAGGAAACTTTTTGGCCCGTGCATAATTTTATTCTAAAATCCTTTGAAAACGAAGGCGTGGTTTTCGATAAGGTCTTTTTGGATCGGACTTTCCCACACGAAAACGCCCCTACGCGCAAACCCGGAACCGGACTGCTAACGGAATATTTTTCCGAGGCCTATGATCTAGAAAATTCTTTTGTGATAGGCGATCGTTTAACGGACATGGAACTGGCAAAAAACTTGGGTTCCAAAGGTATATTCATTAACGATAATACAGTATTGGGAACCGATGAAATTACGGTGAAGCGTTCCGAATTGGATGCGATAATCGCTTTGGAAAGCAACGACTGGGAAAAGATCTATACTTTTCTGAAACTGCGGGACCGAACGGCGGAAATCAGTCGAAAAACCAATGAAACGGACATTCAAATAGCATTGAATCTAGATGGAACGGGAAAAAGTAACATAGCTACCGGTATTGCTTTTTTTGACCATATGTTAGATCAATTGGCCAGACATGGACAAATGGATCTGAAGATACAAGTGAAGGGAGACTTGGAAGTAGACGAACACCATACCATTGAAGATACGGCAATTGCTTTGGGAGAGGCATTTCATAAAGCTTTGGGAAATAAACTGGGGATGGAACGCTATGGCTTTTGCTTGCCTATGGATGATTGTTTGGCACAGGTAGCCATTGATTTTGGTGGTCGCAATTGGCTGGTATGGGAGGCCGAATTTAAACGTGAATTGATAGGAAAAATGCCTACCGAAATGTTCCACCACTTTTTTAAATCATTTACGGACGGAGCTAAGGCCAATTTAAATATTACCGCAACAGGTACCAACGAGCATCATAAGATAGAAGCTATTTTTAAAGCGTTTGCGAAAGCTATTAAAATGGCAGTGAAAAGGGATGTTGAAAAAATGGTGCTACCGAGTACAAAGGGAGTTTTGTAAAACTAGAAGTACGAAGTCAAAAATTCAAAACTTCGGATATCTAAATTCATATTTCTTATTTAAATGAATATTGTTATTATAAATTATGGCGCCGGAAATATCCAAAGTATAAAATTTGCTATCGAGCGTTTGGGATACGAGGCGGTTTTGAGCGATAACGCAACAGAAATACAAAAAGCGGACAAGGTTATATTTCCCGGTGTGGGAGAAGCGAGCAGTGCTATGAAGAAGCTTAAGAATAGCGGGTTGGATTCCTTGATCCCTGATTTAAAACAACCTGTTTTGGGTATTTGTCTGGGGATGCAACTCATGTGCAACCTATCGGAAGAAGGAAACACACAGGGACTGGGTATTTTTAATGTAGATGTCGTTAAGTTTTCCAATACCGTAAAGGTGCCCCAAATAGGATGGAACCAAATTTCAAATTTAAAATCGGGATTGTTCAAGAACGTATCCGAAAAAGAGCATATTTATTTGGTGCATAGTTTTTATGCACCAATTTGTGGGGAGACCATAGCGGAATCCGATTACGATATTACCTATAGCGCCGCATTGGGAAAGGATAACTTCTATGGAACACAGTTCCACCCGGAAAAAAGCAGTGCGGTAGGAGCTAAGATTCTGAAGAATTTTTTAGAACTGTAATCAAATGAACGATACATTTTACGTCGCTACGGATATATCAAAAATGAGCCTTGTCTATATTCATGATTATTTGTGTAATCATTCCTATTGGGCAAAAGGCAGGACTTTGGAGAAAGTGAAACTTTCCATGGATCATTCTCTCTGTTTTGGTGTTTTTAATGAAGTGGATAAACAAGTAGGATTTGCCAGAATAGTGACCGATAAGGTAGTGTTTGCCTGGATTATGGATGTTTTTATTGATAAGAAGTACCGTGGACAGGGACTGGGCGTCTTGCTTATGGAATATATTATGGACCATCCGGACTTACAAGCTGTGAACGGTATTGGATTGCGGACCCATGATGCCCATACCCTGTATGAAAAATTTGGTTTCGGTCAAATAGACGATGTAGAAACATGGATGATAAAGAAAAATTAGAATTAAGAAACTAGAAATATGAATTAAAGGGATGAGGGATTTAAAGAAAAGAACACAGCGATTTGCATTGGACTGTCTGTTATCAATAACCGTTGCACCAATTAAATAAAAAACACCATAAACTAACCCGTTATGCATTTTGGAGGCTACAAAGCGGAAAAAGCGTCAGTTCGAGTGGTTTTTTGCAACAAAGTGGAGAAAAATTGTATCGAGAACGGCTTTTTTTGATTCAAAATAAACAACATATTAAACTAATATATGTCCAATCCATTTCGTATTTCTAGTTTCATATTTCTAGTTTCGTATTTCATATTTCTAATTTTAGCATGAGAATAATACCGGCAATAGATATCATAGATGGAAAATGTGTACGACTCTCCAAAGGGGATTACGACACTAAAAAAATCTATAATGAGAATCCCTTGGAAGTGGCCAAGCAATTTGAGGCACATGGTATTGAAAACTTACATCTGGTAGATCTGGACGGGGCCAAATCCAAGCATATTGTAAATCATAACATATTGGAACAAATAGCTTCCCATACCAACTTAAAGATAGACTTTGGAGGTGGACTCAAGACCGATGAGGATCTGCATATTGCCTTTGAAAGTGGGGCCCATCAGATTACAGGGGGTAGCATTGCCGTAAAGGACAAGGAAACCTTTAAGGGCTGGTTAAGGAAATATGGGGCCGATAAAATTATATTAGGTGCCGATGCCCATAACGAAAAGGTCGCTATTTCGGGTTGGTTGGAAGCATCCAATGAGGATGTAATACCGTTTATCAAGGCGTATCAGGCAAAAGGTATAGTATATGTGATCTGCACCGACATTAGCAAGGATGGGATGCTGGAAGGACCTTCTTTTGATCTGTACAAAAAGATATTGAAGCAGACCAGTGTTATCGAAACCTCGGTAGGCCCTAGCGGAGTGGAGGACCAATCGGTAATAGGCATAAAACTAATTGCAAGTGGAGGTATATCCAGTTTTGATGAGTTGCCCCGATTGATGGAAATGGGTTGCGAGGGCGTTATTATCGGGAAGGCCATATATGAGAATAAGATCAGTTTAAAACAATTGGAGCAATTTATGCTGTCATCATGAAAAAAGAGGATAAAATCATAGCGGAGTTTATTCAAAATGCGCTATACCGTTTGGATGAGAGTACGCGAATGATCGTAAAAAGCCTAGAAGAACTTTCGGACGACGAACTTTGGCGTAGACCTAACAATGTGTCCAACAGTATAGCAAATTTAATACTGCACCTCTGTGGAAACATAGGGCAGTACGCTATTTCGTCCTTGGGTGAAACAACGGACATACGTAATCGGGATTCCGAGTTTTCTACCGATGGGGGTATGAACAAGACGGAGTTACTCGCTGCATTGAACAAAACGGTAGATAAGGCCAAGGAAATTATTGAAAGTGCTACCATAGATCGGTTGCTTCAAAAACGAGAGGTACAAGGTTTTCATTTTAGCGGTATAGGAATCGTAATCCATGTGGTGGAGCATTATTCGTATCACACTGGCCAAATCGCCTTTTGGGTAAAGCAATTGAAAAATAAGGATCTAGGATTTTACGAGGGTATAGACCTGAACATAAAAAATGAATAAATACTATCACTTTAAAGGATGTTGACAAAAAGAATCATACCCTGTCTGGACATTAAGGATGGCCGTACGGTAAAAGGAATTAATTTCATTGATTTAAGGGACGCCGGAGATCCGGTGGAATTGGCCGAGATTTATAGTAAGGAGGGCGCAGATGAGCTGGTTTTTCTGGATATTTCGGCAACGGAGCAAAAGCGAAAGACTTTGGCGGAGCTAGTCTACCATGTGGCGGAGAAAGTCAATATTCCCTTTACCGTGGGTGGGGGCATTTCATCCATAGCCGACGTTGACGTTTTATTGCAAAACGGTGCCGACAAGGTTTCTATTAACTCATCCGCTGTAAAAAATCCACAATTGATCAATGATTTGGTCTCCAAGTTTGGATCTCAGTGCATTGTAGTAGCCATAGACGCCAAACAAATTGGGGATACATGGAAAGTACATCTCATAGGAGGTAAGGTACCCACGGAACTCGATCTCTTTGAATGGGCAAAAGAAGTGGAAAAGCGTGGGGCGGGAGAAATCCTTTTTACCTCTATGGACCATGATGGTACCAAGGAAGGCTTTGCCAATGAAGCATTGGCGCGTTTATCTACCGAATTGAATATTCCGATCATAGCCTCCGGCGGAGCTGGGAACCCACAACATTTTGTAGATACCTTTAACAAGGGAAAAGCGGACGCGGCCTTGGCAGCGAGCATATTCCACTTTAAGGAAATAGTAATAGGGGATTTAAAAAGGGAATTGAGGAATAACGGGATTGCAGTTCGGTTATAGGTTTCTTGGCCTGCAAGCGGTTTTCAATGAACTCAAGATAAGTTAAATACCAAAAAGATAAAGGAAGTATACGATGAATAAAGCATTTAACTTTAGTACTCCTGTTTGGAGCAAATTGGAAAGGGGGCTGATACCCGCTATCATTCAAGACGCAACTACAAAGAACGTTTTGATGCTGGGATATATGAACGAGGAAGCCCTAAAAAAAACCATGGAATCCAAAAAGGTAACTTTTTATAGTCGCAGCAAACAACGATTATGGACAAAAGGGGAGGAGAGTGGTAATTTTTTGAATCTGCTTACGATCAAAAATGATTGTGATAGCGATACGCTCCTGATTACCGCACACCCTAACGGCCCCACCTGTCATACAGGAAGTGATACCTGTTGGGACGAGGAAAATACCCCCAGTTTCGGCTTTCTTTCGGCCTTGGAGCAGGTCATTGAAAAGCGTAAGCAAGAGGCCGCAAAAGATGTGGATCTTCGTAAAGGCGATACCCCAAGTTATGTAGTTTCTTTATTCGACAAAGGAATCAATAAAATTGCCCAAAAAGTAGGCGAGGAAGCCGTTGAAGTGGTTATTGAGGCGAAAGATGACAATGATGAATTGTTCCTGAACGAAAGTGCCGATCTGTTGTTCCACTACTTGATATTACTTCAGGCCAAAGGATTTACGTTAAAGGACATAGAAATGGTTTTAAAGGGAAGGGAAAAATAGTTTGATGGAATTAGTACTGGATTTTTTGTTGATTACGGGAATCCTTATAGCCTGTTCCTTCTTATTCGTTTTATTCAAACAGACGGAAAAGGAGATTTCCCATCACGTATTGATCACCATTTTTATTTTTATACTTTTTGTTTTTGTATCCTTTTACGCTTACCTGCATCAAATTAGAACCCTATTTTTATTCACTTTTTTGCTTTCGGACATTGTAGACATGTCCATTGGCCCTTTGTTGTTCATTTATGTGAAGTGCATAACAGGGGATACTAAAAAGTTCTTTAGAAATAACCGTGTTCATTTTATACTTCCGACGCTATATTTGATTGGCATTTCAATACCCCTATTGATCAGGATAACAAGTGATGGTTATGAAGCATCGTATATTGATCGTCTTCAAAAGGTACTTCTCTTCACCATAGCCTATTCAGGAGTGTATTGTGTATTTGCACTTCAAAAATTGATTAGGTTTCAAGTTTTGGTTAAGCTTAATTATTCCAATCTGGAAAATAAAGACTTGAACTGGGCGAAATACCTTCTCATGGGTGCTATTTTCATAATTTCAATTGACCTGTCAACGAGTATCTATGAGTTGTTTGCAGGTGATGCGGGCATGGATATTGGGTATTTCAGCGTTATTCCTATTGTATTCTTAATGGCCTATTTGGGTTACTATGGAGTATCGCAGAGTAAAGTTTTATTACCCGACTTTTTATGGAACATTTCAGAAACCAAGGATATATTTGCACCGAACCATCAGAAAAAAGGTCCACTAAAGTATACCTATGATGAAGAGCAAATGAAAATATTGAGATCCGATCTGACAACTGTTATGAACGAACAGAAACCTTATTTGGATGAAAACCTTACGTTAAGCTCCTTATCCGATCGGTTTCAAGTGTCCGATAAAAAATTATCCACTTTGCTTAATCAACATATGAATACTTCTTTTTACGACTATGTAAATCGTTTTAGGGTAGAAGAAGTAAAGAAAATGATATTGGATACCGCCAATGAAAAATATACTTTGCTGGCCATTGCCTACGACTGTGGTTTTAAATCAAAATCCAGCTTTAATCGAATTTTTAAGAAAGAAACGGGAATATCTCCAAAGGATTATCGGAAAAAAGTACAATAGCCTTGCTAAATATGTGTCAATTCTTCCATTGGGGCGTTTTAAGTTATGGGATTCAATTGATTTGTAACTCAATTTTTATTTAAATCAATTTATGATGTTCAAAACATATCGTTGTATTCTTTTTTGTAGTTTTTTGTGGTCATCCATTTTTATTCAAAATACTTTTTCCCAATACAAATGGGAAGCTACAGGTATTTGGCAAGCACGTGGTTATGGTTGGGTGATGGAGTTAAATGCAGAGACCCTTAAAATATACGATATTACCAAAATGTCCTGTACGGCAAGTCAGGAGTATCCTACTACAATGCTGTCCAAAGATTTAACGGTTGTAGATAATGTCCTTACCTTAAGCAGGGGAGTCAACCGATACACTTTTGACAGACTATCGGTATTACCGGACCTGTGCACTAAAAGACTGTCCAAAAAAGAACGCAAAGATCCTATCTTTAACTTTGAGGTATTATGGAATTCGTTTAACGACCAATATGCTTACTTTGAGGAACGGGGCGTGGATTGGCAAAAATCCTATGAAAAGTACCGGAAGCAGATCAGCGATAAAACCTCTGATGCAGAGTTGCTTGTTATCTGTGACCAGATGTTGGAAGATCTGAACGACGGACATGTAGATATTGAAGCTTCGGAAAAGCTAATGAAAAAGGCCGCCCTGATCGGTAAATGGGACACACGTCCTGATCCCGATATAAGCGGTGCGCGAAGAGCAATAGTCACAAAATACCTTAAAGATTTTAAAACGCATAATCTCTCCCGGACCATATGGGGCAAAATAAATGATAGGGTAGGTTATGTGCAGATCAATAGTATGGGCGCCCAAGGTGAATATGGCATCACTCCGGATATGGATTCAGGAAAAGCGAACAAATTGTATCGAACGGCAATCGCTAAAAGCGAAGACCCCATGATAGATGAAATCAATGGGATGAACGCCACCATGAAAAAAGTATTGATAGATCTAAAAGGTACCGAAGACTTAATTTTAGACCTACGCTTTAATGGTGGTGGGGAAGATATGGTCGGTCTGGCTGTTTTAAGCTACTTTATAGATAGTACCAGAACTATCTTCAGTAAAAAAGAACGAATAGGAAAGGGTTTTGGCCCCCAAAAATATACGGTTTTAAAACCTGCAGGTATCAAGTACAAGGGTAAATTGCACATACTACAAAGTCATTGGTCGGCCAGTGCGACGGAGATTTTGTTACTGGCGTCCCTCTCTTTGGAGAATGTACGGCGGATTGGTTCACCTTCGGAAGGTATTTTTTCTGATATTTTGGACAAAAAATTACCCAACGGATGGGAATATGGTCTGTCCAATCAGGTCTATCAGGACAATGAAGGAATCAGTTACGAGACCAAAGGTATTCCGGTACATATTGATTTGGACTATCCTAGGGATACCTATGAATTTGTGGCCAAATTAAAAAAAGAGGTGAAAACGGGTGGAGACCCTGCTATTGAAGCTGTTTTGATGGAAAAACGCAAGTAAGCGGACGTTGATTCTGCCAACTACCACAGCATATGGCCTACTATACACTGAATTTACCACCAGACGACAAAACATTTTTCAAACTCGGTCTCCGATTTTTTTATCCAGACCATAGGGGCATTTTCTTTGAGCATTCGTAAGTTGATTTCCATTAGGGTATCAACATATGATTGCCAATGGATACCGTTGTGGGGACTTACGACCCATTCGGATTTAAAGGGGAGGTAGTAGCTGTATGATCGGAATTCATCGGAGTCAAAATCCTTGAACCGCAACCAATATCCACAGATACAGTTTTTGTTCAACGGTCTTATGTGGATGGCAGCTGTATGATAAGGAACAAAGAGTTGTGTCTTATAACAGGTTTTATGTGCAATTTTTGCATGGTCAATTTCCCTTGCTCGCAGGGCTTTGGCACCTTCTATCGTATGTAAGAGCGGAAACTGTTGGTTCTTTATCTTTTCCATTTTGGTAAAGAACATGTCCCGCTTATTGGGTCCCATCAACCGATGTATAGGCTCCGATATTTCCGTATTGATGATATAAAATTTATAGGTGAGTTCCACATGTATCAATTGTGCCGTTTCCACATCCCTTAAAATAAAATCTATTTCTCCAATGGTACGCTTATCGGCTATTATAGGCAGATTGTGTACCACCACCGTATACCTGTGGGAATGCTGGATCAATTGCGAAAACACATATTCCATTTGATGCCCCAAGCGGATATTTTTAGGAATGGATTTCGGACTAAAGCTGGAAATATTAAGCTCGGGAAAATCAAATTGTTGTATTCCAAATTGGCTTTTATCCCACAAGGCAGGAGTATTTATAAATCCGAGACATTGTTTTTCGATCATACATCCATAAAGATATTGAGATAAGCATGGAGGGACAAGAATTGGAAACGATTACTTGTAATACCGTTAAGTTTTCATTAAAACATCCAACAGTTTTGGGAAATGTATTATTTTTATACCATGGCTATGAATATAAGAAAAGGGTTTCGTTTCTCTTCCTACGAAGCACCTGATCAGACCCCCTTTGAAAAGCTTTTTGAAATTTTCCAGGAGCTCATAACACATACATCCGGCGATGTGGATGAAGCGTTGGACTGGTTAAGGGAATTGGACAAGGAATATGAGCTAACCGATAATGACTACACCATTGAGGATTTTATAGAAGACCTAAAGGCCAAAGGCTATCTACGGGAAGAATTCGAGAACGGTGAAGGCGGTGAGGGAGAAGAAGGCGATGGTAAGGGCGGTTTATCCATTACGGCAAAAATGGAGCGGATTATACGACAACGGGCACTGGATCAAATTTTCGGTAAGCTAAAGCGTAGCGGGGCAGGAAATCATAGAACGGGGAAATCCGGTCAAGGTGACGAACATACCGGGGAATTCAGGGAATATAGATATGGCGATAGTTTGGAGCATCTATCCATGACCGAAAGCCTCAAAAACGCCCAAATCAATCATGGAATGGATAGTTTTTCCCTTACAGAGGATGATTTGGTCATAGAAGATACGCAATACAAGGCCCAGATGAGCACCGTGCTTATGATCGATATTAGCCATAGCATGATACTGTACGGTGAGGATCGCATCACACCGGCTAAAAAAGTGGCCATGGCTCTGGCGGAACTTATAACCACAAGATATCCCAAAGATACCTTGGATATTTTAGTCTTTGGAAACGATGCATGGCCCATACCTATAAAAGATTTACCCTATTTAAAAGTAGGGCCCTATCATACCAATACCGTGGCAGGATTGCAACTGGCAATGGATATGTTGCGTAGAAAACGCAATACGAACAAACAGATTTTTATGATAACCGACGGAAAACCGAGTTGTTTACGGCTTCCTGATGGGACTTATTATAAAAATAGTGTGGGATTGGATGATTATATTGTGGAGAAATGTTACAATATGGCACGGCAGGCGAGAAAACTGCATATCCCCATTACCACCTTCATGATTGCACAAGACCCCTATTTAATGCAGTTTGTAAGACATTTTACCGAAGCCAACAAAGGCAAAGCTTTTTTTACCGGCCTAAAAGGACTGGGAGAAATGATTTTTGAGGATTACGAACAAAATAGAAGAAAGAGATTAAAATAAGTGTTGCATGGGAAATGAGTTTTCTATGATTGTCCTTATATAACAGAGAGAAATAAATATGAAATTGAACCATATAGCGATTAAAACGTTGGGCGAGCTTAAAAAGGCCGGCTATCGAACAAGGAGTATTAAAGACGAACTTAGGGAAAATCTAAGGGAAAAAATACAGAAGGGCGAGGATACGTTCCCTGAAGTTTGGGGCTTTGAAAATTCTGTAATTCCTGAACTGGAACGTGCCATATTGTCCAGACATAACATTAACCTATTAGGACTTCGCGGGCAGGCCAAGACCAGACTTGCCAGATTAATGGTAGATCTACTGGATGAGTGGATACCGATTGTTGCGGGATCTGAAATCAATGATGATCCCCTTAAACCGATGTCGAGATACGCCTTGGAACTCATCTCGGAAAAAGGAGACAAAACTCCTATAACTTGGTTGCACAAGAATGATAGGTTTTATGAAAAATTAGCGACTCCGGATGTTACCGTAGCTGATCTTATTGGGGATGTAGACCCCATAAAAGCTGCCAATTTAAAACTTTCCTATGCAGATGATCGCGTTATCCACTTTGGAATGATACCACGTGCGAACCGTTGTATTTTTGTAATCAATGAACTGCCCGACCTACAGGCACGGATACAAGTTTCCTTATTCAATATCCTTCAAGAAGGCGATATTCAGATAAGAGGATTTAAACTGCGGTTACCATTGGATCTTCAGTTTGTATTTACTGCCAATCCGGAAGATTATACCAATAGGGGAAGTATTGTTACTCCGCTAAAGGACAGGATAGGCTCTCAAATATTGACGCACTACCCGGAAGACATAGCTACTGCCAGAAAGATAACGGAGCAAGAAGCCCAATTGGACGAACGGCAGATCGGTTCGGTTTATGTACCTGACATGGCCAGGGATTTGTTGGAACAAATTAGTTTTGAGGCCCGTAAAAGCGAGTATGTCGATGCAAAAAGCGGGGTAAGTGCCCGTACCAGTATTTCGGCCTTTGAAAACTTATTGAGTACGGCCGAAAGAAGGTGCCTTAGGAACGGAACGGAATCTACCGGGGTTCGGTTAAGTGATTTCACAGGCGTAATTCCCGCAATAACGGGGAAGATAGAATTGGTTTATGAAGGAGAGCAAGAAGGTGCCGATGGTGTGGCCTCCATTTTGATAGATGATGCCGTTAAATCCCTGTTTCCTACTTACTTTCCTAAAATTGACAAGTTGGAGCGCAAGGATGCCGAAAGCCCCTATGACGAGCTGATCAATTGGTTTTTTAACGGTGAAGGTTTTGAGTTACTTGATGAGGCAACGGATGCCGAATACAAAAAGAAATTGGATAATATTCCACCCTTGAATGATTTAATCAGAACGTTTCAAGAGGACATTCCCAAATCCGATAGTTATTTCCTGAAGGAGTTGTTACTTTGGGGATTGGTTTCCCATAAAAAATTAAACAGACACCGATTTACGGAAGGGTATCAATTCAAAGATCTATACGGTAGTTTCATTAGCGAATTGTAATAAAAAAGGCCCTTTTGAAATTCATCCAAGGGCCCTCTCTTTCATAACAATTATTCATCTTTATATTTGATAGGCAGGTAGTTTAAAGATAAAGGAACTCCCTTCTTTTGGACGGCTCATTACGGTAATCGTTGTATCGTGTAGGTCCATTATTTTTTTTACGATGGCCAGCCCAAGACCGGACCCCATCTTTTTAGAGCTTTTATCCACTTGTTTGTAACGATCAAAAATAAAGGGTTGTTCGCTGGCCGGTATTCCAGTACCGGTATCGGTAATATTAATTTCTATCTCCTGATCTTTTCTCAGTAGTGAAAGTATAACCTTGCCCTTAGGTTCCGTATATTTTATGGCATTTTCAATTAGGTTTTGTAGTGCGCGCTCCACTAAACTTACATCTGCGAACACCATAAAGTTTTCTTCCGGATTGTCCAATTGGAGGCCGATCTGTTTTTGATCCGCAATAACTTTGAATTTAGCAATCAGATCATGTGATAGTTCGGTTAGGGAAAAAGGTTCCTTGACCGGGGTAACCTGTTCGGCCTCCAGTTTTGAGTACTCGAATAATTGATTGATAAGCTTTGAAAGTTTATCCACATTATCATGGGTAATCTGAAGGTATTCATTTTTATCGTTTTCGGAAAGCGTGTCGCCTTTTATCTGTAAGGTTTCAATGTATCCCTTTAGTACGGCCAATGGCGTGCGAAGGTCATGGGAAACATTGGCGATAAGCTCCCTACGTAACTGGTCAACGGATTTCATTTTATCAATATTCCCTACTATGGTATCTGCCATATCGTTGAAAGAATAGGCAAATACTTCGATATCCGATTTCTCGGGATTCTCTATCCGGGCATTCAGATCACCTTCTTGAAATTTACGGATCGTACGGGTTATCAACCGCAGATTTTTGGTCAGGAACCAAATACTTAACATACCGATCAAAGCGGCGAATATCATAGTAAGTGCAATGGCACCGATACCTAATTTCATAAAATACTGCCCTAGTAAATTATCGCTTATCAATTGAAATTCCTTTCCCGCGAGAATAATATAGATATATCCCTGTCGGCCATCGACGTTAAATTCCGCGGCCGAGAAAATTTTTTCCGTTCCAGGGTTTCTGGGATCGGTCCCAAGAATATATTTTTTGCCCTTGTTATTTATAAAGGAGTGTATGGGGGAGAGTGCTACTTTTTTGGCAGGCGCGTTATCACTATGATCTAAAACTACGGAGTAGAGAATCACTCCGGTCTTATCCAATAAGTAGACTTCAATACTTCTATTAACAGCCATCATATCGTGCATAACATCCCCGAACAATGGTTTGTTCACACTCCCATCCGTTAAAAAAGGAGAGGCATCCTGGAATTTTTCCTCTATTAAGTGTTGGGCAACATTGGCATTCACCCTTTGCGCCGTAGCCTGATTGTATTTGTTGGCAAAATAACCGGTAATAAAGATATAGGAAGCACCCATTAACACAATGACCAAAATGAAGGCCAGCCATAGTTTTTTCACCAAGTTGGGTGTCAATGTTTTTTCCCTTTTACTCATACGGGGATGTCTTCGTTAAACTTATAACCTACGCCCCAAGTGGTCAGTATATATGTAGGATTGGCCATATCTGATTCTATTTTTGCGCGCAGACGGTTGATATGTGAATTTACAGTATGCTCATAACCTTCAAAATTATAGCCCCAAATCATATTTAAAAGTTCTGTTCTTGTATAGTTCCTTCCAGGATTGGAGGCCATGAGTACCAATAGTTCAAATTCTTTCGGTGAAAGTTCTATTCTGTTTTTGTCCAATAATACTTTGCGTTTTTCAATATCTATATAGAGGTTTTCAAATGAAATAACGGAAGAATCGCTTTCGTTGTTCAACGGCGTATCTACCCTTCGCATTACGGCCTTTATTCTTGCCAATAACTCTCGGATACTAAAAGGCTTGGTCATATAGTCATCTGCACCGATTTCTAATCCGAGAACCCGATCAATTTCCTCGGATTTTGCCGTAAGCATAATAACGGGGGTATTCTTTTTAACACGGAGCTGCTTACATACTTCCACACCATCCATGACCGGCAAGTTTAAATCCAAAAGAATAAGGTCATAGTCATTTTCCAATGCCATTTGCAATCCTTTCTCGCCATCCGTGGCTATGGAAGTACTGTATATAACATCTGTGAGATGTATCTCCAAAAGTTTAACGATTTCCGGATCGTCTTCTATGATAAGTATTCGTTTCATAAGTATGTTAAGCGAAAGAAGTTAAAAAATATCACGTGAATATCACAAGTGTAAAAAAATTATGTAGTAATCACAATTTTCATCGATTATCTTGTTTGTGGTCTTTTCCATTTCCAAAAGAACAATACGCTTTGATTAGGCGAAAAGTCCATGAATTCCTTACGAAAAGATTATGAAAGCATATGTTTTTACTACTGTGCTATAATTGAACTCGTTTAAACTTTTTCACCCATTTTTTGTGTTTTTTTCCTTTTTTACCGTCCGCCAACCGGCGGATGCAACTCAAAAAAACCTTCAACTGGGCAAAAAATTGCTAATTTTCGCTACAATCCAAAAAGTTTAAACGAGTTCGTTAAAAAATAGTGTAATATCGTTACTATCTAAAGTGGTCCGTTGAGGTAATCGCTATACCGGTATTTTTGGGGATTATATGCCGATAACAAGTGGGTAATGAAGATCAATAATTCGGATGTCAATGGGGCAGGCTCTCCAAAGGTCCTTTCCTGTTCTATACTGGAACGTATCTACATAGTGAACGTGAAGGGTAATCCGAAAATGATTTCCTATGGATGAATTTTCACAGGGTCTTTTACATTAGTGGAGTTATCACTGCCAAGAATCGATGTTTCCATTGATGTTTTCAAAATTATAATCCCCTACAAGTTCCTTCCTATGCTTAAATGTTATCAATGTTAGGCCAAAGAGGAAAATATGAAAGAACAACATTAAAATTCCGATAGGCATAAAGGTATCCGGAATTACATGGTCATCATAATCATTGTAACTGAACAAGGTAAAAAGAACATCGAAAATCTTAAATATATAGACCAAAAAAATTACGTAAAGGGCATATTCCAAATTGCGCATTTGGGGATCTGTAAATTCTTGTTCCTTAATTTTAAATTGTACCACATAGATAAAAACGAAATGTACTACGGTAAGTAACGGAAAAATATAGTTGTCGAACTTAAAGAAGTAAAACTTATTGGTATATAGTCCGTAAAAACTGAACACGATAAGGATGCCGAGGGTAAAAATGGAAAGATTCAAGGTCCTATTCCAACTAAGTATTCGTAAAATATAGCTCATTTAAGTAGATTTGGGTGTTTTTGGGCCCCTAACTTCGACTTAAAAACGATACTGATATTCCTTTATTTTAAAAAATTCGATGAACGGAAAGGAATGTTGGGTATCCTTAAAATAGTGTTGTGAAACCTCATAAAATTTTCACATCAAAAATTAGGCTTTTGACATCAAAGGGGTGGTTTTCCTTTTAAGGGGATACCATTTAAAATAAGTTAAACTGCGCCATAACCATTCTAATGGACCATAATGGAATCTTTTTAGCCACCACGTACTAATTAGCATTTGAACGGCAATTATTACAAGGGCAATTAAAAAAGTGTATACATTCCGTAGTTCGCCCAAATACCCAAGTCCCCAACCAAAGAACAGGAATGTGCCTATGATGCTTTGAAAGAAGTAATTGGTAAGGGCCATGCGTCCATATGGGGCAAATTTATGTAGCCATCTTTTACCCTT
This sequence comes from Saonia sp., assembly GCA_049670505.1. Lineage (GTDB taxonomy): Bacteria > Bacteroidota > Bacteroidia > Flavobacteriales > Flavobacteriaceae > JBATTK01. Next base: position 88,923 of record JBATTK010000138.1, read on the forward strand.
TACCGTTCTATAACTGATTACAAATAATGCCAAAATAATAAAAGTCATGGCAATATTATTGAGGTCAAAAGCCGTTAAGCCCAGTATGGCAAACCAATTATCAAAAGTTACGTTCGGACCCAATTGGGAAAAAATAATAGCGACGAATCCCAAGGAGACAACGAACCCTATACTGGACCAGATCAATACCTTTTTGACCAGTTTTTTGCGCTGCATAAAATTTTGAAAAAACTTGATCCGCCCCACCAATAAACCCAACAGAAAAAAACCAAAGGTTAAATATCCCCTGGAGAAAATCCCTAGTTGAAAGTCCATTTTCATTAAAAGGCCCTCATAGGCATTTGATTGCAAAACGGCTCCTAGAGTTCCGTCCTTTATTCGATCAAAATAGTGGACCACCACAGGGCTGTCCGGAGTGAATTCTCCAGGAATAAATAGGTTTTCCCCTTGTGTAAATAGAAAGACAACGTATCTTCCTATCCCAAGAAACAACAAGGCAGCGAGGCCCAATATCCATTTGTTGTCCACCTTATAAAAAGGAATAAGGAGTATTCCCAAAACTGCATAGACTGTCAATATATCCCCACGATAAAAAAGATGGTGCAGGTAGCCAATGCCCAGTAGAATTAGTAGGCGCCATAGGAAACGCAATCCAAAATTAGCTCCTTTGGAATGGGCATTTTCCATTTGTATAAAAAAGCTAAGACCAAAAAGAAAGGAAAAAAGCGCAAAAAACTTACCCCGAAGGAAAAGCCCGATGAAACCATCAACGATATAATCCGGAATACCTGCATGTGTAGCATTCATCGCGTTTTCCGGGGTAGGTGCACCAACATAATTCTCAACTACGTGGACAATTACAATACCTGCCAAAGCAAAACCTCTTAGGGCATCTATGATTTCAAATCGTTTTTTGGTTTGGGATGGGGTACCGGCTACAGTCATGATGATACATTTTTTGATTGATAAGTATATGACTGTGATAAAAAAAGATCGTTACAGTTAGAAAGAAAAAAATATAAGAAAACGCTTCCTTCTTTAATCGATCCTATAAAAATAAGCTAGCATGGATACATTAAAAAAGACAAAAGACGGAAAATCAGAAACTGGAAACTGGATATTGCCGACTGTCACTGTCTGTTGAAGGCTACCTTTCCAAAGATGAAGGAGAAAAGACTGGATACCAAATTTCAAAAAACAAATCCCAAATCCCAGAAACTAGGAAATGGAAGCTGGACAACTGAAAACTATCTTTCTAAAGACGGAAGACCAAAGAAAAAGACTGGAAACGATACGAATACCAAACGTCTGACCACTGTATACTGCCTACTGGAGACGATCTTTCCAAAGACAAAGGAAAAAAGATAAAAGACCAAAACCTTGAACTTTCAACCTTAAACCAGAAACTATAAACTGGAAGTTTGAAGCCAAATTCTGACTACTGACTACTATACGTCCAAATACCGAAGACAACGGATAAAAGACCTGAATCCATCACACGCTACGCAGACCCTTCCGTCCTGACGATACTGTCAGGACACCTTCCCTTGACTAAGGGAAGGAGCTAAAATTCATGTTCCCAATGGAATTTTTGGCGAGTAGGTGATATACAAATCAACGTATCCCGGCCCAACACCCTAAATTTTGGAACCAGAAACTGCAAGATGGAATGTCATTTCTGTAAATGTAACGGTACACTGTAGGTTTTCCACGATCAACCATTAACGAACAATGGTTAACGATTAACGAACAACCATTTAAAGTTAACACTAGTTATTTAATCCAGCCTTTTGTTTGCGCGGAACGGGCCATCAATACAAGACCAACGCCTATAATAATCACCAAGATCGGCATAACCAACCCTCCGGGGCCGTATACCTCAAAATTATTACTTATAAAAAAGGCATGTGACATCTGTGCCAAAATACCGATCAGCGAAATTAAAAGAACAGGTCTTGCCCATTTCTTTCTTAGGAGCAAGGCGATACATCCCAAGGTTCCACCGAATACTGCAATGGCAAAGGCAGCGGTGACCCATGCCGGTTGGGCATCATACAGTGCACGTTCGGTTTCGGGTAGTGCGTCCAAGGCCTCTTCGGTAATAAAGGCCTGTGCCAAATAGGCCATAACACCCATGAGGTTCCAAATAAGTGCCAGGACACTTAGGATCCAAAACCACATTTTAGGTTTTACTGTTTGTTTTTCCATCATTTTAATTGGTTTAGGTTATTGTTGAATACTTACAATGTAAAAAATATAGCGATCTGCTCCAAACAATTGAATTTTAACATATTACTATAGTATATTTATCCCCACATTTATATATGCAAAAGCAGCGTCATTATTATTTGATCAGGTTACAGTTTTTGGGTTTTCGTTATAGTGGTTGGCAAAAACAACCCGGGGAAAAGACCATTGAAGGTATGCTCACAAAAACACTCAAGTTTATCTTACCGGATAGGAAGTTCAAAATTTTGGGAGCGGGCCGTACCGATGCCAGGGTATCCGCCTTGGACGCGGCATTTGAGCTTTTTTTAGAAGATTCTCCTATACCTGAGCGTAATGAATTTATGGGTCGTTTCAATGAAAACCTTCCCCCGGATATCAGGGTAATCAAAATAACGGAAGTAGATTCAAAATTTAATATCATTCAGCATAGTAAAACCAAAGAGTACGTATACCTATTCTCCTTTGGACAAAAAAATCATCCGTATTGTGCTCCCTATTTGGCCAATATTATTGAAAATATCGATATTGATTTGATGAAGAAGGGAGCGGCATTGTTCGTAGGTACCCATAATTTTAAGGCCTATACGGCCAGACCAAAGGAAAAAAAGCAATTTGTAAGAACTATCAGCGCATGTAGCATACGGCAAAATACCATATTAACCGCCAATTTTTTTCCCGAAAAGAGTTATGCGCTTCACATAAAAAGTGAAGGCTTTATGCGCTACCAAATTCGGATGATCATGGGAGCCTTGATCCAATTGGGTAGGGGAGAGCTAACACTCTTGGATATCCGGAAGTCCCTGGAAGAGAACACAAGGGTGAAGATAACCTATGTGGCCCCTGGTTCTGGGCTTCTATTGCATCATCTCGATTTTGAACCGGAATAGGTATACTGTATTTTTTTGTACATTGGAGGTAAATGCGCATTAATGCAAAATTGGTTGTACATTTTATTGGGGGTTGTCGGAATATATCTTGTAATAAGTATAGCACTTTACTTTTTACAGGACTTTCTAATGTTTAAACCGGAAAAACTGCCCAAGGATTTCCAGTTTTACTACGATAACCAGGAAATAGAGGAATACAATATAGAAACCAGGGACGGGGCAACCATCAATGGATTGCGTTTTAAGGCCCAAAACCCTAAAGGAGTGGTGTTTTATCTCAAGGGGAATTCCAAGAGCATCAAAGGATGGGGCAAATTTGCCGTAGATTTTACCCGTCATGGCTATGACGTACTCATGATAGACTATAGAGGGTTTGGAAAAAGCACGGGAAGAAGAACGCAAAAGGCCATAAAAAGAGATCTACAAGTAGTCTATAACAAACTAAAGGAAAGTGTTGCCGAGAAATATATTATTTTATATGGTCGCTCCCTAGGTTCAGGTTTCGCCACCAAACTAGCTTCTATGAACAATCCAAGGATGCTGATTTTGGATGCACCTTATTATAGTTTAAGCAAGGTTGCCAAAAAATTTATTCCTTTTATGCCGCTTTCCATTTTGATAAAATTTCCTATGCCTACCTATAAATGGTTGAAATATGTAAATTGTCCGATACATATCATACATGGTACGGACGATCGACTCATTCCTTATAAAACCAGTGTGAAATTATCCAAAATTAAACCCAAATCCACTAGATTGTATACCGTTATAGGTGGGGGACATAAAAATTTGAACACTTTTGAATCCTATCATAAGATGTTAAGTGAAATAATAACAACAAGGCCCCGACCCATTAATCTGGAAGGCTCCAGTATCCATGTAAAACATGCTACAAAACATACTAATGCAGAAGCTTAAGAAGATAGGCGGTATATTGCTTATTTTTTTTGTACTGATTTTGACTATGCTATATTTATTGCAAGAAAAACTGATTTTTTTACCCACTCGTTTAGCTGTTGATTATTCGTATTCGTTTACCCAACCTTTTGAAGAGGTTTTCTTAACCGCCGCGGATGGTGCAAAACTAAATGCCGTACATTTTAAGCGCGAAGACCCCAAAGGGGTAATTCTATATTTTCACGGTAATGCAGGAGATTTGTCCCGCTGGGGCCATATCGCTTCTTTTTTTGCGGAAAAGGGATACGATGTTGTGGTCATGGATTATAGGACCTATGGAAAAAGTACGGGGAAGCTCAGTGAAAGGGTATTACACGAGGATGCCCAGCTTTTTTATGATTATCTGCTTAAGCGGTATAATGAGGATAGCATTCTACTATACGGTCGCTCTTTGGGTACAGGTATTGCCACACGTTTGGCTTCTAGAAACAAGCCGGTTCAACTTATTTTGGAAACACCCTACTATAGCTTAATGGATATTGCCAAAGAGAGGTTCCCCTTTTTACCTTTAAAATGGTTGTTGAAATACAAGTTCCAATCCTTTGAATATATTCAGTCCGTTACATGTCCCGTTGTTATATTCCATGGCACCCAAGATGCTATAGTACCCTATGATTCTGGAAAACGTCTGTTTGATACTATACCGGGGGCAGAAAAGAAAATGTATACCATAACGGACGGCGGCCATAACAATTTGATAACATACGACACTTATCTTAATGGAATCGATACGGTCTTGGGCAAATAAGTTTTAGCCGAAAAGATCAGCGGAAAGATAGCGGTCACCACGATCACATACTATTGAAACGATAACACCACTTTTGAGCTCTTCTGCCAAACGCAATGCTATGGTGGCGGCACCCCCGCTACTCATTCCGGAGAAGATACCTTCTTCTTTTGCCAAGCGTTTTGCCATGAGTCTGGCCTCTTCCTCGTCAACTTCCATTACCCGATCTACTTTCTTGGGATTAAAAATTTTTGGAAGATATTCCTCGGGCCATTTCCGTATTCCCGGGATTTTTGACCCATCGGTGGGTTGTACCCCTACAATCTGCACATTTGGATTCAGCTCCTTTAAATAAGTAGATGTTCCCATAATGGTACCCGTGGTTCCCATAGAAGAAACGAAATGTGTAATTGTACCTTCGGTATCGTTCCAGATTTCCGGTCCCGTAGTCTTATAATGAGCTTTCCAATTATCGTTATTTGCAAATTGATCCAACATTACAAAACCTTCGTGTGTCACTTTGTCCTCAGCATAGTCCCTGGCACCTTCAATACCGATATCTTCCGAAGTGAGTGTAACCTTTGCCCCATAGGCCCGCATGGTCTGTATACGTTCCTTGGTGGAATTCTCCGGCATTACCAATTCTATATCCAGTCCGTAAATACCTGCGATCATCGCCAGTGCAATACCTGTATTGCCACTGGTAGCTTCTATAAGTCTGGAATTTTTGTCGATTTTCCCGCTTTCAAGACCGTTTTTGATCATATGGAAGGCGGCCCTATCCTTTACACTTCCGCCGGGATTATGGCCTTCTAGCTTAAACAATAGCTTCACGTTCGGATTTTGGTTCAATACCCTGGATACCACCAAAGGTGTATTTCCTATGAGATCCAAAATACTATGAGACATGCGGAAGTGTTTTTATTTTAATCTCTGGCGTATGGAAGACCGTAGAATTCGCAGGGACCGAGGCGGTCAACCACGCATTGCCCCCTATAACGGAATTCTCCCCTATTACGGTATCACCTCCCAAAATTGTCGCGTTTGCATAAATAGTTACATTATCTTCTATGGTAGGATGCCGTTTGATCTTTTGTAGACTCTTCGCAACATAAAGTGCTCCCAGGGTGACTCCTTGGTATATTTTCACATTATTCTTAATAATCGCCGTTTCCCCTATGACAACCCCCGTGGCATGGTCAATAAAGAAAGATTCCCCAATCCTGGCGCCCGGATTGATATCCACTCCGGTCTGCCGATGTGCATATTCCGTCATTAAGCGGGGGACCATAGGGAAACCTTCCCGATATAGCTCGTGGGCCAATCTGTAAATAGCAATAGCATAAAAACCGGGGTAGGCCATATAGACTTCTTCTATGGACAAAGATGCCGGATCACAATTCACGATAGCCTCCGCATCCAGGTTTAATTTTTCCAGAACATGGGGGAGTTGGGATACATAATGTTCCCAAACTTTTTTACAGGGTTTTTCTACATCCCAGCATGCAAGGCTCATCAAAGTGTCAAATTCCTTTTCGAGGAATTCCAAATTTTCCTCTACGGGAGTTTCAATATCGAACAAAGTATAAAAGAGTCGATTTGTAAATGCCTCAACTTTTTCCTTTAACCGATACCTTAAATTGGGTTGTTTTTTATGACGGTTGATTTTTTTTATAATCGATTCTTTGTCCATGCCTATAAGATTATACTTTCAAAATTAACCAATATTTTAAAAGCACCTTATGCAAAATGGTTAACTTTAGCTTAAAATTAATCAGATATTAGGTCGTATGGAAACAGCCGTAATTACTAAGGATACCCTTCTTTTCTTAAAAAAATTGGACAAAAACAACAATAGGGAATGGTTTACGGAACACAAAAAGGAATTTAAGGACCATGAAACCAAGGCAAAGGCATTTTATGAAAATTTAAAGGAGAGGCTTATGGCCCATGATGATATTGAAAAGTTGAAAATGTTCAGGATTTATAGGGATGTGCGCTTTTCAAAAGATAAAACGCCCTATAAAGCCCATTTTGCAGCATCCTTTTCCAGAGCAGGAGCTAGGCTAAGGGGTGGGTACTACTTGCGTATAAAACCCAATGAAACATTTATTGCTACCGGATTTTGGGATCCCAATAAAGAAGACCTGTTCAGAATCCGGAAAGAGTTTGAACAGGATGCTTCCGAAATGAGGGAGGTTATCAATGAAAAAGGGTTCAAGAAAATATGGGGAGAACTAGAAGGAGATGCCGTTAAGACTGCACCCAAGGGATTTGACAAGGAACATCCAAGTATTGACCTGATCAAAAGAAAGCAATTTATTTTTGTGCGTAACTTTACGGACAAGCAAGTGCTGTCCACTGATTTTATGAAGGAGGTAGACCATTCGTTTAAGGCCATACGTCCCTATTTTGATCTAATGAGTGATATACTCACTACCAA